>CAZETS010000012.1:0-84095 GCA_964515335.1 uncultured Spirochaetaceae bacterium
TTCCCCCCAGCCACCCGCCCGGTTCCCCCAGCCACCCCGCCCGGTGCAGCCCGACAGAGAGACCCGATCGGCATGAAGACCGAGCTCGACCACATCCACATCAAGGGCGCGCGCGAGCACAACCTCAAGAGCATCGAGCTGCGCATCCCCAAGAAGAAGCTGGTCGTGATGACCGGCGTCTCGGGTTCGGGCAAGTCCTCGCTCGCTTTCGACACTCTCTACGCGGAGGGACAGCGCCGCTACGTCGAGTCGCTGTCCGCCTACGCGCGCCAGTTCCTCGGCCAGATGGAGAAGCCCCGCTACGACACGATCCGCGGACTCTCCCCCACGATCTCGATCGAGCAGAAGACCGCCAGCAACAACCCCCGCTCCACCGTCGGCACCATCACCGAGATCGCCGACTACCTGCGCGTGCTGTACGCCCGCATCGGTGAACAGCACTGCCACCGCTGCGGCGACCGGGTCCAGGGGCAGACCGCCGAGCAGATCGCCCGCGAGCTGCTCGGCCACCGCCAGGGCGCGCGGCTGATCGTGATGTCGCCCCTGCTCGTCAACCGCAAGGGCGAGCACCGCGACCTGCTCGAGGAGGCGCGCCGCGCCGGCTGGACGCGGCTGCGGGTCGACGGCGAGATCGTGCCGAGCGAGGACCTCGAGGCCCTCGACAAGCGCAAGAAGCACACCGTCGAGGCGGTGGTCGACCGCATCGTCGTCAAGTCGGGCGCACGCTCGCGCCTCAACGACTCGGTCGAGACGGCGCTGCGCATCGGCGAAGGCACGCTGATCGCCCAGATCGACGGCGAGGACCGGACCTACACCGAGAGCGCCGCCTGCGCGCGCTGCCATCTTTCGTTTCCCGAGCTCACCCCGCAGGCCTTTTCGTTCAACAGTCCGCAGGGCATGTGCGCCGACTGCAACGGCCTCGGCACGCGCTTCGAGTTCGACCCCGATCTGGTGGTGCCCGACGACACGCTCAGCATCGAGCAGGGCGCCATCAAGCCGTGGGGCGAGAACACCTCCGAGAAGACCGGCTGGGGGGCCAACTACCGGCGCCAGATCATGGAGCAGCTGCGCATCGACTCCGAGAAGCCCTGGCGGCGGCTGCCCGCCCGGCAGCGGCAGATCCTGCTGCACGGTTCGGAGGGCAAGAAGTTCAAGATCAGCTGGGAGAACAAGTCCGGCCGCGGCAGCTTCGACGTGAGCTGGGAGGGCGTCCTCCCGCGGATGATGCGCCGCTTCAAGGATACCGGCAGCGACCGGATGAAGAAGTGGTACGGCCAGTTCATCTCGAACACGCGCTGCACGACGTGCGGCGGCGGACGGCTGCGGCCCGAGAGTGCGGCCGTGCGGCTCGGCGACCGCGGCATCGTCGAGGTCTCGGCGCTCACCGTCGACGAAGCGCGCAACTTCTTCAAGAAGCTCAAGCTGCACGGCTCGGCGAAGCAGATCGCCGCCGAAGTGCTGAAGGAGATCCGCGCGCGGCTCGACTTCCTGGGCGCCGTCGGCCTCGGCTACCTGTCGCTCGACCGGGCCGGGCCGTCGCTCTCCGGCGGCGAGTCGCAGCGCATCCGCCTGGCCAGTCAGGTGGGCAGCGAGCTGACCGGCGTCATCTACATCCTCGACGAGCCCTCCATCGGCCTCCACCAGCGCGACAACCGTCGCCTGCTCGACACCCTCGAGCGCATGCGCGACATCGGCAACAGCGTCATCGTCGTCGAGCACGACGAGGAGACGATCCGCGAGGCCGATTGGGTGATCGACTTCGGGCCGGGGGCCGGCGTGCTCGGCGGGTCGATCGTGCACGCGGGAACGCCGAAGAGCCTCGAGCGCGCGAAAGGCTCGCTGACCGGCGCCTACCTGTCGGGGCGGCGGCAGATCGAAACGCCGGCGGCCCGGCGCGAGTCGACCGGCAGCGTCAAGATCCAGGGCGCCAGCGAGAACAACCTGCGGGACGTCGACGTCGAGATCCCGCTCGGTGTGATGACGGCGGTGACGGGCGTCTCCGGTGCAGGAAAGTCGACGCTCGTCAACGAGATCCTCTACCCCGCGCTCTCGCGCAAGCTCCACGCGTCGACGCGCCGGGTCGGCAAGCACCGCGGCGTCTCGGGCCTGTCACAGCTCGACAAGGTGATCGACATCGACCAGCGCCCGATCGGCCGGACTCCGCGCAGCAACCCGGCCACCTACATCAAGGTCTTCGACGAGATCCGCAGCTTCTTCGCCGGACTGCCCGAGGCCCGGGTGCAGGGCTACAAGCCCGGGCGCTTCTCGTTCAACGTGAAGGGCGGCCGCTGCGAGGCCTGCGAGGGCGACGGCGTCCGCAAGATCGAGATGCACTTCCTCGCCGACGTCTTCGTGCGCTGCGAGGAGTGCCAGGGCAAGCGCTTCAACGAGGCGACCCTGCAGGTCCGCTACAAGGGCCACTCGATCGCCGAGGTGCTCGAGCTGACGGTGCGCGAAGCCCTCGAGCTGTTCGCCAACCACCCGAAGATCGCCGGGCCGCTCTCGCTGCTCGAGCGCGTCGGGCTCGACTACCTGCACCTCGGCCAGCCCTCGCCAACGCTCTCGGGCGGCGAGGCGCAGCGCATCAAGCTGGCGCGCGAGCTCTCGAAGCGCGCCACCGGGCGCACCCTCTACATCCTCGACGAGCCGACCACGGGCCTGCACTTCGAGGACGTCCGCAAGCTGCTCGCCGTGCTGTCGGCGCTGGTCGACGCGGGCAACTCGGTGGTGGTGATCGAGCACAACCTCGACGTCATCAAGACGGCAGACTGGGTGGTCGACCTCGGCCCGGACGGTGGTCCCGACGGCGGCACGGTCGTCGCTCAGGGAACGCCCGAGGACGTCGCCCGCAAGCGCGGCTCGCGCACCGGGGCGTACCTGAAGCCCATGCTGCGGCGGAGCTAGCAGCCCGACGCGCCCCGGATCACGGATGGCTCCGGGACCACTCCACCGGTATGCTCTGCGACCCTTCGGTCCGGGCGAGAGATCGCCGCTCGCGCGCTCAGTGCGCGGGGCCGAGGACGGGCGCCCCCTGAGGCCCTCCACGCGCCACCGGCCGATCTGTCGGCCCTCGAAAAGGAGCTTCCATGATCGGCATCCACGAGCGCACGTCGCGCCCCCACTACCGGCGTGTCGCGATGCGACTCGCCGCACGGGCCTTCGCGGCGATCCTCGCGCTCGTCCTCTCGGCCGAGGCCCTGGCCAAGGAACCGAAGACCGACGACGACAAGGCCCTCTACTACATCGGCGTGGTCATCAGCCAGCAGAACCTCTCGGGCTTCCAGCTCTCGGACGACGAGCTCGCGATGGTGGTCACGGGCATCCAGGACGCCGTCGCCGGCAAGACGGGTGACATCGACCATCAGGCGTACTCCCCGCTCGCCCAGTCGTTCGCCACGACCCGCACGGCCGAGGTTGCCGAGCGCGAGAAGGCGAAGGGCAAGGAGTTCCTCGCCGAAGCCGCCAAGGCCAAAGGCGCGAAGACCACCCCGTCAGGCCTGATCTACACCGTCGAGCGCGAGGGCGAAGGCTCGTCGCCGAGCCCGACCGACACCGTGAAGGTCCACTACCACGGCACGCTGCGAGACGGCAGCGTCTTCGACAGCTCGGTGCAGCGGGGCACACCCGCCGAGTTCCCGCTCAATCGCGTGATCCCCTGCTGGACCGAGGGCGTCACGATGATGAAGCCGGGCGGCAAGTCGAAGCTGATCTGCCCGCCCGCGATCGCCTACGGGGACAAGGGCGCGGGGCCGATCCCCGGTGGCGCGGTGCTGACGTTCGACGTCGAGCTGCTCGAGGTGGTCGGCCAGTAGATCGATGCCGGGTCGGGGGCACGCTCCAGGAAGGCGATCGTCGCCGCCAGCGCCAGTGCCTGGGCGGCGATCGCCAGGAAGGGCCCGAATACGCGCGCATCACGAGCCAGGCGACGCCCGAGCTTCTTGTGACGGCGGGCGGGCCCGCGCGGCTTGGTGATGACCGCGGTGGGAGGCGCTTCGTAGATCGCGTCGGGGGACTGGAGCAGCATCGACTCTCCCTCGGCCCCATCGACCTCGCGCGTCACATCACGGCGAACCGGCGGCAGGGGGATGCCGCGGAGGGGCACCCACCCTGATCGGGTGGCTACACCCCCAGCTTGACCGGAATCAGCGCGGGCGAGCCCCGTGCTACGGACGGCGGCTCACCTGCTCCACCCAGGCACGGGTCTGCTCGTCGAGGGCGCGCTCGGGATCGACGCCGAGGCGCCGCGCCAGCGCCACTACGGCGAGCAGCAACTCTCCGACCCGCCGACGGTTCGGCGCCCGATCTCCCTCCGGGGCAGAGTGCGAGTCGATTTCGCCGGCCAGCTCGCCGAGCGCGGCAGCGGCCGCCTCCTGCGGTGCCTCGGTGGCGGAAGCCAACCCCGCCCGCTCCGCGCGTCCGAGGAGCTTGGCGGCCCGGCGCAGCGCGGGAAGCGCCAGCGGAACGTCCGCGAACGGATCGGCGGACCCGTCCGGCTCGCGCTCGCCTCGCCGGGCGCGGCGCTCCTCGCGCTCGCGCGCCTTGGTGTCCTCCCAGGTGCGCCGCACCGCCTCGACGGGTCGCTCGCCGGCGTCGCCGAAGACGTGGGGATGCCGGCGCACCAGCTTCTCGGCGATCGCCCGAGCGACGTCGTCGAACGCGAAGGCGCCTTCCTCGCCGGCGAGCTGCGCGTGGTAGACGACCTGCAGCAGCAGATCACCGAGCTCGTCTCGCAGATCCTCCCGGTCGCCCCGGGCGATCGCGTCGGCCACCTCGTAGGCCTCTTCGATCGTGTAAGGCGCGATGCTCGCGAAGTCCTGCTCGAGATCCCACGGACAGCCGCCGTCCGGATCGCGCAGCCGGGCCATGATGTCGATCAGCCGGTCGATCTCGGCCACGGCTAGCAGCCCATCCCGGGTCGGCGCCCCGTCAGCCGGCGAGCAGATCGCGGGCGATCGCCGAAATCTGGATCTCGTCCGTGCCGGCGTAGATCTGCAGCACCTTGGCGTCCCGCGCGAGCTGCTCGACCTGATACTCGGACATGTAGCCGTTGCCACCGTGGATCTGCACCGCCTCGAGGGCCACCTCGGTGGCGGCCCGGGCCGAGTAGAGCTTCATCGCCGAGGCCTCCGCGAACGACAGGCCGCGCCCCGCCCCCGCCGACTCGATGAAGCGGAACAACATGTTCTCGACGTTCATGCGCGCCACCACCATGCGGGCGAGCTTGTCCTGGATCAGCTGGAATTCGCCGATCGGCCGCCCGAACTGCACCCGCTCCTTCGCGTAGGCGACGCAGAGCTCGAGGCAGCGGTCGACGATGCCGTACGCCATGGCGGCCACGCCCGAGCGCTCCATCGAGAACGTGTCCTTGGCGCCCTCGCGGCCGCCGCCGCGCTGCTCGCTGCCGCCGAGCAGGCGGTCGGGGCCGACCTTCAGGTCTTGCGCGAAGACTTCGCCGGTGGGCGAGGAGTGCAGGCCCATCTTGCGCAGGGGACGGCTCTGGGTGAGCCCCTCCATGCCGCTGTCGAGCACGAAGGTCAGCACCTTGCGGTCCTTCGGATCCACGCCGGCCTCGTCGAGCTTGCAGATGAACACGATGGTGTCGGCGAAGGGCCCGTTGGTGATGAAGGTCTTGCTGCCATTGAGCACGTAGCCGCCGTCGTCGGTGCGGCGCGCCGTCGACGCCATGCTGCCGAAGGCGTCCGAGCCCGAGCCCGGCTCGGTGATCGCCCAGGAGCCGACCTTTTCGAGCGTCAGCAGCTCGAGGCCCCAACGCTTCTTCTGCTCGAGCGTGCCCTTCGACATGATGGACGCCGCAGTGAGGCCGACCGACACGCCGAGCGCCGTCACCATGCCGGGACAGAAGCGCGACAGCTCGATCAACGGAATCAGCTGCATGGCGGCAGCGTCGCCGCGCCCCGCCTCCCCCTCGCGGCGCTCGGAAGAAGACGCCGGCGCCTCGCCCCTCGCCGCGGCCTCGTCCCGCGCGATCTGCCGCTCGAAGCGGCCCCGCGCGAGCTCGTCCATGCCGAACGTGCGGAACAGCTTGCGGAGCACGTCGTAGGGAGGCGTGTCGCCGTGCTCGAGCTCCTCGAGGTCGGGCACGATCTCGGCCTCGACGAACTTGCGCACGGCGTCGCGGATCATCAGGTGCTGCTCGCTCCACTCGATCATCGGGTGCTCCTGCTGGGGGTGCGGCGCTCGGTCGAGCGGCTGGCCCCGCCGCCGGGCGATGCCACGCGGACGGCAACCACGAAACGCTGGGCGCAGAAGTGTCGCGCCGCCGCCGCCACGCCGCCACAAGAGCCGCCCGGCCGGGGCCTCGGAGGAACGCAGAGGGGAGCAACGCCGAGCGGCCGTCGGCGCGGGGCGCGGCCTCCGGGTCAGCCTCCCCGCTTGCCTTTCCGACCCGGCCGCACCGTGATCTCGCGAAGCCGGGGCGCGTCCGGCGGGCCTTCGACGAGATACAGCGCGAGCGGCGCGTCGGCAGCGAGACCGGCCCGCTCCGGGATCATCGCGACGACGCTCCGCCCTCCGCGAGCGTCGAGCGGCGCCGGCACCACGGTCTCGACCACGCCGGCGCGCACGACGGCGACCTGCGGCGTCTCGTCGGGCGGCTGCGCGAGCTCGAGCGACATCGCGACCCGTGGACCGCGCGCGCCGCGGCGCGTCCGCACCCACTGCCGATTCGGCACGGCGGTTCCCGCCACGGCGCCGACCTCGAACGACTCGACCCGGCGCCCGACCGATGCCGCGTACGAACCGAACGCGTAGACGCGACCCGGCGACCGACCCGAGCCGATCCGCTCGATCCGCCGCGCGAGCGTCGCGGTGCGATCTGTCAGCCCGAGCGGGTACGGCTGCAGCCGGCGGCGCCCGTTGGCATCGGCCTCGATGACGACCCGCTGCTCGATGGGCGCGCAGTCCCCGTCGAAGAGCGAGCACCCGTCGACCGGGTGCCCGGGCGGCCGGCCGAGCACGCCGGCGATCGTCGGCAGCACATCGATGGTCTGTGCCGGGCGCGTGTTGCTGGTCCCGGCGGGCTGTCCGGGCCGCTTCACCCAGAGCGGCACGTGGAGCGCGTCCTCGGGGTGCTCGCTCGCGTCGAGGGACCGGCCCGACTCACCGGGCCAGAAGCTCATCCCGTAGGTCGCGGTCAGGACGATCAGGGCGTCGTCGTCGATCTTCGCCTCGCGAAGGGCGGAGAGCAGCTCGCCGAGCAGCACGTCGACGAAGCGCAGCTGCATCAGCTGCCTGCGCCACCCCTCTTCGGACCACCAGGCCTCGTCGGACCACACGTCGAACCTGTTGCCGTACGCGCGATAGGGCCGGTACGACGTGCCTTCGGTCGACAGATGCCAGGGATATCGCGGCAGCCGCACGTGCACGAAGTGGAGGCTGCCCTGCCCGCGCTTCGCCGCCTGCCTCGCCACCGGACCGACCCGCCGAACGAACTTCCGCCAGGCGACGTGCTCCTCGACGTCCTCGTTGCGATCGCTCCGCATCGCCTGCAGGCGGCGCTCGTGGACGGCGCGGCTGCCGCCGTCGTCGTTCAGGATCGACTCGGTCTCGAGGACGTTCATCACGTAGCCGCCCGCCAGCAGCGTGAAGAGGCTCTGCGGATGGTCGTCGACGATCGCGAGCCGACGCTCGACGCCCGGCAGGCGACCGCTCGCGATGGCGGGGAGCGCGTCGTTGGCCCGCACCGCCACGGTCGTCGCCGCCGTGAAGCGCGTCGACCGCGACGCGAGTTCGGCGAAAGCCGGGTACCACGCCGCGTCGATCGCCCCGTCGGCGTCGAGCAGCCAGCTGCGCGACAGGCCGTCGAGCACGATCACAACGACGGGGGGCGGAGCCTCGGGCTCGGCCCCGGCGCGGTCCGCAGCAGCGGATCCGGCAAGCAAGCCCGCGGCCAGCACCAGCGCCAGGGCGCGCGGGCCGGCCGCGGGGGCGCAAGGGTGCGAGCGGAAGCAGCGGCGCGGCGTCATGCCGGTCGCTGCGCGCCTTCCTTCGCGGCGACGAATCCCGAGTAGCGGGGCTGGTCGATCGCCACCTGGTTGACCACGGTGGCGCGCAGGTGCTCGGCCAGACCGGGGGCGTCGAGGGCCACGCGGCCGTCCCGCAAGGCTTCGACGAGCGCCCGGCGAAGCGCCTCGAGGTCGTCTTCCCGGCCCAGGATCGCCGCGAGCCGCTCGCGCTCGCGCGCCCGATGCTCGCCGCCGACGGCGAGCTCGCGCAGCACGATGTCGAGCGCGTTGCCCGAGACCCGGGCCAGGAACGAGAGCCGACCCTGGGTGGCCGTCATCACGTCGTTGCGGAGCAGGTCGCGCACGCCCTCGACCAGTTCGTCGACGCGCGGCATGTCGAGCGAAGACACGTGCTCGGGCGGCTCGATGACGTCGACCGGCCCCGGAATCAGCAGGTTCACGCAATCCACCTGGCACTCCGACGAGCGGCGGCCGATCGCGGCCCGCTCGACGGAGCGGTCGGGCCCCGTGCGAAAGTGGTTCGCCATGCCGAGGCAGCCGATCGACCACCAGAACGATCCGAACACCTCCCAGAAGCGCACGTGCTCGGGATCGACGCGGATACCCGACACCGACTCGTAGCCGTCGAGCAGGTCGTCGAGCTCGCCGAAGCCGCCCACCGGCAGGTCGCGCCGGCCGAAGCGCCACGAGTTGGTGCAGATCCAGCCAATGTCGCGCACCGGGTCGCCGATGTGCGCGATCTCCCAGTCGAGCACCGCCACGACGCCCTCCGGCGACACCATCACGTTGCCGTTGCGGAAGTCGTTGTGGACGAGCGCAGTGCGGGGCGACTCGGGCAGGTTGTCGAGCAGCCAGCGGCCCGTGTAGTCGATCATGGGCTGCGAGATGCCGAGCAGCTGGTAGCCCGCCCAGGTCTGCTCGACGTACTGCCGCGGCGTCACGGCCTGCAGCCGATCGGCGAGACCCGTCTTCTCGACGTCGATCGCGTGGATGCGCGCGAGGATCTCGCCGCACTGCCGCGCGAGCTTCGGCCGCACGGCGGCGAGCGACTCGGAGCGCACGATGCGCGCGCCGAGCGTCTCGCCCTCGAGCCACTCCATCACGACGCCGTCGCCGAGCCCGTCTGCCTCGTCGAGCACCGCGAGCACCTCGGGCTCGGGCACACCCGCCTCACCGGCGAGGCGCAGCAGCTCGGCCTCGGTGCGGATGCCGGCGCGCCCGGGCTCGATGTCGTCACCCGACCACACGCCGCCCGCGGCGCGGCGCAGGGCGAGCTTGCGCTCGTGACCGCCCTGCAGGACGACGAGGCGGTAGGTCTCCTGGCTGGCGCCCGCCGACAGGCGATCGAAGGAGACGAGACGATCGAAGCCCTCGAGGTGCTTCGCGAGCGCCGCCCCGAGCCGCTCCTCCATCTTCTCGCGCGCCTCGCGGCGGCCGCTTCCGCTCACCCTCGGCCCTCGTCCACACCCTTCGGCGCGCGCTGCTTCATGAAGCCGAACATGTAGCCCGCCACCCGGCGCATCTGGATCTCCTCGGCGCCCTCGGTGATGCGGTAGCGCCGGTGGTGACGGTAGATGTGCTCGAAGGGCTTGTGGCGCGAGTAGCCGAGCCCCCCGTGCACCTGCATGGCCCGATCGGCCGCCTCGCAGCAGAGCCGATTCGACCAGTAGTTGCACATCGACACCTTGTCGGACACCGAGAACGCCCCGTATCGATCCATCTGCCACGCCGTCTTGTGAATCAGGGCGCGCAGCATCTCGCACTGGGTCTGCAGCTCGACCAGCGGGAACTGGATGCCCTGGTTGGTGGCCAGCGCCTTGCCGAAGGGCTTGCGCTGCTGCGCGTACTCGACGGCTTCGTCGATGCAGAACTGCGCGGCGCCAAGGCTCGAAGCCGCCTGGCGGATGCGGTTCTCGTTGAAGAAGTGCTGCACGACGGCGAGCCCCCTGCCCTCGCCGCCGAAGATCGCCGAGTCGGGTACGCGCACCCGGGTGAACGAGACGCGGCCGTGGTCGGTCGGCATGTTGAAGGTCCAGAGCATCTCCTCGACCTTCACGCCGGGAGCGTCCATCGGCACCAGGAAGGCCGTGATGCCGCGGCCGTCGCCCGGCTCGCCGGAGGTCCGCGCCATCACCATGTCGTAGGGCGCCTTGTGGATGCCGGTATTCCAGGTCTTCTCGCCGTCGATCACCCACTCGTCGCCGTCGCGAACCGCCGATGTTTCCATCCAGGTGGCGTCCGAGCCGTGACCGGGCTCGGTGATGCCGAACGCGAACCCCTTGCGGCCCTCGGCGAGGTCGTCGATCCACTCCTTCTTCTGCTCTTCGGTCCCGTACTCGAGCATCAGCAGCAGGCCGACGTTGTTGCCCACGATCGAGTGCTCGTTCTGCAGATCGTTGTGGAGGCCGAGCCCCTTGCGGGCGAGGTGCTCGCGGATCACCGCCATGCCGAGGTTGGTGCCGTCGCGTCCGCCGTACTCCTTCGGAAACGGGTAGCGGTAGTGGCCGGCCTTGTCGGCGCGCCGGCGCGCCTCGAAGAGCAGCGCCTCCCACTTCTCGTTCGGCAGGCCGCCGCGCTCCCAGTCGGTGCGTGCGTCCTCGCGGCGGTGGTCGAAGAAGCGGATGTTGTCGTCCTGCTGCTCGAGAGGCTCGATCTCGGCCTCGATGAAGTCGTCGAGCTCGGCGAGGTAGGCCTGCAGGTCGGCGGGGATGTCGAAGTCCATCGGGAGTGTCTCCTCACTCGAGGCGAAGCCGCGTCACGCAGCCGGCCGTCGTCATGCCAGAGCCTATCTCACGAAGCCCTCCCGCCGTCCAGGCTCATCGCGCTGGGTTCTGGCCGATCCGACGGGCTCCTTGCATGGAAATACGCGCTACGGCGCTCCCGCGGCCTCCATGCCTGGCCGGCGCTCTCGAAAGCGCGGGAAAATCTGCCCCATTTCATGCAAGAATGGGAAGTCTTCCTGACGGCGAGGGCAAGCGCGGATTGTCTGGACCTCGACTCCCCAAACGCATGATCTACACGGCCCTCGCCTGGGCGGCGCTGCTTGGGAGCAGCACCGCGGCGGCCCAGAACACCCTCGTGCTGGCAGCGGCGAGTCAGACGGTCGCGGTGGGCCAGTCCTTCGAGGTGGCCGTCGGGGCGAGCTTCAGCGAGGCAAGCGTCGGCGGTGGCGTCACGCTGGTATACGACCACGCTCTGCTTGCCCTCGACGCCGTCGCCTTCTCTGCGGGCGACCCTGATTTCCGGTGTCCCGGCTCGGCGGTGATCGCGTGTCCGGCAGACCCCGATTATCTCTCGCTCGGAGACGTGTCCGGCCTCCCACTGACCGCCAACCTGGCGACCCTGACGTTCACCGCCCTGGGCGCCGGTGAGGCTTCCATCGGACTGGCGCCCGCCACGGCGTTCGGGGCGATCGGAGGTGCCGAGCTGGCGGTGACTTTCCAAGGGACGTCGGTGATCAGCGGCGCGCCCGAATTGCCGATCTTCTCGTCCTTGAGCGTGGTCCTCCTTGCCGCTGCACTCGGGGCATGCGGTCTATTCGTCCTGCGCAAGACGCGCGCTCGCGCTTCGGCGATCCTGACCCTGCTGCTGCTGGCGGGGACCTCGGTCGCTCCGGAGGCCCGGGCCCAGGCGGGCGTCGACAGCGATTTCGACGGCATCCACGACTCGGCGGACAACTGCACGAATACCCCCAACCCGGGGCAGGCCGACAGCGACGGCGACGGGTACGGGAATGCCTGCGATCCCGACCTCGACGGCGACGGTGACGTCGACGGCGCGGACCTCGCGCTGATGAAAGCGGCCTTCTTCGGCAGCGACGCCAACGCGGACCTGGATGGCAGCGGAACCGTGGATTTTCTGGACCTCGGCGTGTTGGCCGGGCAGCTTGGAGGGGTTCCCGGCCCGCGTTGTGCGGCCTGCCCGCTCTCGCCGATCTCCCAAAGCTACTGCGGCAGCTCGCCTCTTTCGTTGGCGATACCCGACGACGATGCCCTGGGCGTAGCCGACGTTCGCAGCATTGCCGAGAACGCCTTGATCTCCGACCTGAACGTGTCGGTTCGGATCAGCCACGGCTGGGTCGGTGATCTGAGCGCGACGCTCGAGCATGCCGAGACCGGCAGCGCGGTCGACCTGATCGATCGACCCGGGGTCCCCGCCTCCTCGTTCGGCTGCTCGGGAGACGATATCGACAGCGTCCTCGACGACGAGGCAGGAGCCAGTGCCGAGCAGGCCTGCGCGGGCGCGGCCCCCGCACTGGCAGGGGACTTGCTGCCGAACGGCTCTCTCACGGCGTTCGACGGAGAGAATCTTGCCGGCACATGGACGCTCACCGTTCGGGACTCCAGCCTGGGTGTCTCAGGGACCGTCGATGAGTGGTGCCTGCTCGTCAACGAACCGGCGCCTCCGCCCACACCTCCTTCGGTGGAGCTGATCGCCTACCGCCCGCAATCCGAAGCCTACGGGGCGCCGCTCCAGCGACGCAGGGTTCCCGAAGCGGAGGAAGAAGGACCCGGGGCGGGGATTCGGATCAACGGCGATGACGACGACGGCAATGCCGCTCCGGATCGCGACGATCCGTCCGTCGCCGGAGAGAACGATCTCATCGAGGTGGAATGGGCGGTGGGCGAGACTCCAGCGCCGGCGGGCTACGAGTACGTGATCCGGCGAAGCAACGGCAGCATCAAGGTCTGGACCGGGCCCGACAAGGGGACGGCCATCCTGGACTCGAACGACGAGAGCGTCGTCGCCCCTCCCTCGACCACCGGGTCGGTCTGGGTCGAAAACCCGAGCGGCGGCTCGGCCTTCCTCGTCTTCGAAGCGCGCGCCGTTTCGGACCTCTCTGTCGTCTCCTCGGATCGAATCGACTTCTTCCCGTTCAAGAGCGTCGTGATCGGACTTCACGGCGAGTTCCAGTTTCCCACCGATCCGGTGTTCGGCCCCAACGAAGGCATCTCGTATCTCGCCGTCGCTCTCCATCAGGAAGCCTACGATTCGCATATGTATGTCGAGAACGACGTCGAGGCCGACGGCTCGGGCGCGGTCTACGACGAAATCGTCAGCGCGGTCCAGAACCGCGGAGTCACTTCCGTCGCCCTCTACGGCTTCAGTCACGGCGGCGGCTCGATCTATGACCTGACCGCCCGCCTCGACGCCAACAAGGCCAGCATCGGCGCCTTCGACATTCTCTTCACCGGGTACATCGACAGCATCGAGAACGACTCGGACGTCGATCTCGACCCCGAAGTGCGCCTGCCCGTCGGCACTGCATACCACGTCAACTACTATCAGTCGTTCGGGATCATTCCGCCCTGGGGAGGCTCCGTTCCTGGCGCCGACGTCGATGTGAACGTGACGAGCACCTTTTGGGGCTTTCTTCTGGCCCACATCACGATCACGAATTCCAGCATCGTTCAGGCAGGCATTCACGACCCTCTGGTCCTGAGGGTTCCCCGCTAGGCGCCGGCCCGGGTTGCACCGCAATACCTTTGGGCAGCTGGGTCTAGTCGGTCTCCGGCGTGTACCAGATCGGTGACGTGTAGGCCCTCTCCTGGGTCACCATCTCGACGTCGTCGGGCAGCGTCTCGCCGAATCGCCTGGCCTCGTACGCCGTCCATCGCGGCGTGGGGATCTCGAGCACACGGGCGTAGTAGGCCGCGGGGCGGTCGGCGTCGAACTCGGGGTCCGACCAGACGCCCCCCGTCGACGAGACGACCTCCTTGCCCTTCGCGAAGCGATAGGCGTCGTTGGGGCCCAGGCGGGCGCCGAAGGCGCCGGCGTGCATCGACAGCGTGGTGTGGGTATGGGCATCCCCCCAGAGAACCGCCGTCGGAAAGTCTCGACCCGCATAGGGCGAGAACGCCTCGACGGCGGGAAAGGCCTCGCCGAGAGACTCCTCGGGCGGGAGCGGGTCGCCGCTCGCGAAGGCCCGGGCTCATTGCGGCGAGTGGCCGGAAGCGAAGACCAGGAAGTGCTGCTTCTCGATGAAGTCGTGCTCGGCGACGAGCCGGTAGCCGGCGCGGCCGAGCTCCTCCTTGATCACCTCACCGTCGGTCGCGTGGCCAACGATCGTCTGTATCAATCCCTCGTCGCGATAGTCGAGCACCGCGAGCCGGCCACCGGGCCGCAGGTAGCGGGCGGTGTCCCGAAAGTAGCGCTCGCGATCGTCGATGTGGTGGTAGGTGTTGCTGGTGAAGATCAGGTCGACGCCGTCTCCCGGGATGCGGGGATCGTCGGTGCCGGCCAACACCACCTGCACCTGCGCGTACCCGCGCTCGTCGGCCAGGCCGGCGAGTCGCTCGTTCATCTCCTCGTCGACGTCCACCGCGTAGACGAGTCCCGCAGGCCCCACCGCATCCGCGAGGTCGAACGTGAAGTAGCCGCCTCCCGCGCCGAGATCGGCCACCGACTGACCGGGCTCGAGCGCGAGCGCCGCGATCACGCGCTCCTTCTGCTGCCACTCGTCGCGATCGTCGCCCGCGTAGACGCGCGCCTTCATGTCCGGCGTGCAGCCGGCGCCGATCAGCGCGAAGAGCGCACCGAGCAGGATCGTGCGCCGAAGGGCGGCGGCTCGGTGATGTCCGGCGGACGGAATCGAGCTCATCACGGG
Organism: uncultured Spirochaetaceae bacterium; assembly: GCA_964515335.1. Lineage (GTDB taxonomy): Bacteria > Myxococcota_A > UBA9160 > UBA9160 > UBA4427 > TMED88. The sequence goes on from CAZETS010000012.1 coordinate 14,593, forward strand.
AATCTCCCTCGGGCGCGAGCAGGGAGCGTAGCCGATCAGCGCACCGCCCCTAGTCGAACAATGCCCGCCAGCCCAGCCCGATCACCTCGCGACCGCCCTCGAGCACGTCACGTTTCCACTTTTCGGTGTCGGTCCGGAACGCGTCGAGCAGCGCCCGGGCGTACGGCTCGCGGCCGGGGCCCTCGCGCTCGCCGTGGTGCCAGCACCAGTTCTCGAGGCGCAGCGCGCGGAAGACGGTGAGCGGATCAGTGGTGCCGAACTCGGCGGCGGCGCCCCAGAAGAAGACGCCGGGAAGCTCCGCCGCCATGCCCTCGCCGGACTCGCCCGAGAGTGCGGCCGAGATGCTGCCGCCCGCACGCGGGCACTCGACGCGCCCTTCCGGGTAGACACCCAGCAGCCGCGCATGCTCTCTGGTGTGCTCGTCGTGGTCCGAGAGCATCGTGTAGCGGCCGGACTCGCCGAGACCCGTGTGGAGGTCGATCAGATGCACCTCGCGTGCGCGGGACAGGCGTCTTCGCACGATCTCGCGCAGGATCCGCGCGGACGACTCCTCCTTCGCGCCGCCGTACGCGAGGCCCAGCGGCTGCTCGTACTGCCCCTCGCTGACGATCGCCTGGGCGCGACCGAAGCCCACCTCCTCGATCAGCTCGGTGGCGCGCTGCATGAAACGCTCGGCGTCGTCCGCCGCCAACTCGCGGGGATTGATCAGCTCGTCGTACTTCATGTAGTCGGCACGATGCAGCTCGAGGCTGGCGTGGTCGACGAAGTTTCGATTGATGTCGACGTTGCTCTCGTTCACGCGCCGGCTCCACGCAAAGCCGAACGGGTTGGCGGCGTGCACGACGAGCACGGCGCCGCCTTCGGGCAGGGCCAGCGAGGCGGCGTCTTCGTACAGGAAGCTCGCCTGGATGGCGCTGCCCGCGTATCCCTCGACGCCGTGGATGCCGCTCAGCAGGAAGAGGACACGCTCGGCATCGGCCGGCCCGAGCCAGGCCTCGTCGATCGCCAACGGGGCGTCGCCCGGCCCCCGCGCCTCGATGGCGTGCTCGCGAAGCTCGCAGTTCGCCCCGCGCGCGGCATCGAGGAATCGGGCACGGTGCTCAGCGTAGGAAGGGCGGAAGTGGTCGTGACTCGGCATGCGGCCAACATAACAGGCCGTGACGCGGCCGCCGGATACGCCTCCTCGAGTCTGGCCGGCTGCAGACGAAGGCCAGGGGCGCGTCAGTGGCGCCTGGCCGCAAAGTCGATCACGGCACGATCGAAGCCGCCCGCATCCTCGATGTTGACCGAGTGGCCCGCGTCGAGATCCACGACCTCGATGCCGGGCACGCTGGCGGCCGCGAAGTCGCGATCCGCCTGGAAGCTCTTCTCGTAGCGGCCGTTCACCAGCAGTGTCGGCACCTCGAGCATCTCCACGACGTCGCGGCAACACAGGTCGATCGTCGTGGTGGCGGTTGCCTGCCAGAGTGCATGACGGTCGAGCGCGTCCGCCGCATCGACCATCCGTTCCTGCAGGTGCGGCGGAAACCGCCTCGCTCGAACGGGGTGGTAGGGCAGCTTTCGGACGTCCACGGTCTTCCAGAAGTCGAGGCCCCGGTCGCCCTCCTCGGGACGGACGCCGTTCAGGGCCGACCGCGAGTTCGTGATGATCAGCCCGCGAACCGCCTGCGGGCGCGCCAGCGCGTAGCGGATCGCGATGCCGGCTCCGAACGACTGCCCGCAGACGTACCAGGGCTGCCCTCCGAGCCCCTTCCGGATGCGCTCGAGCTCGTCGACGTAACGCTCCACCCGATAGGCCTCGGCAGCGGCCGGACTCGGCGAGCGACCGTGCCCCCAGAGATCGACGGCGACCAGGCGGAAGTGCTCGCGCAGGGCCTCGCGGTTCGGCGACCACTGCAGGCTGCTCGACATGAACCCGTGGATCAGCACGAGCGCGGGCAGTGCCTCGCTGCCTTCGACGTCGAAGTGGAGATGCTCGGTCGAAGTACCGCCGCTCACAGCTCGACGGTGATGCTCTCGAGCTGCGTGCAGTGGTGGAGCGCCTCGAGGCACTCCTCGCGCCCGTCGCCGCTTCGCTCGTAGCCGCTCTGCTCGTAGCCGCCGAACGGGATCACTGACTCCACGGGCCCGGCCCGCTCCTGATCACGATGTCCGTGATCTCGGCCGGCGCGCCGAGCCGCATCGGCGGCCCCCAGAAGCCGGTGCCGCGGCTCACGTACAGCTGTGCGCGCCCGCGGCGGTAGGGTCCCGCGACCCAGGGCACGGCGAGGCGCACGAAGTAGTTGAACGGCCAGATCTGACCGCCGTGGGTGTGCCCCGAGAGCTGCAGGTCGACGCCGCGCCGGCTCGCGCGGCGGAACGTGGTCGGGTCGTGGGCGAGCAGCACCACCGGCCGGTCGTCGGGCACGCCGTCGAGCGCGGCGTCGAGATCCTCCCCGCCCTCCCCCGGCATCTGCCGCGAGCGATGATCGTCCACGCCGGCCAACACGAACGACGCACCCCCGACGTCGAGGGTGCGGTGCTCGTTTCGCAGCACTTCGATGCCGAGCCGCTTCACGAGACCGACCCACTCGTTCACGTACGAGTAGTGGTCGTGGTTGCCGGTGACGAACCAGGCGCCGAGCGGCGCCGACAGCTCGGCCAGGGGCTCGATGGTGTGCCCGACCTTGCGGACGCGTCCGTCGACCAGGTCGCCGGTGATCGCAATCAGGTCGGGCTCGAGGCCGTTCACCTGATAGACCAGCCAGGCGGCGAAGCGCTCGTCGAGGATCGGGCCGAAGTGGATGTCCGAGATCTGAACGATGCGGAAGCCGTCGAGCGCCGCCGGCCAGCGCTCGACGCCGATCTCGAGCCGCATCACCTCGGGCAGCGCGAGGCCGCGACGCAGCGCGATCAGCGCGGTGGGCACGACCAGCGCGACCACGGCGCCGGCGCGCAGCCGCTCGGCGGTGACGGCGTCCATCCCGTCGGCGACGCCGAGCATCAACAGCAGCAGATCGCTCAGCATGAGGGCCATCAGCAGCAGGAACGCGACACCCATCCAGAGCGATGCCGGCCACACCACGAGGCGCTCGATCCAGTCCGGCCCGTAGCGTTCGGCGATCGGCTGCGCGATCAGCGTGGCCGCCAGGACCACGATCACGGCCACCCCCCAGAAGGCGACACCGCCGGGCAGCCCCGTTCCGATCACGAGCCGATGGGCGATGTACGCATGCCCGCCGACGAACACCGAGAGGAAGAGCGCCGCGATCGGCACCACGAGCCAGACGCGGCGCGGCGAGTCGGAGGAGTTCGCGGCACCCCGCGCGGCGGGCGGCGACGCGGCGCCGCCGGCAAGCGAATCGGACATCGGCTGCTGCTCTCCAACGGGTTTCGCGGCAGGCGCGGGGCGCGGGCGCTGCCGGGAGGCCCGAGGTTAGCAGGCCGGGCTCGTGAGCGGAGTCACCGCGATTGGTGGGCCCGCGAGCGGCCGGCCGCTGCGGGTCCGTCGGGTGTTGCGGCGCCTACCGCGGCCCTCGGCCTTCCCGTGCGGAGAAGTGCGAGGAAGTGCGAGGAAGCGCGAGGGGCCTCAGCCCTCCTGCTCGAGCAGGGGCTCGAAGCGCGCCTTTTCGGTGGCCTTCATGTAGGCGTCGCGGCCGGTCACCCTGCCCTCCTTCGCGTAGGCGAAGAGGACGTCGTCCATGGCCTGCATGCCGATGTTCTTCCCGGACTGGATGATCGAGGCCAGCATCTGCATGTTGCCCTCGCGAATCACATTGCCGAGGCCCGATGCGCGCAGCAGGATCTCGTTGGCCGCGATGCGTCCCTTGCCGTCGGCGGTGGGCAGCAGCAGCTGCGAGACGACCGCCGCGAGCGACTCCGAGAGCGACAGCCGAATCATGTTCTGCTCGTCGGCGGGGAAGGCGTCGACGATGCGGTCGATCGTCTTGGCGGCGTTGTTGGTGTGGAGCGTGCCGAAGACCAGCATGCCCATCTCGGCGGCTGTGATCGCCAGCGAGATCGTTTCGCGCTCGCGCATCTCGCCCACCAGGATGACATCGGCGTCCTGCCGGATCGCCGAGCGCAGCGCCGGGCCGAAGCCCTGAGTGTGCAGGCCGACCTCCCGGTGCGAGAAGATGCTGCCCCGATTCTGATGAACGAACTCGACCGGATCCTCGATGGTGACCACGTGACGCGAGTAGGTCTTGTTGAGCCGGTCGATGATCGCGGCCAGCGTGGTCGACTTGCCCGAGCCCGTGGGCCCGGTCACCAGCACGAGACCGTCGCGCAGGTCGGCGAGACTCGAGACCGCGTCGGGCAGGCCGAGATCCTCGGCCGGAACGATCTCCTCCGGGATGATGCGGAAGACGGCCCCCACGCCCTGGTTCTGCACGAAGTAGTTGGCGCGGAACCTCGCCACGCCCTCCAGCCCGTACGCGAAGTCGAGGTCGTTGCTGAGGGCGAACTCATCCCAGGCCCGGTGCGAGGCGATCTCCTCGAGCATCGCGCGCAGGCTGGCGTCGTCGAGGACCGGCTCGCCCTCGATGACGCGGATCTTCCCCTTCTGCCGGAAACGCGGCTGCAGACCCGCCGCCAGGTGCAGGTCGGAGCCGTCGTGCTCCTTCAGGTGCGTCAGCAGTCGATCGATCTGGGCCACGCAGTCTTCCCCTCGGCTCAGCGGCCGGCGGTGATCAGCTTCTCTTCCTCCGCGAAGCGGAGGGCGGTTTCGCGCGTGATCTGTCCCGACGCGACGAGGTCGTTCAGCGACTGCTCGAGCAGGTACATGCCCTGAGCGCGGCCGGTCTGCATCGACGAGCGGATCTGGATGGTCTTCTCGTCGCGGATCAGATTGCCGATCGCCTTGTTGATGCGCAGCAGCTCGAGGGCCGGCACGCGTCCGCTGCCGTCCGCCCTGGGAACCAGCCGCTGCGAGACGACCGCGCGCAGCGACACCGACAGCATCGCCCGCACCTGCGCCTGCTCGTTGGACGGGAAGGCGCCGATCAGCCGGTTGATGGTGCGCACGGCGTTGTTGGTGTGCAGGGTGGCCAGCACGAAGTGACCCGTCTCGGCGGCGGTCATCGCCAGCGAGATCGTCTCGAGATCGCGCAGCTCGCCGATCACGATCACGTCCGGGTCCTCGCGCAGCGCGCCGCGCAGCGCGCGAGCGAAGCTCTGGGTGTGCTTGCCCGCGTGCCGCTGATTGACGAGGCAGCCCTTCGGCGGGTGGATGACCTCGATCGGATCCTCGACGGTCAGGATGTGCTCTTCCCGGTTCTCGTTGATCAGGTTGAGCATCGCGGCCAGGGTGGCCGACTTGCCGCAGCCCGCCGGCCCGGTGAGCAACACCATGCCCTGGTGGAAGTCGGTCAGCTTCGCGAGCTCGGTCGGCAGCCCCAGCTCTTCGAGGGTCGGCGGCGTAGCGGGAATCGATCGCAGCACCACGTCGAAGCCGCGCTGCTGGCGGTAGGCGTTGGCGCGAAAGCGCCCGACTCCCTCGAGGTCGAGGCAGAAGTCGAGCTCGCCGTCGCGGCAGAGCTCGGCGCGCTGCTCGGCGTCGAGGGCCGCGGCGACCAGGCGCCCGGCCGTCTCGCGATCGAACTGCGTGCCACCGTGCTCGCCGAGCTCGCCGGCAACGCGCAGCTCGAGGGCGCCCTCGCCGTGGATGTGGACGTCGCTCGCGCCGGCCTCGATGGCCGCGGCGAGGATCCGGTGCAGCTGCTGCTCGGCGGCGGCATCGGGCTCGGGCAGAACGAGCTCGAGCGAGGCGGGCCCGTCCCCGGACGGAGCCGGCGCCGGCGTGGCCTGGTCGGGTGCCGCGGGCGGGACGGCCGGGACCTGCGGCGGGCGAGCAGCCGTACCGGACCCGGTGGCGGCGTCGGTCGCCGGCGGCGGTGCGGGCCGGGCCGCCGCAGGCGGTGGCTCGGCGATCTCGCGCACCACCTCCTGGGTGACCGGCGCCGCGTCGTGCAGCGCGCGGGTCGCCGCGCCGTGCACAGCGGCCCCGTCCGGCGCCGGCGCGGCTGTTCGCTGTGCTGCGGGCCGCGGGCTCGCCGCGGCGGCGCCTCCCCCGGCAGCCGACTGCCGCGCGCGATGCTTCTCCACCAGGTCGCGCTGCACGCTGACGAGCTTCGCGAGCTGCCTGTCGTCGACCAAACCCTGGGCGAGCAGCACCTCGCCGAGCTTCTGGTCGGGCCGCTGGGCGGTGACCGCCTCGACGAGCTGCTGGGGCGTGATGAGCTTGAGCTGCACCGCCAGGCGGCCGATCAGCGCGGGCTTCTTCTGGGTCATCGTAAACGGACTCATCGGCCGGCGTGATCGTGCCGTTGAGCGACGATCGCTCGGGCCCGGTACGCTGCCAGCCGTCGCGCAGGCCGCCCGGTCGCCGCGGCCGTGACGCCCCCGGATTCCCACCAGCCTGGAGAGCCCGCCATGTCGCCGGAGCAGCCGGCCGCGCCGCCCGATCTGACCGGCCAGCAGCGCAAGTGGCTGCGCGGCCGCGCCCACGCCCTCAAGCCCATCGTCCACGTCGGCGAGGCAGGGCTGAGCGACGCCGTCCTCGCGGCCGCCGACGCCGCGCTCGGCGACCACGAGCTGGTGAAGGTGCGCCTCCACGACCCCGCGGACAAGAAGGCCGCGGCCCGGCAGCTGGCCGAAGCGACGCATGCGGCGCTCTGCGGCCTCGTCGGCCACACCGTCATCCTCTACCGGCCGCGGGCCGACGGGCCGCGCCTCGAGGTGCCGGGCCTGACCGACGCGAACGCGAACGGCTGACCGGCCCGCCGCTCGCGGGTCACTCCCTGTTCAGCTCCGGCGCGTCCGGGGTCGCACACCCGGCACGCCGAGACCTAGCGGGGCTGCCTGGTTGCGACCGCGGGCGGCGTCGCGGCCGCGGGCGTGCGGTACATGTGCTGGTACGAGACCGCATCGGGCCCCCAGCGCCACTCCTGCGGCAGCGGCGGAGCCGGCGACTCGGCGCGCACCGTATTCGAGGCGGGAATCTGCAACGCCGCAAAGCCCGCGGAGATCAGGGCAGCCACGACCGCTGCCAGAATCAGGTCGTGATACCCCTCGAGTGACGCCGCCACGCGCTCGGCGAGCGGAAGCCTGCTGCTAGCCGAAGACCTCGCCCCCTTGGCGACGAAGCCGTCGGAACCAATCGAACTCGAACCCACCATCAAACCGATCTCCTCCAAGCACCCCGTGGCTCGCTGCACCGACACAGAACAACGCAAGCCAACGCGGTGCCTCACGAGTCAACGCAAGCCGCATGCCAGCTCCGCCGCACCGGCTTCGTTCGAGATCGGCCCGCTCCGATCGCGCAGCTCAGCGCTTCCCACCGCTGAAACGCGGGCTAGCGAGGCCTCGAGCACGTCGCATCGCCTCACGCCCGGGAGCACGCTCGCCCCCTGGCGCCCCCGGCACCCGGCCCGCATGCCACGCCAGGCGGCGGGTGCCTCCGGATGCGGCGGGATCGTTGCTGGCGAGTTGCCGCCCCGCCTACCAGCCTCTCAGGTCGATCGCCCAGGCGTCGACTACGTCGTCACCGTCGACTACGTAGAGCCGCTCGTGGTAGGCGAGGGTCGGGTCGACGTGGGCCGGCACCACGCGGATCCGGTCGCCCGGCCGCATGGGGCGCTCGGGCGCGAAGGTCACATGCTCGTCCGAGCAGAACCACACGCGCGCGTCCGCGATCTCCGGGTTGCCGTGATCCATCCCGAGCGACTTGAGCCCGCAATCGCCCACCACGTACTGCTCCGACACGGAGATCACTGTGGAAAGTACCCAGAAGGCCTGCTCGAACGGCAGGCCGAGCTTGCCGTACGCCGTATCCAGCAGCGCGTAGCTTCCGGCCTGGATCTCGGTGGCGACCTCGTTGCAGTCGAAGGTGCCGGTCCCGCCCGCCGAAACGACGTCGCCGCCGACGTCGACGTGCGCGGCCGCCAGCAGCGCCATGCTGTCGCGACAGCCGGCCTCGCGCTTCTCGCGCTCGGCAACGCCGACCACGTGCCCCTCGTAGCCCATCACGCCCCGCACCGAGAGCCCCCGGCTGCGCGCGAGATCGGCGAGCCGGCCGGCCTCTTCCGGCGCGCAGCCGCAGCGCGGCAGTCCCACGTTCACGTCGATCAGGCACTCGCTCACGCCCCCGGCCACTGCGGCTTCGATGGTCTCGGCCGAGTCGACCGCCACGGTCACCCGCGCATCGAGTGCCCCGAGCCGCCGAGCGTCGAGCACCTCGTTGGCGAGCAGCAGGTCCTCGCCGAGCCCGGCGCGCGCCATCCCCTCCATCTCGCGCACCGTCGCGCAGCAGAAGTTCGCGTGCCCGTGCGCAAGCTGCCTCTCCGCCAACGCCGTGCACTTGTGCGCCTTCACGTGCGGCCGCAACCGCGCCCCGGGCAGCACCTCGCTCATCCTCGCGAGGTTCCGCTCGAGCACCGCCCCGTCGACCAGCAACGCCGGCGTAGCCAGATCACCGACCTTCATGCCGCTCCCACCCCATCCCCGAGGCCGTCACGCGCCGAAGTGCGGTCGGGCGTATCCCGCAGCCCTACCTGGTCTTCCCGACCGCGCTGTACCAATTGCTCTCGGGATACTTCTGCTTCCGCTTCGTGATCTTCTTGTTGATGTCGACGTCGAGCTTGACGTACGCCTGACCGTCGTACCTGGGCAGGTACTCGAGCACCGGCTCCTCGATCATCACCAGGGTCCGGGCGGCATTCTTCTCCTCGATGCGATCGAGCAGCGGAACGATCAGCTTCGACGAGCCCATCACCTGGATGTCCACGGTGCGCAGCGTGCCGCCCTTGTCGACGTACTTGCGCCGTCTTTCGATGATTTCCTTGATCGACGAGAGGGCCAGCTCACGCGTGCCTTCGTCGGTCGACGACAGCACCTTGACGAGCTTCGGCACCTCATCGACCTGCTTGATGTTCTTGAAGGTCACCTTGGAAAGCCGACGCGCCTCCTTGACGACCTCGGGCTTGTCGTTGCGATCGACGAAGTAGATCAGGTCGTCGATGTCCTTCGAGGTCAGCCTCTTCTCCAGCTGGAGCTTGAAGGACTTGAACATCTCCTTGTCGTACTTCGTGCCGTTGAAGACGTACTCCTGCAAATAGCTGAAGGCGAGGAACATGGCGCCGACGGTCTGCTTGCGGTGCGGTTCGGCGAGCTCGATGACCTTGCCGTACTCGTCGTTATCGAAGAGCACCTTGGCGCGGCGTACCCAGGTCTGCTCGGCTGGAGCGACTCCGGCCAGCGCTACCACCGAAGCGCCGATCAGTCCCGCGATCAATCGCCGCCACAAACCCGGCGACGCCGTGCCCATGAGTACCTCTCGCTCACGATTCGGGTCGTTCATTGTGGTCCTGACCCCCGGATGGCACGGCACGCCCGACCGGTCTCGAACTCGCACTCGCTAGAACCGGCACAGCAGCCCCATCTTCAGGATGCCGACGCCGGTCAAGGCACCGTTGTTGGTTACGTAGTAGTTGCCCTCCACTATGGTGCCCCAATGTTTCGTGAGCATCACGTCTACACCCACACCTATTCGTGTCAGAAGCACCGTCTGGTTGACCGAACCGAAGGCCGGCCCCACACCGACCGGCTGCTGCTCGGCCAGACCCGTACCGATGCCGAAGCTCACGTTCGGTTGGACCCACTGAGGGATCCAGGTCGGCACGAAGGCCATCGGGTACAGGACCGCTGCGACACCGAGTGAGGTCAGCGACGCGCGCTGCAGACTGCCGTCTGTGAGGCGCACCAACTCGCCCCCGCCCACCCAGTTGAACTCGACCTCGGCGGCCGCCCAGCGATTGAAGCGGTACCCACCGCCGAACGAGAAGCCGGTCATCGTGCCGTTGTCGATCGGCAACAACCCGGCGGCCAGGTTGTTCCACCCGAGAGCGAGACCGATGTCTGCGTAGAAGCCGTGAGCGTCCGTGTACGTCTGGGCAGACGCGGGACGCGCGGTGGCGACCACCAGCGCGCCCAACACGAGCAGCCACGAGGCGGCCAACGCCGGGAGTCGGGACGAGGACATCGATCGCCTGAACACGGGCGGCCGAGCTTAACAGCACCCCCATTCGGCGGGCCACGGCCGACTCGGCGCCCGCGGCGTCGAGAGCACTCGCATCGCGCAGCGGCCGGGGAGGAGGAGGGGGGAGGAAGGAGGAGGAGGGCGAGGAGGGGCGCGAAGGGGGAATTCCCCGCACAGCCGCTGTCGTGCGGTCAGTCGGTCGAGCCCGCGCAGGCCCTGCAGACCGTCGTGTCGGTCAGTCCCTGTGCGCCGAGGCCGAGGTACGCGTGGGCGCCGCGGCGCAGCTCCACCCCGCAGCCCGCGCAGGTGCGAGCGTGATTCAGCACCAGCCGCTGCCAGCCGAGCACTTCGGAAAACTCCGGCCGGGCCCGCGCAGCGCCGGACGACCCGGCGGCCGGCTCGTCCACCGCACCGCCACCTGACTCCGCCTTCTCGTCGCGGCGCAGCTCGCGCTCGACGGTCTCGTCGAAGCGCTGCGCACGCTCGGGGCGCTCCTCGCTCCGCCGGCGGCCGCGCGCGCGCTGACGGCCCGCCCTTCGGCGAACGCGTTCGCGTGCCTCCTGGGCCTCGTCGAGCACGTCTTCGAAGAGCCCGCCGACGTCGTCCGAGACCGACTCGACCACCGTGAACACCTCCTCGAGCACGTTCCGCACGAGGTTCGAGGCCGGCACCCTCAAGTCGTCGGCGAGCCGACGGATGTCGTCCGCGAGCTGATCCGAGATGCGCGTGTGCAGGACGCGCTCCTTGCGGCCGCCGTGGTGATGGTGGCGCCGGCGAGGCCGACGGCGCTGCTGCCCGCCGCCGGCGCTGGACTCGCCGTGGCGAGGGTCTTCGGCCCGCTGCTCCCGTCCGTGATGGTCGTCGCTGTGTGTCATGGTGAAATACAATGTGCTTCATCGTGATACATCCGGCAATGCAGCACCCGGGCGGCACCTCGCACCGATCCGGCCGTGGACGCAGCTCCGCCCTCGAGCCCCGGAATCGAAGGGGAGATTTCGATTCGAAACGCCTTCCCCCGAAGGGGCGGTCGCCAGTCAGACCGCGCTTCAGACCGCGCGTCAGACGTACGTGAGCCAGTCCGCGTAGCGCTCGTCGCGACCCGTCACGACATCGAAGAAGGCCGCCTGCAGCTCCTCGGCGACCGGGCCGCGCTTGCCCGCGCCGACCTGCCGGTGGTCGACCTCGCGGATCGGGGTCACCTCGGCGGCGGTGCCGGTCAGGAAGATCTCGTCGGCCACGTACAGGTCGTCGCGCGTCACCGGGGCCTCGGCGACCCGGTAGCCCCGGTCCTCTGCGAGGCGGATCAGCGTGTCGCGGGTGATGCCGTGCAGCACGGTGGCGAGCGGCGGCGTGCGGATCTCGCCGTTGCGCACGACGAAGATGTTCTCGCCCGTGCACTCGGAGACGAGGCCGAGGGTGTCGAGCATGATCGCCTCGTCGTAGCCGTCGAGCAGCGCCTCGCGCTTGGCGAGGATCGAGTTCACGTAGTCGCCGCAGGTCTTGCCGTTGGTCATCTTGGCGTTGACGTGGTGGCGCGCGAAGGTCGAGACCTTGGCGCGGATGCCTCGCGCCATGCCCTCCTCGCCCAGGTACTTCCCCCAGGCCCAGGAGATGATCGCGACCCGCACGGGGTTGTCACCCGGGTCCAGACCCATCGCGCCGTCGCCCAGGAAGACGAGCGGACGAATGTACCCCTCGTCGAGGTGATTGCGGCGCAGGCTCTCGAGCACGGCGTCCTGCACGAGCGGTAGGGCGTAGGGGACGTCGAGCAGGTTGATGTGCGCCGACTCGTAGAGGCGCCGCATGTGCTCGGGGAGGCGGAAGACAGCCGAGCGCTCGTCGTGGGTGCGGTAGCAGCGGATGCCCTCGAACACGCCCAGCCCGTAGTGGAGGCTGTGGGTCAGCACATGCACGCGCGCCTCGTCCCACGGCACGAACTCGCCGTCGAGCCAGATCGCTTCGCCGGTCACGCCCTTGCTGGCGTCGTCGCCCATCGCTCGACCCTGCCTCCCTGCGCCCACACCGACGCGGCGCGTAACGGCGCCGGATCGGGAAGCGGACATTCTCGCGATCCGCTCGCCCCCTCGCAATCCGGATCGCGAGGCGGTCTCAGCGGCGCTTGAGGACCCGGCCGATCAGTCCTCGCCCCTTGTCGCGACGCATGTTCAGCAGACGCAGCTCGCGCAGCGCCTCGACGCAGTCCGGTCGCAGCTGCACGGCCCGCGTGAAGGCCTTCTCGGCCGGCTCCGTTTTGCCGAGCACCTTGTAGAGGCGCCCGAGGAAGAGATAGGGCAGCTCGTGGTCGCGGGCGAGCCGCATCCCTTCCCGGACGTGTTCGATCGCCTCCTGGATCATCACGTCGTTGTCGGGATGACGCAGATGCAGACACCAGCCGTAGTAGGCGTGGTAGAGCCCCTCCTCGGGCATCTGCTCGAGGGCCCTGCCGAAGAAGGCCAGCGCGCCCTCGTAGTCGCGCTGGCTCAGTGCCGACTCGCCGCGCTGGAAGGCCGTCTCGGCCGAGAGGATCCGGCGCGAGCGCAGCTGCTCGCGCTGCGACTCGATGTCGCGCTTCAGCTCGTCCGCGTAGGCGGCGCGCGCGCCGGCGTCGCGCAGCGCGTCGTACGCACGGGTGAAGAGCCGGTAGATCTCGTCGGCCACCTGACGGACGGCGCCGCTCGACGAGCGGTAGCGATCGGGGTGCACGCGCTCGATCTGCTGCTCGTACGCGGTCCGCACCGACGCGTCGTCGGCAATGGTCGGCAGGCCGAGCACCTCGTAGTGATTCTTGTCGCGCAGCGTCTGCCCGAGCGCCGTCAGCTCGCCGCGCAGCAGCGCGTCGTCGCGGACGGCCTCGGACTCGCTGTGGTCGCGAGCCACGCGCTCGGGCCGCGGCCCGGCCGGCGCCACCTCCGACGACAGCTCGAGCAGCTCGGTGATCGCGAGGGCGTAGAGGGTGCGGCGGACCCGCTCGGGCGCGTCGAGGTAGTCGGCCAGCGGGCGGACCGGATCGAGGTCGGCGATCAGCGCAGCCTCCTCGTCGCTCGGCTCGAAGCTCTGGAAGCGATTGAACGGGTTCTCGGCCGGCGTGAGGTACACCGATCCGTGCGCCGCGATGAATTCGTCGACGCGGCGGATCGTCACGTGGCGCCGGGCCGCCGCCCAGATGAGGCTCGCCGGCGAGTCGCAGAGTGCGAGCGCCGCCGCCCGCTGCAGCTTCTTGCCGGCTTCGAAGCGGTAGCGACCCCGCCGCCACTCGAAGATCTCGAGCAGCTTGGCCTCGCCCTGCTCGCGCAGCGCCGCGGCGACGGTCTCCTCGTCGAGAACCTGCATGGCGACGAGGATCTCGCCCTGCAGTCCCTCACCGCGCTTCACCCGGCGGAGCGACTCGTCGAGCACGTCCTGTGTGAGCTTGCCGCGACGCGCCAGCATGTTGCCGAGGCACTCGGTCACCAGGTTCGAGCGCACGGCCACCGGGTAGCCGTCGCGAAGCTCGATGGCCTTCTTCTTCTTGCCGTTCTCGGCGAACAGCACGCCGCGCGCCCGAGCGCCATGCAGCGCGTGCAGGAGCGCCCCGAAGTGCACCTCGCGCAGCGAGCCGCGGCCCGGCGGCGCCGTGCGCCGTTCGGCGTCGGCGTCGGCGTCGGAAGCGGTATTGGCAGCGGCAGCGGCGTCGCCTTCCACGGGCTTGACCAGCCGACCCACCTGCTCGACGAGGTCGCCGAGCGGGATCGGCTTCGCGCGTAGCACCAGGTCGCCCATCGCTTCGGCGCGTCGCCGGGCGTCGGGGCCGACCCGGCCCGAGCAGAGCAGCAGCGCCGGCAGCGAGCGCCCGGGCCCGTCGCCCGCGCGCAGCCGCTCGACCACCGTGTAGCCGTCGCAGCGCGGCAGTACGGCGTCGAGCACCAGCCCGTCGACACCTTCCTCGCCGGCGGCCGACAGCGCGAGGTCGCCGTCGTGCACCGGCACGACCCGGTAGCCGGCGTCCTGCAGCGCCTGTCGGTGGATCGCGCCGAGGCCGGCGTCGGATTGGGCGTAGACGATGGTGGGGCGCATCGGTCCGTACTCCTGCTGCCGCCGCCCCCGCTCCGGCATCCGGGACGAACCGCCGAGAGCGGATCGCCCGCCCCAACTGTGTTGATCGACCCACACTCGGGTCGATCTTTAGTGTGGGGCTCACGCAGGGGGCGGGGCGACGGCCCGCGGACGGCGCCGAGCCGGAGAGGGGGCGCTACAGCGCGACGGATACGCCCCGAGGGGCACGGGCCTGCACGCGCAGGCCAGCACCAATCTCGTGGGCACCCCTCTAGGCGAAGAGCGCCCGGATGCCTTCCGGATAGGGGGCCCGGACGACGCCCCTCTCCGTCACGATGCCGCTCACCAGGCGGGCCGGGGTCACGTCGAAGGCCGACTGCTCGACGTCGACACCGTCGGGCAGCACGACGCGATCGCCGATGCGCGCCACCTCGTCGCGGGCACGCACCTCGATCGGGATCTCGGCGCCGCTCGCGATCTCTCGATCGATCGTCGAGAGCGGCGCCGCCACGTAGAAGGGGATGTCGTGGGCGCGGGCGAGGACCGCCACGCCGTAGGTACCGATCTTGTTCGCCACGTCGCCGTTGGACGCGATGCGATCCGCGCCGACGACCACCATGTCGACCTCACCACGCTGCATCATCCAGCCCGCCATGTTGTCGGTACAGACGCGAACCGGGATGTCGTCCCGCTGCAGCTCCCAGGCCGTGAGCCGTGCGCCCTGCAGCAGTGGCCGCGTCTCGTCGGCCAGCACGCTCACGCCAAGACCCGCTTCGGCGGCCGCGCGCACCACGCCGAGCGCCGTCCCGTAGCCTCCGGTGGCGAGCGCGCCGGCATTGCAATGGGTGAGGATGCGCGCGCCCTTCGTCACGACCTCGACGCCGGCCCGACCGATCGCCCGGCACGTCTCGATGTCGTCGGCCAGGATCCGCTCGGCCTCTTCGACGAGCGCCGCGCGGATGCCGTCGACCCCGGCGCCCGGCGCCGAGGCGAGATCGTCGACCAGCGACTGCATCCGATCGAGGGCCCAGAAGAGGTTGACCGCGGTCGGCCGCGTGCCGCGCAGGCGCGGAATCACCTGCTCGTGCAGGTCGTCGCGCAGGGACGCCGCGTCGCTCGCCTTGGATCGCACCGCACCCAGCGCCACACCCAGCGCGGCCGCGACGCCGATCGCGGGCGCACCGCGCACCGCCAGCCGCTCGATCGCGTCGGCGACACCCTCGACCTCTGCGAGCCGCAGGTAGCGCTCCTCGGTCGGGAGGAGCGTCTGGTCGAGGAGCTCCACGGCTCCATCGTTCCAGCGCAGCGTGAACCAGCTCGAATCATTCACCCGCTCGGGATCCCCCGTCGTTGACCGGCGCCCCGGGCGCCGTGCCCGAGTCGTCGCGGCGACCGCCGCCGAACAGCACCCCCAGGCCCTCGTCCAGTAGATGACCCGCGCCGGGAACCACCTTGTCGGCCCCTTCGAGCACGCCCTTGACCGCGATGTTGCTCGACACGAGCTGCGAGGCGAGCGAAGCGACTGCCTTCTTGGACACATCGATCTCGGGCGAATCCAGGGTGCCGCCGATGTGGGCGACCGGCACGGTGATCTCACCGTCGCTCGCCTTCGCGCCGAGCGCGAGCGCCACCTCGGCGGCCAGCTGCACCGCGCCTTCCATGTCGAGCGCGAGGTCCGAGAGGCGAACCGTGCCGTGCAGGTCGGCGGCGTGACTGCGGTAGACGATGCGCGCCTGGTCGGTGTGGCCGAGGCCGTCCTCCAGGCGAAAGGCGACCTGCAGCCGCTCGAACGAGTCGCCCGTGTAGGCCGACAGATCCGGAGCCCGGCCCCCGAGCAAGAGCCCGGTCACGCGGCTGAGGTGACCGAGCTTGTCGAGGCCTTCGAAGATCGAGCCGAGCAGCGAGAAGCCCACGATCCGCCCGCCCTCGCTGCCGTCACCGACCGCCTCGCCCATGTCGAGGTGCAAGTCCCCGACGAGCGACGCGCCAGGGTCCGGGACGCCCGCGCGGCCGGTCAACCGGCCGCGCAGCGTCAGCGGACCGTAGACCGTGTCGGCGAGCGACGGATCGAGGCCGGTCAACAACGCGTCGGCGCGCAGCGCTTTGGGCGTATCGAGGCGCAGCGTGAAGGGCAGCGCGCCCTCGAGATCACGCACCGCGCCGCTGATCTCGATGCGTTGACCGCCGCTCGCCACGGCCACGTCCGCCAGATCGACGCCTTCGCCGCGCCCGACGATGCGACCCGAGACGTCGACGGATCCGCCGCTCTCGAGCTCGACGATCAGCCCCTCGAGTCGCACCTCGCCGCCGATCGAGAGCGGATCGGTCGAGACCTCGAGGCCATGGATCGCGACTGCGCCCTCGACCTTCGCGTCCGCCGCCGCGGGCAGCAGAGCCAGCACGGAGGCGGCCGCGAAGGGGGCCGCGTCGAGCGACAGCCGCAGCGTGTCACCCGACTCGACCTGCCCGGTCGCCTGCATTTCCGCGAGTTCGACCCGTTCGAGGGAGACCCGCATCGCACCGCCCGCGGCCGGCTCGAGCCGGCCGGCGAGCGTCGCGGGCGTCTTGGCGGGCTTGGCGAAAGCGTCTCCCGAGGAGATCTTCGCGGGCGTCGCGTCGAGCGTGAAGCTCCCGGCCAGACGCGACCACTCGCCGCCTAGCTCGGCTCGAAGCGAGACGCGCCCCTCGACGGTGGTCCCGCTCAGGGCCAGGCCACTCGCAAGCAGCGTCAGGTCGGCCTCGACGGCCTCCGGTGCGGCCGCCGCGCCCCGTACCTCGAGCCGCCCGCCGAGCGCGGCGTCGAGTGCGGCGCCCTCGCCCAGGTAGGGCGCGAAGCCGTCGAGCGAGACCTTCGTGAGTTCGAGAGAAACGTCCAACACGCCGGCGAGCGTCGTCGTGCCCTTCACGACGAGACGGCCGCCGGTCGCCAGGTCGCCGGTTCCGGCGATCTCGAGCGGCTCGTCGATGCCGCTGCCGTGGGCCGAGAGGTTCAGGGACTCGAAGCCGAGCTTCACCGGCGGATCCAGCGTCGCGTCGAGGAGCAGCAGCCGCGCATCGCTCACGTGCACCTCGCGGATGCCGAGTGCCATCAGCGACGCGCCTCCCGCCGGCTCGCTCGCAGCCTCTTCGTCTTTTCCGTCGCCCGCCCCGCCGGTCGGCAGCGGCAGGTCGAGTCCCGACGCGGTTCGCTTCAGCTCGACGTCGAGGCCTTCGATCGTCAACGAGTCGATCACGATCGCGAGGCGGAGGAGCGGCAGGAGCGCGATGCGCAGGTCGACCCTGCGCGCGTCGAGGAGCGGCGGCGCGGTCGGATCGCCGCCGGGAACATGCGGATCCGAGAGCTCGATGCGGGGCGGCAAGAGCCCGACGCCCAGCGCGCGATACGACAGGGGTCGCCCGAGCGCCTCGCGCGAAGCCTGCGTGATCCGCGAGCGCATCTCGGGCGTGTCCGCATAGCGCGGCAACGCGACCGCCAGCGCGATCGCGACGACGATCAGTCCTGCCAGCAGTGCGGCCACGAGCCGCAGCACGATGCGCATGTGACTCGGGATCTCCCTCCACCGTCGAGCGACGCCAGCACCCGGGCGTCGGCAATGTACCCCACGGCGACGATCGGCCCGGAGCGGACCGCCGGGGGGTCCGCGACCGGCGTGTTGTTGGGCCGCATCGATCCGCCTACCGTCGCGGAATGCCTTCCCCTGCGCGCGGCCGCGCGCTCGCCTACCGGCCGGGCCTCGCCGCCACGACTGTGCTCGCGGCGAGCGCGCTCGTCCTCCCGGCCTGTGGCGCCGGCGACGACGCCGCCGCGCGGCGGGGCGGTCGGCCGCCGGCCGCAGTCCAGGTGATCTCGGCCGAGGCGCGAGAACTCGAGCGCACCATTTCGTCCGTCGGCTCGCTCGAGAGCCCGAGCACCACCACGGTCGCGTCGGAGGTGCGTGGTCGGCTGACGCTGCTCGACGTGCCCGAGGGCCGCCGGGTCGAGGCCGGCCACGTGCTCGCGCGCGTCGACGACTCGGAGGCGCGCGCGGCGCTGCGCGTCGCGCGGGCGCGGCTCACCAACGCCGCCGACCGGCTGCGCCGGCTCGAGAACCTGCGCGCGAAGAGCGTCAGCTCCGAGCAGGCCTACGACGACGCTCACTCCGAGCACGACGCGGCGACCGGCGCCTTCGAGGAGGCCAGGACGCGGCTCGAGAAGACGACGATCCGCGCGCCGTTCGCCGGGGTGCTCGGCCTGCGGCAGGTCGACCCCGGTCAGTTCGTCGACGCCGGCGCGCCGATCGTCGAACTCACCCAGGTGGATCCCCTCGACCTGCGGTTCGGCATCCCCCAGCGCTACGCGGCCGAGCTGGCGATCGGCCAGGCGGTGAAGGGCAGCGTCGGCCGTTGCGGGCCGCGCTTCTCGGGCGAGGTCGACGTGATCGACCCGCGCGTCGACTCGGCGACCCGCAGCATCCAGCTCCAGGCGCGCGTGCCGAACACCGACGGCCGGCTCTACCCCGGCATGGCGGTCAGCCTGCGGCTCACCGTCGGTGAGATCGCCGGCGCGATCGTCGTGCCGCAGGAGGCCGTCGTCCGCCAGGGCACGCGCCATCTGGTGTACGTGCTCGACGAGGAGGATCGCGCCCAGCAGCACGTCGTCGCGCTCGGGCAGTTCTTCGAGGACGGCGTGCACGTGCGCGAGGGCGTGCCGCCGGGCGCGCGCGTCGTGGCGGCCGGGCAGCAGAAGCTGCGACCGGGCAGCCCGACGGCGCCCAGCGCCTTCTTGCGCACCGACAACCCGAACCTCGCCCTGGGACGCCGCGCGACCGAGGGCTGCCCCGACGGGCCGTGACCATCTCCGAGCTATCGATCCGCCGGCCGGTGCTCGCCACGGTGATGAGTCTGGTGATCGTGGTCGCCGGGTGCGCGGCCTTCTTCGCCCTGCCCGTCCGTGAGCTTCCCGACATCGACAACCCGCTGGTGTCGGTGTCGACGATCTACCTCGGCGCCAGCCCCGAGACCGTCGAGGCGACGATCACCGAGCCGCTGGAGCGCGTGCTGAACGGCATCGATGGGATCCGAAGCATCGAATCCACCAGCGCCTTCGGGATGAGTGCCATCAACGTCGAGTTCGAGGCCGGCCGCGACCTCGACGTGGCGGCCACCGACGTCTCGAACGCGGTGCTGCGGGCCGTCGATCGCCTGCCCGAGATCGCGCGCCGGCCGGTCATCCGCAAGGCCGGCGCGAACTCGTCGCCCATCATGTGGATCAACGTCCAGGGCGACGACTACTCGCCCGAGGACCTGACCGACATCGCCGACCGCATCGTGCGCACGCCGATCCAGCTGCTGCCAGGCGTGGCCCAGGCGGTCATCGGCGGCGAGCGCCGTTATGCGATGCGCGTCTGGCTCGATCCGGCCCGCATGGCAGCGCACGGCGTCGACGCCCTCGACGTACGCAACGCCATCCGGCAGAGCAACCTCCAGCTGCCCGCCGGCGAGCTCGAGGCCAGCGGCCGCAAGTTCACCATCAACGCCGATGCGCAGATCGACGACCCCAGCGAGTTCGAGCGCATCGTGATCCGCGAGGCCGGCGACGTCCCGATCCGCATCGAGGACGTCGGCTGGGTGGAGCTCGGCAGCGAGAACTACCAGGCGATCACGCGGTTCTACGCGCGCGACACGGTCGGCGTCGGCGTGATCCGCCAGTCGCGATCCAACGAGCTGGCCGTCTCGGAGGCAGTGCGGGCGGCGCTGCCCGGCATCCAGCGCGCCGTGCCCGAGGGCGTCGAGATCTCGATGTCCGTCGACTTCACCACCTTCGTCCGGGAAGCGCTGCGCGAGGTGAGCATCACCCTGATGATCGCGATCGCGATCGTGGTGCTGGTGAACCTCGCATTCCTCCACTCGGCCACCACGATGGCGATCACGCTCACGGTGATCCCGGTCTCGATCGTGGGCACCCTGTCCGTGCTGCTCGCGCTCGGCTTCTCGCTCAACATCCTCACGCTGCTCGGACTGGTGCTC
The DNA here is from genome assembly GCA_964515335.1 of uncultured Spirochaetaceae bacterium. GTDB lineage: Bacteria > Myxococcota_A > UBA9160 > UBA9160 > UBA4427 > TMED88. Next base: position 34,646 of record CAZETS010000012.1, read on the forward strand.
TCGGTGGGGCTGCTCGTCGACGACGCGATCGTCGTGCAGGAGAACATCTATCGGCGCCAGCAGCTCGGCGAGACGAGACTGACCGCGGCACGGAACGGATCCCGCGAGGTCGGCTTCCCGGTGATCGCGACGACCGTGGCGGTAGTGTCGGTGCTGGTTCCGCTGTCGCTGATGACCGGTGACACCGGCCGGCTGTTCCGCGAGTTCGCCATCTGCGTCGCCGTGGCGGTGTCGATCTCGACATTCGTGGCGCTCACCCTGGTGCCGATGCTGTGCTCGCGATTCCTGACCGTCGGCGCGCCGACCGGCGCCATCTCGCGCGGCATCGAGGGCGGCCTGACTGCGGCGGCGGCCGCGTACCGCGGCGCGCTCGGTTTCTGCCTCGACCATCGCGCGGCGATCGGCGCCGTGCTCGTGATCATCGTAGTGTCGATCGCGGGCCTGCTTCGAATCACACCGACCACCTTCCTGCCGATCGAGGACCGGGGCCGCATCGTCACGGTGATTCGCGCTCCGGAGGGCTCCACCTCGGCTTTCACGCGGCGGGCCCTGCGTCAGATCGAGGAGCGGAAGCTCGCGATTCCCGAGATCGTCGGCTTCTTCGCCGCGATCGGAATGAGCTTCGGCCAGCCGGCGAGCTCGTCGGCCGGCATCATCTTCACGAGACTCCAGCACTGGAACGAGCGCGACGTCAAGCAGCAGGAGATCGTGGCGCGGCTCTTCGGCGAGCTGATGCAGATCCCCGAGGCGATGGTGTTCGCCATCAACCCGCCCTCGCTGGGACGCAGCAGCCGGGCAGACCTCGAGATGGTCATCAAGAGCTCATCGGCCAACCTCGACGAGTTCGCCGAGGCCAACGGCGCCATCCTGTCGCAGATGCGCGAGATGCCCGGGCTCGTCAACGTCGACAGCGACCTGCGCCTCGAGAACCCGCAGCTCGACATCGTCTTCGATCGCGAGCGCGCCGCCGACGTCGGCGTGCCGGTGCAGGCCGTCTCGGAGAGCCTGCGCCTGCTCGTCTCCCAGAGCGCCGCCGACGACTTCGTGCTGCGCAGCAAGCAGTACGACGTCGTGATGGCGCTCGCCTCGCCGTTCCGCAGCGTGCCCGACCACCTCGGCGAGCTGCACGTGCGCGCCCGCGACGGCGCCATGGTGCCGCTTTCGAGCCTGATCGACCCGGTTCCGCGCATCGCCCCGAGCCGCCTCAACCACTACGACCTGCAGCGGTCCGCGACGTTCACCGGCAACCTCGCCCCCGGCGCGACCCTCGGCGAGGTGCTCGAGCAGGCGCAGGAGATCGTGTCCGAGCTCCTGCCGGCGGGCTTCACGACGGACCTGCGTGGCACCTCGCGCGAGTTCGTCGAGTCGCAGGCGCAGGTCTACCTCACCTTCGGGATGGCGCTGTTGCTGATCTATCTCGTGCTCTCCGCCCAGTTCGAGAGCTTCCTCCACCCGCTGACCGTGCTCTTCAGCGTGCCGCTCGCCTCGCTCGGCGCCCTGATCGCCCTCTACGTCACCGGCAACACCCTCAACCTCTACAGTCAGATCGGCATCATCCTGCTCGTCGGTCTGGTGACCAAGAACTCGATCCTGCTGGTCGACTTCGCCAACCAGGAGCGCGCTCGCGGCGCAGAGCTGCTGCCGGCGCTGATCGCGGCCGGGCGGACGCGCTTCCGCCCGATCCTGATGACGAGCACCACCTCGATCCTCGGCGCGATGCCCCTCGCACTGGCCAGCAGCGCCGGAGCCGAGAGCCGTCAGGCGATCGGCATCGCGGTGGTGGGCGGCCTGCTCTTCTCGACGGTGTTCACGCTGGTGGTGATCCCGGTGGTCCACTACGCGCTGGTGCGCGGAGCCGAGCGACTGGGCTGGAACACCGTCCCGCCGCGGGTGGAGCTGGACGCGGCGTGAAGCGCCACCCCCGCCAGCAGAAACGTCACCCACAGCATCGGCGCGCGATAACGCAGCGAGAACTGCACCAGGTAGTAGGGAAGCGGCAGTAGAAGCGCCCAGGCGAGCAGCAGCGGGCCCGCCGGCAGTCGCCGGCGCAGCGTCACCACGACCCCGCCGATCGCGAGCAGCGTGCTGGCGTACACGACCGCGCTCGACCAGCGGCGCGGGCCGCGGGTGAGCTCGCGCCAGGGATCGCCCACCGGTGACGGCGCCCAGAACGAGGCCGCCCGCCGGGCGATCAGGCCTGCCGATCGCACGGGCTCGGCCGCGATGTAGTCGAGCGCAGAGGCGAGCGCGCGGCGGTTGTACTCGAGCTCGCCCAGCTCGCGAACGCGCCGGGCCTCGCCGGGTGAGCGGTTCGGATGGTGCCGCTTGAAGCAGCCGCTCAGCATGTTGTCGAAGAGGCTGACGCCCGTGCATGCGTTGAAGCTCACCGCCATCTCGATGCCGAGGTTGTCGCGCACGAACGTGAAGCCGCCCAGAGCCTGGTGGTTGCGCGCCAACCACGGAGCGAGGATCAGCACCGGCACGGCCACCATCACGAGCTGCCGCCGCCAGCAGGCGGCGAGGCCGGCGCGCCGGATCTCCCAGCCGGTCCACGCCAGCCAGACGATCGCCGCCACCGGGTAGGCGAGGATCAAGAGCCCCCAGCCGCCGCCGATCACGGCGTCCCGCCCGCTCGGCCCCGGCGCCGGCCGCCTCGCCCGCACGGCGATCAGCCCCGTCAGCACGATCATCAGCAGCGCGACGTAATCGCTCTCCCACCGCGCGGTCGGCGGCGGCGCGGCGAGCAGCGCGAGCACCGCGCCGCACAGCCCGGCGACGGCGCCGAGCCCCAGAGCGCGGCTCAGCAGAGGCAGCAGAGCGGCCTGTGCGGCGAGCGCGGCGGCGGCCGCCCAGTACAGCCACGCGTGCGCGGCGGGCGATCCGCCGAACGCGCGGAAGACGAGCGAAGCGGCGGCGGGATGCACCGGCGCGACGTGGGCGGTCGGGCCGGTGGGCATCGCGGCGAACGGATCAGCGAACTCGCCCCGCTCGGCCAGGGAGAGCGCCACGCGCGTGCTCTCCACCAGGGACGTGGCCGGCCGCTCGCGAAGCGCCGACGTCACGAGGCTCGACGCGAAGATCACGACGCAGACGGCGGCGAGGCGGGCAGCAGCAGGACGAGGCATCGCCCGAGAGCGTGCCGGACCCGGCGCCCCGGCGCAGCGCTCGGCCCGGGTGCCTATCTTGCCGTGATGGACCGCCCCGCCAGCGAACGAGACCGGCGCGCCGCGCTCGGCGAGTTGGTCGCCCTGCACCGCCGGGTCGACGAGCAGGCCGCCGCGATCGCGGCCCGCCACGGCGAACGGCTGCGCTGCCGCCTCGGCTGCACGGCCTGCTGCATCGACGGCATCACGGTCTTCGCCGTGGAGGCGGCGCGCATCCGCGAGGGCCACGAAGACCTCCTCGCCCGGGCCGAGGCCCATCCGCCCGGCGCGTGCGCGTTCCTGGCCGCCGACGGCGCCTGCCGGATCTACGCCGACCGCCCCTACGTGTGCCGCACCCAGGGCCTGCCGCTCCGCTGGCACGAGCCCGACGCGCACGGCCGGGCGGCCGAGCACCGAGACATCTGCCCCGAGAACGAGCCGGGGCCGCCGCTCGCCGGGCTGCCCGAAGCCGAGTGCTGGACGATCGGACCGAGCGAGTCGCTGCTCGCCGGCATCGCCCGCCGCTACGACCCCGAGGCGCGCCGCCTGCCACTCCGGTCGCTCTTCCGACGAGCCGAGCCCCTCGACGGGCCCGGCTGACCCCTACCCGCGGATCTTCGCCACCAGCCGCCCGCGCACCTCGCCCGGGTTCGCCTTGCCGCCGGTCGCCTGCATGACCTTGCCCATCAGGAAGTTCAGGGGCTTGTCGTCGCCGCCGCGCACGCTCTCGACGGCCTCGGGGTGAGCGGCGATCACCTCGTCGACGAGTCCGTCGATCAGCCCGGCATCGGAGACCGCCTCGAGGCCCCGCTCGGTCATCATCGCCTCGGGATCGCCGCCGCCGGCCACCAGTTCGGGCAGCAGGTCTCGCGCGTTGCGGGCGGTGAGTCGTCCCGAGTCGACCAGCGCGATCAGCGAAGCCAGGACCTGCGGGGTGATCGCCGTCTCGTTCACCTCGACGCCGCGCTCGTTCAGCTCCTTCATCAGGTCGCGGGCGATCCAGTTGACCGCGCTCTTCGGCGACCCGCAGGCGGCCGCCGTGGCCTCGAAGAAGTCCGCCAGGGCGCGACTGCCGATCAGCAGCGCCGCATCGCCGGGCGAAAGACCCAGCTCTGCCTCGAAGCGACCCCGCTTCTCGTCGGGCAGCTCGGGCAGCTCCGCGCGCACCGACTCGATGCGCTCCTCGCTGATCAGCAGCGGGATCAGGTCCGGATCGTCGAAGTAGCGGTAATCGTCGGCGTTCTCCTTGAGGCGCATCACGCGCGTGCGGCCACGGTCGGCGTCGAAGTGCATCGTGGCCTGCACGATCTCGCCCCCGTCGTCGAGCACCTCCGATTGGCGCACGATCTCGGCGCGAATCGCGCCCTCGACGTTCGCGAAGGAGTTGATGTTCTTGATTTCGGTCCGCGTGCCGAGCTCGCTCGAACCGCGCGGCCTGAGCGACACGTTGGCGTCGCAGCGGAACTGCCCCTTCTCCATGTCGGCGTCGGAGACGTCGATGTACCGCAGCACCTGGCGCAGCGCGCGCAGATACGCGGAGGCCTCCTCGGGCGAGCGGATGTCGGGCTCGGAGACGATCTCGAGCAGCGGCACTCCGGCGCGATTGAGGTCGATGTGCGTGTCCTCTCCGCCGGCCACCGCCGCGTCGTGGATCGACTTGCCGGCGTCCTCCTCGAGGTGCGCACGGGTGATGCCGATGCGCTTGCGTTCGGTCGCGGCCGCCCCGCCCTTGCCCTTCTGCTTGCCGCCGCCGGTCCCGGGGGCCACCGGCACGTCGACCTCGAGCCAGCCGTCGCTCACCACGGGCTCCTCGTACTGCGAGATCTGATAGCCCTTGGGCAGGTCGGGGTAGAAGTAGTTCTTGCGCGAGAAGACCGAGCGCGGGTTCACGGTGCTGTGGGTGGCCAGACCGAGGCGGATGGCGAGCCCGACCACCTTCTCGTTGAGCACCGGCAGCACGCCCGGCAGGCCGATGTCGATCGCGTCGACGTCGTGGTTCGGCTCGGCCCCGTAGCGGACCGGGGCCGGGCTGAAGAGCTTCGAGGCCGTCTTCAGGTGCGTGTGCACCTCGAGGCCGATCACCGGCTCGTAGCGTTCCAGGATGTCGTCGAGCATCGCGTCTCTCCGGCCCGCTCGCGGCCGATCGGCTCTACGCGGGCGGCCTGCGCAGATGGTGGTCGGTGCGCCGCTGGAAGGCGTCGGCGACACGCAGCAGGGTCGCCTCGTCGAGCGCCGGCCCGACGAGCTGCAATCCGATGGGCAGCCCGCCGCTCTCCCCGCACGGCAGAGAGATGCCCGGCAGCCCGGCCAGGTTCGCCGACACCGTGTAGACGTCGCCGAGATACATGCTCATCGGGTCGTCGAGCTTCGCCCCCAGCTCGAAGGCGACCTCGGGATAGGTCGGCCCGGCGATCAGGTCGCACGCCTCGAAGGCCCGTTCGAAGTCGCGCCGCACCAGCGTCCGCACCTGTTGGGCCTTCTTGTAGTACGCGTCGAAGTAGCCCGCCGAGAGCACGTAGGTGCCGAGCAGGATGCGGCGCTTCACCTCGGACCCGAATCCCTCGGAGCGCGAGCGGCGGTACATCCGATCGACGTCCTCGGCGCCGCTGGCGCGCCGCCCGTAGCGGGCCCCGTCGTAGCGCGCGAGATTGCTCGAAGCCTCGGCGGTGGCGACCAGGTAGTAGGTCGAGACCACGTAGGGCGTGTGGGGCAGCTCGACCTCCACGAGCTTCGCGCCCCCGGCCTCGAGCTCGGCGAGACCCGTACGCACCGCGGCGAGAACCGCTGGGTCGGCGCCGTCTTCGACGAAGTACTGCTTCGGCACTCCGATGCGCACACCGGACACCTCGCCGGTGAGCGCCGCGTCGAGCGCGAGGGGCGGCTCGGGGAGCGACGTCGAGTCACGCGGGTCGTGGCCCGAGATCGCCTCGAGGACCCACGCGCACTCGCGCACGCTGTGACTGAGCGGACCGATCTGATCGAGCGACGACGCGAACGCCACCAGTCCGAAGCGCGAAACGCGGCCGTAGGTGGGCTTCATGCCGACCACGCCGCAGAACGAGCCCGGCTGACGGATCGATCCACCCGTGTCGCTGCCGAGCGCCACGCCGGTGACGCCCGCCGCCACCGCCGCCGCCGAGCCGCCCGACGAGCCGCCGCACGAACGCGACGGATCCCAGGGATTGCGCGAGGGCCCGAAGATCGAATTCTCGGTCGACGAGCCCATCGCGAACTCGTCCATGTTGGTTCGCCCGACGATCACGGCCCCGGCGCCGCGCAGCCGCTCGACTACCGTCGCGTCGTAGGGCGAAACGAAGTCCTCGAGGATGCGCGACGCGCAGGTCGACAGCTCGCCGCGCACCACCAGGTTGTCTTTGAGCAGGATCGGTGCGCCGTCGAGCGGAGAGCGGAGCTCGCCCGCGGCCCGCCGGGCGTCGGACGCGTCGGCCTCGGCGAGCGCCGCCTCGGCGCGCAGGCCGACCACTGCGTTCAGTCGCGTGCCCGCGCCTTCGGCCCGCTCCAGCGCGCGGGCCGCCAGCTCGCGCGACGACACGCCGCCGGCGTCGAGAGCGGCGCGCTGCTCCTCGAGGGTCTCCACCGTTCAGCCCTCCTCGCCCTCGAGGACCTTGGGGACCACGAAGGCCGTGCCGTCCCGCAGCGGGGCGTTCCCGAGCGCGAGCTCGGGATCGAGCGGGGGCGACGGCTCGTCGGGCCGCGTGGGCGTGGCGAGCGGGATCGCGTGGGCGGTGGGCTCGATGCCGGCGGTGTCGAGCCGCGCCAGCTGATCGACGTGCCCGAGGATCTGGTCGAGGTCGCGGGTCAGCGCCCCGATCTCGTCGTCCGACAGGTCGAGGCGCGCGAGATCGGCGGTGCGCTCGACGTCCTCCCGCGAGATACGTGACATTCGCGCAGGCTAGCAGCCCTCCCGCGGGACACGAGCCGCGGCGGCGCCATTGCCAAGCCACCGCCCCACCGATAGCCTGCCACCCCGAAATGACTGAACTTTCAGAGCTTTTTTCAGAGGTCTCCGAGGACGTCCAGGCGTCGCTGCACGACCTCGGCTGGCACAAGCCCACCCCCGTTCAGGCCAAGGCCATTCCGCTCATGCGGGGCGGCGGCGACCTGATCGTTCAGGCCCAGACCGGCAGCGGCAAGACCGGCGCCTTCGGGATCCCCCTCGTCGAGGCGGTCGACACCGACCGCGGGGTCATCCAGGCGCTCGTCATGCTGCCGACCCGCGAGCTCGCCAACCAGGTGGCCGTGGAGGTGACCACCCTCGGCAAGCACCGCGGTGTGCGGGTGCTCGCCGTCTACGGCGGTGTCGGCTACGGCGAGCAGATCGAGAGCCTCGAACGCGGCGTCCACATCATCGTGGGCACGCCCGGCCGCATCCTCGACCACCTCAGCAACGGCCGCATGGATCTGGGGGACACGCGCGTGCTCGTGCTCGACGAGGCCGACGAGATGCTGTCGCTCGGCTTCTGGCCCGACATGCGCGAGGTGGCGACGTACCTGCCCGAGAAGCGCCAGTCGCACCTCTTCTCGGCGACGATCCCCGAGAAGGTCCGCTCGCTGTCGCGCTTCTTCCTGACCGACCCCGAGTTCGTCGCCGTCGACGACGGCGTGAGCGCGCCGCAGCAGATCGAGCACTACTACTACGTCTGCACCGCCAACGAGAAGGATCCCCTCCTCGCCCGGCTGCTCGAGTACGAGGACCCGGAGAGCGCGATCATCTTCTGCAACACCAAGGCCGACGTCCGCTACGTGACGGGCTACCTGCAGAAGCGCGGCTTCAACGTGGACCAGATCTCCGGCGACCTCCCGCAGCCGGCTCGCGAGAAGGCCATCCAACGCATCAAGGCCGGCGAGCTGCGCTACCTCGTCGCCACCGACGTCGCGGCGCGCGGGATCGACATCAGCGACCTCACCCACGTCATCGGCTACGCGACGAGCGACCAGCCGGAGGTCTACCTGCACCGCACGGGCCGAACCGGCCGCGCCGGAAAGTCGGGCGTGGCGATCTCGCTGGTGTCGGGTCTCGACATCGGCAACTTCAAGCACATGCAGAACGTCAACAAGATCGAGATCGCCGAGCGCAAGCCGCCCACCGAAAAGAACATGCTCGAGCGCGTCCGCGAGCGCCTGCAGGTGAAGGTCGAGCAGGAGATGCGGGCCCGGCCGCCCGCCGAGGTGCGCTACGCGGTCGAGCGGCTGATCCCGGTGATCGAGGAGATGGCGGGCTCGCACGAGGGCCGCAAGGACCTCGCCGGCATCTGCGCCGCCTACCTGGCCGAGCACCGGCCCGAGACGACGATCGCCGCCGAACCCGACGCCGGGTCCGGGCCTTCGCCCGCCGCGGCGCGCGAAGGCGAGGACAGCGGACCTCCGCGCCGGGACGACGATCCGGGCCGCAAGCGCCGGCGCCGCGGCGGGGGCGGGGGCGGAGGCAGAGGCGGCGGATCGGGCGGCGGGCGCGGCAACCGGAGCCGGTCTGGCGGCGGGCGCAAGAGCGGGCGCTGATCGAAGCACGCGCGGGGCCGGCCCGCCGGCACGCCGCGGCGCGTCGCGGCCGGCGGGATGGGCTGCGCGTTGAGGGCCGAGCTGGGCGCGCTGCGGATGCTCGACGGGCCCTGGCGCCGACTGCGCGAACCCGGCGCGTGGCTGGCGGCCGTGATCGCAGTGGGCGCGCTGCCGCGCCTCTTCCTCGTGCTCGCCAGCGAGGGCACGCTGGACGCGGTCGTCTGGCTCGCGCTGGTGGACGACGTCCGCGAGCGCGGCCTGCTCGCCGCCTACGAGGGCGGCACCTACACCCTCAACCATCCGCCGGTCGCCGTCTGGCTCGGCATCGGCCTGCGCGAGCTCGGCCTGGCCACCGGCGTGCCCTTCGCGGTGCTCTTCCGTGCACCGGTAGCGCTGCTCGACGGCGCCACCTTCGCGGGCATCGTGTGGCTGTTCGGCGCGTCGGCGGATCCGCGCTGGCGCAACGCGCGCTTCGTGATCGCGTCGGCCTGGTGGCTGTCGCCGGTGCCGATCCTGCTGTCGTCCTTCCACGGAAACACCGATCCGGTGGTGGCCCTCCTGCTGGTGATCGCCGCGGGCGCAGTCGCCCACGGCCGCTATGTGCTGGCGGGCCTGGTCGTCGGCCTGGGGCTCTGGGTGAAGATCCCCGGCGTGCTGGTGGCTCCGCTGCTCGCGCTCGCGGTGCCCGACTGGCCGAACCGCCTCCGCTTCACCGCCGCCGCGGCGGGAGCCGGGCTCGCCGGGTACCTGCCGTGGCTCCTGCAGGACGCCGAGACGGTGATCCGCTCGGTCTTCCTGTATCCGGGCCTGCGCATCCAGACGACCGCCGGCATGCCGATCTGGGGCCTCGAGCGCTTCGCGCCGGATTGGCGCGACGTGGCCCCCGCCTGGCGGGACGGCTACCGGGCGCTGCTGATCGGCTGGCTGCGCGCCAACACGCTGATCTGCCTGGCGCCGATCGCGCTGCTCGCCGTGGCGCGCCGGGGCCGACGCGACGCCGCCGCGCTGGCGGCCGGCGTGGCCGGCAGCTACGCGATCCTCTACGGCCTCTCGAATCTCTGGTCGTTCCAATACCTGGCGTGGTCGGCCCCGTTCTGGTGGGCGCTCGGCTGGCGCTGGGGCGCCGCCGCGACCGCGCTCTCCACCGCGTACGTGTACGGGCTGTACGCCTGGCTGTGCGACAGCTGGCTGCTCGTCGGGCCGTGGGACTTCGTCGGTCGACCCGAGTGGCCGCTCGCGCTCAGGCTGGCGCGCGACGCCTGCATCCTCTTCTTCGCCGCCACGGCGCTCGCACAGATCGCCGGCGCCATCCGCGACGAGTGGCGCCGTCACCGGCGGCGCATCCTGGTAGGATAGGACGGACGGGGCCGAGACCACGCCATGCTGTTCAGCTCGACGGTCTTTCTGTTCGCCTTCCTGCCGATCGTCCTGACGCTACACCTGCTGCTGCGGGACGTGCGCCACCGCAATGCGCTGCTGCTGGCGGCGAGTCTCTTCTTCTACGCCTGGGGGGAGAAGCTCTACGTCGCCGTGCTCCTGGCGTCGATCGCGGTCAACTACCTCTTCGGCCTCTGGATCGCTCGTAGCCGGGACCGCCGCGGCGATCGACTCGCCCTCTTCACGGCCGTCACGGCGAATCTCGGTCTGCTCGGCGCCTTCAAGTACGCGAACTTCGTGGTCGACCAGCTCGCCCCGCTGCTGGCGGCGGCCGGACTCCCGCCGATCACGCTGTCCCCCATCCACCTGCCGATCGGCATCTCGTTCTTCACCTTCCAGTCGATCACCTACGTGGTCGACATCCACCGGCGGCAGGCGGACGCGCAGTCGAGCCCGCTGCGCGTCGGGCTGTACATCGCCCTCTTCCCCCAGCTGATCGCCGGGCCGATCGTCCGCTACCGCCGCATCGCCGAGCAGCTTGGCAGGCGAAACCCCCGCATCGACGACCTGGCGGCTGGCCTGCGCCGCTTCGTGACCGGACTCGGCAAGAAGGTGCTCGTCGCCAACACGCTGGCGGTGCCCGCCGACGCGATCTTCGCGATTCCCACGAATCAGCTCGAGACGCCGGTGGCCTGGTTCGGCATCGTCTGCTTCGCGTTCCAGATCTACTTCGACTTCGCGGGCTACAGCGACATGGCGATCGGCCTCGGGCGTTGCCTCGGCTTCGACTTTCCCGAGAACTTCGACTGGCCCTACACGGCGCGCTCGCTACGCGAGTTCTGGCGCCGCTGGCACATGTCGCTGTCGACGTTCTTCCGCGACTACCTCTACATCCCACTCGGCGGCAACCGCCGCGGCACCGGCCATACGGCGCTGAACCTGCTCGCGGTGTTCCTGCTCTGCGGACTGTGGCATGGCGCGGCGTGGACCTTCGTGGTGTGGGGCCTCGTGCACGGCCTGTTCCTCTCGCTCGAGCGCACCCGCGCGGGCCGCGGCCTCGCGCGCCTCCCCGCCCCGCTCCAGCAGGCGTACGCGCTGGCGGTCACGCTCGTCGCGTGGGTGTTCTTCCGCGCCGACACGCTCGACCAGGCGCTCGCCCATCTCGCGGTCATGGCGGGCCGGGGTGCGGCCCCGGGCGGAGCGTGGCCGCTGATCGTCTTCGCCGACACGGTCGTGATCGCGGCCCTGGTGGCCGCGCTGACCTCGCTGCTGCCGGCCACGCGCCGGCTCGCGGGCCGGCTCGCGGCGCTCTACGAATCACCGGGCTGGCCGCTCGAGCTGGCAAGGCTCTCCGCCGTGGTGCTGACGGGCCTGCTCTGCGCGATGTCGCTCGCCACGGGCACCCACGATCCGTTCATCTACTTCCGGTTCTGATCGGAGCACGAGCGCGCGATGTCCGACCGACACGAAGATCAGAGCCACGGCGCCCCGAAGCAGCGGGCGACCCGCGCCGGTGTCGTCACCGTCGCGACGCTGCTGGTCGCGCTGTGGCTGCCGTTCGTCGCGCAGTGGTTCCTGCCGGTCCCGAAGCTCTCCTCCACGGAAAAGCGCTTCCGCGCACCGTGGCCCGTCCTCGAGGCGACGCGAGAGAGCCTAGTGACGTGGCCTTCCCGCGCCGAGGCCTGGTACGACGACCACCTCGGGTTTCGCGACTGGCTGATCGGCGCCTGGGCGAACCTCAACATCCGCCTCTTCGGCGTCTCGCCGATCGAGCTGACGGTGGTCGGCAAGGACGGCTGGCTGTTTCTCGGCGACCGCGATGCGATCGCCCACTACCGCGGCCTCGACCCGCTCTCGCCCCAGGAGCTCGAGGCCTGGCGACGCGTCACCGTCGAGCGCCGCGACTGGCTGGCCGAGCGCGGCATCGCCTACCTGCTGGTGCTGGTGCCCGACAAGCACCTCGTCTACCGCGAGCACATGCCCGACTCGCTGCCGCGGAGCAGCGAGTCCCATCCCCTCGAGCAGCTGTCGAGCCACCTGCAGGCCACCACCGACGTCGACGTGCTCGACCTGCGTCCGGCGCTGCTCGCCGCCAAGGCGCGCGGCCGGGTCTACCACAAGACCGACTCGCACTGGAACGACGTCGGCGCCTGGGAGGCGTACCGCGCGATCCACGAGCGGCTGCAGCAGATGCTGCCGGCGCTCGCCGGCGTGCCGGCGGCGGCGATCGATCCCGGTCGGCGCGTCGAGCCCGGCCTGGGCCTCGCCAACGCGATCGCGATGGCCGACGCGTACCCGGAGGAGATCCTCGAGGCGCGCCTCGTGGCCCCGCGCGCGACGCTGCGACCGGATCGGGCCCCCGAAAAGCGCGGCATCGCGAAGACGCTGCGGCCCGTCCGGTACCAACACCCCGACCGCTCCCGGCCGCGCGCGGTGATGTTCCGCGACTCGTTCGCCAACGCGCTGATCCCCTACCTCGCCGAGGACTTCTCGCGCGTCGCCTTCGTGTGGGATCGCGACCTCGACCCGGAGCTGGTCCTGCGCGAGCGGCCGGACGTCGTCATCCAGGAGATCGTCGGGCGCTTCCTCGGCCGCCGGCCGAAGGACATCGACGAAGTGCGCGCCCGCAGCAGCAGACTGCGGGATCGGTGACCCGCGGCGCTACTTCACCGTCAGCACGGGGCAAGGCGCGTGGCGCAGCGTGCGCTCGGCGATGCTGCCGAGCAGCACGTGCTTGAGCCCCGTGTTGCCCCGAGTGCCCATCACGATCAGATCGCTGCCGAGCTCGCGCGCCAGCGCATCGATCGCGGCGTCCGGCGGCCCGTCGCGCAGGTGGCTCTCGACCGTCACGCCCCCCGCGGCCACCTCCTTCTCGACACGCTCGAGCTCGCGGCCCGCGGCGGCGCGCGCTTCACCGACGAAGTTGTCGGGCAACGCCACCTCGTAGGGGGTCATCACCGGAAGCGGCAGCTCGAAGGCGTGCACCAGGTCGACCTTCGCCGCGAACTGCTTGGCGATGCCGACGCCGGCCTCGACGGCCTTGTGGCTGTGCTCGGAGAAATCGACTGCGATCAGGATGCGCTCGTACAGGGCCACGAAACCGGCCTCCTCTCTGACTCTGGATTCACCACGATCGACTCACACCTCGACGAGGAGCTCCTCGCGCGGTGCGCCGGGCCGGCGCAGCTCGAGGCTCCGGCGCGTCGGGATGAGCCGCACCCACGCCCCCGCCGCCGCTTCGTCCGGCGGGCAGAGCGCCTTCTCGTCGAGCAGGCGTTCGCTGCCCGCGGCGTCGCGCAGCGCATCGGCGATGCGCTCGGGCCGACCGGCGGCCAGCGGCGCTTCGTCGGCGCGCTCGTGGCGACGCTTCGCTCCCTCGAAGTGCACCGCGGCCCGCGCCCCGTCTGCGTCGGCCACGAGCAACGTGCCGAACCCCCAGGCCGGCCGGCTCGTCGCCCAGTCGAGCGCCGTCTCGACCGACTCGAAGCGCTGCAGGCACTCCTGCACGAGCAGCAGCGGAGAAGGCCCCGCCACGACGGGCCCGGACGTCGCCGGCAGGGGGACCATGCAGGCCGCGAGCCCCGCGGCGTTCACCCCGGCCAGCGACGAGGCGAGCCACGGCTGCGCGAGCTCGACCGACTCGAAGCCGACGGCCGGGCTGCTTCGCCGGACCACGATTCCGCCGTCCCCGAAGAGCCGGCTCGGCAGACTCCGCGCCAGCGTCACGCCGGGCGAGTCGTGAAGCCCGATCGCCGAGATGGACACGGCGGGCTGCGTCTCGATCGCGTCGTCGCCGAGGCAGGCGGTCCGCGCGTGCAGGACCAGAATCGTATCGACCGGCACGCCGGCGCCGCGGGCGACGCCATCCATGCGTTCGGCGAGGTGCGTGTAGTGCCTGATCGTCTCGCGCGCGACTCCCGCGGAGCGGACCGGGCCGGACGTGAAGGGCGCAAGCGACGGCCAACGCCGGCGCTTCGTCGCGAGCCCGCGATGGGCGGCCGCCTCGCGCACCGAGTACGCCAGGGCGCGCCCCTGCGCGAGACCCATGTCCCGGGGATGCCCGGCGACGTCGACGGCCGAGAACATCAGTGGTCCTGCCGCGGATCGCCGACGAGCACGCGGCTCGACTCGGCGAGTCCGGCATTGAGGGATCCCATCCGGTACCCGTCGGCGTCGACGCACACCCACCGGAAGCCGAGCGGCTTGATGGCCTCGGAGATGTCTCGCAGGCGGGCCGCATCGAGACCGTCGGCGAGCTCGCGCGGATCGATCTCGATGCGCGCCACCTCCCCGTGGTGCCGCAGGCGCACCTGGCTGAAGCCGAGCCCACGCAGCCGAGCCTCGCCCTCCTCGACCTGCGAGAGGCGCTCGGGCGTCACTTCGGTTCCGTACGGCAGCCGCGAGGCCAGGCAGGCGGAGGCGGGGAGATCCCAGCAAGGCAGGCCGGCCTCCCGGGCCAGGGTGCGAATGCCCGACTTGTCGAGCCCCGCATCGAGCAGCGGCGACAGCACGCGATGCTCGGCCGCGGCGCGGTGCCCCGGGCGATGGTCGCCGCGGTCGTCGACGTTGATCCCGTAGGCGAGCGCGTCGAAGCCGAGCTCGTCGAGCAGCGACTCCATGCGGACGAACAGCTCGGTCTTGCAGTGGTAGCAGCGGTCCGGCGCGTTGCGTCGGTAGCTCACCTGCTCCATCTCGTGGGTCTCGACGAAGCGGTGGGAGATGCCGAAGTCCTGCACGATCCGCTCGGCCATCTCGCGGTGACTCGCCGGGTAGGAGGGCGAGACCGCGGTCACCGCCAGCGCGTCGTCGCCGAGGGCGCGCGCCGCCGCCCAGGCCAGGTAGCTCGAGTCGACGCCCCCGGAGAAGGCGACGAGCAGGCGCCCGGCCGAGGCCAGACGCTCGAGCAGGACGTCCTGCTGGGACAGCAGCGCCGGCGGGAGGGGGGTGGACACCGCAGCAGAGTACGAACCCGCCGAATCGGGGTCAACACGGGCCCTCGGAGCCTGGGGGCCGGAACGATCCTCCCAGGCCCGGGGTCGGCTATGGTGGAGCACAGGGGGATGAGCGTGGCCAAGCTGCGCGTGGGTCTGCTGTTCGGCGGGCGATCGGTGGAGCACGAGGTCTCGATCGCGTCGGCGACGTCGATCCTGCAGGCCCTCGACCCGGAGCGCTACGACGTGTCGCTGATCGCCGTCGATCCCGACGGCCGCTGGCGCCTCGGCGCGGGGGCCGCGCTGCTGCCCTCGGGATCGATCGAGGGCAGCGAGGTAGTGCTGCCCGCTGCCCCGGGCGGCGGCGCCCTGCTTCCCGTCGACCGCGACGAAGACGCCATCAAGGAGACGCCCGCACTCGACGTCGTCTTCCCGATCGTGCACGGACGCGGCGGCGAGGACGGCACGCTACAGGGCCTGCTCGAGCTCGCCGACGTGCCGTATGTGGGCTCGAGCGTGCTGAGCTCGGCGGTGCAGATGGACAAAGACATCGCCAAGCGGCTGCTCGCCGCCGCCGGCCTGCCGGTCCTGCCGTGGGTGGCGCTGCGCTCGAGCAGCCTCGCCGACGGCGGCGCCGAGGAGGTCGCGCGGTCGATCGTCCGCGAGCTCGGGCTGCCGGTGTTCGTCAAGCCGGCCAACTCCGGCTCTTCGGTGGGCATCACCAGGGCCGCGAGCGAGAGCGAACTCGTCGCCTCGCTCCACGAGGCTGCGCGCTACGACGACAAGATCATCGCCGAGCGCGGCGTGGACGCGCGCGAGATCGAGGTCGCCGTGCTCGGCAACGAGAGCCCCGAGGCGTCGGTGCCCGGCGAGATCATTCCGCACCACGAGTTCTACGACTACGAGGCGAAGTACCACGACGAGTCGACCGAGCTGGCGATTCCCGCGGACCTGCCCGAGGAGGTCTCGAAGAGGCTTCGCGGCGTGGCGATCGAGGCCTACCGGGCCCTGGACGCGGAGGGCATGGCGCGGGTGGATTTTCTCGTGGAGGAAGGCTCCATCTGGATCAACGAGCTGAACAGCCTGCCGGGCTTCACCGACGGGTCGATGTATCCGCGGCTCTGGGAGGCGAGCGGACTGCCCTACACGGCCCTGCTCGACCGGCTGATCGAGCTCGCCATCGAGCGCCACGCGCGTCGCTCGAACCTCGAGACGCGCTATCGGCGCTCGGGCGGCTGAGCGGCAGGCCGGGCGCTCGTCGCTACTCGTCGCCCCACTTGCGATTGGCGGGCCGGGCCGGCTGCTGCGGTGCGGCGGCCTTGTTGGGGCTCGGCACCACGTAGCCCAGCGCGCGCAGCTGGGCGGCGTGCATCTCGTCGACATCGATCTCCGGCGTCGACCCCCAGGCGACGCCGCCTTCGAAGAACTCCTCGAGGTCGCCGCGAAGCTCGCCCCGGACGTCCGCACGGCGACCGGCCAGGTTTCGCTGCTCACTCGGGTCGACCGACTTGTCGTACAGCTCGAGTCGATTCGGCGGGCGCAGCTGGTGGAGCATCCGGAAGTCCTTCTTCACGATCGACACCAGCGGGTCGGGCTCGCTGCCCGTGCGGCCCCAGGTGCGATCGAGCTGTGCGAACACGGGCCGGTTCGCGAGGTCTTCCGGCACCTCGCGCAGCCCGGCGGCGGCCTCGATGAGCGGCACCAGCGAGCGCCCCTCGGCATCCGGCAGAGGCGGCAGCCCCAGCAAGTCGAGCACGGTCGGCCAGATGTCGACGTTGGCCACGCGCTGCTCGACGACGAGGCCAGGCGAGAGCGACACCGGCGGGGCGATGATGAGCGGCACCTCCTGCACCTCGCCGTAGAGATTGCGCGCGTGCCCCTCCCCGCCGTGCTCGAAGAACGCCTCGCCGTGATCCGAGGCGACGATGATCCACGTCTCGTCGAGCAGCCCCGCCTGACGGAGAACGTCGACGAGCAGCCCGATGTTCCTGTCCGTCCAGTGGATCGAGCTGTCGTAGATGTCGGAGAAGCCGGACCCGAACTCCGGGGACGTGTCGGCGTAGACGTACTGGTGGACGTCCATGTAGTGGGCGTACAGGAAGAAGGGCGCGTCTCCGACGCCGACCACGAACTCCGAGGCCGATTCGGTGATATCGAGATCGGTGCCCGTCAACGAGTGCGCGGAGGGATTGGGCCGGCGCACGTTTCCGACGGGCCGGTTCTTGAGCGGCCGGTAGTAGAGGTCGAAGCCCTGGTCGAAGCCGAAGTTGTTGGCCACCCAGCCGTTGCGCCAGACACCGGCCGTCCGGTAGCCGGCCTCTCGGAAAACCTCGGCGGGCAGCAGCGCCTCGGGCGGCAGCGCGTGCGGGAAGCGCATCACTCCCGTGCGCTGCGGATAGAGCCCCGTCCACAGCGACGCCATCGAGGCCTTCGTCCAGCTGCTCTGGCTCTCCACGTGCGCGAAGCGGATGCCGCGCGCCGCCAGCGCGTCGAGGTTGGGACTGGTGGGGCGCTGATAGCCGTAGGCCGAGAGGCGGTCGGCGCGCAGCGTGTCGATCAGGATGAAGACGACGTTGTATCGCCCCTGGTCCCGCAGGGCGAGCACGTCCTCGACACCGCCCGCCGGCGCCTCGACGTCGACGCGGCGAAACTGCGAAAAAACCCCGGCCACGAGCAACAGCGCAGCCAGCCCGAAGTAGAGCCAGGATGATTTCAGCAGCTTGCCGAACACTCAGCGGGCCTCCGTGGGATTACTCGGCGCCGCGAGCAGCCCTCGCCTCGTGGCCCTCGAATCGGACATCGGTCGCCGGAGCTTATCCGAAAAGACGCCACGGCCCACGATCGGGTGGCAGCCGGCACCGGAGCAGAACCACCGGCGCCCCGCCAGGGAGGCAACCCGCGGGTCGAGGATGAGGATCGAGCAAAAAAAAGGGCGGCCACCCTTGCGGGTGGCCGCCCGACTCAGCTCGATTACGAACTCAAGTCTTCGCGGATCAGCCCTTCATCCGCTTGCGGCCGATGAAGATCAGGCCAGCCGCACCGGACACCAGGAGCAGCACCGTTCCCGGCTCGGGCACGAAGACGAACTTCTTCGTCAGCACGGCGGGAATGTTGCCAACGCCGAGCGCGCCCGTATTGATGCGAACGGGCGAGATCAGCGTGACCATGCCGCCGGCCGAGGCCGACGCCAGGACGTTGGTGCCACCGAGGGTCACCGTCATCTGGGTCGAAATCGGTCCGGTCGCCATGGTGCTGCGCCAACCGTTTGCCGTGGTGAACGTACGAACCGTCTCGGTGCCGGCCGGAGCCAGCGTCACGCCCACACCCTGGACGACGCCGCCACCGCGAGCGACCTCGAGCAGGTTCGTGGTAACGGCCGTGATGCGGGCCTTACCAGTGATGAACGGAGCGAAGGTCGCGACGATGCCACCGAAGCCGAGCGAGCCACTGCCACCGATGCCGGCGAGGCCGGTCAGTGCGAACGCGGGGTTCAGGGTGGCGCCAATGCCGAGCACGATCTGACCGTTGATGCCCTCCGAGCCGCCGAGGCAGCCAGTGGGGCAGAGCGTGCCCGAGTTCGGGGTCGACAGGGGCGGGAGCTGGAGACCACCCAGCGGGTTCGCCGCGCTGAACGCAGCCGTGAGCGCGCCGGTCTGGTTGGTCGCCGTCAGAGTCAGGCGATCGAGCAGCGCAACACCGGTGAGCAGCGAGGTGCCGACCGAGTTACCCGCCGTCACCCAGATGCTGGCCGTGTCCGCCAAGTCGTGACCACCGCCGTTGTTCGTGAGCGTCGCCCAGCCGCCGTGCTGATACGTGCCGTTCACCGTAATGGTGGGCAGGCCGCCGAGGTTGAACTTGAGCGTACTGTCGAGCGGTAGGAAGATACCCGCCGACGCGGTCGAGGAGACCGCGCTCAACATGCCAACCGCAGCAACGAGACCGAGTAACTTGCGTAACATCACTAGGTTCCCTTTCTGTGTTTTCCTGGAGTCCTGCTTCCGGTCCTGCTGGTTGTTGCCGTTGCTCGCCTTACTAGATGCCGACTTACTAGATGTCGCCTTACTGATGTCGCCTTACTGATGTGAGTGCCCAGCAAGGGGTAGGACGTGGCACAAAGAGTAGATCGATCAGGTCGAATCGGTCTAGCTCATCCGATCCGGCTGTTTTCTGCTGCTCCTGCTCTTGCTTTCTGCTGTCCTCAGATCCCGCTCGGCACCCGCCACAGCCTCCGCCGGCCCCGCAAGAAGGGCCGCCAACTCCATTGGCACGACCACTTTCACCCGCCGAGGGCACGCATGTCCAGCATTTTTTCACTCACGCCGCTCGAATTTTTTTCTCGGCCGGAGCGCGAAGATGCCCTCGGGGGAACGGCCTGGTACAAGATTCACTCCGCGGGAAGATCCGCACCGCATTTCCCGGGGGGCCATGAGCCGGGCCGGCCGGCGCGGTGTCGCTCGAATGGGTGAGTTCACCTCTGCGGCCGAAATGGCCACCCACGCTCGATCAGGCGACCCGCTGGACTGCTTCGACTGGCTTGGAAGGCCCCTTCGATCCCTTATTCTCCCGCGTCACCCGCGCAGGCCCGGAGACACACGCGCCCCATGGACTCCGCACACCACACCAACCGCTTCCGCTTCGCTCCCGGAAAGTTCCACGGCGCCCACCGGGTCGCCGGAGTGCTGCTCGGCGCACTCGTGCCGCTGCTCCTCGCGCTCGGCTGCGGGGGCACCGAGTCGCGGCTCGAGGAGGTCCGCTCCCTGCAGGAAGCCGGACAGTTCGACCCCTCGATCGCTCCACTCCGGCGTCTTCTCGCCGACGAGCCCGACCACGCCGAGGCGAACTTCCGCCTCGGCATCGCGCTGCGCCAGACCGGCAGGCCGAGCCTCGCGGTGTGGCCCCTGCAGAAGGCAAGCGACAGCGACGAGTACGCGGTACAGGCCGGGTTGCTGCTCGCCAGCACGCTGGCCGCCAACCAGGGCTACCAGGAAGCGATCCGGGCGGCCTCCAAGGTGGTTGCCATCGAGCCCGCCAACCTGGCCGCCCTGCACACGCGCGGTCAGGCATACCTGAGTGCCGGGCAGCCCGATCTGGCCCTGACCGACGCCGAGAAGATTCTCGAGATCAACGCCAGCGATCATCAGGCCGCCCTGCTGCGGGGCAGCGCGCTGATCGATCTCGATCGGGCCGAGGAGGCGGAGGTCACCTTCAAGCAGCTCGCCAGCGAAGCCGAAGCGGGCGGCAACACGGAAAACGCCGCGCGCAAGTGCGCCGCACTAGCCACCTTCTACCGGTCCCAGAAGGACGACGCCCGCGCCCGGGAGACCTACGAGCAGTGCATCGAGAAGCACCCCGCGCATGCGCTGCTGCAGCAGTGGGTCGCCGACTTCTACGTCGACATCGGCGAGCCCGATCTCGCCATCGACGTCTGGCGCAAGGCCGCCGAAGCGACTCCGGAGAACCTCGGGCTGCGTGCCAAGCTCGCCGACCTGCTCTACGGCCAGGGCGAGGTCGACGAGGCCCGCGCCGTCCTCACCGAGAGCGTCGAGCTGTTCGACACCCCCGAGTCGTGGCGGATGCTCGCGAGCTTCCACCGCAAGAACGGCGATCCCCAGGCGGCGCGCGAGGCCCTCGAGCAGGCGATGGACCGCACCCGCAACGTGTCGGCCCCGATGCGTTTCGCGCTCGCCGACATGCTGATCGAGGAGGGCGCCTACGAGCGCGCCCAACAGATCGCCGACGGCCTCGACGAGCCCGCCTACAAGCATCTGCTCCAGGGCGCGGTCCTGCTCAAGCAGGGCGACGCCAGGGCCGCGCTCGAGAGCTTCGAAGCGGGCCTGCGCCTCTGGCCCAACAACGCGGGCGCACGCTACCTCGCCGGCCGCGCCGCCCAGGAGCTGGGCGACCGCGACCGAGCCCTCGGCGAGTACCGCGAGGCGGTTCGCGTGGGCGAAGAGGAAACCGACGCCGCGCTCCGCCTGGCCGAGCTGCACTTCTCGCACGGCGAGCTCGTGAGCGCCCAGCAGTTCGCCGAGCGTCACATCCGCAAGCGGCCGTACGTGGAGCCCAGCGCCCACGTCATCGCGGCCCGCGCCGCGGCGTCACTCGGCCGCAGCGACCGCGCCGAGACGCTGCTCAACAACCTCCGGGTCAAGGACCCGAAGAACCCCACCTCCTACGTCGAGTTCGCCGCGATCCGCCGGCGCAACAGCGGTCCGCTCGCCGCCCTCGAGATCATCGAGGGGAGCGGCCTCGACATGACCGACCCCGCCAACGTCGACGCGATCCGGGCGGCGGCGGGTGACTACTTCAGCCTCGACCGCGGCGAAGATGCCGTCGCGCTCGTCGCGGCGGCCGTGAACGCGCACCCGGACTCGGCGGAACTCCTCGACCTGAAGGGTCGCGTGCTGCTGCGCGTCGGTCGCAACGCCGAGGCCGCGAAGGCATTCGAGACAGCCCTCGCCGCCGACGCCGACTTCGCTCCGGCGCTCGAAGCCGTGGCAACGATGAAGCGCACCGCCGGCGACCTCGACGGCGCCATCGTGCTCTACGAGCGCGCAGCCGCCGCCGACGAGACGCGCGCCGAGGCGCAGTACCTGGCGGCACAGACGCAGCTCATGAAGGGCGACCAGGAGGCGGCGCAGCGGCTGCTGAAATCGGCCCTGGCCCGGGATCCGTCGCACGTCGGCGCCAACAACGACCTGGCGTGGCTGCTGGCCAGCTCCGGCCAGCAGCTCGACCGGGCGCTCAGCCTCGCGGAGCGGGCCGTGCGCGTCGGACCGAGCGCCGACACCCTCGACACGCTGGGCTACGTGCACCTCGAGAGAGGCGACCCGGCCGCGGCGGTGAGCGCGCTCGGCAAGGCCCTCGAGGCACGCCCCGACTCGCCCTCCATCGAGTACCGCCTGGGCGTCGCCCTGGCGGCGACGGGCGACAAGGAGAAGGCGCGAGCGGTTCTCACGCGAGCGCTCGAGCGCCCCGGGTTCCCGGAGGCCGAGGCGGCACGGGCCCAGCTCGCGAGCCTGCAGGGCTCTTAGGCCGGGGCTGGTGGCGCGAGCGAGCGCAGGGGCGAGGCGGCTGCGCGTCGGCCGTGTCGCCGGGCTGTCGTCGATGGCCCTGCTGCTGTCGACGGTGCTCGTCTCCGGCTGCGGGCTGGGACAGGACCGCGTCGAGCGACACCTGGCCCGGGCCTACGAACTCCTCGAGGAGGGACAGAGCCGCGAGGCGCTGCTCGAGCTTCGCGCGGCCTCGCAGCTGAGACCCGGCGATCCCGCGCTGACCCTGCGCGTCGCCGAGGTCGCCGCGAGCCACGGCCACCTCGACGAGGCGATCGAGTACTACGGCGACGCCCACGCCCTCGATCCGAGCGACGACGCAACGACGCTCGCCTACGCGCGGCTACTGATCGGGGACGACCCGGAGCGTTCGGCCGCCCTCGTCGACGCCCTGCTCGAGCGGGAGCCACGACACGTCCGCGCCCTTCTGGTGAAGGCCGACGGGCTGCTCGCGGCCGGCAACGTGCAGGAGGCCCGGCGCCTCGTCGAGCTGGCACAGCGCATCGAAGCCGAGGATCCCGAGGTCGACTGGTCGCTCGCCCTGGTCCACGAGGCACGCACGCGCGCCATGCGGGCGCGTCCCGGAGTGGCCCTGCGCGATCGCCGCACCCTCGACGTGATCCTGGCCGCCTACGACCGCTACATCGAGAAGGGGGGCGAGCGCCGCGTGCTGGCAGCGCTGGGCCGCGCACGCTCCACCGGGGCCTGGACGGGCTTGCGGGCGGAGGCCACGAGCGCCTACCGCGCCGCCATCGAGCTCGCCGCCGCCGAGGGAACCCCCTACGAGATCGAGCAGGTGCTGCGCAACGCTGCCGACTACGCGAACGGCATCGGCGACCGGGCGCTCGAGCAGCTCGCCCTCCAGCAATGGGTGGAGGCATCGCCGAGTGCGATCTCGATCTGGCAGCGAATGGCCGCACTGGAAGCGGAGCAGGACGAGGAGGCCGCCCAGGCGACGTTCGAGCGCATGCTCGAGCACAACCGCGGGCGACCGGCGGCGCATGTCGCGTACGCCAGACACCTCGGCGACACGCGCGGCTATGGGGCAGCCCTCGCCCACCTCGAGAAGCAGCTCGGCCGGGGCATGGACGACGGCGCGTTGCTGAGCGGCCTCGTCGACCTGCAGCAGGCGCACGGCCGGCCGCGCGACGCGGCCCGCACGATCGAGCGAATCGAGCGCGAGTTCCCCGGCCGCGCGACCACCGCGCTGCTGATCGCACGCCATCAGATCAGCGAGACCCGCTACGAAGAGGCGGTTGCCACCCTGCGCCAGGCGTTGGCCCGGGACGACAGCGCCGAGGCCTGGCGGCTGCTCGCACGCGCCGAACTCGCGCGCCAGCACCATCAGGACGCCCTGGCGGCGATCGAGCGCGCGATCGCCCTGAGCGGCAGCCGGTCGCCCGAGAACGTCCGTCTGAAGGCGCGCATCCACGTAGCCCTCGGCCAGAACCGCAAGGCCGCCGACGCGCTGGCCCGGCTGGCGCGCTTCGAGCGGCTCACGCCGGACGACCGGCTCATGATGGCGCGCGCCTACTACCAGTCGCACGGCGCGATCCACGGACGCCGCATCCTCGACGGCCTGCTCGCCGGACCGAACCCCCACCCGAAGGCCGCCGTCGAGCTGGCACGTTGGGAGATGGACAACCAGGACCGACGGCCGCAGGTTCTCGAGCACCTCGAGACCGCCTACCGGCGCCACCCGGCAGACATCGAGGTGCTCGAGGCGCTGACGCGCGCCGACCTCCAGAGCAACCGCGCGCGCGCCGCGCTCGCCCGGGTGACCCGGGCAATCCATCGGCGACCACACGAAGCGCGGCTCTACCTGATCCGAGCGCACGTCTGGCTGTCTCGGAACCGTGCGGGTGATGCCTTGCAGGACGCTCTCCGCGCCATCGAAGCCGCCCCCGAGGCAAACGACGACGCCTACGAGCTGCTCGCGCGGCTGTACCTGAGAGCGCCCGACCCGCAGCAGCCGATCCGCACGATCGAGCAGCGCGACGCGGCAGGCCTTGCGTCGGCCGACGAGATCGCACTGCTCGCCCGACTGTACCTCCAGCTCGGTGAGCGCGAGCGCGCGCGCGCCCTCTACGAGCGCGCCCTGACCGGGGGAAGCGACCTCGCCCTGCTCAAGAACGATCTCGCCTACATGCTGGCCGAGTCGGGCGAGGATCTCGAGCGGGCGCTCCGACTCGCCCGCGAGGCCACCGACGCGCCCGGCGAGAGCCTGGCCGCCGCGGACACGCTCGGCTTCGTCTACCTGCAGTCGGGACAGTACGACGCGGCGTTCTGGCAGTTCAAGTTCGTCACCGAGGAAGCCAGCCCGCCGGTCGCCGAGTACTGGTACCACCTCGGGCTCGCCCTCATGAAGCTCGAGCGGCGCAGCGCGGCCCGCAGCGCGCTCGACGAAGCGCTGCGCATCGCGCCCGACTACGCGCCGGCCGCGCGCGCGATGAGCGAGCTCGACGTCGCCCCGGCCCCCAGCGCATCCACCACACAGCCGTCCTGAGCCAGGGCGTCAGCGCCCGCCGTTCGATCGCGCACGCCGCCGCTCGGCCTCGAGTCGCTCCTCGAGCCGCAGCTGCCGCCGCAGCTGTTCGGCATCGGCGAGCAGGCCGTCGCTGATCGGTCCCGGACGCGCGGCCGCTCGCTCGATCACACGCAGCGCGCCGGCGAGGTCCCCCTTGGCCACGTAGGCCTGCGCGAGGGCGCGAGCCTTGTAGTGCGGGAGGTCGGGATCCTCCTCGAGCCGGGAGATCCAATCGTCCGCCATGTCGTGCTGCAGCGCGACGAAGTCCGGGTCCTGACGCAGCGAAGCGTAGCGGGGATCGGCGAGCAGGTGGTCGACGCGGTTGTAGCCGCGCGCCCGCGCGGCGCGCAGGTGCTCGATGGCCCCGCGGACGTTGCCTGCCGCTGCGGCGCTGCCGGCGTTGCGCGTGTGCGCGGCCACGCCGTCGGGATAGTGGCGTGCAGCGTCGGCCATCAGCGAATCGGCCGTTCGATAGACGGGGGCGCGATCGAAGGTCTGCCAGCCCAGCCAGGCCAGCCAGGCGACGAGCAGCCCCGCCACCACCCGCCTCGAGAGATCGCGCTGGCGCGCATCGAGGGTGCGCGCGAGGAAGGGCGCCACCGTGTCACGCCACGCCAGGCAGGTGCCGCCGATCAGGCCCGGCAGCACGAAGTAGAGGTAGCGGTCGGCCATCGGGTACGGCAGCGGCAGCACACCCGAGAGCGGCGCGAAGCCGATCGCCGCCCACAGCCACCACACCGCCTCCTCGCTGCCCCGGCGAAGCGACGCGATCGTCCGCCAGCCGAGCAGCGCCACCACCGCCGCCCCGCCGACCAGCCACGGGTCGGCGAGCGAGGTCACCGGCAGCGGCTCGTGGAAGGTCGAAAGGCCCGTCCCGGTGACCGCCATCAGCACGTAGCGGAGCGCCACCTTGAAGATCGTCATGTAGCGGGCGGCCAGGTCCGCATAGAGCGGCGGGGCCAGGCCCGCCGACTGACCGAAGGCCGCGGACTCGGCGAGCGCGAACGAGCCGACCACCGCCACCCAGCCGCCGAGCCAGGCCCAGTGGAACGACGCCTGGGTCGCCCCCCGTTCGGCGCGGTCGCCGCGGCGAAGCCACCCGAAGAGCGCCACCACCGGCAGCGCGAAGGCCGCGAAGGGCTTGGCGAAGAGCGCCAGGGCGAAGAGCAGCAGCGCGGCCAGGGGATGCGAAGGGTGCAGGCGAATCGCGAGCAGCGACAACACGAGGGCCGACGAACTCTTCAGCTGCGAGATCCAGGCGACCGACTCGACGTTCGCCGGGTGGACGAAGAAGAACGCCGCGCCCCCGAGCGCAGCCCACGCACCGATGCCGCTTCGCCGGTAGAGGGGCACCAGCAGGGCCGCCGCCACGGCGTGGAGCAGCACGTTGACGACGTGATAGCCCGTGACCTCCGGCCCGAAGACCTGCCACTCGAGTGAGTGCAGCATCAGGTGGACCGGTGCGTAGTTCTCGACGAGCACCGTGACCTCGCTGGTCGGACTCCACACGGCGACCAGGTTGTCGAGCGTGAGGTCGTGCACGTACTCGTTCCTGAGCACGTAGTGGGAATCGTCCGAGACGAAGTCCCCGTCGAGCACCGGCGAGTACAGGACGAGGCCGAGCAGGGCGAAGAGCAACGCGGTGGCCAGCGGACCGGGGGGCTGCGAGCGCGACCTCGAGGCCGGGTTCGGATCCTTCCCGCCCTGCCTCGTGCTGTCTTTCCTGCTGTCTTTCCTGCTCCTGGCCAGCGGTCGCTCCCCGTGCCCGGACGAACGGCGCGCGCCGGGCGAGGCAATCGGCGCGGGGAACATACAACAGCGCCCGGGGCAGCCGTTGCGCGCGATCCGGACGACGGCCCGCACACAAGTCGGCAGCGCCGACCTGAACGGGACGGATGGGGCTGCTAGCCTGCGGCGTCCCCCCGACGCGGAGCCCGGCGCAAATGCCCGACGCAAGCGCGGATGGACGCGCAGGACCTTCGACACGCACCGACGACGCCGCCCACGCGAGCGACGACATCGAGCTGAGCGTGGTGATTCCATGCCTCGACGAGGCCGACACGCTCGCGACCTGCGTCGGCAAGGCGCAGACCGCCTTCGCGGCGTGCGGGGTGCGGGGCGAGGTGGTCGTGGCCGACAACGGCAGCACGGACGGCTCGCCCGAGATCGCCGAGGGACTCGGGGCGCGGGTCGTCGCCGTCGAGCGCCGGGGCTACGGAAGCGCGCTGATGGGCGGCATCGCGGCGGCCCGCGGGCGGTTCGTGCTGATGGGCGACGCCGACGACAGCTACGACTTCCTCGAGATTCCGAAGTTCGTCGAGCGCCTGCGGGAGGGCTACGACCTGGTGCAGGGCTGCCGGCTGCCGGCCGGCGGCGGCACGGTGATGCCGGGTGCGATGCCGTTCCTGCACCGCTGGCTCGGCAATCCGCTGCTCTCGGCCCTGGCGCGCGGCATGTTCGGCGTGCCGGTCACCGACGCCTACTGCGGGATGCGCGGATTCAAGAAGTCACTCTACGAGCGTCTCGACCAGCGCTGCACCGGCATGGAGTTCGCCACCGAGATGATCATCAAAGCGAGCCTGCACGGCGCGCGCATCGCCGAGGTGCCGATCAAGCTCCATCCCGACGGCCGCGAGTCGCACGGGCCTCACCTGCGCACGTTCCGCGACGGCTGGCGCACGCTGCGCTTCTTCCTGCTCTACAGCCCGCGCTGGCTCTTCCTGGTTCCGGGCCTCGTGCTGATGCTGATCGGCCTGCTCGGCTATGCGCTCGCGCTGCCGGGCATCGAGATCGCGGGTGCGCGGCTCGACGCCCACAGCCTGCTGGCGGCGAGTCTCGCATTGCTGATGGGCTTTCAGTCGGTGCTGTTCGCGATTCTCAGCAAGACTTTCGCGGTCGTGGAGGGACTGGTGCCGCCCGATCCGCGGCTGGACCGCTTCTACGAGGTCGCCACGCTCGAGCGCGGCCTGGTGGTCGGCCTGCTGGCCCTGACCGGCGGGCTCGCGCTGATCGGAGCCGCGGCGTGGGAGTGGCGGGCCACGGGCTTCGGGCCGCTCGACTATCCGCGCACCATGCGCTGGGTGATTCCGGGCGTCACGCTCGCGGCGCTCGGCTTCCAGACGATCCTCTCGGGCTTCTTCGTGAGCATCCTGGGAATGAGCCGGCGGTGAACCCGTTCGAGCGGGTGCACGCGGGCTACGCGGCCGCGCGCCGCGTGCGGGTGCTCGCCGACCACTTCGCCCCCCTGCTGCCCGAGGGCGCCAGCCTGCTCGATGTCGGCTGCGGGGACGGTCGGCTCACGCATCTGCTGGCGACCCGAAGACCGGATCTGCAGGTGCGGGGCATCGACGTCTCGGTGCGTCCCGGCGCCGCGGTGGCGGTGACGCCCTTCGACGGCGCCCGCATCCCGGACGCCGACGACAGCGTGGACGCGGTGCTCTTCGTCGACGTGTTGCACCACGCCGACGACCCGAAGGCGCTGCTCGCCGAGGGCGCGCGAGTCGCCCGGCGCCACGTGCTCATCAAGGACCACCGCCTCGACGGACCGCTGGCCGGCGCGACGCTGCGCTTCATGGACCGCGTCGGCAACGCGCGCTTCGGGGTCGCGCTTCCCTGTGAGTACTGGCCCGAGCCGCTCTGGCTCGAGACCTTCGCGCAGCTCGGGCTCGGCATCGAGCACTTCACGCGCGAGGTCGGCCTCTACCCGCCTCCCTTCAGCTGGATCTTCGATCGCGGGCTGCACTTCGTGGCCCGGCTCGGGGTCGACGCCTCGTGATCGCCCGGGACGCGGCGCCGCAAACGCGCGCGGTCGTCGCGGTGTGGGCCGTGCTCGCCGCGAGCGTCTCTCTCGCCTCGCTGCCCGGCGTCGACGACCTCGGCCTCTACTACGACGAGGCATTCCTCGCCCAGCAGGCGCGCGACTTCGTCGAGCCGGGCCGGGAGGGCCTGCACGCCGCGAGCGTCCGCTACGTCGAGCTCTTCGGACGACCGTTTGCGGTGCGCAACGCCGCGTATCTCGGCTCGCTGAAGAGCCAGCTACTGATTCCGGTGTTCTGGCTGGCCGGGGCGGACGTGGTCACGCTGCGCACCGCCACGCTCGCGACCGCGCTGCTCGCGCTGCTGCTCGGCATGCTCTGGACGGCGCGCATGTTCTCCCCCGGCGTGGCGATGGCCACCGGTCTCTTGATCGCGAGCGATCCCGGCTTTCTCTACTTCGGCCGCTTCGAGTGGGGCCCCTTCACCACCAACCTCCTCTGCCGCACCGCCGGCCTGCTGCTGCTCACCATCGCCTGGCAATCCGCTCACGCGAGGCGCCGCCTGCTCGCGGCGGCCGGCGGCGGCGTCGCGCTCGGGCTCGGCGTCTTCAGCCGCGCCGACTTCGCGGTGATCCTGGGCGCGGCGGCACTGGGCGCGGCGATCGGACACTGGCGGGTGCTCGTCTGGGGGCTGCGCGAGCGCCGGGGCGAGATCGCCGTCGCGGCCGGCGGCGCGGTGCTCGCGTCCGCACCCATGTGGACTGCGGCGGCCTCGCTGCTCGGCGCCGGCGGCGCCATCGCGGACCGGGGCGGTCTCGGCTTTCGCGCCGGCGTGTGGTGGAACGTGCTCGACGGCTCGCAGTTCCTCCGGCTCATGCAGACCGGCGGCCTGTTCGAGGGCGCGCGAGACGTCGATGCGCCGGGTGGCGTGCTGGGCGTCGCCTTCCTGGTGGCCCTCGGCGTCGTCGGCGCCGATCTGCTCGCCTCGATGCGGCGCGATCCCGTCGCCGCGCGAACGGACCCGCGCCGCTGGCTGTGGATCACGACGGTCCTGATCACGCTCGCCATGCTGGCGCTGCCCGGGGCGGTGCGCGCCCACCATCAGCTGAACGGCATGCCGTTCGTGCACATCGTGATCGCGTGTGCGGGCGCGGTCCTGTGGCGTCGCGGGGGCACCCGGGCGGGAGCGGCGCGGTGGGCGGCGATCGCGCTGCTGCTCGCCGTGGTGGGCGCGAACGCGCGCGTGGTCGCCGCGACGGCGGCCGAGATCGATGCGACCGCAGGGCGTGGGCGCTGGACGCGCTCACTCCACGCGCTGGCGGCGGACCTCGAGGCGACGCCCGGCGCCGAAGCGGTCAGCCTCGACTGGGGGTTTCACGAACCGCTGCTCTTCCTCACCGACGACGTCCCGCTCGAGGAGGCGATCTGGGCGATTCCGCGCGAGTTCGCCGCCGGCCGTCCCTGGCAGCACGCCGGCGGGTCGAGCACCCGCTACCTGGCCCACGACGATCCCTACGACCTGTTCGGGCTCGGCCCGCTGATCCTCGACTTCGCCCGCGCACAGCCTCCGGGCCACGTATCGATCGAGCCCTGGGCGAGCGATGACGGCGAGGTCGCCTTCTACTCGATCCGCATCCTGCGCCCGCATCGACTGCGGTACACCGGTCGCTTCACGATCGAGTGACGCCGCCGCCCGAGCCGGCTCGACGAGCCGGCTGCCTCGCTCGCACGCCCCCTCCCCGGCGCACGAGGTCCTCGCTGACGTCGACCTCGAGCACGGCGCCGTCCGCGCGCACCCGGTACGGCCCGTCGGCGCGCGCGCGCCGCCCGGCCGGCAACGTTCCGGCCCCGGGCGTCGCGTAGGGGACGCGCAGCCGCGCGACGCCGTCCCGCGCGGCCCGCGTCATGCTTCGCCAGGCGAAGCGGCGGCCGGTCGGTGTCACGACTTCGACGACCGCCGACACCCGGGAGCCCGGCTCGGCCGGCGTTTCGATGACGGCACCGGGCACGATCTCGAAGAGCTTGTAGGGAACCGCGCTCGCCGCGGCCTCGCCGAACAGTGCGCCGACGCTCAGCCCGCCGCGCGGAGCCTCGGTGACGAGCCGGAAGCGTCCGAGTGCTGCTTCGTCGCCTCGCCCACGACCGTCGGCATCGTGCAGCCGCCCGACGACGCTGCGCGCGGCGAGCCCCGGCATCGTGACGACGTAACGCGCCGACAGTGCGCGGGCGAGCGCCAGCGCCTTGCCCTCACGCGTCGCCTCGAAGAACGCGAGCGAGCGGTCCCAGTTCTCGCGGCCGATGTACCACCAGAACGGATCCGTCGCGGTGGCGCGGCGCGCGCGGTACTGCAGGGCGTGACCGAGGTTGGCGTGGGCGAGCACCCCGTACTCGGGTCCCCCCGACGCATCGAGATAGCCCGCCGTCGGACGCGTGACCGCACCCACCTCACCGGCGAAGCGATGCAGCGTGTAGGCGACGCTCGTGAGTGCACCGCGGGACGGCCCGGTTGGCGCGCCGAGCGCCGCCCACGACGCGCGCGCCCGGGGCAGATAGACGTCCGCGATGGCGGGGGCGAGGCAGAGGGGCACGAGCGCGGCCGCGAGCACCGCGGCGAACGTGCGACGCAGCGGGGCGTCGAGACGCGGAAGCGCGAGCTCCGCGACGCGGCCGACCCCCCAACACAGCGCCAGGGCGAACAGCAGCGAAGCTGCCGGCGCCGCGTCGTTGCCGTAGCGGCGCTGCAGCGAGGCGAGCGTGCAGAAGAAGAGCCCCCAGCCGAACAGCACCCAGCCCGCGGCACGGCGCGTCGGCGGACCCGGCAGCCGGCGGCCGACGAGCAGCGCGGCGAGTGGGCAGAGCGGCAGGAGATACGCGAAGAACCCCCAGCTGTGCACCGCCGGCGGACCGAGCAGTCGGTCGCCGGCGCCGACCGCGAAGAGCGGCGTCTGCTCGCCGGTGATCCCGCCGACCTCGTCGCCGAGGCTGAGGAACTGATACGCGAAGGTGAGTCCATCGCGCGTATCCGGCACCACCACCAGCGTCAGCACGAAGGCGATGCCCGCCCCCGCCGACCACACGAGCCGGCGGCCTGCGGTCTCCGCGACGCCGAGGCGGCTCGCGAGCAGGATTCCGCCCGAGGTCACCACCACCGCCGCGACCGCAAGCCCGTGCAGGCGCGAGAGCGCGATCGACGAGTAGGGCCCGCCGAGGGGCGCCGGCGACAGCGACAACACCAGCGCGATCACGACGAGGCTCGCCAGCGCGCTGCCCGCCTGCGCGGCCAGCAACGCCCGGCGGCCCGTCACGACGCCCGCCAACAGGAGCAGGCCCTCGGCGGGCGCCAGGTACAGCAGGCTGCCGTGCCAGGTGAGCAGCATCGCCGTGCGCACCGCGAAGAGCAGCACCGCCAGCCCGATCATGCGGCGCCGCGTCGCCTCGGGGTCGACGAGCGAGAGCAACGCGTACAGCAGCCAGGCTCCGATCATGCCGACCGCCGCGTGGTGGTCGGCATTGCCGACGCGTGTGTAGACGACGCTGATCGGCAGCAATGCGAAGAGCAGCGCCGCGATCGCGCCTGTGCGGCGTGAAGCGATGCGGGCGCCGGTCAGGTAGATGGGCCACACCGCGATCGCCGCGCAGCCCGGAGCGGCCCAGGCGGCCACGCGCTCGAGGTCCGCCGGAGTGCCGCCGGCCAGCCGCCCCAACCCGCCGAGCGTCCAGTCGAAGAGCGGTGGCCAGGGGACGGACGCGCCGCCGGGAAAGTTGATGTAGGGATCGAACAGCAGGACGTCCGGGAAGCGCGTCATCGTGTAGAGGGCCCGGCGCAGGTGGTACTGCGGATCGGCCGGCGGGAAGACGATCTCCTCGGCGACGAACACGTACTCGAATCCGAGCGCCCGCACGAGCAGCGCCAGAAGCATCGCCGTGAAGACGGCCAGCGCGCCTCCCAGAGCTGCGCCCGGCGACGAGGCCGAATCCCGCTTCATCGGATGGCGATGCGCAGGCGCGGCGGATCAGTCCGCCGGAGAGAGCCCGAGTCGTTCATCGTCGCAACGGTAACGGCGACCGCACGCGCAGGCGAGATCGTCGGCGAGGGTCTCGCCGCAGCGACACGACCAGCCGATCCGCCGCGCCGGCGATCCGGCGACGAGCGCGTGGGCCGGGACGTCGCGCGTGACGACGGCTCCGGCCGCGACGAAGGCGTTCGTGCCGACCCGCGTACCGGAGACCACGGTCGCGTTGGCCCCGATCGTCGCGCCGGCGGCGACGCGGGTCGGCGCCGGTTCGAAGGGTGCGCCTTCCCGAACCGCCCGCGGAGGCAGGTCGTTCGCGAACGTCGCGTTGGGGCCGACGAAAACACCGTCGCCGAGCTCGACGCCGCTCCAGACCTGCACGCCGTTCTTGATCACGCAGTCGTCGCCCACCACGGCGCCGTCCTCGACGAGGCTGCCGCCGCAGACGTTGCAGCCCCGGCCGACCCTCGCGCCCCGCATCACGTGCGCGAACGCCCAGACGCGCGTCCCCTCGCCCACCTCGGCGCTCTCGCACAGGGCGAGCGCGTGCACGAAGACGCCGCCCACGCTTCAGCCCCGCGCCGCCGCGACGGCACCGCGCAGCACGTCGACGACGCGCTCCTGCTGCTCGACCGTGATACCCGGAAAGAGCGGCAGCGAGACCATTTCTGCCGCGGCGCGCTCGGCGTTGGGGAAGTCGCCCGCGCGGTGCCCCAGGCTCGCGAAGGCTCCGAGCAGGTGGACCGGGGTCGGGTAGTGGACCCCCGCCCCGATGCCCTCGGCCCGGAGGGCCTCGAGGACGCGGTCGCGATCACCCACGCGCACCGCGTAGATGTGCCAGACGTGCTCGTTGCCCGGGCGCACGCCCGGCACGATCACGCCCTCGACCTCGCCGAGCAGCGCACGGTAGCGGCCGGCGGCCTCGCGGCGCAGGGCGTTCCAACGGGGCAGCCTGGCGAGCTTCGCGCGCAGAACCACGGCCTGGACGGTGTCGAGGCGCGAGTTGAAGCCGCGCTCGGGGTGCTCGTACTTGGCCTCGCTGCCGTAGTTGCGCAGGCGTCGGACCTTCTCGTCGATCGCCGCGCTGCGGGTGGTGACCGCCCCGGCGTCCCCGTAGGCGCCGAGGTTCTTGCCGGGGTAGAAGCTCGTGCCCGACACG
The DNA here is from genome assembly GCA_964515335.1 of uncultured Spirochaetaceae bacterium. GTDB lineage: Bacteria > Myxococcota_A > UBA9160 > UBA9160 > UBA4427 > TMED88. The sequence continues at coordinate 68,123 of CAZETS010000012.1, forward strand.
TCGCCGAAGCTGCCGGCCATGCGCCCGCGCTGCGAGGCCCCCTGCGCCTGTGCGGCGTCTTCGACGAGCGCGACGCCGCTCTCGCTCGCCAGCTTCTCGAGCGCCTCCATGTCGGGCAGCTGCCCGAACAGATCCACGGCCATCACGGCGCGCGTACGCGACCCGATGCGATCGGCCGCTGCGGCGGCCTCGAGCAGGTGATGCTCGGCGTCGCAGTCGACCAGCACCGGAGCCGCCCCGGCACGCGCGACGGCCAGCGCCGAGGCCACGAAGGTGTTGGCCGGCAACACGACCTCGTCACCGGGACCGATGCCCAGGGCGCGCAACGCCAACTCGAGGGCGTCGGTACCGTTGGCCACGCCTGCGCAGTGCGGCACGTCGCAGAGCGCCGCGTACTCTTCCTCGAAGCGCGCGACGTCGGGCCCGAGCACGAAGGCCGAGCTCGCCATGACTCGGTCGAGACCGGCGCGCACCTCCTCCTCGATCTCGGCGTGCTGCCAGGCCAGATCGACGAGGGGGATCGACATCAGCCGTCCACCCGGATCTCGCGTCCGCCCTCGGCGAGCGACCGCGAAAGCGCATCGAGCGCACGCACGACCGCCAGTCCTTCGCGGCCGCCGGAGAGCGGATCCTTGCCGTCGACCACGCAGTCGAGGAAGTGCTCGCACTCGTTCGCGAGGGGCTCGCTCGCCGGCACGCGCGGCACCGTGATGTCCCCCTCGTGAACGCTCATCCGAAACGAATCGATCGAGTCGACGAAGGCCGGACTGCTCCTCGAATCCGTCACCTGCTTGTCGTAGAGGCGCAGCGGCTCGGCGGGATTCACGTCGTCGAAGGTGAGCATGCGGCGGTCGCCTACGACGGTGATGTCGCGGGCCTTGCGCGGATTGAGCCAGGAGGCGTGCAGGCTCACGAGCACGTCGCCGGGATAGCGCAGCGTCGCGAACACCACGTCGGCGATGCCGGAATTGATGAACGCGCCCCCGGCCGCGCTGACCGTGAGCGGCTCGGCGTCGAGCCAGTAGCTCGCCAACGCGATGTCGTGGGCCGCCAGGTCCCACGCGGCGTCGACGTCGACCCGGATGGGCCCGAGGTTGGTCCTCACCATCGACACGTAGTAGACGCGACCGAGGTCGCCGTCGATCAGGTAGTCCTTCACGCGCCGGGCCGCGGCGTTGTAGACGAAGACGTGGCCCACCATCAGCACACGGCCGGCGCGCTCGGCCGCGGCACACAGCTCGCGGCTGGTCTCGACCGAGTGGGTGAGCGGCTTCTCGACGAGCACGTGCTTGCCGTGCTCGAGCGCCGCCCGCGCCAGCTCGAAGTGGCTGCGCGTCGGCGTCGCGATCACGACCGCGTCGACCGAACCGTCTGCCATGACGGCGCCGAGGTCGCTGCCGGTGCGGACCGACGGAAAGCGATCCGCGACCTCGCCGAGCCGGCTCTCGTCGCTGTCCACCACCGCGACCACGCGACTGCGCTCGCTGCGCTCGAAGTTCGCGATGAGGTTCGGGCCCCAGCGGCCCGCTCCGATGACGGCGACTCCGACCATCCGAGGCTACTTCCTGATCCCGAGCCCGAGGTAGACGAGGGGTCGGAGCATAGACCACCACCCGGTGACGGGCTTCATCTTGGTCTGCCCGACGGCGCGGGGCGGATAGATCTTCGTGACCGGGACCTCGGCGGTGCGATACCCGAGGCGAATCGTCTTGATGTAGAGGTATGGCTCGAGCTCGTACTCGTCGAGCCACGCCTGATCGAGGTCGAGTCGCGGGTCCTCGAGCACGCCGCGCCGGATCGCCCGGAAGCCGTTGGTCGATTCGGTGACTCGCCGCCGTGCGACGAGCGAGAAGAGCAGCGGGTGCAGGCGCGTCGCGATGCGGCGGTAGAGCGGCATGGGCCCGAAGTCCGCCCGTTCCTTGAGGAAGCGCGAGCCCTGCACGAAGTCGGCGCGGTCGTCGGCGATGGGATCGAGCAGCAGCGGGATCTCCTCGGGCGAGTCCTTGTTGTTGCCCGCCATCACGACCGCCACGTCGTAGCCCTTCTCGATGGCGATCCGGTAGCCCGCGCGGATGGCCGCGCCCACGCCCGCCACATAGCCCATCGGATGCACGCTGGCGCCGAGTTCCCGCGCGACCGTCGCCGAGCGGTCCGTCGAGCCGTCGTCGACGACGAGCACCTCGTCGACGAGCGGCCGCGGCGTACGCCGCACGACCTCCCGGATCTTGGCCTCCTCGTTCAGGACGGGCGCAATCGCGATGACCGAGAGGCCGCGGTACACGCGGTGCATTGTATCACCCGCACCGCACTCGGCGCGGGCCGAGTGGCGGACGAGCCCACACCGACGTGCAATCGACCGGCAAAGCGAGCCTCGGCGACACGCAAGGCGGCGCCCGCCGCTCGGCTAGTCGCTCGGCGCGGTCCCGGTGGTGGCGCCGGGGTCGTCGGGGTCCGGCTCCGGAGGCAGGTAGCCCAGCGCACGCAGCTGCTCGACGTGCTCGGGCGGCATCGCCTCGGCGGCGACGAGCGGGGCGCTGCTCTCGAGGTATCGCATCAGGTCCTGCACGGCGTTCTCGTCCACTTCGACGACCCGCCAGGGGCCCTCGTGTCCCCACTCGAGGGTCTGGATCTGCGTGGGGCGGGTCCGGGCCTCGCCGCGTCCACCGACCATGGCCCCGCCGATGCGGGTCATACGGCCGAGGACGTAGAAGGCGGCCTCTCCGTCGGTGTCGGTGAAGACCGCGCGCTCGGCCAACGCCTCGCCCTCGACGATCGCCGAGCGCAGCGAGCGGCCGCTCTGCTCGTCGAGCGCCGGCAACCCGGCCAGCTCGAGCAGGGTGGGGGCGATGTCGACGTGGCTCACCAGCGCCTCGACGCGACGCGGACGCACCTCGGGCGCGACCACGATCATCGGCACCCGGACCAGGTCCGGCGTCGTCGCGTGGCCGTGCTGGAAGTACCAGCCGAGTTCGCCCATGCTCTCGCCGTGATCGGCGGTGAGCAGCACGACGCTGCCCCGCTCGCCCGCCCGCGCCTCGATGGCCGCGACCACCTCGCCCACCTGGTGATCGGCGTAGAGCAGCTCTTCGGCGTAGCGGCCGGCGTAGACTTCGGGCCGGCGCTCGTCGCCGAGCCTCTGGTACGCGGGAATACCAGCCTGGCCGGTGTTGGCGTCCAGCGCCGCGAGCGGCCGGGTCAAGCGCAGGGGCCACGCACCGATCCGATCGCGGTAGTCGTCGGGCGGGGTGTAGGGGCCGTGCGGATCCTGGAGGTGCAGCCACAGGAAGACCGGCGCATCGCCGCGCTCGGCCAGCCACCGGGTGGCCCGAGCCGCCGTGTCGGCCGCGATCCGCTCGAAGTAGGCCTTTCGGTTCTGCTCGCCCCGCACGAGTTCGTCGTCGTAGACGTCGAAGCCGCGATCGAGGCCGCTGCGCCGCCGCAGCACCACGTTGCTCACGAAGGCGCCGGTCTCGTAGCCCGCCTCGCGGAAGCGCTCGGCCAGGGTCTCGATGCCTTCGAGCCGCGTCTCACCGTTCAGCGTGCCGATCGAGTGTTCGCGCGCGTAGCGGGAAGTCATGATCGAGGCGTGCGCCGGCGCGGTCAGGCTCGCGGCGGCGATGGCGTTCTCGAAGACCGCGCCCCTCGCGGCCAGCGCGTCGATCCGGGGCGTCGTCTCGGCCCCGAACCCGTAGGCGTGCACCCAGTCGGCGCGCAGCGTGTCGATCGTGACGAGCAGCACGTCCGGGGGCGGGCGGTCGCCCCCCGAGCAGGCGAGCACCAACGCGGTGAGCCACCCGACGAGCGCCGCGCCCCGGGCAGGCCCGCATCCGCGCAGCCGCCTTCGACCGCTCACTCGACGTAGCCCATCGCGCGAAGCCGCTCGCGGTCGCCCTCGGAGAGCTCCGGCGCCTGGGTGCCGGCGCGCTCGTAGCGGTCGCGCCACGCGGCGATCAGCGCGCGCAGCTCGGCGACGCGCTCGGGCTCGCTCGCGGCGAGATTCACGCGCTCGGCCGGGTCGCTCGCGAGATCGAACAGCTCGAGCGTGCCCTCGGCCGGCCCCTCGATCAGCTTCCACGACCCCGCGCGCACGCCGTACTTCTCCCCCCTTGCCTCGAGACCATCGCCCACTTCCTCCTCGCCCGAGTAGTGTCGCCGATAGAGATGGATCGGCGCAGCGGACGCAGCGGCGCCCTCCCCTCCGAGCAGTCGAGAAGCCGCACCCGGCCGACCGAGTCCGCCTGCGTGGGCGTCGCCGAGCAGCTCGAGGACCGCCGGCGCCAGGTCGACCAGTGCGAACGGGCCCGGCACTTCGACGCCGGCGGCAACGCGGCCGGGCCAGCGCACCACCAACGGCACCCGCACCGCCTCCTCGTACACGTGCACACCGTGGAACATGTGGCCGTGCGTCATCAGGCCCTCTCCGTGGTCGCCGGTGACGATCACGAGGGTGTCGTCGCCGAGCCCGGCGGCGTCGAGACCCTCGAGCAGACGGCCGATCTCCCGATCCGTGTAGGCGACGAGCACGTCGTACAGATAGATGGTGCGATTGAGCTTGAGGGCCTCCTTCTGCGACACCGGAAACGGCGGCGGGAAGTCGGCGGGCGGTGTGTACGGATCGTGGGGATCGTAGTAGTGGACGAAGAGGAAGAAGGGGCGGCCTTCGCGGCCTCGCCCGGCGAGCCAGCTCAGCGCCCTGTCGGTGGTGTCGTCGGCGCGGCCGTAGAAGCGTTCCTCGATCGCCTCGCCCTCCCAGAGCGTCGTGCCCACGGGCGTGCCAGCCTGCGAGAAGTCGTCGTCGAAGTGGTCGAATCCCTGCGCGTAGCCGAAGCGACCGCTGAGCACGTACGAGCTGACGACGGCCCCCGTCCGGTAGCCGATCTGGGACAGGCGCTCGGCGAGCGTGAGCTCGGTGTCGGCGAGCGAGTGGCCGTTCTTGCGCACACCGTGGGCGATCGGCGGGAGCGCCGTGAAGAGGCTCGCATGGCTGGGGCCGGTGGTCGCGGACGGCGCGTACGCGGCCCGCACCCGCGTGCCGGCCTCGGCGAGTGCGGTGAGCGACGGCGAGGTCTCGCGCTCGTAGCCGTAGGTCGAGAGATGATCGGCCCGGATCGTGTCGATCGAGATCAGCAGGACGTTCGGCCCGGGTGGCCCCCCGCCCGGCTCGCCGGCCTCGGGCGTGCAGCCGAGGCCGAGCACCGCCAGCGCGACGAAGGCCGCGGCTCGCGACGTGGAGACATCGACGAGCAGGCCGCCGACGAGCCGATCGGCCCCGCTGACGAGTCGCCCCACCCGCATGGCGGCAACATACCCCCCGCGAAGCGGCCCATCCATTCGGCCCGTCGCGCCGACACGGCGCAGCGGTCGTGCCGCGATACACTGCGCCCGCCCAGACACGCGCGATCGGTCGTCGCTGCGAGGACCGCACGGCCGTCTCACCGCGCACCCGACCCGCTGGGGAGGCCATGCCGCCCGAACGCACGTCCGTCGCGATGGCCACCTGCGAGGGGGCGCGCTTCGTCGAAGAGCAGCTCTCGAGCATCGCGGCGCAGACCCGGCCCCCGGACGAGCTCGTCGTCTGCGACGACGCTTCCACCGACGACACGGTCGCCCGGGTGGAGGAGTTCGCCGCGGGCGCGCCGTTTCCCGTGCGCATCGAGCGGGGCGCCCGTCGCCTCGGCGCCACCGCGAACTTCGAGCGCGCCGTCTCGCTCTGCACGGGCGACGTGGTGCTGCTCGCCGACCAGGACGACGTCTGGGCCGCCCACAAGGTCGAGACGCTCGCCCACGCGCTCGAGCAGGCGCCCGACGCGGGGCTCGTCTTCTCGAACGGCGAGGTCGTCGACGAGGCGCTTCGCCCCCGCGGCTACGACCTCTGGCGTGCGCTCTTCTTCGAAGCCGGCGACCGCGACCGGGTTCGCCGGGGCGAGGCGCCGGCCGTGTTCGCGCGCCGCGTGGTCGCCGCCGGGACCACCCTCGCCTTTCGCGCGCGCTACCGGGCGCTGCTGCACCCCTTCCCCGACCTGCCGAGCACCCACGACGCCTGGATCGCGTTCCTGATCGCCTGCGTGGCGCCCTGCGCGCTGGTCGACGAGACGCTGATCCGATACCGGCTGCACGACGACAACCAGATCGGCATCCGACGCCTCGGCTGGCTGGGGCAGCTGCGCCAGGCCCGGCGGCAGCTCGAGCGCGGCACCTTCGCGCAGGACGTCGCGTTCTTCTCGCTCGCGCGGGATCGGCTGGCGAGCGCCGGCCCCGACTTCGTGCCGATCGGCGACGCGCTGGCCGTGATCGACGAGAAGATCGACCACGCGCGCCGGCGCGACACGCTGCCCGGGTCGCTCGCCGCCCGTCTCCCCGTCGTAGCCGGCGAGTGGCTGCGCGGCCGCTACGGACGCTTCGGCTACGGCTGGAAGAGCGCCGCGCAGGACCTCTGGCTGCGCTGAGCGGGCGGCCGAAGGCGGCCCGCAACGGCCCATCTCGGGTCAGGGCCTTTCGGCTCGTCGCGTATAGACGACCAGCGCAGGATCCGAGCCGCCCGGCACGGGCGCAGCGAACCAGTGGGTGCGGTCGAGCACCCGGCCCCGGTAGAGCTCGGGCAGGCTGTTGTAGGGCGTATCGGCGACGTCGAGGATACGAGACGCGTAGCCCCCGGCGAGCAGGTAGCGGCGCACCTCGCCGAGACGCTTCGGGTGGCCGGTTCGGGGAATCACGACGTCGGGCCGCTCGAGCCGCTCGGTGCGGATCCGTTCCGCGTCGGCGGCGTGGAAGCGTCCGACGACGCGGCTGCCGAGATAGAACATCAGCGGCTCGGCCTCATAGTTGGTGGCCAACACCAGCTGCTCGGGGCGTGGGTGCTCGCTCGAAAGCACCGAGACGATCCGATCGATCGGCCCCTCGACGGGCGCGACGATCTCGCGCACACGCCCGGAGAGCTCCCCGCCGCGCACGGCGAGCATCGCCGCGACGGCGATCCCGAGCACCGCGAAGACCCTGCGTCGCGACGGCGCGCCGGGGGCGGCGGCCGACAGCCGGGCCAGCAAGACCTCGCCGTCGAGCACAGCGGCCAGCGCCAGCACGGGCCCGACCGCCACGAAGTAGCGCTCGAAGAAGATCGGGTTGGCGGCCCCCACCAGTCCCAGCCAGGCGGCCAGCCGCAGCAGCACGAGCGCCGCGCCGCGGGCGGGCTCGTCCGGGGCGGCGCCGCTGCGCGTGAGCCGGAGCGCGCCTTCGAGCAGCAGCACCAATGGCAGCCACTCCCAGCGCAGCAGGTAGACGAGCAGGTGGCCGAGGTTGCCCAGGTAGAGGGCCGGCCCGAACGACCAGCGCTCGGCCAGAGCTCCGGACACCGCGAGCAGGTCGAAGCGCATCGCCAGGTGAATGCCGACCGCCGCGGCGACGGCCACCGGCGCGAGCAGCGCGAGCGTGCGGCGCGTGGCCGTGGCGTCGCGCCGGCCCGCGGCCCCCGGGCCCCGCCTCGCGCGCAGCCGGTCGAGCGCCGCCTCGCCGACGATCCACGCCATCGTGGCCGCCGCGGCCGGAAAGAAGACGTTGAGCAACACGACCAGGTCGACCGCCAGGGCCGCGGCCAGCAGCACCTCTCGCAGTCGCCCGCCGCCTCCGCGCCCGAGCGCGCGCACGAGCGCGACGGCGATTCCGACGCCGGCCACCATCGGCCCGTAGTACCGCACCTCGCGCAGGTGCAGCTGCAGCGACGTCGAGGCGCAGAGCAGCAACAGGAAGGCGGTGGCGGCGGGCAGCGCACTGCCGGACCGCCCGGCGAGCGGGCCGCGAAAGGCGCCGACGAGCAGGGCCAGACCGAGGACGCCGCTCAGCACGAACGGCAGACGCACCCGGGCGGTGCGGGCGTACGGGTCGTCGTGGCCGGCCGACCAGGCGACCCCCGCCGCTGCCAGGTAGTACTGACCCCAGAGGCTGCCGAGGTAAGCGTCCGTCTCGGCGTCGACGGCGACCTCGAGCGGCAGCCCCATGCCGTACACGACGCCCTCGGCGCCGTGCACCTTGGGGTAGCCGTGATCGAGCACGCGGCGGCCGAACATCGCCGTCTCGCCCTCGTCCTGCCAGAAGAGCGGGTGTCCGATCGAGCCCAGCTGCAGCAGCGCGTAGAGGGACGCCGCCGCGACCAAGGCCATCAGGCGCGTGCGCTTCACGGGCAGGCCCCACCCACCCTTGCTCGCCGGCCCATGCTCATCCGAGGCGTCCTTCCCACCAGCGGCCGCGCGACCGCGACCCGGCCGCGCCGACTCCCTGCCGGACGCCGCAAGAGTACGAGCCCCAAGGCAGATCTCCAGGGTCGGGGTAGAATCGCGGGCGGCATGGCGCAGACCACCATCGTCGTTCCCTGCTTCGACGAGGCCGACCGACTGCCCGTCGACGCCTTCGCCGAGCATGCCCGCAAGCACGTCGACACCGACTTCGTCTTCGTGAACGACGGCAGCCGCGACCGCACCCTCGGTGTCCTGCGCGACCTCGAGGCACGGGCGCCCGAGCGCATCGCGGTGCTCGACCAGCAGCCCAACGCGGGCAAGGCGGAGGCGGTTCGCATCGGCATGAACGCTGCCTTCGAGCGGGGCTGCCGCTACGCGGGCTACCTCGACGCGGATCTCGCGGCCCCGCTCAGCGAGATCGCCCGCCTGCGCGGCGTGCTCGAAGACCACGAGCAGGTCGAGATGGTGTACGGCGCGCGGGTGCAGCTGATGGGGCGGCGCATCCAGCGCAGCGGCGTGCGCCACTACCTCGGCCGCGTGTTCGCGACGCTGGCCTCGGAGACGCTCGGCCTCGCCATCTACGACACCCAGTGCGGCGCCAAGCTCTTCCGTGTGTCGCCGCTCGTGCGCACGCTCTTCGCCGAACCGTTCGTGGGCGGCTGGATCTTCGACGTCGAGATCCTCGCCCGGCGCATCGCGGCGGGTCGCGACGGCGGGCTTCCGCCGGTCGAGGAAGCGATCTACGAGCTTCCGCTCGACACCTGGGTGGACGTCGCGGGCTCGAAGGTCCGCCCGGGCGACTTCGTCCGCGCCGCCCTGGCGATGTGGCGCATTCGGAGGCGCTACCTCCGGCCGGGCACAGCAGGAGACGCCGCGACGGGGCGCGGGTGACTCCTCGATTCGGGCCGAAGGGGCTCGGCCGGTTGCAGGCCGCCGGCTGGGGGCTGCTGATCGTCGTCTGTGCGGTCGCCGTGGTGCGGGCGGCGCTCTTCGACGACGGCGTCCCGTTCGTGACGGCGGGTGACACGGGAAAGTGGATCACGACCCCGACCCGCCCCACCGCCGACCTGATCGCGGTGATGCCAGACGATCCCCCGCGCTTCACCTTCGTGAAGCGCTTCGACGGCACGCGTCCGGACGGGGCGGCCGTGCTTCGCGGACGTGCGCTGCGCACGGTCGCGATCGAGCTGAACGGGACCAGGGTCGAGGTGCCGGGCGACGGCGCCGGCTGGAAGCGCGGCTTCGAGATCGACGTGGCGCCCCTCCTGCGCGACGGGCGCAACGAGCTGCGCGCGACGGTTCGGAACGTGCACGGGCCTCCGCTGCTGCAGCTGTCACTCGACGACGGCGCCGGGCACAGCATCGAGACGAATGCGGATTGGCAGGTCGTGACGCCCGCAGGAGGCCGTGCCGGCGCAGTGATCGCGCGCGACACCGCGATGCATCCCGAATCGCGCCTGCTCGCACCCTCGTGGCGGGTCGCGCGCGACCAGGCCCCGGTGCTGGTCGCGATCTTCGTCGCCTTCACCGCGCTGGCCTGGGTGCTCGCCCCGCGACTGTTGGCGCGCCCGTGGACGCGCGCCCCGGAAGCGACCTTCGGCGCGGTCGCGCTGCTCTGGCTGCTCGTCTACCTCACCAAGGGCACCCGGATGCCGGTCGCCCTCGGCTTCGACGCACACGCCCACCTCGCGTACATCGACTACCTCATCGAGCACCTCGCCCCGCCGACGGCCGCGTACGGTTTCTCGACCTACCACCCGCCCGCCTTCCACGGCCTGACGGCCCTGCTGGTCGGGCTGACGGGGGTCACGCCCGACAGCGTCGCCGGGCCCTCGGTCTACCGGATCGTGCCCATGCTGGCCGGCCTGGCCACGGTGTGGCTGACCGGGCGCGTGGCCCGGCGGCTCTGGCCCGACGAGGCGCTGCGGCCGACGCTCGCGATCGCCGTCGCGGGCCTGCTGCCGATGAACGTCTACATGTCGGCGTACGTCTCGAACGAGGCGCTGCACGCCGCCTGGATCAGCCTTGCGCTGCTGCTCGCCACCCACGCGATCCTCGCGGTCCGGCTCGACTGGCGGAGCGCCGCGGCGCTCGGCGGCGTGCTCGGCCTCGGGCTGCTGACCAAGTTCACCAGCCTCGCCCTGGCTCCGCTGATCGCCGCCTTCGTGGCCGCGCGGCTCTGGCTCGTCGACCGGGTCGCCGCGACGCGGGCGATCGGCGCGGGCGCCTTCGTGCTGAGCGTCGCGTTCCTGATCGCGGGCTGGTTCTACGTGCGCAACTGGATCGTCTTCGGCGATCCGCTGGTCTGGAACCTCGACGTGCCGGGCGCGGCCACCTGGTGGATGCTGCCGGGCTTCCACACCGCCGACGCGTACCTGCGCTTCGGCGAATCGCTCGTGCACCCGTTCTTCTCGGGCTTCGTCTCGTTCTGGGACGGCGTCTACTCCACGCTCTGGGCCGATGGACTCGTAGCCGGGATGATCCGCATCGCCACGCGACATCCCTTCTGGCGCTACGACTACATGAGCCTGGTGCCGGCGCTCGCCCTGCCCGCGACCGGCCTCTTCGCCTGGGGCTTTCTGCTGTTGATCGCCCGGTCGTTTCGTGTTCGCGACACGCGGCAGAGGCTCGTGATGTCGATGCTCGCTGCGACGCTCTTCGTGCTGTCGTTCTCGCTGCTCTTCATCACCCTGCGCCTGCCCTTCTACGCCCAGGCCAAGGCACCCTACGTGCTCGCCGCGACGTTGCCTCTCGCGATCTGCGCGGCCGAAGGCGTCGCCTGGTGGCCGCGTCAACCGCTGGCCGAACGCGCGACGCCCGCGCTCGCGGTGTACGTCGGCTGGCTCGGAACACTTGCCAGCGTAATCGTGATCGCGTTTCTCGGCTGAGCGCCAGGCGATCCGCAAGAACGGTCGGCGACGGACGCCGCCCGCCCCTGCCTTGCGCGGGCGGCAGAGACAGAGGGGGGCGGGCGGCCGCCCCCCTCCATCCGGTCCCTACGAGCTGACACGCTCCTCGCGGCGAAACGTTGCCACTGAGCCCGGAGAGCGCCGGATGCGGTCGGCGCCCGGTCGCGCGGACCCGGCATTCCTTGCGGAGCCCGGTCCGCCAACCGGTGGGCTACTCGCTGGGACCCCGTGATTATACACGCAACACCCGCGTCCAAAAGGGAGTACACATAACAGAGTACATACTGCACACTACTGCGTACGATCCCGCCCCTGGAGGGTCGGTGTATTCACCGAGCAGACGGTTCCCCCGGTCGGGCAGCTTGCCTTGGACGGACGACGAAGCGCTCGCTCAGGCCAACTCGAGGTTCGCGTAGCGCAGGACGACCGTCTTCATCCCGACACGCTCGAATCGGATCTTGAGCTTCTGATTGAGACCCGCCCCCTGCACGGCGACGATCTGCCCGGTCCCGAAGACGGCGTGACGCACGCGGGTGCCCGGCCGGATCTCGCCGTCGCCCGCCTCCTGGGAGTACGAGTAGTCGAAGCTGGCCTCGCGCGAGCCGGCGCGCGACGCACGCTGGCCACCGCGACTGCGGCGCGACTCGAGCCGTTCGACCAGACGCTCGGGAATCTCGTCCAGGAAGCGACTCGGCGATTGGAACGAGCGCTCGCCGTAGCGCAGCCGCGCAGAAGCGTGCGTGATGAAGAGCTCGTCCATGGCGCGCGTCATCGCCACGTAGCAGAGCCGGCGCTCCTCCTCGATCGACTCCTCGTCACCCGACGAGCTGGCGTGCGGAAAGATCCGCTCCTCCATGCCGGACAGGAAGACCACCGGAAACTCGAGGCCCTTCGCCGAGTGGACCGTCATCAGCGACACGCGCTCGGAGCGATCCTCCCAGCCGTCGAGATCGGAGATCAGCGCCACCTGATCGAGGAAGAGCTCGAGCGGCGTGCGCTCTTCGTCGGCGATCTCCTCGTTGGCGGCCGCGAAGTCGCGGGCGCTGGCGATCAGCTCGAGCAGGTTGTCGCGGCGCGACTCGGCCTCGGGCGTCGACTCGCGGGCGAGCGCGTCGAGGTAGCCGCTGCGGTCGAGCACGCGCCCGATGATCTGGTCGAGCGGGGCGCCGGCGATCTCCTCGCGCAGGGCCGCGACCAGTTCGAGAAACGCACGGACCTTGCCCGCCGAGCGCGTGCCGCCGCCTTCGACCAGGCGCTCGAGGGCGCCAGTCATCGGCAGGCCCTGCTCGGCCGCCAACGCGGCGGCGCGCTCGACCGTCGTCTTGCCGATGCCGCGAGCCGGCCGATTCACGATGCGCAACAGCGCCTGGTCGTCCTGAGGGTTCACGAGTATGCGCAGGTACGCCATCGCGTCCTTGATCTCGGCGCGGTCGTAGAAGCGCACGCCGCCCACGACCGTGTAGGGCACGTCGTATTTGAGCAGCTCTTCCTCGAATGCCCTCGACTGCGCGTTGGTCCGGTAGAGGACCGCGAAGCCGCCGTACGATCGTCCGTCCGCCTTCGCCTGCATGATCCGGCGCACGACGAACTGCGCCTCCTCGCGGTCGTCTTCGGCCTCGAAGAAGTGGATCGGGTCGCCGCCCTCGCGCTGGGTGACCAGGCGCTTGTCCTTGCGGGCGACGTTGTTCTCGACCACCGCGGAGGCGCCGGACAGGATCGGCTGGGTCGAGCGGTAGTTGCGCTCGAGCTTGATGACGGTGGCGTCGTCGTAGTCGTTCTCGAAGTCGAGGATGTTGCGCACGTCCGCCCCGCGCCAGGCGTAGATGGACTGATCGGGGTCGCCCACCACGCAGAGGTTGCGGTGACCGGCGGCGAGCAGCTTGACGAGCTCGTACTGCACTCCATTGGTGTCCTGGTACTCGTCGACGAGCACGTACTGCCAACGCCGCTGGTAGAACTCGAGCACGCGCGGGTGCTGCCGGAAGAGCTGCACGGTGGCGAGGATGAGGTCGCCGAAGTCGAGGGCGTTGGCGTCGACGAGGAGCTTCTGATAGCCGGAGTAGATGCGCGCACAGAGCTCGTCGTCGATGTCGTAGGCCTCCTCGAGGGCGGCCGCGGGGAGCTTGCCGGCGTTCTTCCACTGGTCGATCCGCCAGCGGATGCGGCGCGGATCGTGGGCCTTCGGGTCGAGATCCTGGCGCCGCAGCACCTCCTTGATGACGCCGAGGCTGTCGGCGTCGTCGTAGATCACGAAGCCGCGGCTGCGGCCGAGATGCCCGATGTCGTGGCGCAGGATGCGCACGCAGATCGAGTGGAAGGTGCCGATCGCGAGGTCGCTCGCCTCGGGGCCGAGCAGCTTCTCGACCCGCTCCTTCATCTCGCCGGCGGCCTTGTTGGTGAAGGTCACCGCCAGGATCGCGTCGGCCGGAATGCCGCAGCCGCCGATCAGGTAGGCGACGCGGCTCGTCAGCACGCGCGTCTTGCCGCTGCCGGCGCCGGCGAGCACGAGCAGCGGCCCCTCGGTGCACTCGACGGCACGCCGCTGCTCGGGGTTCAATCCCTCGACGATCGACTCGGTGAGCAATGGATCTGCCTCCGCGTGGACGCCCTTCGCGGCGACGCGAGCGGGCGCGATGGCGCTCTGGAGGCCTGGGGGGAACCGGCAGGGTATGGGTTGCTGGTCCTGCGTCAACCTCGCCGGCGCAGCGCCGGCGAGGAGACCCGGGACGAGGACCCTCGGGCTCGCCCTGTACCGGCGGATCGCCGTGTGGGCGGCCGATCGCCGCCCGCTATTCGACCGTGACGCTCTTGGCGAGGTTCCGCGGCTGATCGACGTCGGTGCCGCGCAGCGTCGCCACGTGGTAGGCGAGCAGCTGCAACGGGATGGTGGCGAGGACCGAGGTGAGGAAGTCGCCGAGGTCCTCGATGTAGATCACTTCGTTGGCCTTCTCGGCGATCCCGTCGTCGCCCTCGGTCGCGATGGCGATCACCCGGCCGTCCCTGGCGCGCACCTGCTCGAGGTTCGAGACCAGCTTGTCCTGCAGCGGGCTGCGGTTGGCGATCACGACCACCGGCATGTTCTCGTCGATCAGCGCGATCGGTCCGTGCTTCATCTCGCCCGCCGCGTAACCCTCGGCGTGGATGTAGGAGATCTCCTTGAGCTTGAGCGCCCCCTCCATCGCGATCGGGTACATGATGCCGCGGCCGAGGAAGAGGAAGTCTTCGGCCTTGAAGTAGCTCCGCGCGATCTCCTCGATCTGCGCGTCGAGCTGCAGGGTGCGCTCGACGAAGCGCGGCAGCCGCATCAGGTCGTGCAGGCGATCGCGCATCTCGTCCCGGCCGATGCGGCCGCGCACCGCCGCCAGCTTGAGGGCGACGAGATACAGCCCGACCACCTGGGTGACGAAAGCCTTGGTGGAGGCCACCCCGATCTCGGGACCGGCGTGGGTGTACAGCACGTCGTCGCTCTCGCGGGCGATCGTCGACTCGCGCACGTTGCAGACGGCCAGCACACGCGCGCCCTGGGACTTGCCCTCGCGCAGCGCGGCGAGCGTGTCGGCCGTCTCTCCCGACTGCGAGACCGGAATCACCATGCAGTTCGAGCCGAGGATGGGCTGGCGATAACGGAACTCGCTGGCCAGATCGACGTCGCAGGGGATGCCCGCGAGCTGCTCGATCATGTACTTGCCTACCATGCAGGCGTACGACGCCGTCCCGCACGCGATCAGGCTGATCGAACGCAGGCCGTCGGCGAACTCGCGCGTGATCTCGATGCCGTCGAGGTCGATCTCGGCATCGTTGACCCGGGTGCCGATCGTGTCGGTGATGGCGCGCGGCTGCTCGAAGATCTCCTTCTGCATGAAGTGGTCGTAGCCACCGCGCTCGGCGGAGACCGGGTCCCACTGCACGGTCATGAACTCGCGGTCGATCGGGCGCCCCTCGGCGTCGACCACCTGCACGCCGTCCTCGCTGAGCACCGCGAAGTCGCCGTCCCAGAGCGAAATGATCTCGCGCGTGTAGGGCAGGATGGCGGGGATGTCGCTACCGAGGAACGCCTGCTTCTCGCCCTGCCCCACGATGATGGGGCTGCCGCCGTTCTTCGCGGCGACGAGGCAGCCCGGGTCGCTCTCGCAGATGGCGCCGAACGCGTAGGAGCCGGTCAGACGCGCGCAGGCCTCGCGCACGGCGACGAGCAGGCCCTTGCCGGCCTGGACGCCCTCGTCGATCAGGTGGGCGATCAGCTCGGTGTCGGTGTCGGACTCGATGGTGGCGCCGGCCGCCTCGAGCTCGGCGCGGATCGCCGAGTAGTTCTCGATGATGCCGTTGTGGACGATCGCCACCGAGCCGGCGCGGTGCGGATGGGCGTTGCGCTCGGAGGGCTTGCCGTGGGTGGCCCAGCGGGTGTGCCCGATGCCAACGACGCCCTGCAGCGGCTGCTGACGCAGCGCGTGCTCGAGGTTGATCAGCTTGCCCTCGGCACGACGGACCTCGATCTGGTCGCCCTCGTAGACGGCGACGCCCGCCGAGTCGTAGCCCCGGTACTCGAGGCGCCGCAGCCCGTCGATCAACACGTCCACTGCCCGGTGCTCGAGCCCGATGTAGCCGACGATTCCGCACATGTGTTCGTTTCTCCCTTTCCGGAGGTCGCGCTAGCGCGTTCGCTTCCGGGTGGTCTTGCGCGCCCGGCTGCCGGCGGCCTTCTTCGCGGCCGACCGCTTGCGAGCCGCCTTCCCTCGCGCGGCCTTCTTGCGGGCAGTCTTCTTGCGCGCGGCCTTCTTGCGGGCAGTTTTCTTCCGGGCAGTCTTCTTGCGGGCAGTCTTCTTGCCGGCGGCCTTC
>CAZETS010000013.1:0-83768 GCA_964515335.1 uncultured Spirochaetaceae bacterium
ATGAACCGAGATCAAGCAGAAATCATGCCAGGCACAATCCTCGATCCACCGTTCAGCGATTGATGGAGATCGCAATCGAGCGCGCCGAGCCGGATGCGGACTTCGACGAGATCCGCTTCAAGGTGGCGCGACTGATCGCGACGGCGCTCGGGTGGCTGATGGTCGAGCCGTTCATCCTCCAGGCGCTCGAGATCAGCGAGTCGACCGAAGAGCTGCGTTGGCGGCTCGTTTTGGAGCGCGCCAAGGACCTCAACTTCCCGACCTGGCGCCCGCGCCCGGTCCCCTGGGCCGCCCCCGGCCCCGGGGACCGGCCGGGCGTCGCCGGCGGGTCCGCGGTGCGGGCCGGTTCTGTGGCGGTCAGTCCGGTGCTTCGCTCTCGGCGTCGCGCTGCCGCTCGGCCTCGATCAGCGCCTCTCGCGTGGCCTCGTCGACGAGTACGCCGCGATGGGCGGTGGCGTCGAGGAGGGCCTTCGGGAAGGGCAGCTCGTTCTGCCAGCTGGGCTGCAGGAGGCGCGACGGCAGCACGGCGTCCGCCCAGTCGAGGGGAGCCACCCAGCCCGGGTGGGGGACGAGGGTTCCGCGGGTGCCGGCCATCGGGTGACGCTCTCGCCAGCTGCGGATCTCGTCGCCGAGCCGGGTGACGAGGGCGGGGTGGGTGGAGGCGAGGTCGTTCTGCTCGTTCGGGTCGGTGTCGAGGCGGAAGAGCATCGACGTGGTGCGGGTTTCGGTCGCTCCTTCGCGGATGATCTGCACGAGCTTCCACGGGTCGTCGATCACTGTCGTGAAGATCACGCCCGGCAGCGGAATCTCCGACGCGAAGAACAGGGGGCCGCGCGCCGGGGCGGGCTCGTCGTCCGACAGGGTGGGCCAGAGGTCGTGCCCGTCCAGGTCCTGCGTCTCGCGCAGCGGCACGCCGGCGGCGTCGGCCAGCGTCGGGAAGACGTCCATCGCGGTCACGATCGCATCGGTGGCGCTGCCGGGCGTGATCACGCCGGGCCAGCGAAGCACCGCCGGCACGCGGATGCCGCCCTCGAAGGTCTGGCCCTTCTCGCCACGAAGCGGCTCGTTGTTGCCCCCGAAGCCCGTCGAGCCGCCGTTGTCGCTGAAGAACAGCACGATCGTGTCCTTCGCGATGCCCTCGTCGTCGATCGCCCGTAGGATCTCGCCGATCGCGAGATCCATCTCGTGGACCATCGCGGCGTACACGCGGCGGTTCTTGCGCTTCGGGAGATGCCGGTAGCGCTCGATCGTCTCGGGCGGCGCCTGCATGGGCGAGTGCGGGGCCGTGAAGGCGACGTAGAGCAGGAGTGGCCGCTCGCTGTCGCGCTCGCGGATCACGCGGGCGGCCTCGCGGGCCTGCAGGTGGGTGAGGTAGACGCCAGGCTCGGCGATCGAGCGGCCGTTTCGTTGCAGGTCGTGGCCGCTCTCGCGGGCGTGCTCGAAGTAGTCGGTGTTGGTGTGCAGATGGCCGTGGAAGTGGTCGAAGCCCTGCGCGTTCGGCACCTGGTGGGCGTAGCTGTGGCCGAGGTGCCACTTGCCGACGAGCGCCGTCCGGTAGCCCGCCTCACCGAAGGCCCGGGGCAGCGTGTAGCTCTTCGGCGCGAGGCCCGCGTTGTACCACGGATGGATCTGGTCGTAGGCGATGCCGAGCTCGAGCGGATCGCGGCCCGTCATCAGCGCCGCGCGGGTGGGCGAGCAGATCGGCGCCGCGTAGAAGCGCTCCAGCCGCATGCCCTCTGCGGCCAGCCGGTCGATGGCCGGCGTCTCGATCTCGCCGCCCCGGTAGCCGACGTCCGCGAAGCCGAGATCGTCGGCGAGCAGGATCACGACGTTGGGGTGGGCGCGCTCGGTCGCCTCGGCTGGCAGCGCGAAGACGAGCCCAAAGGCGAGCGGGAGCGCGAGCACGATCGAAGCGAGCACTGCGGCTACGCGAGACGGTCGTTCGAGTGACACGATTCCAACTCCCCTGCGTGGTGGGTGCGCGGTGTGTCCACCGGCTCAGAAGACCTGGCCCAGGTAGAAGTAGGCCGCGTGACGGTTTCCGTCGGTGTTCCCATAGGCGATGTAGACCGGCGCCAGCGGCGTGTCGAGGGCCACGTAGGCGCTGCCGCCCCACAGCAGCGAGCTCCCGGTGATGCGGTTGGTGCCGAACCAGGTGTTTCCGCTCTCGATCGACAGGCCCACGTAGGCGGGCAAAGTGAAGGAGAGCAGGCCGAGCTTGGCCACGCGCCGGTAGCCGCGGACGCGGAACAAGAGCATGTCGGTGCCCACGCGCTCGTCCGGCTTGAGGCCCGAAAGCCGCAGGAATCCGCCGAGCGAGTACAGATTGCTGAAGGTCGTGTCGCTCTCGAAGCTCAGCGCCGCCTGCACCTCGGCGACGAGCGTGTTCTTCCCCCAGCTCCGGGCGTGTCCGCCGGCGACGAAGAGCGACTGGAAGTCGCCCGTCGAGCCGATCTCTTCGAGCCCGACCCCGCCCTCGGCGAGCAGCAGCCAGCCGCTTCGCGGGAAGCGCGCGTTGTCGAGGGTGTCGACCGCGAAGCGCACGAACAGCTCGCCGTCGGTGCGCTCGATGCGCGGAAAGAACGCGGGGTCTCCGATCAGCACTTCGGCCCGCGCCCAGTCGTAGCGGATGCCGGCGCGGGCCTCGCCCCACTGTCCGAGCTGTCGCCCGAAGCCGATTCCGCCGCCCACGTCGTGGACCCGGTACTCGGCCAGCCCGTTGCCGAAGTCGTCGAAGATTCCCAGTGTGGACGAGTTGTAGTACGCGGTGGGGGCGACGAACCAGCGGGTCTCGTCGTCGATCGGCTGCCACAGCTCCATCCAGATCGCGGGATCCTGGCCGATCCGGAGCTCGCTGCGCCACTCGGCGGCCAGCGAGTTGACCGGCAGCCGCATCAGGCCGATGCCTATGTTGAAGAGGCTGTTCGAGACGAAGTCGGTCTCGAGCTCGAAGCCGAACCGCAAGCGATCGCGTCCGGTGGCCCGCTTGCGCGCGATGATGAGGAGCTGGTTACGGCCGCCCGGCAGCGGATCGATGCGGAAGTTCACGCGGTCGAAGAAGCCCATGCCGTGCAGCACGTCGATGTCTCGGGCGAGCGTCCCGTAGTCGAGAGGCTGGCCCACCTCGACCTGCATGCGGCTGCGGATGACGGCGTCCGACACCACCGAGTCGTTGTCGACGCGGATCTCGTCGATGACGGGTGGCGCGCGCCCGGGCCGCACCAGCCCCGACCGGTACGCCCGCCAGGTCGCCTCGTCGACCGAGAGCGGGGCGAGGAAGTCGCGCAATGCCGACGTCGCCAGGGCGCCGGCCTCGGCGGCCTGCTCGACGCGATCGAACGACATCGTCGCCACCTCGCCGAGCTCGGGGCGGATCAGGAAGTCGTCCTCGCCGAGCAGCTCCACCTGCTCCTCGGTGTTCTGCTGGATCTGCAGCGTCA
Organism: uncultured Spirochaetaceae bacterium; assembly: GCA_964515335.1. Taxonomy (GTDB): domain Bacteria; phylum Myxococcota_A; class UBA9160; order UBA9160; family UBA4427; genus TMED88. The sequence continues at coordinate 3,441 of CAZETS010000013.1, forward strand.
CGGTCTGGCCGGTGATCGAGAGCGCGCTGACGAGCTGCTCGCGTGTGCGCAGAGGCGTCGCGATGTCGACCGCGATCACCACGTCGGCGCCGAGCATCTTGGCGACCTCCACCGGCAGGTTCATCGAGGTGCCGCCGTCGACGAGCAGGCGGCCGTCGAGCTCGACCGGCGCGAAGGCGCCCGGAATGGCCATGCTGGCCCGGATGGCATCGGCGAGCTCGCCGCCTTCGAGCACTACCGCCTCGCCGGTCACGATGTCCGTGGCGACGGCGCGAAACGGAAGCGTGAGATCGTCGAAGTCGCGCACCGTCGCGACGGGCAGGGTGAGCAGGCCGAGGGTGAGCTCGAGCTTCTGGCCCTGGATGAGGCCGGTCGGGATCTGGATCGAGCCGTCCTTGAATCCGAAGTGCAAGTCGGAGATGAAGGTCCGATCGTCCTGCTTGCGGCGGAAGGACATGTCGCGCCGGCGCGTCTTGTCCTGGAAGAGCTCGTCCCAGGGCAGCTCGGCGATCAATTCTCCGAGCTCGTCCGCCTCGATTCCCGACGCGTAGAGGCCGCCCACCACCGCGCCCATGCTGGTGCCCGCGATGACGTCGATGGGAATGCGCAGCTCCTCGAGCACCTCGAGGACGCCGATGTGCGCCGCGCCCCGGGCGCCCCCGCCGCTCAGCACGAGCCCGACGCGCGGCCGCTCGCTCGTGACGGATGCGGCCTCGTCTGCGCCCGCTCCGCCGGGCGCAGCGCCGAGCGCGAGGCCGAGCGCGAGACACGGACCGAGCCACCGCGGCCACGCCGCCCGAGGCGATCGGAAGCGGCTGCCGTTCGGCAGCGAGACGCTCCGCCCCGGCATCACTCCGGCCGCCCCTGACGCTCTGCCTCGATCGACAGCCACAGCCGCAGCAGATGTCTGCGTCGCGCGGGATCCTGGTGGTCCTCGTAGGCGGTGCGTGCGTGCAGGCAGACGTGGTTCGAGAGCCACTGGATGTCGCCGGGCTCGAGCTGCATGTCGAGGTAGAGATCGGGGTCGTTCGCAATCTCCTCGTAGAGGTCGAGCAGCTCGCGCTCGCCGTCGCTGAAGCGCGGCACGTCGGCGTGGCGCTGCGCCGAGCGGAAGTAGTCGCTGTGGTAGAAGGTGCGAACCCGGCCACCCGCCGCGCGGCAGGGCGGAATCGGGATGTGCTGCAGCTGGCCGCTCGAATCCTCGTTGCGGACGTCGAGCGCGAAGGGCTCGTAGAGGCGCGTCACCAGGTCGGGCCGACGGCGCAGCAGCTCGTCGTACACCGCGACGCTGCTCGCGATGCGGCTCGCTCCGCCTCGCTTCGCGGCTCGTAGGCAGAGCAGGCCCACCACGTCGGCGGCATCGCAGTGGTAGGCGATGTCGCTGCTCGTGCGGTACAGCCGCACGAACGGATCGGCCGCGTCGTCGCCGGTGTCGCGCACGTGGCCGAGCAGGTCGCCCTGCGGGTTCTGTGCGCCGGGGGTGCCGAGGTGTATTCCGAGGCACCAGAAGAAGCGCTCGGCCTGCTGCTCGGTCCAGCGCTCGACCGGTACGCCGCTCACCACCTGGAAGCCGCGCCCGCCGTCCAGCTCGCGCCGCCACCGCGCGATCTCGGCACGCAGGCCCTCGAGCGGAAAGTCGTCGGCGCGCAGCGCCTCGGTGGGGCGCCCGGTTTCCTCTGCGTGCGCGAGCGCGGCCTCGATCTCTTCGATGTGGCCCGCGTCGAGCCGCATCCGCCAGTCGTCGCGCTGCGCGATCTCGCGGCCGCGCCAGGCCGCGGGCGAGCCGACCGGCTCGAGGATCGGCGCGTCGTGGGGCCGCGCGAAATAGTGGGCGGACTGCTCGCCGTACGAGAAGTAGGACGCCACGCGTTCTCCTGCCGATTCAGTCCTCGAAGACGGGCTTGCGGCCATCGCGTCGCGCGCGGGTGGCCTCCTCGAAGTTCTTCGTGGTGAGCCTGACGAAGAGCTGGGTGTGGCTCTCCAGCTCGACCGCCGCGGCGAGGCTGCCCGTCTCGAGGCCCGCCCACATCATGCGCTTGGTGAGCTGCACGCCCTGGGTGCTCCAGCCGTTGATGGTGTCGGCCAGATCGAGGGCCGCGTCCATCAGCGCCTCGTCGGGCACCGCCTTCGAGACGAGGCCGATCTCGGCCGCCTCGGCGGCCGAGACGTCGCGTCCGGACAGCGCGATCTCGAACGCGCGCGAGCTGCCGATGGCGCGTGGCAGCAGGAAGCTCAGCCCCAGCTCGGTGGCGGTCAGCCCGTTGTTGATTCCCGCCGCGCGGAAGTAGGCCGATTCGGCGGCGATGCGTACGTCGGCGCCGAGGCTGAGACAGAGGCCGCCGCCGATCGCCGCGCCGTTGATGGCGGCGATCACGGGCTGCGGCATGCGGCGCAGGGCCGGGACCAGGTCGGCGAGGATGGTCATCGACCGGGTGGCGATGCGCGTGAGCGTCATCCCGTCGATGTTGGGCGGCGGTTCGGTCTCCTGGGTGTCGGCCCCCGAGCAGAAGCCGCGTCCCGTTCCCGTCAGCACCACGCACCAGGTGTCGTTGTCGGCCGCCACCTCCTCGATCGCATCGTGGAGTGGTCCCACCAGCTCGAAGGCCATCGAGTTCATGCGTTCGGGGCGGTCCATCACGATGACGCTGGTGTGCGGCCGCGGCTTCTCGATGCGGACGTAGCTCATGCGTCCGCCAAGGCCTCGGCGAGCGACGTGGGGCGGGCGTCTTCGTCGGCCTGCAGCGGCTGCGCGACGCCCCGCAAGAAAACGGCGGTGAGCGCCGGCTCGCGCTCTTCGAGGACGCCTTCTGCGCGCGCGTTGCACATCGGATGCATCTCCCTGAAGCCTCGTGTGGGTGGCTCGGAATACTAGCGACCCGCCGTGTAGACGGACTGTCGTGATCCAGACGCCGCGCCGTGCGAGAATGGCTGCCATGCGGTCGATGCGGACTGACATGGCTGGGCTCCCGGTGCGGACGCCGCGACGCGTCTTCACGGCTGCGGTCGTTGCTGCGCTGCTGCTCGTGGCCGCGAGCGCGACCGCCCAGCCGGCGGCGGTGGGCTGGCGGGGCAAGCTCGGGGGCCGCCTCGACGCACGGCTCGCCGCCCTGAAGGCCTCCGAGGAGGTCCGCATCGGCGTCGTGCTGCGCGACACAGATCTACCCGGCCGCCGCGCCGCCGCGGCGACCCGGCGCCAGGCGGTACTGAAACGGCAGCAGAGCGTCCTCGATGCGCTGCCCACCTCGGCGTTCGGCATCCGCCGGCGCTACCAGAGCCTGGCCGGATTCTCGGGCTGGGCGGGGCCAGCGATCATCGAAAAGCTGGCCAAGCACCCGGACGTGCTCCACGTATACATCGATGGCCGCGTTCGGGCCGCCACCAACCAGGGCCGCCCGCTGGTCGGCGCCCCGCAGGCGTACGCGGCCGGCTACGACGGCTCGACGGCGAACGTCGCGGTGCTCGATACGGGCATCGACACCGACCACGCCGATCTCGTCGACGATCTCGTCGACGAGCGCTGCTGGTGCAGGGGCAGCGCGAGCCCGCTGGTCGGCTGCTGTCCGGGCGGCGGCGACACGCAGAGCGGCGCCGGTGCAGCCGAGGACGACGAAGGACACGGCACTGCGGTGAGCGGTGTCATCACCTCCGGCGGTGCGGTCGCCCCCTCCGGCGTCGCCCCCGAGGCGGGGGTGGTGGCCATCAAGGTGCTCGATTCGACCGGCGGCGGCGACTTCTCGGACATCGCCGCGGCGCTCGACTGGCTGTTGACGAACCACGTCGGACTGAACGTCAAGGTCGTCAACCTGAGCCTCGGCGACGGCGGCGAGTACTCGAACCCCGCGGCAAGCCCGTGCAGCGGCACCAACACCGCCAATGCGATCGCCAGCCTGACGGCGGCCGGTGTGGCGGTCTTCGCGGCCCCGGGCAACGACGCGCACGTCGACGGCATCAGCTTTCCGGCGTGCGTCGCGGACGCGATCTCGGTGGGGGGCGTCTACGACGCGGCCCTCGGCAGCGTGTCCTGGTGCGGCGCGACCTGCAGCAGCGACCTCTGCGTCGACGAAGGCACGGCCGCGGACGACTTCGTCTGCCACACCAACAGCGACGAGATCCTCGACCTGCTCGCGCCCGGCTATGCGACCTTCACGTCCGAGGTGGGCGGCAGCGCCGCGACTTTCGGCGGTACGTCGGCGGCCAGCCCCTACGCGGCGGCGCTCGCTCTGCTGCTCTTCGAGCAGGATCCCTCGCTGACGGTCGCGGGCCTGCGCACGCTGATGACGACGACCGGCCCGCTGGTCACCAATCCGGCGAACGGCCTGAGCCACCGCCGCACCGACGTGACCTCGCTCTTCGCGATCTGCGGCAACGGGACGCTCGAGCTCGGCGAGAGCTGTGACGACGGCGGCACCGCGGACGGCGACTGCTGCTCGTCGAGCTGCCAGTTCGAGGCGCCGGGGAGCGCCTGTGACGACGGCAACGCCTGTACGGCCGTCGATGTCTGCGACGGCGCCGGCGTCTGCGTGCCCGGTCCGGGGTTGCCCTGCGACGACGGCCTCTTCTGCAACGGCGCCGAGAGCTGCGACACGCTGACGGGCTGCCAGGCCGGCCCGCCGCCCGTGCTCGACGACGGCGTGGCCTGCACGGTGGACGCGTGCGACGAGGTGGCGGACGCCGTCACCCACACGCCCGACGACGCCGCCTGCGACGACGGCGCGTTCTGCAACGGCGCCGAGACGTGTGACCTCGTCTCGGACTGCCAGGCCGGCCCGCCGCCGCTGCTCGACGACGGCGTGGCCTGCACGGTGGACGCGTGCGACGAGGTGGCGGACGCCGTCACCCACACGCCCGACGACGCCGCCTGCGACGACGGCGCGTTCTGCAACGGCGCCGAGACGTGTGACCTCGTCTCGGACTGCCAGGCCGGTCCGCCGCCGCTGCTCGACGACGGCGTGGCCTGCACGGTGGACGCGTGTGACGAGGTGGGCGACGAGGTCACCCACGCCCCCGACCCGCAGCTCTGCGACGACGCCGATCCGTGTACGGCCGAGATGTGCGACGCCATCACCGGCTGCTCGAACCCGCCCATCCCGATGTGTGGCCCGGCGGTGCCGGTCGGCGGCGCGCCGTTCGTCTGGTGGGTGGCGGGGCTGATCGCGGCGGCGGGCGCGTGGATGCTGGGCGGCCGGCGCTGAGACCGGGCGTCGTTCGGCTCGCAGCACTGCCTGCGAGATTGCGTTGATTGCTCGAGTGGCCGCATGACCGTAACGTTCTTGGAGGTGAGACCTTCGCCGAAGAGCCTGATCCTCGACCTGCTGGCGACCCTGCCCCGCTCGGACGGCAGCTCGATGCCCGTGCGCGCACTGGTCGAGGCGGGGGCGATCTTCGGGTTGGCGGAGAACAGCGTCCGCGTTGCCCTGGCGCGTCTGCTCGCCCAGGGGCGGGTCGCGCGGGACGAGCGCGGCCGTTACCGGCCGGCCGAGGGCGTAGCGGCCGTGACCGGCGAGATCCGCGGCTGGCGCCGGCTCGACGAGCGCTTCGTGCCCTGGGGCGGGGGCTGGATCTGTGTCTACGGCAGTCCGGGCGCGCGCGGTGGCGTGCGGGCCCGCAGCGAGCAGGCGCTGCGTCTGCTCGGCTTCGAGGCGCTCGCCGCGGGACTTCACGTGCGTCCGGACAACCTCGCCGACCCGCTCGATGCGATCCGCGAGCGGCTGGCGGGGCTCGGGCTGGCTCCGGGGTCGATCGTCGCGCGACTCGCCGACCTCGACGCGGCCAGCGACGCCCGGGCCCGATCGCTGTGGCGGTGGGAGGAGCTGGCCGCCGCGCAGCGGGCGGGTCGGCGGGAGCTCGAGCTGAGCGGCGCGCGGCTCGAGGGCGCGCCCATCGATGAGGCCATGCGGGAGACCTTCCTGGTGGGCGGCCGCATGATCCGGCTGCTGGTCCTCGACCCCCTGCTGCCCGAGCAGATCGCGCCGGGCGCGGCGCGCTGCGAGCTGGTCGCCGCCATGGTCGACTACGACGACTTCGGGCGGTCCTGCTGGGCGGCGTTCATGCGGCGTCACGGCGCTCCGTACCGTCGGGCGCCCGCCGACCTTCGGGTGGGCGAGGGAGCGGATCGGCTCGACCGCGTCTCGACGGGCGGCGCAGGGCGCGACGGCGGTCGCTAGATCGCGCGCACCCACCACGGCCGGGACCTCCTCGCTGCGGTCCCACGGGTGGGCTAAACCCGGCAACCGGGTCGTCGCTGCGGTCCGGACGGGACAGAGGGTCCCTCCGCCGCTCGAAGGGGAGCCGGGCGCCGAATGCGACCAGCCTGGGGTGGATCGCAAGCGGCGATGGTGGCGGGCCTGCTCGCGGCCCTGGCCGCGGCGTTCTCGCTGCTCGACATCGTCTCGTGGGACTACTGGTGGCAGCTGCGCACCGGGCGGCTGATCTGGGAGACGGGCGGGGTTCCCGACCGGGATCCCTTCAGCTACACGGCTCCGGCTGCGCGGTACATCGACATCCACTGGCTGTTCCAGCTGTGGCTCTTCGCCGTGCACGCCCTCGGTGGCCACGCGGCCGTCGTGGTCGGCAAGCTCGGCTTCGTCGCCCTGACGCTCGGGCTGCTCGCGCCGATCGGCGGCCGGGCGGATCGCGCCGCCGTGTCGGGAGCCGGGCTCGCGCTCGTGGTGGTGCTGCTCGCCGAGCGCATCATGCCGCGCGCCGAGCTGCCGTCGTTCGCGCTGCTCGCCGCCGTGCTGCTCGGCCTCGATCGCATGCGCCGGCCCGGTGGTCGTCGCTTCGCGATCGCGGTGGCGATCGTCGGGCTGCAGCTGGTCTGGGCCAACACGCACGGGCTCTTCGCGGTGGGGATCGCGGTGTGTGCGATCCATTTCGCGGGCGACGTCTTCGACCGGCTCACGCGTGACGACGCGAAGGAGCTCGCCCCCGGTCTTCTCGTCGGGGTGGTGGCGGCCAGCGTGCTCGTGTCGTTCCTCAACCCGAACGGCCTGGACGGCGTGCTCTATCCCGTCGCCCAGCTCGGCATGATCGGCCCCGTCGGTTCGCGCGCGCTCGGTGCGAGCATCGTCGAGCTGCAGCCGACCCTCGGTCAGGTGGGCCCGGCGATCGGCGGGGCCGCGCTGGCGTTGCTCGTGATCGCGCTGGCCGCCCTGCTGGCGAACCGGCGCGAGGCGCCGACCCGTGACTGGCTGCTGGTCGTGGCCTTCGCGTATCTCGCCCTGACCGCGCGCCGCAACCTCTCCCTCTACGCGATCGTCGTCGCGCCGATCGCCATCACGCACGTCAACGCGTGGCTCGACGCGCGGGAAGGGCGCTGGTCGCCGAGGCGCAGCATGGCGGTCACGGCCGCCCTCGCTCTCGCGGTCGTCGCGCTGCTCGTCGACGTCCTCCCGGGCCGCTTCCACGAGCGCCTCGGTGTGCCGCGCGAGCCCGGTCTCGGCGTGATGCGTACCTGGTACTCGGAGGGGGCCGCCGACTGGATCCTCGCGAACCGGCCGCCGGGTAAGGTCGCGCACGCCATGCCCGACGGCGGGCTCTTCGTCGAACGCCTGTATCCGGCGTATCGCGTGATGGTCGACGGCCGGCTCGAGGTCTACGGCCCCGAGCTCCTCGAGCGGCTCGCGTGGACGACACCCGAGGAGTTCCAGGCGCTCTACCGCGAGTACCGCTTCGGCACGGTCGTAGTGCACTACAGCAAGATCCCGTCGGGTGAGATGCTGCGTTGGCTGCACGTGCGGCCGGCCTGGCAGCTCGTCTTCGTCGACGAGGTCTCGGCGGTGTACGTGCGCGACGGCGGCCGGGTCGGCCGCTTCAGCGCACTCGATGTGGACGCGGACGATCTCTTCCCCGCGTTCACCGACGAAGGGCGGGTGCAGACCGAGTTGCGCCTGCGAGGTCGCGCGCTCTTCTACTCGGCGCTCGAGCGCGAAGGCCGCGTGCGCGCCGTGGTGGCGCTGGCCCGCCGCCACTACCCCGACCTCGAGCTCGCCTCACCCTGACGGCGGTCGTCGGGCCACCAGCAGGCTCACCTCCTGGGTGAGCACGACCTGGCCGGCCGGGTCGGTCACGGTGTCGCGCAGGCGGATCACGCCGCGGTCGGGCTTCGACCCGGAGGGGCGCGCCTCGACGCACTCGGTCTCGTAGACGAGCTCGTCGCCGGCGCGGGCGGGATGGGGGAAGCGGACGGCGTCCTTGCCCAGCATGGCGAGCACGGCGATGCGCGCCTCGTGGTCGAAGAAAAGCCGCGTGCAGATCGCGAAGAGGTGCAGCGACGACGCGGTCAGCCCACCGTAGATCGAGTTCGCCGCGGCCTCGCGGTCGATGTGGAAGGGCTGCGGATCCCACTGCTGGGCGAACGCCACCACCTCGTCCTCGCCGAGCCGCCAGGCGCCGATGCGGCTCCGCCAGCCGACGGGGATGTCCTCGAAGTACGTCCGCGTCACGGTCGTGATCCTCCGCACGACGGGTGGCTCCGTCGGCCCACGCAGTCTCGCACTCCGGCTCTTCGGCCGCCCGGCGGCTGGTGCATACTCGGCGCGATGAACGGAGGCGGTGTCGACGAGGACAACGGAGCGAGCGGTTCGACGCCTCCGCGCAGCTGCGGCGAGTGCTCGCTGTGCTGTCGGGTGCTGCGGGTCGACGCGCTGCGCAAGCTCGGCGGCGTGGCCTGCGTCCACCAGGACCGCGCCGGCGCGGGCTGCGCGATCCATCCGACGCGGCCGGCCATCTGCCGCCGCTACCGCTGCGCGTGGCTTGGCGGCTCGCTGACGGAAGCCGACCGGCCGGACCGGCTCGGCGCCGTGCTCGACGTCGTCTCGACGGGCACCGCCGTGCAGCTCGAGATCCACGAGGCCGAGCCCGGCGTCTTCGATGCGAGCGCTCGCCTGCAGGCCATCGCCGAGGTCTGGCGCGCCTCGATGCCCGTGCGGGTTCGCGATGCCGGCGACGTGCTCGATGCCGACCGCCCCTACCGGGTGCTGATGCCCGGCGGAGACGAGCACAGGGTGCGGGGCGAGTGGACCGAGATCAGGCGCCCGGCGGATGCCGGAGCAGCCACGTCCGCCCCGGTCCGCCGCCGGCTGCCCCTGCTCGAGCGCCTCGCGCGGCGCGCCACGCTCGCGGTGCGCCGTTGGCGGGTGCGCGGCTACCGGGGCGCCTGATCGCGCCTCCCGGTTTCAGCCGCGCGCGGGCCCGCTGCCGTACGTCTGCTGCAGGTACTCGACGATGTCGGCCGATTCGAACATCTCGGTGCCGGTGTTCGGGTCGGAGAGCCAGGGCACCATCATCTTGCCCGAGCGCTTCACGAAGGCCTCGCGTGACGGGCTGCCGCTTCCCACGTTGTGCAACCGGTAAGCGATCTCCAGCTCGCAGAGCCGCTCGCGCACCAGTCGGCAGAACGGCGACGACTCCATGCTGTAGAGCTCGAGCGGTGCGGCCGGCGCGCGCGAAGGCCGCACGTCGCGGCCGGCGAGCGCCCGGGGCAGCCCGGCGAGCGCCGAGTTGAGGTCGCCGAGCGGGCCGAGGGCGAGCATCAGCGGCACGCGGCCCTTGCCGTAGCGCTCGAAGAGGTGGCGGACGATGACGTCCGATTCGTAGAGCTCGACGCCGGCGTTCGGGTCGACGAGATAGGGGAGCTGCGCCTTGCCGCCGCGCCGGATCAGCTCTTCGCGAAAGCGGTGTCCGTCTTTCGGACACGGGCGCACGTCGGCCGGCAGGTCGAGAAGGGTGAGCGCCTCGCGCACCTTGCGGCAGTACGGGCAGGCCTCGAACTCGTAGAGGATCAGCGGCTGCTCGGGACGCGGGCCGAGGGCGCCGACTCCGTGGCCGGTGCCCAGCCGGGTCAGCGAGGTGAGCAGCGAGGTCGCGACGTCGAGGGCGCGCATCGGTCGCGATGGCACGCCGCCCGCTAGAGCGGCGCCACCGCCTCGCCGCGGGCGCGCGCCTGGTGGCGGTCGCGCAGGACCTCGGCGGCGCGGACGAGGGTCTCGCGGCGAGGGCCGTCGGCGCCGAACGACTCGATCTCGTCGATCTCCTCCTCGGTGAAGCCTGCTTCGAGGCGCTCTTCGCGCGCCACCTCGCGCGTGCCGCCGAACGAGAAGGCGCGGTCGGTCTCGCGCTGGAACTCCTTGGCGCGCCGGGCGCGCTCGGGATCGCCCCGCGTGAACTCCTTGACCCACTCGCTGCCGAAGCGCACGTGGGTGAGCTCGTCGGCGAGCACGAAGTCGACGGCCTGGGTCAGGATGTCGTCGCCCACCTCCTTCCCGTAGTCGGCGAGCGATCGGAAGACGTCGCAGGCCAGTCCCTCGAGGCAGCGGTTCACGCCGGTCACGCGCAGCACCGGATCGTCGTGGCAGGAGGACTCGAAGAGGAAGGTCGACTCGGGAAACTCGCCGACGCTGCCTTCGCCGTGGTCGATCAGCTTCTCGAAGATCTGCACGTGCCGCGCCTCGTCCCAGCACTGGCGCGCCATGTTCATCTTGAACTCCCACGGGGTTTCCGGAAAGTCCCACAGCGTGCGGCCCGCGGCCTCGAGGGCCTGCAGCTCGCCGACGAAGATGCCGTGCAGCTGCATCTTGAGCTGGAGCGGAGTGCGGCCGCCCCGGGCTTGCGTGCCGCCCGAGGCGGTGAGGAACTGGAAGGCGGGTCCGAGCTCGTCGAAGACCGGCTCGAGCGCTGTGCCCTCGATGCGCTTGCGCAGCTTGGGGGCGATCGTCTCGAAGATCTTCACGATCTGGTCGACGTCGTCGGGCAGCGACTGCAGGAGCGCGTTGCGGTTCTGGGCGCGCTTGAAGCGCCGGTCGCGCGCGAGTTCCTCGGGGTCCATGAAGCGCTTCAAGTCGATTCCTCCGACGGCGGGCCGAGAGAGTATGCGGACCGGGAGAGTATGCGGGCGGAGAGAGTATAGGGTCGGTCGGGCCGGGAATCAGCGCTACGAGCCCTGCGCGCAGGCGATGCTCTCGAGCGACTCCACGGCCCGGGTCGCGCGGCGCAGGCCCGCCTCGGCGATCGGGCGGGCCTGCAGGCCCGAGCCCGCCGCCGCCGTGAAGGCGGCCGCGATGAAGGTGTAGAGCGCGTAGAGGCGGTGTTGCCGCCACGCCTCGTCGAAGCCGGGCGCCGCCACGCCGCGGGCGTGCAGGGCGCCCAGGTATCCGCGGATCAGGTCGGCCTCGTGGCTCTCGCGCAGCTCGCCGGACAGCGAGTTGCAGAGCAGGTAGCTGACGTCGCGCATGCCCGGCGCGCGGGCGCAGACCTGCCAGTCGAGGAAGCCCACCTGGTCGCCGACGAAGAAGAGGTTGCCGAGGTGGGCGTCGCCGTGGACGAGTGTCCGCGCGCCCCGGCTCCAGAGGGCTTCCAGGCGATCCCGGCCGTGTATCACGGCATCCGCGGCGCGCACGAGCGGCTCGCCCAGCGACGCTTCGAAGCGCCGCCGCGCCAGGTCGACCATCTGCCCCGTCATGAAGCGCTCCCACGGCATGTCGCGCCGGCGGCTCTCGTAGCAGGGCACCCACGCGAGGTCGCTCTCGAAGCGCGGGCTCTCCCAGTGCGCGGCGTGGAGCGTCGCCATCGCGTCGAGGATGCGTGCCGCGTCCGCCGCGTCGAGCCGGTCGCCAACCGTCGCGAGGCGCGCGTTCGAGCGCGCGAGGTCTTCGAGCACGAGCACGAACTGACGGTCGGGTGCGACCGACGCGATGCCGTGCACGGCCGGCGCGTTCACCGGCAGGCCGGGCCGTGCCGAGCGATAGAAGCGCACTTCGTTGCGGCCGATGCCGGTGGCCGCGAGAAACAGTCGCTGGATGCGGGCTCGAGGCGTGATCTTCAGGAAGACGCTCGGCGGCGGCGGCGGTCCTGCGCCCGGGTCGTCGTAGCGGAGGGCGACGCGGGCACGCGAAGTGGTTCCGGAGTGATCGTCGAGAAGCTCGCAGGACGACACGCGGACGCCCGGATGGGAGGCGGCGAGGACGCTCGAGAGCCAGTCGGGAGTCACCTCCCGCGCCGAGCGGGGCAGGCCGCGCCGGCCCGCGCGCAGGCGGTCGAGCGAGACGGCGGCTCCGGACGCGACGACGCGCGCGGCCGAGCGGACGGCGTCGGCGAGCTTCATGGCGGCGCATGTTAGGCCACGGCGTTCACCGGGTACGCGTCGGGCGGGGGACCGTCGGTCCGTGGATGCCGCGCCCGGCTGCTTGGCGGGCGGCAGGCTGGCGGGGGCGCTTTGGTGCATCATGTCGTGCGCGGCGCCGGGCGAGCGCGCGGGGGCGGATCGCGAAGGGCCGGAGGTGTGAGGTGTCGCCGCAGGGGTCGGAGGACGTGATGGCAGAGACGTTCGGCTCGGCGCTGCCTGCCGTTCGTTCGCTCGCGCTCGGCTGCGTGCTCGCGCTCGGCTGTGCGCTCGCGCCGTCGGCCTGCGCGGTCTCCGGGACGAACGCGGCGCCCGAGGGTGCGGGCGGCGTGGGCCTGGTCCACGCGCCTCCTGCCCGCTACGGGGTCGGCCGCACGCCCACGCCCGAGGAGATCGCGGCGTGGGACATCGACGTGAGGCCCGATGGCCGGGGGCTGCCCGCGGGTTCGGGGAGCGCCGCCGCCGGCCGCGCGATCTACTCTGATAAGTGTCAGTCCTGCCACGGAGTCGACGGCCGGGGTGGCCCCTTCGATCAGCTGGCCGGCCGACTCGAGGGCGACGCCTTCCCCTTCGCCGAGGACCCGGCCGCCCCGCGGACGATCGGCAGCTACTGGCCCTGGGCGACGACGCTCTTCGATTACATCCGGCGAGCGATGCCCTCGGATCGTCCGGGCTCGCTCGGCGACGACGAAGTCTATGCGTTGACCGCCTACCTGCTCGCGCTGAACGGGCTGCTCGACGAGAGCGCGACGCTGGACCGTGTCACGCTGCCCGCGATCGAGATGCCCGCGCGCGATCGCTTCGAGCCCGATTCGCGCGTCGGCGGAGCCGAGATCCGGTGACGGCCGAGTGGACGCGGCGGCGCGTGCTGGCGGCCCTGCTGGCGTCGACGGGCAGCGCCGTGGCGGGGTCGGCCGCTGCCGATCGCGACGTCCCGGAGGCGTCGGCGCCGCCCGACACGACCCGGGTGCCGGGCGCGCCGCCCACGGCGCGCGGCGCGCGGTCTCCCTTCGAAGCGGCGTCCCGACTGCCTGCCTTCGGGGCGATCTCGGTCACGCCGCTGCAGGAGCTGCACGGCACGATCACGCCTGCCGACCTCCACTTCGAACGCCACCACGCCGGGATTCCGCAGATCGATCCGGCGCGCCACGAGCTGCTGATCCACGGCCTCGTCGAGCGCCCCCTCAAGCTCTCGCTCGCCGACCTGCTGCGGCTGCCGGCGGTGACCCGCATCTGCTTCATCGAGTGCTCGGGCAATCTGATGGTCGGGGCGGGCGAGGAGTCGACGCCGCAGATGCTGCACGGGCTGACGAGCCAGAGCGAGTGGACGGGGGTGCTGCTCTCGACCGTGCTGCGCGAGGTGGGCGTGCGGCCGGGGGCGCGTTGGCTGCTCGCCGAGGGGGCCGACGCTGCCGTGATGACGCGGTCGATCCCCATCGAGAAGGCGCTGGACGACGCCATGCTGGCCTACGCGCAGAACGGCGAAGCGCTGCGCCCCGCGCAGGGCTATCCGCTGCGGCTGCTGCTGCCCGGTTGGGAGGGCAATACCAGCGTCAAGTGGCTGCGGCGCATCGAGGTCGGCGATCGCCCCTTCATGACGCGCGAGGAGACCTCGAAGTACACCGATCCGCTTCGCGGCGGCCGCGCGCGGCAGTTCAGCTTTACGATCGACGCGCGCTCGGTCCTGACGGCGCCGACCTACCCCGCACGCCTCGAGAAGGGCTGGCAGGAGATCCGCGGCCTCGCGTGGAGCGGCCGCGGCCGCATCACCCGGGTCGACGTCAGCACCGACGGCGGGCGCCGCTGGCAGCCGGCCCGGCTCCTCGAGCCGGTGCTCGCCAAGGCGCACACGCGGTTCGCGCTGCCCTGGCGCTGGGACGGCGGCGGCGCCGAGCTGTGCAGCCGCGCGGTCGACGAGACCGGCTACGTGCAGCCGACCCGCCGCGAGCTGATCGAGGCCCGCGGGCCGGGCTCGCGGCCCTACCACCTGAATCCGATCCTCTCCTGGCTCGTCGAGCCGGACGGGCGGGTGATCTACAAGGCCGAGCCCTGGGCCTGAGTCGAGTCGGCGCGCGGCCTGAAGTACCAGTTCACGGCGTCGTGCTCGAGGAACCTCTCGATGCGCTCGTAGCCGTGCTCGTCGAAGTAGCCCAGGATGGTCTCGGGCTCGGTGGTCGGCGCCTCGATGCAGACCAACTCCGGAGCGAAGCGCTCGATGTCGAAGCCGGCGAGCGCGGCGGGCTCGTGGCCCTCTATGTCGATCGAGAGGAAGTCGATCTCCTCGACGCCGTGCTTCTCGAGCAGGTCGTCGAGGGTGATCGCGGGCACCTGCACCTCGCGGATCCTGGGCCTCGCGCCGGGAAAGAAGTCGCGCACGAAGTCGACGATCCAGCGGCGCGACACCGACGAGATGCCCTCGCCGCCGACGTTGAGGTAGAAGGTGTGCTCGCCGCCGGAGGTGTCGGTGACCACGTAGTGCTCGAACTTCGTCGCCGGGCGGTGCTCCTCGTAGCCCGCGCGCAGCGCGTCGTTGGCGTCGACGCCTATCCCCGACCAGCCGAGGTGCTTCTCCAGGTAGTAGGTCGTGCTGAACTTCTCGTACTCGTAGCAGCCCACGTCGACGAAGAAGCCGCCCCGCCGGTCCTGGAAGAACTCGCGGATGATCAGCTCTTCGTCGTTCTGCGAGTAGAGCTTCTTGCCGGTGGCGAGGATGCCGGTGTCGGCAGGCTCCTCGCAGGCCACCAGGGCCAACGTCAGCCACCCGCAGAGCAGGGCGAGTGCGACGGCTGCGCGTGTACGCTGGCTCTGCGCCGGAGGCATCGCCGCGATTCTAGCGGGCTTCCGGCGCGTCCGTCTCGGTGGCCCGGTCGAGCGCCGCCGCCTCGGCGAGTCGCACCGGCTGCCGCCGCGACCCCCAGTGGCCCGGCTCGGCCTCGAATACACCCGCACAGCGCTCGCCGCAGTGCCGGCAGCAGCCGTTCGCGTCCAGCCGCCAGGTGATCAGCTCGTAGCCGTCGCGCACGATCAGCTTCTCGCCGCAGGCGTGGCAGTGCGTGGTGCCGCCTTCGAGGTCGCGCACGTTGCCGGTGTACACGTGCCGCATGCCCTGCTCGCGGGCGATCGCGCGAGCGCGGGAGAGCGTCGCCGCCGGCGTCGCGCGAACGTCCCGCATCTTGTAGTCGGGGTGGAAGGCCGAGAAGTGCCACGGCACGTCGACACCGAGATGCGTCGACACCCACTGCGCCGCCTCGCGAATCTCGGCGTCCGAGTCGTTCTGCCCGGGGATCAGCAGGGTGGTGATCTCGAACCACACGTCGGTCTGCTCGCGCAGATAGACGAGCGTGTCGAGCACCGGCCGCAGGCTCGCGCCGCAGACCTCGCGGTAGAAGTCGTCGTTCCAGGCCTTGAGGTCGACGTTGGCCGCGTCGGTCGGGCCGAAGAAGTCCTCCCGGGCGCCGGGCTCGACCCAGCCGGCCGTCACCGCCACCGTGCGCACGCCTCGCTCGTGGCAGGCCCGCGCCGTGTCGACCGCGTACTCGAGGAAGATCACGGGATCGTTGTAGGTGAAGGCGACGCTGCGGCAGCCCGTCGAGACGGCCGCCGCGGCGATGCGCTCGGGGGGCGCGGCGTCGGCCAGGGTGTCGAGCTCGCGGCTCTTGCTGATGTCCCAGTTCTGGCAGAAGCGGCAGGTGAGATTGCAGCCAGCCGTGCCGAACGAGAGCACGGGGGTCCCCGGCAGGAAGTGATTGAGGGGCTTCTTCTCGACCGGGTCGATGCAGTACCCGCTCGATCGCCCGTAGGTGGTGAGCACCAGCTCGTCGCCCTGACGGGCGCGCACGAAGCACAACCCCCGCTGTCCGTCGGCCAGCCGACACGCGCGCGGGCAGACGTCACAGCACAGCCGCTCATCCTCGACGCGGTGCCAGTGGCGGGCCGGGGCGATTCCGTGCACGCTCGTGTGGTCCATGCTGGTGCAATTCTCGCTCGGAGGCGCGGAAGTCAAGGCCGCCGTCGACGGGTAGAGCGCCGTGTCGAGGCTTCGCCCATGTCGATTCGTCCCCCCGCGGTAGCCGGCGCCTTCTACCCCGGCGTCGCGCCGGTTCTCGAGGCCGACGTGGCTCGCCTGCTCGCCGACGCAGAGCCGCCGGCGGGTCGGGGCGCGCTCGTCAAGGCGCTGATCGTGCCCCACGCCGGCTACCCGTACTCGGGGCCGGTCGCGGCGAGCGCCTACGCGCTGCTGCGCGACGGGGAAGCGCGGGTCCGGCGCGTGGTGCTGCTGGGGCCGGCTCACCGGGTGCCGGTGCGCGGCCTCGCGGCCTCGGGGGCCGATGCTTTCGAGACGCCGCTGGGCGTCGTGCCGCTCGACCGCGAGGGCCTGGAGGCGCTTCGCGACCTCCCGCAGGTGGTGGTCTCCGACGAGGCGCACGCCGCCGAGCACAGCCTGGAGGTCCAGCTGCCGTTCCTGCAGCGGGTGCTCGGCGACTTCGTGCTGCTTCCGCTCGTCGTGGGCGACGCGAGCGACGAGGAGGTCGCCGAGGCGCTCGAGCGCGTCTGGGGCGGCGACGAGACGCTGATCCTGATCAGCTCCGATCTGAGCCACTACCACGACTACGCGACCGCGCGCAGCCTGGATGCCGCTACCTGCCGCGCCATCGAGCGCCTGGACGCCGCCGCGGTCGACTGGGAGTCGGCCTGCGGGCGGGTGCCGGTGCGGGGGCTCCTGGGTGCGGCCCGGCGTCACGGACTCGAGCCGCGCACCCTCGACCTGCGCAGCTCGGGCGACACGGCGGGCGACCGGGACCGCGTCGTCGGCTACGGGGCCTGGGCGTTCGAGCTGTCCGGCGAAGAGGCGGCCGACGCCGAGGCCGACCAGACAGACGGGGCCGAAGCGCTCCACGCCGCCGCCGCCCGCGAGCTGTTCGCGATCGCCCGGCGGGCCATCGAGCAGGGGCTCGACACGGGCGGCGAGCCCGCCGTCCACCTCGACGCCGTCCCGCGCCCGCTGCGCGCTCCGGGTGCCAGCTTCGTCACCCTGCGCAGCCCCGACGGCGAGCTTCGCGGCTGCATCGGCAGCCTCGAGGCCGAGCGGCCGCTGGCGGCCGACGTCGCCCGCAATGCCTTCGCGTCGGCCTTCCGCGATCCGCGCATGACGCCGATCGCGCGGGACGAGCTGGCCGATCTCCACATCGAGATCTCGATCCTGACACCCCGGCAGGAGATCCCCGCCCGCTCCCTCGACGAGCTGATCGCTGCGTTGCGGCCGGGCGAGGACGGTCTGGTGCTCGAGGACGCGGGGCGCAGGGGGACGCTGCTGCCCCAGGTCTGGAGTCAGCTCCCGCAGGCGCGCGACTTCGCGGGGACGGTCTGGCGCAAGGCCGGGCTTCCCGAGCAGCACTGGTCGCCCACCGCCCGCGCCTGGCGGTATACGGTGCGCCGGCTCGACGAGCAGGACGCCGGAGGCGAGCCGTCGTGAGTGCGCGCCGGCTCTTCATCGTGCTCGACGAGCAGGTCCACGAGATCGACGCCCTGCCGGGTGAGACGATCTTTCGCGCCGCGCACCGCAACGGGCTCGCGCAGCCGTTCTCGTGCGTGAGCGGCTACTGCGGGGAGTGCGCGGCCACGCTCGAGACCGGGGAGGTCGAGATGCGCGAGAACCGCGCCCTGTCCGAGAAGCAGCTCGGCCGCGGGCTGATCCTCACCTGCCAGTCGGTGCCGAGCACGGACGTCTGTCGCGTGCGCTTCGGCGACTGAGCGTCCGGCAGCGCGGCAGCGCGGGGCATCCCGAATCCGTATGCTGGTCGGTCCCGCCGGACGGTCCGCGCAGTCCCGGGGCGCTGCATCGGCACCGCGCGGCACGACCCGGAGCGACCAAGGCGACATGGAGTACGCGGCCCCCACCTGCGTCGAGGACGCGATCGGTCTGCTCGGCGCGGCCGGCGACGGCGGACGCGCGCTCGCCGGCGGCACCGACCTGCTCGTGCAGCTGCGCACCGGTGTGCGTCGTCCCGAAACCGTCGTCGACCTGAAGCACATCCCCGAGCTGCGGCGCATCGAGTGCGACGACGGCGGCTTCCGGATCGGCGCCGCGGTGTCCGGCGCCGAACTCGGCGAGCACGCCGAGCTGCGTGCGGCCTGGCCCGGCGTCGTCGAGGCGGCGTGCCTGATCGGCTCCACCCAGATACAGGGCCGCGCGAGCCTCGGCGGCAACCTCTGCAACGCCTCGCCCGCGGCGGACAGCGTGCCGGCCCTGATCGCGGCGGACGCGGTCTGCACGGTGGCCGGCCCCGACGGGCGCCGCGAGGTGGCGGTCGAGGACGTGGTGGTGGGCCCCGGCGAGACGTCGCTCGGTCGCGGCGAGATCGTGACCGAATTCCGGCTGCCCGCGCCGCCGCCGCGCTCGGGCGACGCCTATCTGCGGATGATTCCGCGCAGCGAAATGGACATCGCGATCGCCGGGGCGGGCGTGGCCCTCGCCCTCGACGACGCCGGCGTGTGTACGGCGTGCCGCATCGGGCTCGGCGCGGTGGCGCCGCGACCGCTGCTCGCGGACGCGGCCGCCGCTGAGCTGATCGGCCGGGCGCCGGACGCCGACGCGCTCGCCCGGCTCGCGGACGCGGCGAGCGCGGCCACCGACCCCATCGACGACAAGCGCGGCACGCGCGTCTACCGCCAGCGCGTCGTCGGCGTACTGGCCCGCCGCGCGGCCGAGACGGCCCTCGCCCGGGCGCGCGAGCGCGCGGCCGCCTGAGTCGCAGCGAGCCTCACAGGAGAAGCCGTTGAGCAAGCGACACGTCACGACCACCATCGACGGAGAGCTCTGCGAGTTCCTCTGCGAGGACCACCAGACGCTGCTCGAGGTGCTGCGCGACGTGCTGTTCAAGACGGGCACCAAGGAGGGCTGCGGGACCGGCGACTGCGGGGCCTGCAGCGTGATGGTCGACGGCCGGCTCGTCTGCAGCTGCCTGATGCTCGCCGCCGAGGCCGAGGGCCGCGAGGTCGACACCGTCGAGGGCATGGCGGACGGCGACCGGCTGCATCCCCTGCAGAAGCACTTCCTCGAGGCGGCGGCGCTTCAGTGCGGCGTGTGCACGCCCGGCTTCCTGGTGGCGGCCCGGGCGCTGCTCGAACGCGACTCCGACCCGAGCGAGCGGGACGTGCGCTTCTGGCTGGCCGGCAACCTGTGTCGCTGCACCGGCTACGACAAGATCGTGCGGGCGGTCCTGGACGCGGCCGCCGAGATGCGGGGAGCGGGCGCATGAGCGACGGAAATGGCGCAGAGCAGAAGCTTCGTTGGGTAGGCACTCGGCCGGTGCGGCCGGACGGCGTCGACAAGGTGACCGGGCGCGCCCGGTACGGGGCCGATTTCGCGTTGCCCGACATGCTGTGGGCCAGGGTGCTTCGCAGCCCGCACACGCATGCACGCATCCTGAGCATCGACACCAGCCGGGCGCTTGCCCTCGACGGCGTGAAGGCCGTCGTCACCGGCGACGACCTGCCGGAGATTCCCTCCGAGGAGGCCTTCCTCGGCGAGCAGCCGACCGACTTCCGGATGCTCTCGCAGAACGTGATCGCCCGCGGCAAGGTGCTGTACGACGGGCACGCCGTCGCCGCCGTCGCGGCCACCACGCCTGCCGTCGCCGAGCGGGCCCTCGAGCTGATCGAGGTCGAGTACGAGCCGCTTCCGTACGTGCTCGACATCGCCTCGGCGACCGCCGACGGCGCGCCGATCCTCCACGACGACCTGCGCGACCGGAAGGGCAACAGGCGGCCGCCTTCCAACGTGGCGAGCACGACGGAGATGGGGCACGGCGAGCCCGAGGAAGGCTTCGCGCGGGCCGACCTGGTGGTCGAGCGCGAGTTCACCACCCAGGCCGTCCACCAGGGCTACATCGAGCCGCACGCGTGCCTCGCGGAGGCGACTGCCGACGGTCGCGTCACGATCTGGAGCAGCTCGCAGGGGCATTTCATGGTGCGCGGCTACACGGCGAAGCTGCTCGGCCTCGAGCTCTCGCAGGTGCGTGCCGTGCCGGCCGAGATCGGCGGCGGCTTCGGGGGCAAGACCACGGTCTACGTCGAGCCCCTCGCCGCGGCCCTGTCGCAGCGTGCGGGGCGTCCCGTCAAGCTCGTGATGTCGCGCGAGGAGGTGTTCCGCGCGACGGGACCGGCTTCGGCGACGCGCATGCGCGTCAAGATCGGTGCGACGCGCGATGGCAAGTTCACCGCCGCGGAGGCCTGGCTGGACTTCGAGGCGGGCGCCTTCCCGGGCTCGCCGGTGGGCGCCGCGTCGATGACGGTCTTCGCCCTCTACGCCCTCGAGCACGTGCGCTCGAACGGGCGCGACATCGTGGTCAACAAGCCGAAGGCCGCGGCGTATCGGGCGCCCGGCGCGCCGATGGCCGCGTATGCGGTGGAGACGGTGATCGACGAGATCGCCGAGCAGCTCGAGATCGATCCGGTCGATCTCCGGCTTCGCAACGCCGCGCAAGAGGGCGTGCAGTCTTCGTTCGGTCCGCGCTACCGGCGCATCGGGCTCGTCGAGACCCTCGAGGCCACGAAGGCGCACCCCCACTACTCGGCGCCGCTCGGTCCGAACCAGGGTCGCGGTGTCGCGGCGGGCATGTGGTTCAACGCCGGCATGCAGTCGTCGGCGGGCGTGCTCGTCAACGAAGACGGCACGGTGTCGGTGATCTCCAGCAATCCCGACATCGGAGGCTCGCGCGCCTCGCTCGCGATGATGGCCGCCGAGGAGCTCGGCATCGATTACGCAAGCATCGGCGTGCTCGTCGCCGACACGAGCTCGATCGGCTTCAGCGACCTCACCGGCGGCAGCCGGGTGACCTTCGCGACCGGCAAGGCGGTGATCGAGGCCGCTCGCGAGGTGATCGCGCAGCTGCGCGAGCGCGCCGCGAAGATCTGGGACGTCGACGTCGAGCGCGTGGTCTGGAGCGACGGCGCGGCGACGCTGACAGGAGGCGAGGACGAGGCGCCGCTCTCGCTGGCCGACATCGCGCGCCGGGCCGGCAAGACGGGCGGGCCGATCCAGTCGAACGTCTCGCTCAACGCGCGCGGCGTCGGCATGGCGTTCGGCGTGCACATCTGCGACGTCGAGATCGACCGCGAAACCGGCAAGGTCGACGTGATCCGCTACACGGTGCTGCAGGACGCCGGGCGCGCCATCCATCCGAGCTACGTCGAAGGGCAGATGCAGGGCGGCGCCGCCCAGGGCATCGGCTGGGCGCTCAACGAGGAGTGCGTGTTCGACGAGAAGGGGCGTCTGGAGAACCCGGGCTTCCTCGACTACCGGATGCCCGTGGCCTCGGACCTGCCGATGATCGACACCGTGATCGTCGAGGTGCCGAACCCCGCGCACCCATACGGGGTGCGCGGCGTCGGCGAGGTGCCGATCGTGCCGCCCATCGCCGCGGTCGTGAACGCCGTGTACGCGGCGACGGGCGTGCGCTTCCGCGACGTCCCGCTGTCGCCGCCGCGCGTGCTCGCGGGCCTCGACGAGGCCTCGTAGGCGGCGGCGGTTCGTCGTGGCACACGTCGTGCTGCCCCGGTCGATGGCCGAGCACACCGGTGGCGTGCTCGAAGCGGACGTCGTCGGCGCGACCGTGCGCGAGCTGATCGCGGCCCTCGATGCGCGCTTTCCCGGCGTGGGCGAGCTGCTGTCGGGCCGCATGGCGGTGGCGATCGACGGCGAGATCGTGGGCGATCCGTATCTCGAGCGCGTCGCTCCGCAGAGCGAGGTGCACTTCCTGCCGCCGGTGGGCGGAGGCTAGGCGGGCGCGGCCGGTGGCGCCGCGCTGGCGACCTCCACCACCACCTTCCCCGCCGTACCGCGATCCGCCAGGCTCGCGATGGCGCCCGGCACTTCCTCCATCGCTACCCGCGCGTCGATCAGGGGGCGGATGGCGCCCCTCGCGTAGAGATCGAGCAGCTCGTCGTGGACGCGATCGAGGAACGGCCTGTCGCGGTGGCTGTACTCGCCCATGTAGACGCCCACCAGCGAATAGTTGCGGAAGAGCAGCTGGTTGATCGGCGCGGCCGTCATCTCGCCGCCCGCGAAGCCGATCACCAGGATGCGCCCCTCCCAGGCCACGCACTTGCGCGACGCCTCGAAGACCCGGCCGCCCACCGGGTCGTAGACGACGTCGGCCCCCTGGCCGGCCGTGGCCTCGCGCACCGCCGGCACGAAGTCCTCCGCGCGATAGTCGATGGCCACGTCGGCTCCTAGCTCGCGGCAGATCGCGACCTTCTCCGGCCCGCCCGCGGTCGCGATCACCCGGGCGCCGGCCGCCTTGCCGAGCTGGATCGCCGCCGAGCCGACGCCGCCGGCGCCGGCATGCACGAGGAGCGTCTCGCCGGCTTGCAGGCCGCCGCGCCGGTGCAGGGCGACGTGTCCGGTCTGGAAGGGAATCAGCATCGCGGCGGCGTCGACGTCGGGCAGTGTGTCGGGAATCGCGTAGCAGTTGCGCGCGTCGGCGAGCGCGTACTCGGCGAGGCCGCCGTCGGGCAGCGCGGGCACGCCCATCACCCGCGTGCCCGGCGCAATGCCCGCCTCCGGTCCCGCCGCTACGACCTCACCCGCGACCTCGAGGCCGGGCGTGAAGGGGAGCTCGGGCCTCAGCTGGTAGGTGCCGCGGCAGAGCATGTCGTCGCCGAAGTTGAGCGCCGCCGCGCACACGCGGATTCGTACCTGGTCGCGCGCGGGTTCGGGCAGGGCGACGCCGTCCTCGAGAACGAGCGCGTCCACCGGGGCGCCGTGGGTGGGCACACGCCACGCCCTCATCGAAACGGCCCGTTTCGCCGGCCCCGCTCGTTCAAGCGACCACGCCCTGCTCGCGGTGCCGGGCGATCTCGTCCGCCGAGCAGCCGGCGAGGCGGAGGATCTCGTCGGTGTGCTCGCCGAGCAGCGGCGGCCGGCGGGGCTCGACGGCGGGGCTTCCCGCGAGCCGTGCCGGCGGCCGGAGCACGCGAACGCGCGCGGCGGGATCCTCGATGATCCGCACCACCTCGCTGTGCACGACCTGCTCGTCCTCGAGGAAGGCGTCGAGGTCGTTCACGGGCGCGAAGGGGGCGCCCGCGGCGCGAAGTCCGGCGATCAGCTCGCGTGTCGGACGATCGCGAAACTCCTCCAGCAGGATCTCGAGCAGCGCGTCGATGTGCCGGAAGCGGCCGACCAGGCTGGCGAAGCGAGCGTCCTCGCGCAGGTCGTCGCGACCGAGCACCTCGCACAGCCCCCGGAACTGATCGTCCTGCACCACCATGCCGACGACGTGCCCGTCCGCGGTGGGATAGACGCGAAACAAGTCGAAGGGCGGAGTGCGCTCGTCCGAGTCGGGAAACGACACCGAGCCCATCAGCTCGGGCAGGATGAATGCCGCGTAGGCGTCGAGCATGGGGACGTCTACCCGCTGTCCGCCGGCGTCGTGGCGCTCGCGGGCGAGCAGGGCCGCGAGCGTGGCCGAGAGCGCCGTCATGCCGGCCGCCTTGTCGGCCACCACGGAGCGGAACATCTGGGGCGCTCCGGCTCCGCCCTGGGCCGGCATCATGCCGGCGAGTCCCTGCACGACGTGATCGTAGGCGGGCAGCGGGGCGTAGGGCCCGTCGGGCCCGAAGCCGCTGATCGAGACGTAGACGAGCCGCGGATTCACTCCGGCCAGGGTCTCGTAGCCGATGCCGAGTCGTTCCATCACGTCGGGCCGGAAGTTCTCCACCACCACGTCGGCCTCGCGGGCGAGCCGCAACACCAGCTCGCGTCCGCCTGCAGACTTGAGGTCGAGGGCGATGCTCCGCTTGTTGCGATTCATCTGGCTGAAGAAGCCGGAGAGGCCGGCGTGGAACGGCCCGCTCGTCGAGCGCGACATGTCACCCATCAGCCCTTCGAGCTTGATGACGTCCGCCCCGTAGTCTCCCAGCGCCTGGGTGCAGAACGGGCCGGAGACGACGGTGGTGAAGTCGAGGACGCGCAGCCCCTCGCACGGGGCCCGGCGCTCCGGAGATGCGGGCATCCGGTCAGATTAGCGTCGGTGGGCCGCCTCGCCGCCGCAGCAGGTCTGCGATGACGCGTGTTGGTCAGCGGACGAGAGGCTTCGTGCGCAAGCCGACCCTGCTTTCGTTCGCCGCATCGACATGCACGGCACGCCGTTTTGTCCACGGCACGATGATCGCGGCCCGGTCGCATGGGACGGTCCGGGTTCGAAGGCATAACCGGCTGATTCGCAAAGGCAAAGCCCATCGCTGCAGCGCCGCCGCGGGGCCCCGATCCCCAGACCGCCTACCCTTGTCCGGGAGCGTGAACGGTGAGGAGGTGACCCGTGAAGCAAGCGTCGATACACCACGTCCTGGCTCTGGTCGCCGTGCTGACCGCCGCCGCCGGCAGTGCGGTCGCCGAGGAACCGAGGAAGTCGATCGCCACGATCGTCGCGACGGAGAGCCCCGCCGACGGCACCTCGCAGATCCACACCGAGGTTCTCGAGGAGTGCATCATGACGCTGCCGACCCTCGAGCAGCTGCAGCCGGTCACCGATGCGCGCTCGGAGTTTCTGAAGGCGATCAACGGTGACATCGAGAACAACGCCTCGACGCGCACGTTCAGCGCGACCGTCAGCGTCACGTACTCGCTCTATCAGAAGAAGCTCGTCGTCGTCACCGCCAACACGGTCGAGAAGAGCGAGCCCGTCCTACGCGAGGTCGACGGCCGCTTCGATCAGAGCGTGGTCTTCGAGTCGAACCCGGAGAACGGCGATTCCTTCGCCGGGCGCGACCTCGTCAAGGAGTACTACTTCTCGACGCCGGAGGGCGCGGCGGCCGACGCGATGCGCAAGGCCGAGGCCTGGATCAAGCAGAAGCAGGCGTTGCTCTGCGGTCCGGACAAGCGCTGAGGCGCCGAGACGAGCCCGGTCCGTGCGGCGCGTCGCCGCGGAGCAGCGCGCCCCGGCTTTCAGGTGTCGAGGACGGGTGAGAGCCGCAGGGCGTTCTCCGTGTGCCAGCGCGTCGAGCCGTGGAACGTCTCCAGGGTCTTGATCCGCTTCAGGTAGATGTGCGGATCGTATTCCCAGGTGAACCCCACGCCGCCGAGCAGCTGGATGGCCTGGCCGCACACGAAGCGTCCGGCGGGCCCGGCCCACGCCTTCGCGACCGACACCAGGTAGGGCGCCTCGGCGGGATCGCACTCCTCCGCCCAGGCGGCGCGGAAGGCCGCACTGCGGGTGCTCTCGGCCTTCAGCAGCATGTCGGCGGCGCGGTGCTGCAGGGCCTGGAAGGAGCCGAGCGGCGCTCCGAAGGCCTGCCGCTCCGACGTGTAGCCGACGGCGATTTCGAGGGCGCGCTCCATCAGCCCGAACATCTCGGCGGCGGCGCCGAGCGCGCCGAGGCGCGTGGCGTCGGCGAGCAGCGCACTGCTCTTCGCGGAGTCGGCGACGAGCGTGCCCGGGTCGTCGAGCGTGATGCTCGCGAAGCGCTGGGCATGGTCGATCGTGGTCAGCGGCTGCGCGTTCCAGCCGGCGCCGGGTCGCTCGACGAGGGCGAGCCCCTCGACGGTCTCCACCAGCAGCGCGTCGGCGTGGGCGCCGAAGGGCACGAAGACCTTCGTGCCGTTCACCTTGCCGCCGCTGCACGTCGCCGCCGGCGCCGCCGGATCGGCGCTGCCCAGGTCCTCGGCTCGCGCGAGCACCACGAGTGACTCGCCTCCGGCGGTGCGATCCGCCCAGCTCTTCGCGTCCTCCCCGTCGCACGCCGCGAGCGTGCGCGCCGCGACGGCGAGGTCGAGGAACGGCCCCGGAAACGCCACGCGCCCCATCTCGGCCAGCACGACCGCGTAGGCGATCGGCCCGAGCCCGCCCTGCGCCTCGTCGAGCAGCAGGCCCGGGTAGCCGAGCTCGCCCAACTGCTGGAAGAACGCCTTCGAGTAGCCCTCTGCGCTCTCCTCCATGACGGCCCGCATCTCGGCGAGCGGCGCCTCCTTCTCGAGGAGTTCGCGGGTGGACGAGCGCAGCAGCGCCTGGTCTTCGTTCAGCTCGAACTGCATGATGGTCCCCTTCTCCCGCTGCTAACGCGCCGTCGGCATGCGCAGCACGCGCTTGGCGATGATGTTGCGCTGCACCTCGGACGAGCCCGAGTAGATGGTGCCGGCCCGCGACCACAGGTACTGGTACGCCCAGTCGACGTCCGGCCGCGCATTCGGGGCGCGCGCGGCCAACTGGCCCTGCGGCCCCAGCAGCTCGACGGCCGTGTCGGTCATGTGCTGGTGGTACTCGGACCAGAAGATCTTCTCGATCGACGACTCGGGGCCCGGCGCGATGCCGCCCGCCATGTTGGCGAGCGTGCGCAGCCCGTTGCCGCGCATCACCTCGTTCTCCACGACGAGACGCCCGAGCTTTTCGCGCACGTCCTCGCGCTCGAGGTCGCCGCGATCGCCGAGGCCCGACACCAGACCCTGCAGCTGCAGCTCGTACTCGGCGGGACTGCGCAGCGTGGCGGCGCCCCGCTCGTAGCCGAGCACCGTCATGGCGATCCGCCAGCCCTCGCCGAGCTGGCCGACGATGTGCTCGCGTTTGGCGAGCGCGCCGTCGAAGAAGACCTCTCCGAACTCCGACTCGCCGGTGATCTGCTTGAGGCCGCGCATGTCGACGCCCGGCTGGTCGATCGGCATCAGGAAGAAGGTGATGCCGCCGTAGCGGTCCTCCATGTCGGTGCGCGCCAGCACGAAGATCCAGTCCGACCAGGGGCCGAACGTGGTCCACACCTTCTGGCCGTGGATGCGGAAGTCGTCGCCGTCGGGCTCGGCGCGGGTGCGCAGACCGGCCAGGTCCGACCCGGCGCTCGGCTCGCTGAAGCCCTGGCACCAGATCTCCTCGCCGCTGAGCATCTTCGGAATGAAGCGCTTGCGCTGCTCCTCGTTGCCGTGATGGATGAGCGCCGGGCCGAGCAGCGAGATGCCGAGGAAGTTCGGCACCTGCGGTGTGTCGGCGTGCACGAGCTCGGCGTGCAGGATCGCCTCCTCCACCTCGGTGGCGCCGCGACCGCCCCACTCGGAGGCCCACTGCATGCCGAGGTAGCCGGCGTCGTTCAGCTTGCGCTGCCACTCGCGGCGCACCTCGACGAGGGCGTCGGCGTCGTAGGCGGGATCCTTCACGTAGGCGGTGAACGGGCGGTCGAGGTTCTGCTCGATCCAGGCGCGCACGTCCTTCTGGAAGGCCAGCTGCTCTTCGGTGAAGCGGAGATCCATCGGGGGGCTCCTCGTCTCGTGTGTGTCTTCGCGCCCGCAGACAGGTGGTACCCCTCCCGATGCGGTTGGGCACACCCATTGCCATGGGCCGTCCACTGCATGCTCGCACATGCAGGTGAGAGGTCTCGACTGCATGGCTTCCGCTGCACTTCTGGCGCGAGGGCCCACCAGCGGCCCCTCGCCTGGGCACGCCGATTGCTCTGTGGGATGGGCGAGGTCTGCGGCACGCGAGCGGGTCGCGAAGACGTGGTCCGCGAGAGAGCGGGCCAGCGCCGGAGAGAGGTCGAGAGATGGGGACACGCGCGGGCCGAGCCAGACGCCACCAGAGCCGGCCCCGGGTTTCGGCGGGATTCGGAATCGCGCCGGACGAGGCGGCGCCGCTTCCCTCGGGGGTGATGGCCCGTGCCGTGGGACGTCCCGGCTTGCGGCTCCATACTCGCTGCGAGCGGCCTCCCGGCTGCCCAGACGAAGGAAGCGACGTGTCGGACGAGCATTCGGTCCTCGAGCCGATCATCGAGCGAAGCGCGGCCCGTCGCGAGCGGCGGCACCGCCGCATGGCGCCGCCCGCCGCCGGTCGCGAAGGCCGCGGCCGCCGGCGCCTCACGCCCGAGCAGCGCGCGTATCGCGCGGCCCGGCGGCGTGCGAACGACCGCCTGCTCTTCTACACGCACTTCGCGGTCTACGGCTCGGTGCTGCTGCTGCTGCTCGGCACCACGCGCTCGTTCCGAGTGGTGTTCCTGGTCGCGACGTCGTGGGGCATCGCGGTCTTCCTCCACTACTTCTGGTCGATCATCGCGCCCGGCCTGCGCGAGCGCTGGGTCGAGCGCGAAGTCGGGCAGCGGGTCGAGCGCGACGTCGAGGGCGAGCGCCAACGCACCGAGGACCGCCACGTCCGTTCGATGGAGAGCCTGTCGGCCTCGATCGCGCACGAGATCCGCAACCCGATCACCGCCGCGAAGAGCCTGGTGCAGCAGATGGGCGAGGATCCGGTCTCGCAGACGAACCTCGAGTACGCGAGTGTCGCGCTCGAGGAGCTCGACCGCGTCGAACGCTCGATCTCGCACCTGCTGCGCTTCGCCCGCGACGAAGAGCTGCGCGTCGAGGCGATCCGGCTGCAGGACGTCGTGACGTCGGGGCTCGAGACGTTCCGCGACCGCATCGAGCGGACGGGTGTCCGCGTCGAGACCGGGCTCGACACCCCCGGCGAGATGGAGGGCGACGCCGACAAGCTTCGCCGGGTGGTCATCAACCTCGTCGGCAACGCGATCGACGCCCTGTATCAGGCGGGCATCGCCGATGCGCGCATCGAGGTGATGTCCGGCGACAACCTGGCCGGCACCGAAGTGTGGTTGCGGGTGCGCGACAACGGCCCCGGCATCCCGGACGAGACGCGGGCCAGGATCTTCGATCCGTTCTACACCACGAAGAGTCAGGGGACGGGGCTCGGCCTCGCCCTGTCGCGCAAGGTCGTCGAGGCTCACGGCGGCGCGATGGAGCTCGAGTCGTCGCCCGGTACCGGCACCGAGTTCGTGCTGGTCTTCCCCAAGGAGCAGCCGCGCGCGCGCGACGCGAAGCGACCGTCCGGAGGAGAGCGCTCGTGAGGGTGTCCACCCACGAAGCCTGCCCGGCGTCGGGTACCCTTTTGCGGCACCAGCTGGAGGAACTCCCGATGGCGCGCTCACGCGACGAGCGAACCGGCGCCCCCGGCGGCGCGCGCAGCCGGCGCCGCGGCCGTCTGCAGCGTCACGGCCGCCGCCCCCGCGGATCGCAGAAGCCCCCGGACGAATCGCACGACGCGAGCCTGCTCGGCGAGCTCGACGAGTCGCTGATGGATCCCGAAGAGCGCGCCTGGGCCGAGGCGCATCGCGCCGCGGACGAGAAGGTGAAGCTCTGGGGCAAGGTCGCCCGGCTGGCCATCGTCGCCGTGCCGTTCATGATCTTCATTCCCTGGGTCGGCTTCGTGATCTTCTTCTTCGGCGGCATGAACCTCGCCCGCCGGGCCTACCGGATCTACTACGAGCCGAGGCTGCGCGAGCGCTTCATCGACGAGGAGGTCTCGAAGCGCATCGACCGCAGCGTGCGGGCCGAGCGGCAGAGCCTCGAGGGCGAGCACGCCCAGACCCTCGAGCGGCTCTCGGCCTCGATCGCCCACGAGATCCGCAATCCGATCACCGCCGCCAAGAGCCTCGTGCAGCAGATGGGCGAGGACCCGGTCAACTCCGAGAACGTCGAGTACGCGAGCGTGGCGCTCGGCGAGCTCGAGCGGGTCGAGCGGTCGATCTCGCACCTGCTCCGCTACGCGCGCGAGGAGGAGATGCGCCTCGACGTCGTCCGCCTGGCGGACGTGCTCGATTCGGCGATCGAGACCTTCCGCGACCGGGCAAGGCGCGAGAACGTGAAGATCGTGAAGAGCTACGACTGCGAGGGCGCGATGCAGGGCGACGCCGAAATGCTGCGCCGCGTGGCCATCAACCTCGTCGGCAACGCGATGGACGCGCTCGGCGACGGCGCCACCCCGGATCCGCGCATCGACGTGGCGCTCGGCGAGAACCTCGCCGGCACCGAGGTGTGGGTGCGGGTGTGCGACAACGGCGCGGGCGTCGGCCCCGATGCGCGCGACCGCATCTTCGATCCCTTCTACACGTCGAAGGAGCACGGCACGGGGCTCGGGCTGCCGATCACCCGCAAGCTCGTCGAGTCGCACGGCGGCGAGATCGAGCTGACCGAGTCGCGGGGCAGCGGGGCCGAGTTCGTGCTGACCTTCCCGAAGGCGGGCCGCCGCCGTGAGGGCACGGGGCAGGAGGGAGAAGCCCGGTGAGTGCTTCGCGCATCCTGGTGGTCGAGGACGAGCAGGCGATCCGGCTGGCCTTGAAGGGCCTGCTCGGACGCGAGGGCTACGAGGTCGAGCTGGCCGACACGGGCGAGCGGGCCATCGAGCTGCTGCAGGGCGAGGTCTTCGACCTGGTGCTGACCGATCTCGCTCTCGGCCGCGGTGCGAGCGGCATGGACGTCTTGAAGACCGCCAAGGAGCTGCGGCCCGAGACGGCGGTGGTGATGATCACCGCCCACGGCTCGGAGAAGATCGCCGTCGAGGCGATGAAGAGCGGCGCCGAGGACTACGTCCCCAAGCCCTTCGACAACGACGAGCTGCGCGTGGTGGTGCGCCGCGCCCTGGACCGGCACCGCCTCGAGCGCGAGAACCGGTTGCTGCTCGAACGCATCCAGCGCGACGCCGGGTTCCAGAGCCTGATCGGCTCGGGGGCCGGCATGCGGCGGGTCTTCGAGACCATCCAGAAGGTGGCCGAGACCGATCTCAGCGTGATGATCCGCGGCGAGAGCGGCACCGGCAAGGAGCTGGTCGCCCAGGCGATCCACGACACCAGCACGCGCAAGCACAAGCCCTTCGTGGCGGTCAACTGCGCGGCCATCAACCGCGAGCTGGTCGAGAGCGAGCTGTTCGGCCACGAGAAGGGTGCGTTCACCGGCGCGGACAGCCGGCGGATCGGCCGCTTCGAGGCCGCCGACGGCGGCACCATCTTTCTCGACGAAATCGGCGACATGGCGCCCGAGACCCAGGCCAAGGTGCTGCGCGTCCTCGAGGAGAGGAAGCTCGAGCGGGTCGGCAGCACGCGTCCGATCGACGTCGACGTGCGCGTCATCTCCGCCACGCACCGCGACCTCGAGGAAGAGGTCGCGAAGGATGCCTTCCGCGAGGACCTCTACTACCGCCTCAAGGTCGTCGCCGTCGAGCTGCCCCCTCTGCGCGAGCGCAGCGAGGACATCCCCGCCCTCACCGATCGCTTCCTCGGGCAGCTCGCCGAGCGCCTCGACCGGCCCCACAAGCGCCTCGCCGCGGGTGCGCTCTCGCGCCTGGCCCGCCACGGCTGGCCCGGCAACGTGCGCGAGCTGCGCAACGTGCTCGAGCAGGCGGCGGTGCTGGCTTCCGGCGAGGAGATCGAAGAGGGCGACCTGCGGCTCGGCGACGCGCCGGGCAGCGCTCCCGCCGCCGCTCCCGTCGTCGACGAGGGCGTGCCCTTCGCCGAGGCCAAGCGCCGCGTCGTCGAGCACTTCGAGCGCGAGTTCCTGCTGCGCGCCCTGCGCGAGCACGACGGCAACGTGTCGCGCACCGCCCAGGCGATCGGGATGGTGCGCCAGAGCCTGCAGCAGAAGATTCGCGAGCTCGACCTCCGCTCGGAGGACTGGAGCCGCGAGTCCGGCACCGACTGACGCGCCCACCACGAGACGAACCGAGTCAGGTCACAACCACAGGAGACGAACCATGAGCTACAGCAAGCGACCGGGCATGTGGGCCAGGCTGCGAAGCCTGGTCGGAGGCCTCTTCGGCAGCTGGGTGCGCGAGCGCGAGCAGCAGAGCCCGGAGGTCGTCTACGAGCAGGCGATCGGCGAGCGGGTGCGCCAGTACCGCGAACTCAAGGAGGCCGTGGCCGGCATCCTCTACATGCGCAACAAGCTCGAGCAGGAGATCAACGAGCGGCGCGTCGAGATCGCGCGCATGCACGACGACGTGCGGCGGGCGGTGCGGGCGGGTCGCGACGAGATCTCGCTCACGCTGATCGGCCAGAAGCAGGCGCTGTTCGAGGATCTCGAGCGCGCCGAGCAGGAGCTGTCCACGGTGCGCACCCAGGCCGACGAGGCCAAGGCCAACCTCGTTCGCTTCCGCGAGGAGATCCGCTCGCTGGTGCGCGAGAAGGGCCACATGCTCGCGACCCTGGCGAACGCCCAGGCCCGCCGGCGCCTGCAGGTTGCGATCGAGGGGCTCTCGGTGGACGCCGAGATGGACGCGCTCGAAAGCGTGCGCGACCACATCTCGCGGATCGCCATGGAGGGCGACCTGAGCAGGGAGATCGGCGACGACGGCCTGGTGATGCGCGAGCGGCTGCGCGAGTTCCGCGACGAGGCGCGGCGCGAGTCGGCGCGCAGCGAGCTCGATCAGCTCAAGCGCGAGCTCTCGAGCCACACGCTGGCGGGCGAGGCGGTGACGCACGTCGAGCACGGGCGCGAGCCGGCCGCGGCCGCTGCGGCGGGCTGAGCGGGCCGCCGAGTCGCGACGACGCCGTTCGAACGGGCGCCCGGCTCCGCGAGGAGGCGGGCGCCTCTTCGTTGCGAGCGCCGGCGTCGTCCGGCCCCGGCGAGTCCTCCCGCGCCACCCTGATCCGTCCTATCCTTCCGCAATGGGATTCCACATCACCGGACGACTCCACCGCAAGTTCGAAGCCGAGCAGAAGACCGAGCGCTTTCGCAAGCGCGACTTCGTGATCGAGCTCGCCGAGAACCCCCGCTACCCGCAGTTCGTGCAGTTCCAGCTGACGGGCGACCGCTGCGAGGCGCTCGACGACTACAAAGAGGGCGACGAGCTGCGGCTCGAGTTCAGCCTGCGCGGCCGCGAGTGGACGCCCCAGGGCGGCGAGACGCGCTACTTCAACAGCCTCGACGTCTGGACCATCGAGCGCGCCGCGGATGCGCCCCACGGCGACGAGCCGCCGCCGCCCGAGGAGCCGCCGGGCTTCGCGGACGATCCGCCCTTCTGATTCGGACGCGCCCGTCGGCGCGCCGAGGGCTCGGCCTGCTAGTCGATGTAGCCGAGCGCGCGCAGACGCCTGCGCGTCTCGTCGTCGAGGGCCGGGCCGGGCTTCGCCGGTGAGGCGGGTGTCGCCGACTCGAGGTAGCCGGCGATCATCGCGCGGTGTCGCTGCAGCTCCTCCGGGTGCTGGCTCGACACGTCACGCGTCTCGAGGGGGTCGGCTTCGAGGTCGTAGAGCGCCTCGCCCGCGTCGGTGAGCGACACGACGAGCTTGAAGCGACCCGTCTGAACCGCCACGCGGCTCAGCTCGCACCCGCCGCGGATCTTGCAGTCTTCGTCGTCGGCGTCGGTCTCGGAGAAGGCCGGTCGCGCCGGCGGAGCCGTCCCGTCGCCGCGCAGCGCCCCGGCCAGGCTGCGGCCGTCCAGCCGGTCCGGCAGGCCGAGCTCCGCGAGCTCGAGCAGGGTCGGCAGGACATCGGCGAGCTGCACCGGGTCGTTGCTCACCCCGGCCTCGATGCGCCCGGGCCAGCGGAAGGCGAGCGGAACGTGGAGCACGCGATTGTGCAGCGTGCCGCCGTGCTCGAGGCGGCCCTGCTCGCCGAAGAGATCGCCGTGATCGGCGGTGAGGACGACGATCGTGTCGTCGTCGAGGCCGAGCTCGCGGAGCCGCTCGAAGAAGCCGCCCACGATGCGATCGAGGTACTGGATCTCGCCCGCGTGCAGCGCCTCGAGTCGATCGATGGCGGCCTCGTCGAGCAGCTGCTCGCCGCGGTTGTGCCGGAGCATTGCGGCGGCGCCGATGCTGCGCGTGTCGCCGGGTGTCAGGCGGTCGGCAAGGGCCTGCGCGTCGGCGTCGCGCGGCGTATAGGGCGAGTGCACCTCGTAGGTGTGGACGAAGAGGAAGAAGCGCGTGTCGCGGCCGGCGTCGGCGAGCCACTGCTCGGCGTCGCGAAAGGTGCGCTCGCTCTGGCCGTGCAGGGCCGCGCCCTCGCCGACGCCGTCCTCGTAGCGGTCGAAGCCGGTCGAGAACCCGAAGTCCGAGCCCACGAAGGCGTTCTCGGTGAAGGCCGCCGTGCGGTAGCCGCGGCCGGCGAAGGTCTCGACGAGGCTCGGCAGGCGGCGGCTCGTCATGCCGTAGAAGCCGTGGTGGAGGGGGTAGAGGCCGGTGAAGAGTGTCGCGTGGGAGCCGAGCGTGGCGGGGTACTGGGCGAAGGCGCGCCGGAACGAGAAGCCGTCCGCCAGGAAGGCATCGATCGCGGGACTGGCGTCGGACACGTGACCGAACGAGCCGAGATAGGCGGCGCCGAGTGTGTCGAGGGAGACGAGGATCACGTTCGGCGGCGGCTCGTGGGGGTCCGCGGGTGTTGCCGGCTCGGGTGCGGTGAAGCTCACCGAGCCCCAGAACGCCTTGCCGGCGTGGGTGGCGGGCTCGCGCGGCTCGGTGACGAAGCGGAAGTGCCGGCTGCCTGCCGGGAGATCGAGCCGGTGATCGGACCAGACTCCGTTGGAATCGACCGCCTGACGGAAGATCGGCTGCCAGGCGTCACCGCGGCGTCGTTCGATCGAGAAGACGGCCGCCGAGCCGGGGTCGCCTCCGCGGGCCCCGATGCTGAAGACGATGCGGCGCGCGCTCCGCTCGGTGCTGACCTCGAAGCTCCGCTGCGTGTTGGCGAGGAGCGGGACGGCGTGGCGGGTGCTCTGGGCGAGCTTGACGGGCTCGGTCGCCGCCGGCGGGTCGGTCGATGCGCCCTCCGCCGCAGCGAGCCGAGCGATCACCTCGTGGCGCCGGCCGTCGTCGAGCGGCTCGCAGGACAGGGCGATCGGCAGAGCGAGCAGCAGCCGGACGAGCGTGCTGGCGCCGCGGCGATGCCGGGCCCTCACGGCATGCCCCGCCGAAGGTGGCTTCCGGCACGGTGCTCCGTACGCGGCATGGCGCGAGCGTAGCAGTCGGTGCGCGCTCAGATCCCCTCGGTGCGATGCGCGCCCCGCCACATCAGGTTCGGCAGGAAGCGGCGCATCCGCTGGGTGATCGCGGAGGTCGAGTCGGGGTAGATCATCAGCCGGCCGCGCTCGAGCCCGCGCTCGATGGCGGCGAGCACCTTTTCGGGCGCAATCGGCGGCAGCCCCTCGAGCACCTTCGGCTGGCTCTTCGCCTGATCGAGCAGCGGGGTGGCGACCGGCGGCGGGCACACGCACGCGAAGCGGACGCCCTTGTTGCGGTTCTCGTGATGGAGCACTTCGGTGAAGGCCACCACGGCGAACTTCGACGCGTTGTAGGCGCCGAAGTGCAAGGCGGGCAGCCAGCCCGCGATCGAGGCGAAGTTGACGAGGTCGCCGCGGCCGCGCTCGATCATTCCGGGCAGCGTCGCCATCGTGAGGTTGACGGTGCCGAAATAGTTGATCTCGGTGATGCGGTTGATGAGCCGGGCATCCTGATCGAGCAGGAGGCCTGTGGGCATGATGGCCGCTGCGTTCATGACGCGATCGACGGGACCGAGATCGCCCTCGATGCGACGCACCGCCTCGGCCACGTGGGGCTCGTCGGTCACGTCGAGGGGGTACGCGCGCACGCCCGGCAGGTCGCGGCCGGTCTCGCGCAGGCCCTCCTCGTTGACGTCGACGGCGGCGACCTTGGCGCCGGCCTCGGCGAGCTGTCGGGCGGCGAGCCGTCCCATGCCGCTGCCGGCACCGGTGACGAGAGCGACGGATCCGTGGAACGCCATGGCGGTCTCCTGTGTGCCGGACGGGCCGGGGCGAGGGCCCGCCTCGAGCCGCCTGCGGCCGATTGGCAGGCCCTCGCAGTCTAAGCTAACTATCCGGGCCTTCGGCACCCCCGGGTGCCGTCCTCCATCTCCGATCCGGTCCGCGCCCGCACCGTGGCGCGGCCCTCCGAGGCATCGCCATGGCCCGCCGCTGCGCCCTGACCGGCAAGGACGTCCAGTTCGGACACAACGTCTCGCACTCGATGCGGGCGACCAACCGCCGCTTCGACCCGAACATCCAGAAGGTCACGCTCGCCTCCGAGACGCTCGGCCGCTCGATCCGCCTGCGGGTCGCCACCCGCACGCTGCGCACGGTCCAGAAGAAGGGCGGCCTCGACGGCTTCCTGCTCGGCACCGACGACGCCAAGCTGATGCCCGACGCCCAGCGCCTCAAGCGGCAGATCAAGAAGAAGCTGTCCGGCCGCTAGCGCCCCAGAAAGCGCCGCCAGCCACAGCGATTGGCCAGCAGCGAAGCCGCCGAAGGCGGCCCCGCCTAGCTCTTCTTGCCGCCGTAGCGCTTCCGGAACCGGTCGATCTTGCCGTCCGCGTCGAGTTCGCGGAGCTTGCCGGTCCAGAAGGGGTGGCTCGCGGAGGAGATCTCGAGGCGGACGACGGGCAGATCCTGGCCGTCGACCTCGCGGGTCTCCTTGGAGGTCATGGTGGAGCGGGTGATCCACTCCTCGCCGGTCGCGGAGTCGTGGAAGATCACGTCGTGGTAGTTGGGGTGGATCTCGGGCTTCAAGGCGCTCTCCCTCGCCGCTACCAGCTCGACTTCTTGACGCCCGGCAGCTGACCGGCCAGCGCCAGCTCACGCAGGGCGATGCGCGAGATGCCGAACTTGCGGTAGTAGGCCTTCGAGCGGCCCGAGACGCTGCAGCGGTGGTTGAGGCGCGTCGGGCACGAGTTGCGGGGCAGCTTGGCGAAAGCCTCCTGCACCTTGATCTTGTCCTCGACCGAGACGTTCGGGTCGTTGAGCTGCTTGCGCAGCTCGGCCCGGCGCTCCGCGTACTTGGCGATCAGCGCCTGGCGCTTGTTGTCTCGATTGATCTGCGACTTCTTGGCCACGCCGCCCTCTCTAGGTTCTTCTCTAGGCTCTTCCGGCTCTCGTTCCGGCTCTCGTTCTGGATCTCGTACCGGGAGTCGTCCCGGATCGTGGACCCCCCGCCGCCCGGCGGGCCCGAGTCGGGCCGGCTCTGGTGCGGGGCCGGATCCACGGGGCGCCCGAGGGTAGAGACAAGCCCGCGGATACGCAAGCGAACCGCCGCGTGGCAGCGGCGAGCCCGCTGCGGGCCGGCTTCCCGCCCGCTCCGTCCGAGCCGGGCGTGCGCTGGTCTATGTTACCGGCCCCTCGGGTCGCGCCGCGGGCGATCCGGGCGGCTCCGACGCGCCGGATCGCGCGGGCCCGCCCCTTTGGCCCCCGGGCCGAGCGAAAGCCGAGCAGAGAAGGAAGCCATGAGCGAGCAACCCACCCCGGGCGGGGCCGGCGGTCCCGCGTCCGGCCGTGTGCCGGCCATCGACCCGGCCGAGGTGCCGAAGCACTTCGACGCCCCCGAGGCCGAGGCGCGCTGGGACGCGGCCTGGCAGCAGGGCGGCATCTACCGCTGGGACCCGGACCGGCCCCGCGACGAGACCTACGTGGTCGACACGCCGCCGCCCACGGCTTCCGGCTCGCTCCACGTGGGCCACGTCTTCTCCTACACGCAGGCCGATGTGATGGTGCGCTTCAAGCGCATGCGCGGCATGAACATCTTCTACCCGATGGGTTGGGACGACAACGGCCTGCCCACCGAGCGCCGCGTGCAGAACTACTACCACGTGCGCTGTGACCCGACCCAGCCCTACGAGGAGGGGCTCGTCCTCGAAGAGGCCAGCGCGAAGGTGCGCAAGAAGCCGGCGCGCCTGATCTCGCGGCCGAACTTCATCGAGGCCTGCTACAAGCTGATCGACGAGGACGAGGAGTACTTCCGCGCGCTCTGGCGCCGCCTCGGCCTCTCGGTGGACTGGACCCAGGAGTACCAGACCATCGACGATCACTGCCGCCGCATCGCCCAGCGCTCGTTCCGCGACCTCTACGAGAAGGACCTCGTCTACACCAGCGAGGCGCCCACCATGTGGGACGTCGACTTCCAATGCGCGGTCGCGCAGGCCGAGCTCGAGGACAAGGTCGTCCCCGGCGCCTACCACCACATCGAGTTCGCGATCGAGGACAGCGACGACGCGTTCGTGATCGCGACGACGCGCCCCGAGCTGCTCGGCGCCTGTGTGGGCGTGACCGCGCACCCGGACGACGAGCGCTACCGCGCGTTCTTCGGCAAGCGCGCGGTGACGCCGCTCTTCCGTGTGCCCGTGCCGTTCTTCCCCAGCGAGCTCGCCGACCCCGAGAAGGGCACCGGCGTGCTGATGGTCTGTACGTTCGGCGACCAGACCGACGTGCTCTGGTGGCGCGACGAGGGGCTGGCGCTGCGCCAGCTGATCGGTCGCAACGGACGGCTCGTGCCGGTCGAGTACGGGAGCGAGGGCTACGAGAGCCTCGATCCGGCCGCCGCCAACGCCGCCTACGCGGAGCTCTCCGGCAAGAACGTCAAGCAGGCCCAGGCGCGCATCGTCGAGCTGTTGCGTGATCCCGCCGGCAGCGCGACGGGGCGCGGGGCGCCGCTGCAGGGCGAGCCCGAGAGCATCGAGCACTCGGTGAAGTACTTCGAGAAGGGCGATCGCCCGCTCGAGTTCCTGCCGACCCGCCAGTGGTTCGCCCGGCTGCTCGACCGCAAGGACGAGCTGCTCGCGAAGGGCGCCGAGGTGAAGTGGCATCCGCCCTTCATGGCCGCCCGCTACCGCGACTGGACGGAGAACCTGAACCTCGACTGGTGCCTGAGCCGGCAGCGCTTCTTCGGCGTGCCGATTCCCGTCTGGTACCCGCTCGACGAGCACGGCGAGCCCGACTGGGGGCGCGCCATCGTGGCCGACTACGAGGCGATGCCCGTCGACCCCACCGTCGACGTGCCGCCCGGCTACGAGGCCGGCCAGCGAGACGAGCCGGGCGGCTTCACGGGTGATCCCGACATCTTCGACACCTGGTTCACCAGCTCGATGACGCCGCAGATCAGCTCGCACTGGGGGACCGACGACGACCGGCACGCCCATCTCTTTCCCGCCGACGTGCGGCCGCAGGGTCACGACATCATCCGCACGTGGGCGTTCTACACGATCGCCAAGGCGCTGCTCCACGAGGGCGACGTTCCCTGGCGCAACGCGATGATCTCGGGCTGGATCCTCGACCCCGACCGCAAGAAGATGTCGAAGAGCAAGGGCAACGTGATGACGCCGCTGCCGCTGCTCGAGCAGTACACCGCCGACGCGGGCCGCTACTGGGCGGCGAGCGCCCGGCTCGGCTCGGACACGGCCTTCGACGAGAAGGTCTGGAAGATCGGCAAGCGGCTGGTCACGAAGCTCTTCAACGCGGGCAAGTTCGTACTGAGCCAGACCGGCGAGGTGCACCCGATCGCCGACGAGCTCGACCGCGCGTTCGTGGCGAAGCTGGCCGAGCTGTCCCGGGCCTGCACGAAGTGGTTCGAGGGCTACGAGTACGCCCACGCCCTGCAGGAGACCGAGAGCTTCTTCTGGACCCACTTCACCGACACCTACCTCGAGCTCGCCAAGGTGCGCGCCCGCGCCTTCGCGGACGGGGCCGCGGGCGACGAAGCCGCTGCCAGCGGGTCCGCGGTGGCGGCGCTCCGGCTGGGGCTTTCGGTGTTGCTGCGGCTCTTCGCGCCGGTGCTGCCCTACATCACCGAGGAGGTCTGGTCGTGGTCCTTCGCGGCGGAGACGGGCCAGGCCAGCATCCACGCAGCGCCCTGGCCGAGCGAGCGCGACTTCGCAGACGTCGCGGCGCCCGAGCACGCAGGCAGCTTCGACGTCGCGGTGGCGGCGCTGACCGCCATCAACAAGGCCAAGGCCGACGGCGAGGTGTCGATGGGGCGCGAGGTCGAAAGCATGGTGCTCGTCGCCAACCCGGCGACGCTCGCGCGTGTCGCCGCCGTGAAGGGCGACGTGCTGCGAGCCGCGCGCTGCCTCGCCCACGAGACCGCCGAGGACGCCTCGCTCGAGGACGATGTCTTCGTGGTGCGCGACGCGGTCTTCGCCCCGAAGCCCGAGCGCTGATCCGGGTTTCGGCTAGTCGCGCTGCTCGGCGGTCACGTCGAAGTAGTCGACGTAGCGCTTCACCCGGGCGCGCTCCTCTTCGAGGTCGAGGCCCGTGTCCGCGAAGGTGTGGCGGTGGCGGCCGTCGCGGTCGCTCGGGTTGCGGGCCACGTAGTCGCGCATCGCCTGCTCGACGTCCGGTCGCAGCTCGAGGTCGAAGCGGTCGTACATCTCACACACGGTGGCGATCGGGTCGCGCATGAAGCGGTCGAAGTGCAGGTCGACGACGCGGGACTCGGGGACGCGGCCGCTCTGTCGGAAGTCGACGGATCGTTCGTAGGCGCGCTGCAGCCAGTCCGACCACTCGCGCGCGACCTCGCCGTGGTCGATGTCGTCGCTGCACATCTTGCGCAACACGCACTCCAGGCTCGAGAGCGACGAGACGATCGCGATCGGATCGCGGTGGGTCTGCACCAGGCAGGCATCGGGGTATTCGTCCAACAGCGCGTCGAGGCACCAGAGATGCCCGGGCGACTTCACGACCCAGCGCTCGGCCGGGCAACGCCACCCGAGCAGCTGCAGGAAGCGGCGGTGCGTCCGGTAGGCGGGCGCCATGGCGGCTTCGTCGAGCAGCCAGCGCGTGTAGCCGGTGACGCGCCACTGGGCGGTGAAGATCAAGCTGCGAGCGTCGCTCGCGACGATCCGCACGCACTCCTGGGGCAGCTCGGCTCCCATCCGGTGCATGCGCTTGAAGTCGGGGAGGAGCGACTCGCTCTTGTCGAGCTGCGCCTGGCAGTCGGCGATGCGCGGGTCGTTCGTGTAGCCGTCCCGTTCGGGCGGAGGGAAGGGCGCGTCGCACTCCCAGGTGAGGGGGACGCGGTTGGCCGGGTCGAGCATCAGCAGCTCGTGGAGGATCGTCGTGCCCGTGCGCCCCTGACCGACGATGAAGATCGGGCCGCGCACCGGCTCGGCGGAGATCTCGGGGTGCCGGGCGTGCCAGTCGTCGAGCTGCAGGCGGTTGCCGATCACGTTCGTGAGGTCGGCGCGCGCGATCAGGCGGCCCATGG
This sequence comes from uncultured Spirochaetaceae bacterium, assembly GCA_964515335.1. Taxonomy (GTDB): domain Bacteria; phylum Myxococcota_A; class UBA9160; order UBA9160; family UBA4427; genus TMED88. The sequence goes on from CAZETS010000013.1 coordinate 44,299, forward strand.
TCGACAGCGCCGCGTCCTCCTCGAGAGAGCGTGTGAGCCGACCGAGGCCGACTCGGGTGTCGGCAGGCAGCGCGCCGTCGAGGCCCGTCGCCCGCCGGGCGGCCGCCTCGAGCGAGTCGGCGTCGAGTCCGCCCGGGCGCAGGCCGATCGCGGCCAGGGCGGCGCCGGCGTGGTTGAATAGCCTCGGCAGCAGGGGCAGGCTGGGCACTTCCATCGCGGTCTCCGGGTTGGCTCGGGTTGGGGTTCTGCCACGCCCGTGCTGACTCGTCCAGTCGATGCGAGCAATCTGTCCGATTCACAAAAATCAAAAACAATCAATGATCCATAGAATATAAAAATGGAGTCTGTATAGTTATCTTATGGGGCACCGGATCGACAAGCAGCGTCGTCAGCGCGCCGAGATCATCGCGAACACGATCGCATTGTCGCGGGAAGTCGGGCCGGAGGCCGTCCGGGTGCGCGACGTCGTCGCGCGCTCCAACATCAGCGACGCGACTTTCTTCAACTATTTCGCGGGCAAGGACGCCGTCCTCCGCGAGTGGCTGGAAGACCTGGTCGACGAGACCCTACGCGCTGCCGGTTCCAGCGGCGCCGAGCCCGGCGCGCAGCGACGAGGGCTGCGAAGAGCGCTCCGCGCGCTCGCCGCCGACCTGGCCGTCCACGCCGCCGCAGACACCAGGACCTTCGCGTACGCGCTCGATGCGGCCCGTTTCGTGGCGCTCGCCGACGAGTCGGAAACCCTCGCCCGCGGCCGCCCCAGGCGCGCGAACTCCGCGCTCGAGCTGGTCGAGGACGCACGGGCGCGGGGCGAGATTCGCGCGGACGTGCCCGCGTACGAGGTCGCCGGGATGCTGCGCGCCGTGGTCCTGGCGGCCCTCGCCAACGGGCTGCGCGGCTCGCCGCTGCCCGCCCGTGAGCTGGCCGCGCGCGTGAGGGCCGCCGCCGACGTGCTGCTCGACGGCCTGCGCAAGCGCAACGAGCGCGTGCGGGCCCCCGGCCGTGCGGCCCGGGCGCCGGCGCCGGCTACCGGGCCTGCTGGTAGCTGAACGCCTCCACGGCCAGCACCTCGCCGTCGGGCGCGACGACCGACACCGACCAGTCGCCCACCTGCTCGGGCTGCAGCCGCTTGCTCGACCACACCCGCCAGCGCTCGCCGCGCACCTCGAAGGGCACTTCGGCGGTCACCTCTCCCATGTACTCCCAGCGGTGGATCACGGTCGCTCCGCCGAGGTCGCGCAGGTCGGAGTAGAAGAGGATCTCGCGCACATCGTTGCCGAGGAACGTCACGGCGTCGACCGGCTCGTGGTTCTCGACGCCGGTCGTGAACTGCACGAGCGCCACGTGCGGGACGCGGCCGTCGGCGGGGGCGAGCGCCGGCGGGCTCGTCGCGGGGGGCGGCTCGTCCGCTGCGGGGCTCGGCGGCGCGGGGGCGTCCGTGCTCTGTGGCAGCGCTGCGTCGTCGGGCGCCGGCTCGCTCGTCGTGCCGACCTCGGCGGGTGGCGCCGGCTCGCTCGTTGTGCGGACCTCGACGGGTGGCGTCGGCTCGACTTCGGGGGGCGGCGCCTGCGCGGTGGCTGCCTGATCGGCCGGCCCGGGCGCGGCCGCGGTGGTTTCGCCGTCGCTCGCGCAGCCGGATCCGATCCACAGAGCGGCTGCGGCGACCGCCAGCCGCCGCCAGCCCGATGCCAGGCGCATTTGCTGTCTCCTCGATTTCGCGTTCGGCGTGATGCGAGCGCCAGTATGCGGGAGCCGCCGCCGGCGCGCTGCCGCGTCGCGCGCGCGGCTACACTCGCCGCCCATGGAGATGATCCTCGTCCGTCACGGTCTGCCCGTCCGCCGCGTCTCCGAGGACGGCACGCCCGCCGACCCGCCGCTCTCGGAGACGGGCCGCGCCCAGGCCGAGGCGGCAGCGGACTGGCTCGCCAGAGAGCCGATCGATCGCATCTACGCCAGTCCCCTGCGCCGGGCCCGCGAAACCGCCGAGCCCCTCGCCAAGCGGCTCGGCCTCGAGATCGAGCTCGATCCGCGCATCGCCGAGTACGACCGCGACTCGGACACCTACGTGCCCCTCGAAGAGCTTCGCGAGCTCGACTACGAGGCCTGGCGCGACTTCATGAGCCGCGGCTATCCCGAGGGCATGGACCTCGAGGACTTCCGCCACGGGGTCGTCACGGCCTGCGACGAGATCATTCGCACGAACGGCGGCCGGCGTGTCGTGGTGGTGTGTCACGGGGGTGTGATCAACACCTGGGCTTCCCACGTCGTCGGGCTCGGCTTCAAGCTCTTCTTCAATCCGGGCTACACGTCGATCAACCGCTTCCTCGGATCGAGCGACGGCGTGCGCAGCGTCGGCAGCCTCAACGAGGTGCCGCATCTGCGGTCCGTCCGGCCCGATGCGCCCGCATGAGGGCGCGATGAAGCGGGTCTGCGTCTTCCTGGGATCGAGCCACGGCAGCCGCCCCGAGTACGCCGATGCGGCCCGCGAGCTCGGCGCCGAGCTCGCGAAGCGCGGCCTCGAGCTCGTCTACGGCGGCGGGGACGTCGGGCTGATGGGTGTACTCGCTGACGCCGTGCTCGAGGCGCGCGGGCACGTGATCGGCGTGATCCCCGAGGCGCTCGTCGCCCGGGAGGTCGTCCACCGCGGGCTGCCCGATCTGCGCGTCGTGCGCTCGATGCACGAGCGCAAGGCGACGATGGCCGATCTCGCCGATGCGTTCGTGACACTGCCGGGTGGTCTCGGCACCTTCGAGGAGTGCTTCGAGATCCTCACCTGGGCACAGCTCGGCATGCACCGGAAGCCCTGCGGCCTGCTGGACGTCGGCGGCTACTTCCGGGCCCTGCAGGCGATGCTCGGGCATGCGGCCGAGGAGGGCTTCCTGCGCGCCGAGCACCTCGAGCTGCTCGCGGTGGCGGACACGCCCGCGGCGCTGCTCGACGCCTTCGCGTCGCACCGCCCGCCCGACACCGAGAAGTGGCTCGACCGCGACACGGTCTGATCGCGCCTCGCCCGGATCGGTCGTCCCCCACGGCGACGCGCAGCAAGCCCGCAGCGCCGGACGGAAGTCCGGTTCGGCCGGGCCGGGCGCGGCGGCCGGTTCAAGCCCTGCGCCGAACCGGGCGAAGAGCAGGGCGTGGTGCTTCCTCGACATCAGGCCCTACGCCGGAAAGCGTCGCTCGCGATGCGCGGCGGCGACTACCTGGCGGCGCTGCGCATCTACGAAGAGCTCGAGGGGCTCGAGCCCGCCGACCCGACGTGGCCCGAGCGACGCGCGGGCGCGTATCACGAGCTCGGGCGCCGCGAGGAGGAGCTCGCCTGCCTGCGGCGGAGCCTCGAGCTGCTGATCGATCAGGGGCAGGTGCTGGCCGCCATTGCGACCTGCAAGCTGGTCCTCGAGATCGCGCCCGACGACCCCGCCACCCTCGACCGTCTGCACCTGCTCTACGCCGAGCCCGTCGTCGCGGCGCAAGCGGGCGGCGCCGAGCCGCCGTGCGCGGACGCGGGCGTGGCCGTGCCGAGTGACAGCGATGCCCCGCTCGCCGCGCTCGAGCTGACCGAGGTGATCCCCGAGTCGCGGGCGGTGCGGCTCGGCGAGGGCGACGGCGCCGGCATCGCCGAGATCCCCCTCGAAGGGGGCGGTGAGCCGAGCGCGCTCGACGAGCTGTGCCGCACGCCGCTCTTCGGCTCGCTCGACGTCACGACCCTGCACCGGCTCGTCTCGCAGGTGCAGGTGATCCGGCTCCCCGCCGGCGCGACACTCTTTCGCGAAGGCGACCGGGCCAACACGCTCTACGTCGTCGTCGACGGCGCCGTCGTGCCGGTCGCCGAGGGGCCGCCGCGCACCCGGATGGCCGTGCTCGAGAAAGGCGCGTTCTTCGGCGAGATCGGTCTCGTCACCAACCAGCCGCGCAACGCCAGCATCGAGGCGTTGGTCGACACGCGCCTGCTCGCGATCGAGCGCAAGGTGATGTGGTCGCTGATCCGCGAGCGCGGCGAAGTCTCGAAGACGCTGCTGCGCTTCCTGCGCGAGCGGCTGATCGACCGCACGCTGCGCACGCATCCGTTCTTTGCGCCCTTTCCCCGAGCCGACCTCGACGCGCTGGCGGGTCGCTTCCGTTTTCTCGAGATACGGGACGGTGCGGCGGTGGTCGAGCAGGGGCTGGCGAGCGACGGGCTGTTCGTGCTGCTCGCCGGCTCGCTGGTGGTGGTCGACGCCGAGCACGAAAAGCACCTCGGCCGGCTAGAGCCCGGCGACGTATTCGGCGGGATCCCGATCATCCGCGACGCCGCCGCGGCCGCGAGCGTCTCCGCGCTGGGCAAGTGCTGGGTGCTGGCCCTCGAGGCGGACTGTCTGCGCGGCATCCTCGCGGGACGGCCGGGTCCGAAGGACGACCTGATCGCGCGGCTGGACGCTGCCGGCGACGGCGGCCCGGTCGTCTGACCCGGCCGCGCTAGACTCGCTCGCGCGCCGCGCGGGCTCGACGTCGCGCGGCGGGGAGAGCCGGTCGTGCTGCAGGCAGCGGGCAACGGCGGGAAACGCAGTGGGCGCAGTGCGCGCAACGGGCGCAACGGTCTTGGCTGCGTGCTGGCGCTGGTAACGATGCTGGCACTCGGGCCGAGCGCCACCGGCTGTCGTTACCCGGGCCCCGGCTGGACGCCCGACGTCTCCGGGTTCGAGGGCGTGGCGGGGGACCAGAGGAGGCAGGCCCTCTACCCCGTCCGTTACTCGGGCTTCGCCCGCGCCTGGATCAGGCCCGGCGAGCACTTCGCGGCGTACCGCACGCTGCTGGTCGCGCCACCGACGATCACGTTCGAGCGTGAGCCGACGCACGAAGACAGCTGGCTGCTCGTCGAAGGCGGCTATCCCAGCCAGCCCAACTTCGCGCTCTCCGAGCAGCAGCTGCAGGACTTCGGTCGCTATCTCGTCGAGGAGTTTCGCGCCGAGCTCGGGGCGAGCGCGCAGTTCGAGCTGGTCGACGAGCCCGCCGCCGACACGCTCGTCGTCGTTCCCTCGGTGGTCGATCTCGTGATGTTCGTGCCGCTCGGCGCGCTGCCCGGAGGCGAACAGGTGATCACGCGCCGCACCGCGGAGATGACCCTGGTGGTCGACCTCGTCGACGCGCGCAGCCGCGAGGTGATCGCGCGTGTGACCGAGCGCCGCGACGCCGTCGCGTCGGGCGCATCGGGCGTCGGGCCGTCCTATTCGAGCACGACCTCGGCGAACGCCGCGGCCCTGCGGAGCACCTTCCGCCGCTGGGCGGCGATCCTTCGGGATCGCCTCGGCGCAACACGCGCGCGCGCGTCGTCTACAGGCTCTTCTCCCAGCTGAGAGCGAGCCCGGCGTTGAGCCGTGTCGGGAAGTTGTCGTAGGTGGTTGTTCCGGTGCGGATCAGCTCGTCGGCGAACGATCCGGCCGCCGAGGCGTCGATGCGGAAGCTGCCGAACCGGAGCCCGAAGCCGCCCGTCATCGCCCAGTCCTGGTTGACGGTGCCGGACACGTTGTTGTAGCCGCCCACCCGAAGCGCCAGGTCGACGTGCCGGCCGAACGGAATCACGTACTCGGCGCCGAGCGAGACGAACCGCGATCTCACGTTGCGCAGCGCGATGATCTCGTTCTCGGTCAGGTCGACGTCGAAGGCGAGCGTCAGGTTGCGGACCGGCACGAGCGCCAGGCCCGCCCGCACCTGCGCGTCGACCGTGAGCGACGTGATCCCGAGCTGGGGCACGAACGAGACTTCGAAATCGGGGCTGTTGACGTTGCGCGCCATCACGCCGAACTGCATCCAGCTCGTCGGCCGGTACGAGACGCCGATGTCCAGCCCGAAGGCGTGGCTGACTTCGCTGTTGTCGAGGTTGAGGAGGTCGGTCACGACGCCGCCGGCACCGGTCGCGTCGTTGTAGGGAAAGAACTTGATGAAGGTGACGCCCAGCATGTACTTCGGCACGACCGACAGCGCGAACTTCTCGTGCACGTAGGTGTCGAGGATCCTGCGTGTGGTGCCGGTGGTCTTGCGCAGGAACGGAACCGGCAGCTTGACCGCGTACGAGAACGCGAACTCCTGCACGCTGAGGCCGGCCGCCAGCGCACCGGTCTCGTTGCCGGCGAGCGCTCCGCTGGCCGCGTCGACGAGGCCGGTGGCGAGCTGCTGGACACGCGGGTCGTTGGTGTCGGCTCCGGCCTGCTCGAGGAGGAATACGAGGTGGCCGCCCTGGGGCTGGGTGAGGGGCGGGGTGAGGCCGCCCGCCGACGCCAGAGCGACCTGATCGCCCAGCGCCACGTTCACCGGAGTCACGCAGTCCGCCGGTACCGTGGCGCAAGTCCCGAGCAGGTCGACGGCGATTCCGCCGAGCGCGACATTGGCGATGTCGGTGTTCGGGAAGACCGTCCCGTCGCTGATCGACAGCGCCGAGAATCCGAAGCTGCCGACGCGCCCCGCGAGGCCCAGAGCCGCGCCGACGTGGACGTTCTCGCCCCGGGTCCCGTAGGCGGCAAACTGGCTGAGCAGGCTCGCGATGCCGCCGGACTGGGCGTTGGTGAGCGGAACGCCCGGACAGACCGGCGCGCATTCGAAGACGCTCTGCGCGGTGGTGTCGAGCTGGTCGTAGGCGACCAGCATCTCCGACAGCCGCTGGAGCGCATCGTTCTCGATGCTGCCGTTGGCCGTGATCGGGAGGTGCACCCCCCAGCCCTTCTGGAAGGCCAGGTTGGCCGGATTCCAGTAGTTGGCAGTGCTGTCGCTCGTGTGAGCGACGCCGGCGCCGCCCATCGCCTGCTGCCTGGCGCCGACGAAGTTCCAGGGCGAGGCGGCGGCGCTGCTCGAGAGGCCGACGCACGAGAGGACCGCGCAAACGATCGCTCGTGCGGGACGGAGCCGACGCGTGTTCATGCGGTCCTCCCTGGCGAGCCGGTCGGGGCTCGATACGAAATCTATCGACCCTTCGGCTCCAGCGCTTGAAGGGGGACGGAATATTCGTGGCCGGGACGTGACGCCCGTCACCCGCGAGCTTCGCCCTCGGGCGGCGCCGGTCTGCGGGGCGGCTGGGGGACGTACGCCTCGGCGAGCCCGATCTTCACGAGCCGGCCCTCCTCGAGGCGCGAGTTGATGAAGAGATCGTTCAGGACCGCCGTGGTGCCGAGGGGCAGGGCGTTTCCCGTACGAATACTGAGCATCTCGAGGGTCTCGCCCGGCTGCGCCCGGACGACGTGTAGACGGGTGATCTCGAAGGACGCCTTCTCCTCGTCGGTGAGCGGGCGGAAGCTTCGCACCACGGCGCGCCCGCGTCCCTCGAACTTCCGCACGTCCGCGGCCCGGGCGACCATGTCGATGCGGTAAACGAAGCCGCGGTAGGCGAGGAAGGTGACGAGCGCACCGCTCTTGACGGCGCCCGCCTCCACCTCGAGCCGATAGGCGGGGTGGTCGCCGACCACGATCGGCTGCTCGCGCTTCACCTTGCCCCGGGCCTGTCGCAGCTCTCCCTGGATGAACTGCCGGGCGGCCGCCTGCGGGTCGTCGCCCGGACCCGAGAGGCGCAGCGCGACGAAGGCCTTGCCGCTCGGCTCGACCGCGCCCACGGCGTCGCGCGTGTTCACCAGCTGCCAGCCGTCGGGGAAGCGCAGGCTGAAGTCCATGTCGCGGTGCAGGAATCGTTCGCCCTCGAAGATTCCCTCCTTCGGGTCGTGGCCGATCACGATGCCCTCGAGCCGGCTCAGGTAGTCGGCCTGCGACCCCGCGATGCCCTTGCGTCTGTTCCACTGGATGCTCTGCGCACGGTTTGCCGAGGTGGCGGCGCGCTCGGGCGTGGGCGGGTGGCTGTCGAAGAAGCCGGGCAGGCGCGAGATGCCCATCATGTTGCGCTCCATCGCGCTCATGTCCTGGAGGAAGCGCGCCATGCCCATCGGGTCCCAGCCGGCGCGCGCCGCGAGGATCTGTCCGCCGCGGTCGGCGTCCCGTTCCTGGTCGCGGCTGTAGGCGGCGAGCTGACCGGCGCGCATGTAGCCGATGGAGAGCGGGTTGAGGCGCCGGCCGTACTCCTGGCGGCCCGCCGTGTGTCGCTCGGCGGCGTGGGTGATCTCGTGGCCGATCACACCGGCGAGCTCGTCCTCGGAGTTGGCCAGCGCCAGCAGTCCGCGCGACACGTAGATGTAGCCGCCGGGCAGGGCGAACGCGTTCGGCTCGGCCTGATCGACGATGTGGAAGCTGTACTCGAACGGCCGACGCGGCGCGAAAGGCACCATGCGCTGGCCGATCGCCGTCACGTACTCGACCAGGGCCGGGTCGTCGACGATGCCCATCTGGGCCGCCATGTCGGCGGCGGCCTGCTCGCCGAGGCGGGCGTCGGCGAAGTCGGTGTCGAGCAGGACCTGCTTGCCCTTCTTGTTGGCCCCGCCGCCCCCGCAGCCGAGCAGCATCGAAAGGGCGAGGGCCAGCGCCAGGGCGCGCCAGGCGGTGAAGCGCAGAACGGCGGGTACGGCGGTCGTCATGCGAGCCCGACCGTACCACGTCCGGCCCGCGACCGGCCGCCGCGGCGGCGATTCGCGGCCGATGGGCCGGCGATCGTCGGCGTTATACTCGGCCGACGCGCCCGGCACCGAATGCGCTCGTGTCGGCTCGAGACGGAAGGCAGTGAGTCATGTCGATCAAGGGCATCAACCCGGACGGGCTGAACGAGTGGTTCGCCAAGCACATCGACGGCGCCACCCCGCCGCTCGAATTCGAGCTGATCACCGGCGGCCACTCGAACCTCACGTTTCGCGTGACCGACTCGGCGGGCGAGCGCTTCGTGCTGCGCCGCCCGCCCACCGGCGCCGTGATCGCCACCGCGCACGACATGGGTCGCGAGCACCGCATCATCGCCGCGCTCGCCGATACGCCGGTGCCGGTGCCTCCCGCCCTCGGCCTGTGCGAGGACGACAGCGTCAACGACGCCCCGTTCTACGTGATGAGGTTCGTCGACGGCCTCGTGCTCGAGAACCACGCGCTCACCCGTGAAAACATCAGCGAGGCCAACCGCGGCAAGCTCGGCGAGCGCGTCGTCGAGGTGCTCGCGGCCATCCACGCGGTCGATCCCGACGCAGTCGGGCTCGGCGACCTCGGTCGCAAGGAGGCCTACATCCCGCGGCAGCTCAAGCGCTGGCGCACCCAGTGGGAGAAGACGCAGACCCGCGAGCTCGCCGCCATGGAAGAGGTCTACGAGGGGCTGCAGGCACAGATGCCCGAGCAGGTCGGCGCGAGCATCGTCCACGGCGACTATCGCATCGGCAACATGCTGGTCACCCGGGACGGCGACATCGCGGCCGTGCTCGACTGGGAGCTCTGCACCCTCGGCGATCCGCTCGCCGACCTCGGCTTCCTGCTCAACAACTGGGCCGAGCCGGACGAGGCCGGCCCGGCCGGCCGCGGCGCCGCGATGTCGCCGACGGCGGCGGGCGGCTTCCTCCTTCGCGACGAGCTGACCGCCCGCTACGAGTCGCTGACGGGACGCGATGCCAGCCGCATCGCGTACTACCGCGCCTTCCAGTACTGGCGCCTCGCCGCGATCGTCGAGGGCGTGCTGGCGCGCTACCTGAAGGGCGTGATGGGCGCCGAGGTCGACACCGACCTCTTCCGCCAACAGGTCGACGCGCTCGCCGAGTCGGCCGTGGCCTTGCTCGCCGAGCTCTGAGCCGGGCCTCTGGCCCGGGGCCGCCTCCTTGCAGACCACCACGACGATCAGCAGCGGCCGGCTCGAGGGCGTCCGGTGCCGGGGCGGCGTGGTGTTTCGCGGGGTGCCGTTCGCGTCGGTGACGCCCGGCGACGGCCGCTTCCGCGCGCCCGGCCCGGCTGCGTCGTGGACGGGCACGCGCCGCGCGGATCAGAGGGGCCGCGCGGCGCCGCAGCGCGCCGCCCTGTCGCGGCGCCTGCACCGCTACAGCGCCGTGCCGGCGGCCGGCTGGAGCGAGGACTGCCTGCACGCCGACGTCTACACGCCCGACTGCGCGCGCCGCGGGCTGCCGGTGATGTTGTGGATCCACGGAGGCGGCTATTCGCACGGCTCGGGGAGCTTCTGGATCTACGGAGGTGATCGGCTCTGCGCCCGCGGCGACGTCGTGGTGGTCGCGGTCAACTACCGCCTCGGCGCCTTCGGGAACGCCGATCTGCGCTGGCTTCACGGATCGGACGCCGAGGCGAACGTCGGCCTGCGCGATCAGCTTGCCGCGCTGCGCTTCGTGCGCGACGAGATCGAGGCCTTCGGCGGCGATCCGGGCAACGTCACGCTGTTCGGCCAGTCGGCCGGGGCGATGAGCATCGGCGCGCTGATGGCTGCGCGGGAAGCCCGCGGGCTCTTCCACCGGGCGGTGCTGCAGAGCGGCGCCGCGCGCAACGTCCATCCGCCCGCGGAGGCGCGTCGCGTCGCCGAGCAGCTGCTCGGCGAGCTGGGCATCGACCCGGATCGCCGCGATGCCCTGGCGAGACTGCGCGCCACTCCGGCCGAAGCGCTGCTCGGCGCCCAGCTCGCCGTGGCGGCGCGCATCCGCCTGCCGCTCGGGATGCTGGCCTGGCAGCCCTGTGCGGACGACGCCCTGCTGCCGCGCACGCCCGAGGACGCCCTGCGCGCGGGAGCGGAGACGCCGGTGCCCCTGCTCGTGGGCACGAATCGCGACGAGTGGAAGATGTTCACCGCTACCGACGCGCGCCGCCGGCAGCTCGACGAGCGGACGCTGCGCGACTACCTCGGCCGCACCCTCGAGCGGGACGGCGTGGCGGGGCGCGTCGACGTGGACGACGTGCTGAGCGTCTACGCGAGCGACGCCGACACCGGTGCGCGCCGCTCGCCGGCGGACGTCTGGATGGCGTTCCAGACCGACCGCGTCTTTCGCTGCCCCGCCGTCGAGCTGGCCGACGCGCGCGCCGCGCAGGGCGTGCCGACGTGGCTGTACCGCTTCGATCGGGCTCCCGCGGCCCTGCGCGAGCGCGTCGGCGCGTGCCACTCGCTCGAGCTGCCGTTCGTGTTCGGCACGCTGCGCAGCCCCGCCCTGCGCGCGGCCTTCGCCTGGCCGCCCGCTGCACTGCGGCTCTCGGACGAGATGCAGGACGCCTGGATCGCCTTCGCGCGCCACGGCGATCCCACTGCAGTGGAGGCGCCGTCCGGTCCGGGCGGCTGGACCCGCTACCGCGGCGCGGACGACGAGGCGCGCGTCTTCGGCGGCCGCGTGGGCGCCGTCCCCGCGGCCGCCGCCGCGACCCGCAGGCTTTGGGCTCGGCTCAGTCCGCCGCCGCCGGCGTCCACTCGCGCAGCACCCGCTTGAGGACCTTGCCGGTCGGATTGCGGGGCAGCTCGTCGGCCGGGACGATTTCGCGCGGCACCTTGTGGCGCGCGAGCCGGTCGCGGACGAAGAGCTTGAGGGCGTCTTCGTCGAATGCCTCGCCGGGCTTCATCACCACGAACGCGCGCAGCCGCTGTCCGAACTCGTCGTCGGCCACGCCGATCACCGCGGCCTCGGCCACGTCGTCGCGATCGGACAGCAGGTCCTCGACCTCGCGCGGGAAGACGTTCTCGCCTCCCGAGACGATCATGTCGTCGTCGCGCCCGCCCACGAAGAGGCGTCCGTCGTCGTCGAACCAGCCGAGGTCGCCGACCGACATGAGCCCGTCGACGATCTCCTTGTTGCCGCCGCCCGTGTAGCCCTCGAACTGATTGGCGTTGCCGACGAAGATGCGGCCGACCTCGCCCTGGGGCACCTCGCGGCCCTTGTCGTCGAGGATGCGCACCACCACGCCGCGCGGCACGCGTCCCGCGGTGCCGGGGGCTGCGCGCAGGTCCTCGGGGGTGGCGATGCTCGCCTGGGCGACCTCGGTGCTGCCGTAGAAGTTGTAGAGGTTGTCGCCGAAGGCATCCATCCAGCGGGTCGCCAGCTCGCCGGGCAGCGCCGAACCGCTCGAGAGCGTGCCGCGCAGCGAGCTCACGTCGTAGCGAGAGATCGTCTCGGGTCCGAGGGCGAGGATGCGTTGCATCATCACCGGCACTACGGCGAAGAGGTCGGCACGGTGGCGGTCGATGGCCGCGACGGTCGCCTCGGGATCGAAGCGCCGCTGCAGCACGAAGCTGTTGCCGAGCAGGCTGCCCACCAGTAGCTGGGTGAGTCCCCAGGAGTGGAACATCGGCGCGCTCACGAGGTTTCGGGCGCCGGCACGCAGCGGCAGCATCTCGACGAGACCGAGGGCGCCCTGGGCGTCGGTCGACGCCCCCGAGCGACGAGCGCCCTTCGGCGTGCCCGTGGTGCCCGAGGTGAGGATCGTGCCCGTTCCGGCGCGCTCGGGCCGCGGCACCGGATCGGCCGCGTAGGCGTCGACGAGCCCGTCGAGGGTGGGCCCGCTCACGGCGTCGTCGTGCCAGGCCACGATGCGGGCGCACTCGTCGGGTGCGGCCGCGACGACTTCCTCGAACTCCTGGTCGTAGAGGATCGCCTTGATGCCCTCGCGCTCCGCCACGTCGCGCAGCTGCGGCCCCGCGAAGCCCGTGTTGAGGTAGCAGACGTCGGCGCCGAGCAGTCCGAGCGCGTTGGTCGCTTCGATGAAGCCCGCGTGATTGCGGATCAGCACGCCCACCTGAGCGCCGGCCCCGACGCCGAGGTCGCGCAGGCCGTGGGCGAGGGACAGGGATCGGTCGTAGAGCTGGCGGTAGCTGAGCTGGCCGCGGTCGTCGATCACCGCGATCTCGTCGGGCCGGGTCATCGCGGCGGCCGCGAAGCCGGTGGCCGTCGAGCTGCCGTGGCGCCGGCCGGCACGGATCAGGCCGTAGAGGAGCTTCGGATCGAGCATGCCGAGGCGCCGCAGCGCCGCGAAAGCGGCCCGGGCCAGGTCGAAGGCGCCCTCGTTCGTGTGGGGGGATGCGCTCATTCTCGATCCTCTGCTTCGTGGCTGCCGTCCTCGACGGCGCTGGGACTGGCCACGTAGGGCTCGGCGAAATAGGGCTCGGCGATCGCCACCTTGACGAGCATACCCCGCTCGAGGGCGTCCTCGGCGCCGATTCCGTTGGCGATGGCGGTCTCCTCGACGCTCCAGCGGTTGGCGGTGCGTTCACCGAGCGCGGCCAGGTCTTCGCCCTCCTGCACGTTCGTCACGCGCAGCCGGTCCTGCATCACTTCGGCCCGCTCTGTGTCGGTGATCTCGTGGAAGCTGTCGGCCGCCTCGACGAACTTCGACCTCAGCGCCTGGAAGTGACGCTTCGTCGAGGCACCGCTGATCTGGTAGATGCGGTCCCGGTGAGCGATCCAGGTGATGAGCACGCGCATGCGGTCGCCCCGGCCGCCGACCTCGGCCTCGGCCTGGGCGGCCGGGAGGCCGCTGATCTCGAGCCGCTTCGGCAACTCGTCGAGGCGCACCTCGCGGTCGAACGCGAGGGCCGACTCCATCGGGTCGGATCCCTCGTCGACGATCTGCACGACCACCTGCCCGAGCTGCTCGGGCTGCACGGCTGCCACGGCCTGCGGGCTGTTGACCTGCTCCCAGTCCTCGGGAAACGTGAGCGCGAAGCCGAGCTCGGGGTGCAGGAAGCGCTCGTCGACGAAGACGCCCTCGCTCGCGGCCACGCCGACCGGCAGGCCGTCGAGATGGGCCAGGAAGTCGGCGCGCGAGAGGGGCGGTGTTGCGGTCTTCGCCACCTCGAGCTCGTTCGCGTAGTCGACCGCGGCGCGCGCACGCTCGGGGCTGCGCGGGTGGCTGCGCAGGAACGAGCGGCGGTTGGGGTCGTCGCCCGCGTACTCCTCCTCGCGCGCGAGGGCGTCCATGAAGGTCGAGAGCGCCATCGGGTCGAAGCCCTCGGCGGCGGCGAACTGCTGACCGAGCCGGTCGGCCTCGCGCTCCTGCTCGCGGCTGTAGGCGGCCAGCGCGAGGGCGCCGGGCAGCTGGCCGACGCCGCTCACGATGCGACCGATGCTCGGCGACACGATCGATGCCGCGGCCCCGCCCAGACCCGCCAGGATGCGGACGGGCGCGAGCGGGACGTTGGCGGCCTGACGGCTCACCGAGTGGCGCGCGGCGACGTGGCCGATCTCGTGGCCGAGCACGGTGGCGAGCTCGTCCTCGGAGTTGACCAGCGCGATCAGCCCGCGCGACACGTAGACGTGTCCTCCGGGCAGGGCGAACGCGTTGGGCTCCCGCATGCGCACGATGTGAAAGTGGTGCTCGAGCCCGGTGCGGGGCGACTGCCGGGCGAGCCGCTGGCCGAGCTGAGCCACGTAGGCCTGCAGGGCCTCGTCGTCGAGGTAGCCGATCTGCTCTTCGACCTGCTTGGCGGCCTCGTTGCCCAGCTCGATCTCTCGCTGCTCGCTGGTCAGCACGGGCTCGGGCCGGCCGGTGACCGGATTGCGCGCGCACGCCGCGGTCAGCGAGACCAACGCGGCGAGCCCGGCCACCGCCACCTGCGCGGCGGCGCGATTCGCTGACGCCTGCATCGCTCGGACTGACCTCCGGCCCCGGGCTCGTCGATGGGTTGCGTGCGCCCGGGCCCCCGGGACCCGTGCGGCCGGTCGAGATTAGCCGACCCCCGTGCTGCCGTACGCCGCCGCCGCGCTGCGCTCGGCTCCCTTGCGGGCGCCCGTACCCGGCGCATCGGGTTGTGGCGCTCCGGGTCGCGGGGTACGTTGCGCGCCCGCCGGGGCCTTGGCGGACGCTCGTCCAGCCCGCGGGGCCTGGACGCATCGCAGAGCCGCCGGCGGCCGAGCCGGCCTGGACCGGCCCGAGCCGGCCTGGGAGCGCGACGCGGCGAATCGTGCGGTCGCGCAGCGAGAAGACGGCCGCCGGACCTTCTAGCGTACCAGGCCGACAGCCGCCGAATCGAATCGAGGTGCCACACCATGCCGACTTCTCCCCCCCCGCTCTTGTCCGGGCTGCGCGTCATCGAGAGCTCACTGCTCGGGCCCGCGGCCATCACGACCCATCTCGCCGATCTCGGCGCCGACGTCATCAAGGTCGAGAGCCCCGCCGGCGACTACGTGCGCGAGATGACGTGGCCGATCATCGACGGCGTGTCCCTGCTGCACATGCACATCAACCGGGGCAAGAAGAGCCTCACCCTCGACCTGCGCACCGAAGACGGGGTGGCTGTCTACAAGGATCTGGTTCGCGGCGCCGACGTGGTCGTAGAGGCGATGCGTCCGGGCTCGCTCGCGCGCCGCGGTCTCGGCTACGAAGAGCTGCGCGCCATCAACCCGAAGGTCGTCTTCTGCAACATCTCGGGATACGGCATGACCGGGCCGTACCGCGACCTCGCGTCGCACGGCATCGCATACGACACATGGGCGGGCATCGTGAATCCCGCCTACGACGAGGACGGCTTCTGCTTCATCCCCGAGCACGCCTCGATCGGCATGCACGCGGGGCCGATGTTCGGCGCCCTCGGCATCCTGTCCGGCGTGCTCCGCGCCCGCGAGACGGGAGCCGGCTGCATGATGGAGATCGCGCAGTCCGACGCCGCGGCCTACATGGACTGGTACCGCAGCGAGTCGTGGATGGCCTACGAGCGCCCCGAAGACGTGGTCACCGGCAACAAGGCCGACGACTACGTGCGGCGCGAGCCGGGCACCGCGGGCATGAAAGAAGGTGTCCGTTACCAGATGTACGAGTCCAGCGACGGCCACGTGCTCTTCATGGCTTCCGAGCAGGCCTTCTGGAAGAACTTCTGCGAGTGCGTGGGCCGGCCCGAGCTGTTCGAGCGCTGGCCGGGATCGAAGTACGCCGATCACGCCCGCGGCAATCGCGAGCTGCACAAGGAGCTGCGGGAGATCTTCCGGGGCAAGTCGTGCGAGGAGTGGATTCGCCTCGGCGACGAGAAGGACTTCCCGATCGCGCCGGTCAACACACCGAAGTCGATCGCCGAGGATCCGCAGTTCAGGGACCGCTTCCCGCTCTACTCCCACGAGCAGCACGGCGCCGACATGCTGCCCTTCCCCCTGAAGATCGTCGACGAAGAGCTGCCCGAGCCGGAGATGGCGCCGACGGTCGGCGAGCACAACGACGCGGTGCTCGCCGAGGTGCTCGGCTACGACGAGGGCGAGATCAGGCGGCTCCGGGAGGCGGGGGCGCTCGGTTGATGGAGGCCGCGCGCAAGCACAGGCTCGGCCTGCTGCTCTTCGCGCTCGGGGTCGCGGTGGCGACGGCGCTGACCCTGGTGGTCGCCCACCGGCTCGGCCCCAAGCACCTGCTCACCGTGACGCCGGGTGTCCTCTACCGCAGCGGCCAGCTCACGCCCGAGCAGCTCACCGATCTGATCGAGCGGTATGGGATCCGCACGGTCGTCAACCTGCGCTCGGAAAACGAGATGGGGCAGGGCGACTGGCACCGCCTGCAGTCGGAGACGGCGCGCCGGGAGGGCGCCCGGCTCGTCGACCTGCCCATGCACACCGGCTTTCCGCCCGATCAGGCCACCCACGAAGCCTGGCTCGGGCTGATCGAGGACCCCGCCGCGCAGCCGATCCTGGTGCATTGCCAGTACGGCGTCCTGCGGACGGGCATCATGGTGGCCATCTACCAGATCGAACGGCTCGGCCTCTCGTCCGAGCAGGCGCTCGAGCGCTTCGAGCGGTTCGGCCACGAGCTCTCGGAGACCATCCAGGGCCGCATCGACGACTACTTCGAGCAGTACGTCCCGAGGCAGCGGCGCAGCTGATGGCTCGGCTTTCGCCCGCGGTCGAACGGAGAGGCGACCCGTGAGCGAGCCGCGTGTGCCGCTGTTCGACCTGCGGGTGCAGGACGAGCGCCTCGCGCCCGAGATCGAGCGCGCGGTCGCGCGCGTGCTCGCGAGCGGCCAATACGTGCGCGGAGGGGAGGTGGCCGCCTTCGAGCGCGCCGTGGCCGAGCACTGCGGGGTCGTCGAGGCGGTGGCGTGCGGGTCGGGGTCGGACGCGCTGCTGCTCTCTTTGATGGCGCACGGCATCGGGCCGGGCGACCGGGTCGTCTGTCCCGCGTTCACCTTCTTCTCCACCGCTGCCGCGATCGCCCGACTCGGCGCCGAGCCGGTCTTCGCCGACGTCGACCCGGACACCCTCTGCAGCGGCGCCGACGAGGTTCGCACTGCGATCGAGCGCAGCGGCCCGCCCGCGGCGCTGCTCGCCGTCCACCTCTTCGGTCGCGCTGCCGAGATGGACGGACTCGTCGAGCTCGCCGGCGCGCTCGACGTGCCGCTCGTCGAGGACGCCGCCCAGTCGATCGGCGCGTTCGATTCATCGGGTCGGCAGGTGGGCACCCGCGGCCACGGCGGCTGCCTGAGCTTCTATCCGACGAAGAATCTCGGTGGTTACGGGGACGGTGGCATGGTGCTGTGTCGCTCTGCCGACCTGGCCGCCCGGCTGCGGGTGCTTCGCGACCACGGAGAGGAGCCGTCCGGCGAGCACCGGGTGGTGGGCATCAACTCGCGCCTCGACGCCATCCAGGCGGCGGTGCTCGCCGCGAAGCTTCCGCATCTCGACGCGTGGAACCACGCCCGCCAGGATCACGCCGCCGTCTACGGCGAGCTGCTCGGCGAGCTCGGCGCCGAGGCGGGCAGCGGCGCCTTCGACGGGCCGGGTCTCCCGCTGCGCCTGCCCGCCGTGCCCCGGCGCCCGGCCTCCCACGTGTTTCACCACTACGTGGTGCGGGTGCCGGCCAGGCACCGGGAAGCACTGCGCGCCCATCTCGCCGACCGGGGCGTCGGCAGCGGCGTCTACTACTCGCGGCCGCTCCACCAGCAGCCCTGCTTCGCGGGGTCCGGCGGCCAGCCGCCGAGCCTGCCCGCCACGGAGGCGGCCGCGCGCGAGAGCCTGACGATTCCCGTCCACCCCCGGCTCTCGAAGGACCAGCTCGCGTACGTGGTCGAATCGATCCGCAGCTACTTCGCGCAGCTTTCGAGCGCGGCCCCTTCGAGGTAGCCGCGCGGCGACTGCTCGGCGCACGCGTCGCCGCGCGGCGACCGGGGCTGTGACATCATCGCGCGGTGGCGAGATCAGGGACAAGGACGCGCGGCGGGCGTCGCCGTGCGCCGTGCGCCGCTGCGACGCTCGTCGCGACCGCGCTGGCCGCCGCGTCCGTCTCCGCCGAAGGCGTCTCGCAAGGCGCCTCCGCCCGCGAGCCCGGCGCCGCGCCCCGGCTCGTCCTCGGCTCCGGGGCCGAGGGCGTCGCGTACGTCGACGAGGCCGGCTGCCGGCGTTGTCACGCCGAGCAGGCCGCCGGGTGGCGGCCGTCCCAGCATGCCCGTGCCATGCAGCCCGCCTCGGACGAGACCGTACTCGGCGACTTCGGCGGCGTCGTCCACGAGCAGGACGGCGAGACGTTCCGGTTCTTCCGGCGCGACGGCTCGTTCTTCGTGAACGCGGCGGGAGCGAACGGAGCGCGCCGCGACCACCGCGTCCTCTACACGTTCGGCGTCGAGCCGCTCCAGCAGTACCTCGTGCCCGGCGAGCGGGGAAGGCTGCAGGCCCTCGGCGTGGCGTGGGACACCGTGCGCGGGCGGTGGTTCGATCTCGACCCCGAGCAGTCGCCGGGCCCCGGGGACGCCTTTCATTGGACGGGCCGCTACCAGGCGTGGAACGCGATGTGCGCCGACTGCCACTCGACGGACCTCCGCAAGGGCTACGACCCGGACACGGACGCGTACGCGACGACCTGGTCGGCCGTCAACGTCGGCTGCCAGGCGTGTCACGGACCCGGCGCGCGTCACGTCGCGTGGGCCGAGCAGGCGGCGCGCAGGCAGGCCGTGTCCGAGGGGCGCGCGTCGGGCATCGTCCCGCGCTACGCGATGACCACCGCGCACGACGAGGTCGAGACCTGCGCGCCCTGCCACTCGCGCCGCGCGTCGATCACCGGCGATGCGCCGCTGCACGGCACGCTGCTCGACGACTACCTGCCGCAGACGCTCGAGCCGGGCCTCTACCACGCCGACGGCCAGATCCTCGGCGAGGTCTACGTGTACGGCTCGTTCCTGCAGAGCCGCATGTACGCGGCCGGCGTGCGCTGCAGCGACTGCCACGAGCCCCACGGCCTCGGGCTTCGCGCCGAGGGCAATGCGCTCTGTACACGCTGTCACGGCGACGCACCGGAGCGCGACCTGCCCGGGCTGCGGCCCGGCAGCTACGACTCGCCCGACCACCACCACCACGCTCCCGGCAGCGCCGGCGCAGAGTGCGTCGCCTGCCACATGCCGGAGCAGACCTACATGGTGGTCGATCCGCGGCGCGATCACAGCATGCGCGTGCCGCGCCCCGACCTCTCGACGCTGCTCGGCGTGCCGAACGCCTGCAGCGGGTGTCACGCAGATCGCGGGGCGGGCTGGGCGGCCGCACGGGTGCGCGAGTGGCACGGCGCCGAGCGCGAGCGGGGCGCGGCATGGGGGGCGGCGATCCACGACGGCCGGCACGGGGATCCGTCGGCGCTCGACCGCCTCGCGTCGCTGGCCCGGCCGGGCGCGGCGCCCGGCATCGTCCGCGCGACTGCCGTCTCGCTGCTGCCGTTTCTCGGCGCGGGCGCGCAGGGTCCGCTGGTGGCGGCCACCGGCGACGAAGATCCGTTGGTGCGCGTACAGGCCGTGTCGGCGCTCTCCGTGCTGCCGCCGCAACAGCGGCTGCCGCTGCTGCTGCCCCTGCTCGACGACCCGGTGCGGGCGGTGCGCGCCGAGGCGGGGCGGGCGCTCGCCGACGTTCCGGAAGTCGCGCTCTCGCCCGAGCAACAGCAGCGGCTCGCGGCCGCGGTGGCCGAGTACGAAGCAGGGCAGCGGGCAAGTGCCGACCTGCCGCCCGGCCGCATCAACCTCGCCCTGCTCTACACGGCGCTCGGCCGGACCGGCGACGCCGAGCGCGAGTACCGGGCCGCGATCGCGCAAGACCCGCGCTTCGCGCCGCCGGTCGCGAACCTCGCGCAGCTGCTGAGCGCCCTCGGCCGGCGCGACGACGCCGAGGAGGTTCTGCGCGAAGGCGTGGCGCGGATGCCCGAAGAGGGCGAGCTCCACTACTCGCTCGGACTGCTGCTCGCCGAGGCGGGAAGCCTCGACGCCTCGGTGGCTGCGCTCGAGCGGGCCGCGCAGCTGCTGCCCGATCGCGCGCGGGTCCACTACAACCTGGGCCTCGCCCTCCAGCATCTCGGCCGCCGCGAGCGCGCCACCGAGGCCCTCGAGCGCGCCGCGCGCCTCGATCCCACCCAGTCCGACTTCGCCCGCGCGCTGGCGATCGTCTACCTGCAGGTCCAGCGCTGGGCCGAGGCGCGCGACGAGGCACGGCGCTGGCTCGCCCTGGCCCCGCACGATCGCGCCGCGCGCAGTGTGCTGGCACGCGCAGAGAGCGCGCTTGCCGGAGAGGGGCCCGGTGCGCGCTAGCTTTGCGCGGCTCGCTGGCGCCTGCGCGAGCGATGGAGCAGCCCGATCGCGATGACCCGCCGCCTACGTGCCTTCCCCGTCCGTGCCCGCCGTCGCCCCTTGCGCGGCGTGCTCGGGGCCGCCGCATCGATCGCCCTGGCGCTCGCCTGTGCGGGCGACGGGCCGCCGCCCGGCGAGCCCGAGCTGTCGCGCGAGGGGCTGCCGCCGGACGTGACCGCTTCGGTCGCCGTCGTCGACGGACTCCACGACACGGTCATCGGCATCCTGAAGCAGGGCCCGGAGCTCGGCTACGAGGGGCGCTTCGCGGCTCTCGCCGCCGTGGTGCAGGTGTCCTTCGACCTGCCCGTGATGGCGCGCGCGTCGTACGGACGGGGCTACGCGGATCTCTCCGAAGCGCAGCGGAAGACCTGGCTCGAGGTCTTCGCGCGCTTCCAGATCTCGAGCTTCGCCGACGTGCGCGACCACTATCAGGGAGAGACTTATCGCCTGCTCGGCTTCAAGAGCCCTGGTCCGGGCATCGTCGTGCTCGAGTCGAAGCTCGACTACCCGGGACGCAACGTCGATATCTACACCGACTACCGGCTGCGCAACACGCGGCGTGGCTGGCGCATCGTCGACATCCACAGGCCGCCTTCGGTGAGCGAGGTCGCCATGCGTCGCGCCGAGTACCGCACCGTTCTCGATCGCCACGGCTTCGACGGCCTGATCGAGGAGATGGAGGCGAGGATCCGGCGCCGCCAGCAACCGTGAGCAATTCGCGGAGCCCGACCTCCGCCGCCCGGCAATCCGCTCGAGGAGCCCACGTGCACTTTCCCGGATCGGCGGCGCGCAAGAAACTTCTCGCTCCGCTGGGAGTGATCCTGGTCCTCGGGCCCTGGGCGCCGACGGTGAATTCGTCGGCGGCCGCCGAGCCGGCGCCGCTCGCCGCTGCCGCTTCGCGGTCGCAGATCGTGGAGTGGCCCGAGTACGACGGCGCCCGACTACTACGGCGGGCTGCGCGCGGGCACCGACCGCTTCGCGAGTGCGGTGGTGGCGCTGCACGCGGCGACCGGCGAGGTGGCGTGGAGCTTCCAGACCGTCCACCACGACCTCTGGGACTTCGACGTGCCCGCGCAGCCGACGCTCACCACGCTGCGCAACGAGGGCATCTTCACGCCGCCCTCGCTGCAGGGCACGCTGATGATCCCCGGCAACGCCGGAGGCTCGAACTGGGGCGGTGTTGCGGTCGATCCCGTGCGGCAGGTGATGGTCGCGAACCTGAGCCATCTGGCGTGGGTGGTGTCGCTCTTTCCCGCGGACGAGTGGGCGGCCCGGCGCGCCGCGGAGCCCGGCGTCGCGATCTCGCGCCGGTTCCGATTCCCTGGACGCCCGGCACGCCGACGCTCGGCGGCCCGCTGGTGACGGCGGGCGGGCTGATCTTCATCGGCGCCACGCTCGACCACTACCTGCGCGCTTACGACTCGAAGACCGGCGAGACGCTCTGGAAGGCGCGGCTCGACGCGCCGGCGATCGCCACGCCGATGACCTATCGGGCGCGACCGGGCGGCCGGCAGTTCGTGGTGGTGGCGGCCGGTGGGCACGCGCGCTCGGGGTCGAAGGTCTCCGACGCGTTGGTCGCCTTCGCGCTGCCCGAGTGATCCGCGGGGCCCGACGACCCGATTCGTGCTAGCCATTCGCGCCATGGCGCGTGTCGACATCGAGCTTCCGCACCACACCTACGCGATCGAGATCGAGCCCGGGCTGCTCGCTCGCCTCGGTGAGCGCGTGCACGGTGTGGCGCCGCACGCGCGCTGTGCGCTGGTGAGCGACGCGAACGTGCGCGCGCTGTACGGAGAGGCCGCCGAGGCGTCGCTTCTCGCTGCCGGCTACGCGACGACGCGCGCCGACATCGAGCCCGGCGAGGCGCACAAGAGCCTCGCGACGGTCGAGACTCTCTACCAGACGCTGCTCGGTGACAGCCTCGAGCGCGGCTCGCCGGTGATCGCCCTCGGCGGCGGCGTGGTGGGCGACCTCGCCGGCTTCGTGGCCGCCACCTACCGGCGCGGGGTGCCGTTCGTGCAGTGTCCGACCACGTTGCTTGCCATGGTCGACTCGAGCGTCGGCGGCAAGACAGGCTTCAACGTGCCCGAGGGCAAGAACATGATCGGCGCCTTCCATCAGCCGGCGCTCGTCGTGATCGACCCCGAGCTGCTCTCGAGCCTGCCCCTGCGCGAGCTTCGCTGCGGGCTGGCCGAGTGCATCAAGCACGCCGTCATCCGCGATCCCTCGCTGTTCGACTGGATCGCCGGCAACGCCGCGCGCATCCTCGCCCTCGAGCCCGACGCGCTCGTCGAGCTGGTGCGCCGCAACGTCGAAATCAAGGCTGCCGTGGTCGTGGAGGACGAGCGCGAACGCGGCGTGCGCGCGCACCTCAACTTCGGGCACACCTTCGCCCACGCCATCGAGGCGACCGCCGGCTACGGCGAGATCCTGCACGGAGAGGCGGTCGCGCTGGGCATGCTGGCCGCTACGCGGACCGCCATCGAGGCGGGTCTTTGCGACGCCTCGCTGCTCGACGACCTCACGGCCGTCGTCGAGGCCTTCGGACTCGACACCCGCTGTGGCCTGGCGGACAGCGCCGCGCTCGACGCCGCCATGCAGCAGGACAAGAAGGTGGTCGGCGGCCGGGTGCGGCTGGTGGTGCCCGATCGTCTGGGGCACGTCGTGATTCGCAACGACATCGGGACGGAGTGCGTCCGCGCGGGCTGGGACCAGATCCGCGCCGACTGAAGGCCGGCGCCCCGTCGGCCCCCACTCGAGACTTCGCGCCCTGCCAAAAGGCGCAGGCCCCGGGGGAAGGCCGAGCTTCGTGCGTCCTGCTGGGCATCCCGGCCCGCGTAGGTAGCTGCCATAGCTGCACATTCTGCACGCCCGGCCCGTCCCCTGCGGGTCGGGGAAACCCCCGAAGCCGCGGGGGACACCTACTCGCTGGGCTAAGCTCGCCGCACCCACGAGCCGATCCCGGTGCCTGGCGCCCGTGCCGCCGGGGCAACGATTGGGGGAAGATCCGCATCGTGTCGAATCTCGTGTCGAGCTGTGTCCAGGATCACCATCGCAGTGGGTCGCGCCGCGTCTGCGGCCGGAGGCTTGCGCGGCGCGCGGTCGCCCTGCTGACCGCGGCGCTGTCGCTCGCGGCGCTGTCCGGCACGGTCGCGTTCGCGCGCAGCGACGAGGCCCTCGAGCTGCACCCCGAGTTCGACCAGGGCCTGCTCGGCGAGGGGCGGCTCGCCTATCGCGAGCGCGCCGATCGGGAGCGGGCCCTCGACGCCTACCGGATCTTCAAGCAGAGCTTCGAGCAGAATCCGGGCGATGCCGTGGCGGGCTGGCACCTGTCGATGGCCTGCTATTGGCTCGGGATGCGCGTCTACACCGATTCGGACGCGAAGAAGGCGATCCACGACGAGGGGCGCCGTGTGGCCGATCGAGCGCTGGCCCTCGACCCGGATTGCGGGCCGTGTCACCTGCTCAGCGCGATCAATCACGCCCTCTGGGCCGATCAGGTCGGCATCTTCCGAACCCTCGTGGGCCTGCCCAAGGTGAAGCGCCACCTGGCCCGGGCCGCCGAGCTCGACCCGGGCTTCGCGGGGGCGGCCGCCTACCGGGTCGAGGCGACCATCCTGGATCGGCTGCCACGCATGTTCGGCGGCGGCAAGAAGAAGGCGCGCCGCGCAATCGAGCAGGCGATCGCGGTCGCGCCCGAAGAGCCGCTCAACTACGAGTTCCTCGCCAACATGCTCGTCAACCGCTTCGACGACGTGCCGCTCGCGGTGACGGTGGCGCGCCGCGGCCTGGCGGTGCCCGAGCCGGGTCCGGCCTACGTGGAGTCGCGCGACTCGATCCACTACCTGCGCAACTTCATCGACTTCCACTCGACGCTGCTCGGCGCCAACAGGCGCTAGCGCCCCTCCCAGCGACGCCTCAACTCGATCCCAGAAGCTTCTCGAGGTGATCTGCTGCCATGACCGGCGCTAGCGGCGAACGGTCGTCGAGGCTTCGGCAGGACGCCCGCAGCGCGGTCCCCTACGCGGCGCTCTCGGGCGCGTTGCAGATCCTCCTCTCGCTGATCGGCATGCTGCTGCTGGTCCGCTATCTGCGCCCCGACGACTACGGGGTGTGGATGGTGCTGATCGGTTTCGGCGCGCCGATCGCGGTCTTCAGCTCACTGGGCTTCCGTCACTCCATGCTGCGCTTCCTGCCGGCCCTCGAGAGCCACGAGGCCAGGAGGCGGTTCATCTGGGGCGTCCTCTTTCGCCGCCTCTTCTGGGTGTTGCTGGTGTGCGTGGTGCTGAACGCCGCTTTTCCTCTCTACGCCTCCCGCTTCGGCCTGGAAGGGCAGGCGCACGTGCTTCTGCTCCTCTCCCCCAGCTTCCTGTTCGTTGCAGGCAATCAGTATCTCGTCGTGGCGCTCAACGCGGTGTTTCGGCAGCGGGAGGTCTTCGTCGGAAGTCTGCTGCTGCAGACCGTCAGCGTCGGCGGTGTCGCGCTCGGCATCTATCTGGAGCAGGGGCTGCTCTACTTTGCGGCTGCGCTGTTGGCCGCCAATTCCGTGCACCTCGTCTTCAATCTCGTGGCCTCCGCCCGCTATCTCGGAGCGCCGCAGTGGGTGGACGTGAAGGGCAGTCACGTCGAGGGCCGGGAGGAGCAGCGCTATCGAAGGACGTCCTTCGTGGACGACATCGGCACCAGCCTGCTCTCGGCCGACATCAACCGCTTCATCCTGGCGGCTTTCTCCTCGAGCTCGCAGGTGGCCGTCTACGCGGTGGCTACCAGCATCGTCGAGAGGTTGCGGGGCCTCATGCCGCTCGAGGTCTTCCGCCCGCTGGCCACGGTGACGTTCTTCAAGAGGTACGAAGAGTCCGGTACGATCGACGAGGTCAACCGGATGTTCGGCTTCATTTTCGCCGTCAATCGAATCGTCACCACCGCCTTTCTCGTTCTCTTCATTCCGCTGGGCTACGAGGCGATGGTCTGGGTCTTTCGGGAAGACTACGGGGCCTCCTACCTGCCCGTCGTCCTGCTGCTCGTCGCGATGGGTGTGCTGAGCATGCCCATCGGGCTGGTCGCCCAGGCTCTGCGGCGACCCCAGTGGCTCGTGTACTCGAAGCTCGCGGTCTTGATCAACGTCGGCCTCGGCATTCCCCTCGTGATGCGTTACGGGGCCGTGGGAATGGCTTCGGCGACGGCGGTCAGCGAGCTCGTGAAGAACCTGATCGTCTACTTCCTGCTTCGCAGGGAGTTCGCGCTCCGCTATCCGTGGGCGAGCACGTTTCGCTTCCTGGTGTCGGGAGCGCTGGTGGCGGCGGCTCTGTGGTGGCTGCAGGGCCGGATCCACTTCCTGATCGTCGGGGTGGTCGGCGCGCTCGGCTGGCTGATTGCCCTGCGAGCCTTCCGGGTGCTCGACAGCGACGAGAGGGCCCTGCTCTTCAACATCGTTCCCGACCGCTTCCAGAGAGTCGCAGGACTCCTGCTCGGGAGGTGACTCGGGGGTGGGGCGGCTCTCCGGCGGGACGGCTCTTTAGCGGGGAGGAGAGCGGAGAGAAGTCACACGCTCAGCTCCCGGATCATTCGAGTGGTCTCGCCGGATTGCCGACGACGGTGGTGTTGGCGGGCACGTCCCGGGTGACCACCGCGCCCATTCCGACCACGGCCCCCTCGCCGATCACGATCGGCTTGTCGGGGCGGCCCTGACGGATGACTGCACCGGTCCCGATGTAGGCGTGGTCGCCGATCACGGTATTGCCGTTGCAGCATACCCTGGGCGCGAAGGTGACGAAGTCGCCCACCACGCAGTCGTGTGCGACGTAGGAGAAAATGTTGCAGTGGAAGTACCGGCCGATCTTCGAGTTGCTCGTCACGATGGCGTTGGAGCAGATGACCGCCGACGGATGAATGTCGTTTCCGTCCATCACCTCGGCGCTGTTCGCGACGATCGACATCGCCGCCGCCTTCGTCTCCGCCTGCAGGGCGATCTCCTCTCGCAGCCTCGAATCGGTGATCGCGATGTTGAAGTGCTTCCGTCCCTCCAGCGCGAAGAACGCGTCCTCCGAGATGCAGGGGACGCCGTTCACCACCTCCTGGTCCGGCGAGACGTCGATGAAGTAGACCTCGTAGTCGGCGCCGCCCGGAGAGCCGGAGCGCTCTCTCTCGAGGTGCTGCTTGACGGCGGCCATCACCTCGCGGGCGAATCCGCCGGATCCGAAGAGGCCGAAGATCGTCTTGTCCTGCTTCATCGTTCACCTTCTCGATGCCGGTGGCGGCTGCGAAGACCGTGCGGTCACTGGCCCTGGTCCGGGGCGTCGATGTAGAGCTGGTTCCACAGCTCGAGGGCGAGCAGGCAATTCAGCGGGTGGAAGAGCGCGCTTTCCCCGCCCTTGTATCGGTCGACGATCTGCTTCAGTGAAGTCGAATCGAGATCGCCGCGGTCGAGGCAGCGGGGCGCCAGCAGCACGTCGTCGAAGACGTTCGTGGGTGTTCGCTTCGTGATGGCGTGCTCGGGCACGTCGGCCTCGAAGAATCCGAGCCGGCGCAGGATCCCGTAGGGGCGCGAGACGAGAAGTCTCTCGAGTCGGCCGGCATCGAGCCGCACGCGTGTGTCGGAGATCGGGATCTGCAGCAGGGCCGGGTTGTGGCTCTGGATGATGTGCCGGTGGATGCGGTGGTCGAGGCGCAGCTCGAGCGGCGCGCGCAGCACGGCTCGGACGAAGTCTTCGGCGATGAACGGGTACTCGATCTCGGAGAAGTTGCCGTGGATGCGATTGCTCAGCACGGCGTGCTTTCTGAAGAACTCCCTGAGGAAGAAGTAGGAGAGCTGCTGATCGAGGGGAAGCGACGAGCTGACCTTCTGGAACTCTCGCTCGAACGATGCGCGCAGTACGTCGTGGTGGATCGACGCCAGCTTGCCGGTGAAGAGCTTGCTGCGATCCACCGGATCCCAGCTGTGATCGCTCATCTTGTCGAAGACGATGTTCTCGAACTCGGCAGGGCTTGCCGCCATGTCCCGCTCGACGCTCAGGGAGAACCCGTACGCGCGATCGAGCTTCGCGAACTCACCGCCGTGGCCCGTGAGCACGACGTTCAGGCCGAAGGTGTGGAACTGCTCGGCCATGTAGACCGTCATCGGGTGGTAGGACGATCCCCGCATGCCGTCGGTCAGCGCGACGGCGTCTCGGGTCAACCTGACGTAGTTGGCCGGCTGGAGGATCGTCGGGTCCATCTCGTCGTAGATGGATTCGCAGCTCGCGGCCCTCGCGATTCGCCGGGTGATCTTCTCGTCGACGCTCCCGCGCAGGCCCGAGGTGAAGGCGTTGATGCGCAGCTCGTCGGGCCGGATGACCGACATGATGGCCCGCGAGTCCATGCCGCCGGAGAGAGAGACGGTGTTCTGGCGGCTCTCGTCGCACACGCGCCGGACGGCTGTCGAGAACAGCTCTGCGATCTCGTCGAGGACGGTCGCCGGGGGTCGTGTGTCGACGTCGGCGCCGAACCACTGATCGAGGGAGGCGTCTTCGCGAACCTCGACCTCTCCACTCCGCAGGTCGTAGAAGAGGCTGGCCCCCGGAGCGAGCAGCGACACGTCTTCGATGAGTGTCTTGTCGCCGAGCACGTAGCGGTACTCGAGCAGGTCGGCCATCGCTTCGCGGTTCATGCGGCGTGGCAGCGCCGAGTCCTGCAGGATGGCGGAGACGGTGCTGCCGAAGAGCAGGCGCTTGCCTCGGATCGCGTAGTAGATGGGCTTCTGGCCGATCGTGTCGTTGCCGATCAGGACGCTCCGCCGCTTCGGGTCGACGACGACGGTCGAGAAGCTCCCGCGAAGCCCGGACTGCAGGCGGCCGTCGTTCTTCTCGTAGATCCGCAGCAGCAGCTCGGCGTCGCCGAGCTCGCCGCCCGCAGGATCGTTCGCCAGCTCGCGGCGCTCGTGCGCTTCGAGATGCAGGCGGCCCGACACGAAGGCGAAGGCTTCACTGCCCGCAGTGCGGGCCGGCTGCCGAAACGCCGAGGCGAAGCCGAGATGGACCCGGCCGACGGCCCACTGGCCGTTCGGATCGCTGCAGCGTTCGACCCCGTGCCAGTCCTGGGATCGGAGGGCCGCGAGCATCCGCTCGAGCAGGGCGTCTCCGTCACCTACGCCCGTTACGTCGACGACTCCAGCGAGACCCGGCAACTCGATTCCTCCGGCGTATTCGGCCCATTGGGCCCATTCGGCCCGGCGCGAGGAGCGCGGGGGGACGCCGGTGCTCGGGTGGCGCTCAATGTGGCACTTTGTTCATGGATTGGCAACGACAGCGCGGGTCTCTGCTCGTCGCCGATTGGCGTCTTCAAGCGCGAGGCGGGTGTTCGGGTGAACGCGCCGCGGCCTGGAAGATCCCGACCAGCTCGTCCGCGTAGCGGTCCACCGAGAGGTGCTCGATGTTCGTCCTGGCGTTGCGACCCATGTCGCCGATCTCGGAGCGGTGCTCGGCGAACCACCGGAGGATCTCGACGAGGCGATCGACGTCGTTGAAGCGGTAGGTGAAGCCGTCCTCTCCCTCGGTGATCAGAGAGGCGAATCCGCAGTTGGTCGAGGAGACGACCGGCATGCCGGCGGCCATGGATTCGGCGATCGTCCCCGGCCCGTTGTCCGAGATGGAAGGCGAGACGAAGACGTCCGCCCGGGCCAGGTATGGAAGCAGATCGGGCACGTATCCCGACATTTCGAGGTCCGGCAGCTTCGAGTATCTCTGGCGAATCAGACTGTCGAGGTTCTCGTCCCGCTGGCCGACCAGCAGCAGGCGGCTGCCCCTGCTCTCGGGCTCCTGCTTGAATCTCTCCCAGGCCTCCAGCAGGTAGGGGATGCCTTTGATGAGGTTCATGTGGGAGACGTGGAGAAAGGTCGGGCCCTCGCTCTCCCCGGCCGCCTCTGTGTCGGCGGCCGGCGCTTTGGCGAAGCCTGCCGGGTCGACGCCGAAGAAGTGCTCGAGGGGAACCACCTTGTCGGGCCCGAGGAACTCCAGATAGCTGTCGTACGCGTACTTTCCGATGTCCGGGTGCATGGTGACGAGCTTGTCGGCGGCGGCGATGGTTCGCGCGAGACGGACGGCCCGAGTCGCGTCGGAGTAGGCCCCGCGGCTGGGCAGGCCGAGTCGCAGCTCCTCGTTTCGAACCAGGGCGTAGTTGGCGAGCGGGTGGGGGATGGAGGCCTGCACCCAGACCTGCATGCCTGCCCGCTGCGCTCTCTGGATCGAGTTGAGGAAGAGCGGCCTGGAATAGAAGAGCAGCTCTCCCGCCCGCATGTCGGCCTTGCGGCAGACGAAGAGGTCGAAGAGCAGCTCCTCCGCGAGCCGGGCGTTGAAGAAGGGAAGCAGGCGCGACGCCCAGGCGATGATGCGGTGCAGGACCTTGAACGAGAAGCTCTCGTCCAGCGTGTGGGTGAGGTGCGAGGGGATGTCGACTCCGGCTTCCTTCTGGAGGCAGACCATGGCGCGGAGCAGGCCCGCCTCGTGGAGCCGCCGGGCCAGGCGGTATCCCATGAAGCCGAAGCCGCGGGTGTGGTCGGTCGAGAGCCGCTCGAAGAGGACGAGGACGACCCCCGGTGCCCGGCCCGACGGGCCGCCCGGCTCGCTCGGACGTTCAGTCAACGCTCAGCTCTCCCGGCGCGCCGCTAGCCCGCCGCTCTCGGCCGCGCTCGTGACCTCGTCGATGACTCGGGATTGCTGGTCGTCGGTCAGCCCGACGCTGGAGGGCAGGTTCAGGCCGCGCTCCCACAGCCACATCGAGTTGGACAGGTCGGTGGCGTCGCAGCCGGTGTACATCGGCATGGTGTGGATCGGCTTCCAGAAGGGCCGGGCGTCGATGCGGGCGCCGTTCAATCGGTTCATCAGCTCGCGCGAGTGGAGCCCGAAGTCGGCTTCTTCGATCAGGATGCTGTAGAGCCAGAAGCAGTTCCGGCAGCTCTCCAGTTCGGGATTGGGCGTCAGCCCCGGGAGCGAGCCGATCTCCTCCGCGTACCGCCTCGCGATCTCGCGCTTCCGGTCGATGAACTCCTCGAGGTGACGGAGCTGGGCCACTCCGACCGCGGCGAGGATGTTGGTGAGGCGATAGTTGTAGCCGATCTCGTGGTGGTCGTAGTTCTTGGGGTCGTCCTTGGCCTGGGTCGAGTAGTAGAGCGCTTTTTCGGCGAAGTCGGCGCGCTCGGTCGCCAGCATCCCGCCGCCGCCCGTCGTGATCATCTTGTTGCCGTTGAACGAGAAGCAGCCGATGTCGCCGAACGTGCCCGTGAGCCGGCCGTTGTAGCGGGTGCCCAGCGCTTCGGTCGCGTCCTCGATGATCGCAATGTCGTAGCGCCGGCAGGCCTCGACGATGGGGTCGATCTCGGCGGCGTGACCGTAGAGATGGACGACGATGATCGCCTTGGGCAGGGCGTTGCGGGCGGCGAGCTCTTCGATCTTCGCCACGGCCTTCTCGGGATCCATGTTGAAAGTTCGTCGCTCGCTGTCGACGAAGATCGGTCTGGCGCCGCAGTAGGCGATGGGATTGACCGAGGCGATGAAGGTCAGGCTGCTCACCATCACGCTGTCCCCCGGCTTCACACCGGCGACGAGCAGCGCGAGGTGCAGGGCCGCGGTGCCGGAGGAGAGTGCGACCGCGTGCCCGACGCCCAGGTAGCTGGCGAACTCACTGGCGAAGGCGTCGATCTGGGGGCCCGCCGAGGAGACCCAGTTGGTCTCGAAGCACTGCTGCACCTCGCGGGCTTCGTCGCCGGTCATGTGGGGAATGGAGAGCGGAATGAATTCGACTTCCCCAGCCTGCTCGTTCGACACCCGACCCCCCCGTCTTCCAGTCGTCCGGGCGGGAGGATACGCGAGGTTCGGGCCCTCGGGTCGGACGTCCCGGGCAGAAGATCCCGGGGGAGCGCCGGGGCCGCCCGCTGCCGGGTGTATCGATCTCGCGTCTTCGGCCCGCTAAGTTCGCCCGCTGTGCCGACGGGAGCTCGCCCTCCACCCCGATTCGCGCCATTGCGGGGAGCCCAGCGTTGAAGTTTCTGATCCGCGACGACGACACCTGTGCGGCCACGCAGCCGCAGGAGCTGGAGGCCTGCTACGGGGAGATCTGGGACGAGATTCCGATCTGTCTCTCGGTCACGCCCTTTCGAGTCGCCGAGTCGCCGAGCGACTTCCCGAACGCCCCGCCCGAGCTCTCGGCCAGCGGTGAGCCGATGCCGCTCGAGCGCAACCCCGAGCTGGTCGAGTTCCTGAAGGACGGCACCGCGCGGGGCCGCCTCCACGTCGCACTGCATGGATACCACCACGTCGCGCCCGGAGGCCGGCCCGAGTACGTGGCGGGCGAGGACCTCGAGCGCAAGACGAAGCACGGAAAGCAGTACACGGAGTCGCTGCTCGGCTGCCGTATCAGCACTTTCGTGCCGCCGAACAACACCCTCTCCAGGCAGGGCTACGCGGCGGTCGTCGCGGCGGGCCTCAACGTGGTGAACAACCAGAACTACCCCCGCATGCGGCTCGGCAGCCTGAGCGCGGAGGCGCTGGTCGACGCGGCCCTGGCGGCCCGCTACAGCGTGAGCAATCGCCTCGGGCGCCGCGAGCAGTACGCCACCCGCTCCTACTGGCGCTACAAGCAGGCCCCCTATTTCACCGCCGGCCCCGCCGTGGCGCTGTCGGAGCTGCAGGCGGGCCTGCGGGGCTGCCCGACTGGCGGGGTCTTCGTCCTGGCGACCCACTACCATGCCTTCGAGCGGGCCATGCAGAGTGGCGAGAGCGTGGGCGAGGCGGTGCGCGCCATCGTCGACGAGGCGCGGCGCATCCCCGGCGTGGAGTTCGTCGACTACGACCGGCTCTGGTGAGACCCCGCGCCGCGCACTCCCCGGGGTGCCGTCGCCTCTCCGCGGACCGCGCGACCTCTTCCCGGCCTCGAATTTCCCTCCCTCCCCACACGCAGACCCCCTGGGGGGGGGAGGGGGGGAGGGGAGAGGGGGGAGCGCGCCGTCTGCCGGGGTCCGGCGAGGCGGGCAACGACAGGGGGTAAGGTCAAGATAACTTTGGCCGATCTGATTAAGATACGGCGGTCTGCGCGAGGGTTGCGGGGCACGGACTCCGCTCTTTGGCCCTTGCCGGGCGCCGCGGGTCGGTTCGACCCCTGCGGCCGCTGTTCGGGAGAACGAGCACTTGGCATTCGAGACCTTCGAGGGGCTGGCGCGCAGCCTGGGGCGCGAGCAGCACGTCCCCGAGCGCCCGGTGGTCTGCGTCCAGGGCCTCGGATTCGTGGGAGTGGCCATGGCGATCGCCGTGGCCGACGCCCGCGACGCCGACGGCAAGCCCTGCTTCAACGTGATCGGCGTCGAGCTTCCGACCCCCGAGGGCGAGGCCAAGGTGGAGGCCATCAACGCGGCCCGGATGCCGATCGCCAACTCCGATCTGCGCCTCCATCAGGCCCTGAAGCGAGCCGCCGCCGAGGGCAACCTGATCGCCACCTGCGACCCCGCCGCCTACGAGCTGGCGTCGGTGACCACCGTCGACATCCACCTCAACGTGGACAGCAGCGGCCCGCGACCGACGGTGGACTTCAGCGGATTCGAGCAGGCGATGCGCACGCTCGGCGAGCGGATGCAGCCCGGCGCCCTGGTCGTCGTCGAGACCACCACACCGCCGGGCACTTGTGCTCACGTTGCGGCCCCGGAGCTGGCCGCGGCCCTCGAGGCACGCGGTCTGCCCGGTGACTCGATTCTGCTGGCCCACGCCTACGAGCGCGTGATGCCCGGCCGGGAGTACCTCGATTCGATCATCAACTTCTGGCGGGTCTACGCCGGCCACACCCCCGCGGCCGCCCAGGCCTGCCGGGACTTCCTCTCGCAGGTCATCAACGTCGAGGAGTTCCCCCTGACGGAGCTCATGTCGACCACGGCGTCCGAGACCAGCAAGGTGCTCGAGAACAGCTACCGCGCCACGACCATCGCCTTCATGGAGGAGTGGGGACGATTCGCCGAGGCGGTGGGAATCGACATCTTCGAGATCGTCGATGCGATCCGGGTTCGACCCACCCACAACAACATCCGCCAGCCGGGCTTCGGGGTGGGAGGCTACTGCCTCACCAAGGATCCCCACCTGGCGGACGTCGGCGCACGGGAGCTCTTCGGAGAGCAAGGGCTCGACTTCACGTTCTCCCAGCAGGCGGTGCGGATCAATCAGGCGATGCCGCTCGTATCGCTCGACCAGCTCGAGCAGCTCCTGGGAGGCGGGCTCGAGGGCAAGCGCATCCTGCTGCTGGGCGTGAGCTACCGGCAGGACGTGGGAGACACGCGCTTCGGCCCATCCGAGATCTTCGTTCGCGAAGCCGAGACGCGGGGTGCGCGGGTGAGCTGTCACGATCCCCTGGTTCGCGAGTGGCAGGAAATGGGCCGCGAGCTGCCCGAGGAGATCCCCGACGCCGAGGGCTTCGACGCGGTGGTCTTCGCCGTGCCCCACGAAGCCTATGCGAAGCTCGACCTGACTCTCTGGCTCGCGCACGCGACTCCGCTGGTGTTCGATGCCAATGCCGTACTCTCGCGGAACCAGCGCAACGAGCTGAGAAGCCTCGGGTGCCGGGTCGCCAGCATCGGGCGCGGAAGGGACTGCGAGTGATGGAGCAGAACGACGGGGTGTGGTGGCGATGAAGGCGTTGATTACGGGTGGAGCCGGGTTCGCCGGCCTGCACCTCGCCCGGGAGCTGGTCGCGCAGGGCTACGAAGTCGTGCTGGCCGACAACTTCTCCCGTGGTGTACGCGACGCGGAGCTGGACGCCCTGGCGGCGGATCCCGGCGTGAGCCTGCAAACCGCCGACCTGCTCGATCCGCAGTGCATCCGGGGGCTGCCGGACGACTGCGATCAGGTCTACCACTTTGCCGCCATCATCGGGGTGCAGCACGTCCTCGCCCGGCCGTTCGATGTCCTGGCCGACAACACGAAGATGCTGCTCAATGCCCTCGACCTCGCGCGCGGGCAGCGCAATCTCCAGCGCTTCGTCTTCGCGTCGACCAGCGAGGTGTACGCGGGCACTCTTCTCCACTACGAGCTGCCCACCCCGACACCCGAGACCACCCCGCTGGCCCTCAGCCCGCTCGAGGACAAGCGCACCTCGTACATGCTGTCGAAGATCTACGGGGAGGCGCTCTGCCGTCACGCCGAGCTGCCCATCACCCTGATCCGGCCACACAATCTCTATGGGCCGCGAATGGGCCTCTCCCACGTGATTCCGCAGCTTCTCGAGCGCGCCTACCGGGCGAAGGACGGCGACGACTTCGAGGTCTACTCCGTCG
Source organism: uncultured Spirochaetaceae bacterium (assembly GCA_964515335.1). Taxonomy (GTDB): domain Bacteria; phylum Myxococcota_A; class UBA9160; order UBA9160; family UBA4427; genus TMED88. Next base: position 78,936 of record CAZETS010000013.1, read on the forward strand.
ACCACACCCGCACCTTCGCCTACATCGATGACGCAGTGCAGCTCGTCCGGAGGGCTGCGGAGAGCCCGGCCTGCGAGGGCGAGGTGATCAACGTGGGCAACCAGGAGCCGGAGGTGAAGATCGGCGAGCTGGCGGAGGTCGTTCTTCGAGTCGTGGGCCGCGAGCTGCAGATCGTCCCGCAGCCGGCCACGCCGGGATCTCCCCGCAGACGCTGCCCGGACATGAGCCGGGCCATCGAGCTCACGGGATACCGGCCCCGCGTCGGACTGGAAGAGGGAGTCGAGCGAACGTTTCGCTGGTACGAGGAGAACGTCTTCAGCGGTGCGGGGGTGAGCGCGCAGTGATTCGACGCGCAGGCATCGGGTCCGGGTCGTCCCGGTCGCTGGGTCGCCGCGCCGGTGAAGGCTCGTGGCCCGAGTCCAAGCGGTCATGGGGCTCGAGGCTCGAGGAAGGAAAGTGAGAGCATGAAGGCAGTCATCCTCGCGGGAGGCCTGGGGACCCGGCTTCGCCCGTTCACGGAGATCATTCCGAAGCCCCTCTTGCCCATCGGCGAGAAGGCCGTGCTCGAGGTCCAGATCGAACACCTGAAGGCCCATGGCTTCGACGAGGTGATCCTCGCCACGAACTACAAGTCGGAGTACATCGAGAACTTCTTCGGCGACGGCTCCCGCTACGGCGTCGAGCTGACCATCAGCAAGGAAGAGAAGCCGCTCGGAACCGTCGGGCCGCTCTGCCTGATTCGAGACCGGCTCACCGAGCCGTTCGTCGTGATGAACGGCGACGTTCTCTCCGCCATCGACTTCACTCGATTCCATCGCTTCGCTCTCGATTCGGACGCCCTCCTGACGATCGCGATCAAGAAGATGATCACGCCTTTCGCCTTTGGGGACATCTTCTTCGAGGGCGATCGCGTGACGGGCATCGAAGAGAAGCCGGACGTGGTCAACTACGTGTTGGCGGGGATCTACGTCATGCGCCCCGGCATCTTCGACCTGATACCCGACTCGGAGTACTTCGGGATGGACAGCCTGATCCGCTTGATGTTGAAGCGTGACATGCTGGTCAGGAAGTACGAGATGGACGAGTACTGGCTGGACATCGGCCGCGCAGACGATTTCGAGAAGGCGCAGGAGCTCTACAAGAGCAAGTCCGGGTGACCCGGCTGCCCGGTAGGGCACCAGCCGAGCGTGAGACGGCCGACGCTCAGCCGCCGTCCACCGCGTAGCCGAGCGACTCCAGGCGCGCGAGGTCAGCGGGGTCGAAGGCTTCCAGTGATTGCCCCGGGTAGCGGTGGAGCTGGGCGGGTGGCTCGACGAGCCCCGCGAGCTCGGCCAGGCGCTCCGGGCTGGCGGTGATCCCGACACCCTCGGCGAGGCGCTCGATGGTCGCCTGTGGGGCCTCGCAGAGGTCTTCGAAGCGGATCACCAGCGTGCGCCCGGGAAAGTCCGCCATCCTGGAGAGCGCGAGCGCGTTGGCTTCGACCCAGAAGCGCAGCGCGGCGGGTGGCGTGACGTCGCGCACGCCGTGGACCCTTCCGAATCTGGCCAGTTGATTGAGGTTGTTCGAGAAGGCCATGTCCAGGCCATGCCGCGTCACGTGCACGTAACGGGCGTGCGGCCATCCCTTCAGGAAGTGGTGCACGAAGAGGTGCGTGGTGGGCTCCTTCCAGCCCCACACGCCGGCCGCATGGCGGCGGCACCCGCCACGCAGGCGCACTCGGAGCCGCTCGAGCAGCCATCGTGTCGGGCGGCTGCCGAAGTTGTCGGTCCGATACAGGTCGAGGGCCGCCCGAACCAGGTAGGCCGCCTCGGACCCCGAGCGAAGCAGCCCTCCACGCATCCGGCTGCGCTCCATCATCCGCATCCCGGGCTGCAGCGCGTCGAGATCGTCGAACTCGCCCGCCAGGAGCGCGCGGGGCCGGAAGAAGAGGAGGTTCGACCAGAGGTCGTCGAAGGCCTGGTTGCAGTCGCCCCCCATGTCGACGCCCAGGCCGGAAAGGACTCGCGCCACTACGCGCGTACCGCTGCCGCCGACGCCGCCGACGATGATGGGGGAGGGAGGGGTCATCGGCTCACCGCCTGCCCTCGTGCGAACGCACTGCGAGATGGTCGGGCACACCGTCGCTCTACGTCGCTTCGCCGAGCCGACTTGAGCCGGGTTCGCTCGAGTGAGAGCGCCTCTCTGCGTGAGTTCAGCCCGACCGCTCGGCTCTGCGCCGGCCGGCAGCTTCCTGTCTAGACGCTTCGAGATTCAGGAAGAGCTCGAAATTTCCGCTGTCGTGAAACGGCCACCACGCGGCTCGCTCAGCCGGCTAGGCTCTGCGCCGTGAACGACGCCAACCTCGCACTCGGCCTGGCCATCGCCACGCTCGGCTTCGGCCCCCTCCTCGCCTGGGCGATGGAGGGGCGAGCCTCGCTGCGCGCCGGGCTCGACGGCTTCGTGCTGGTGATGACGGCGGGGCTGGCGCTGGTGTTCCTGCTTCCGGACGCCTACGAGGGCGCGGGCATCGTCGCCCTGCCGATCGCCGCCGTCGGCCTCTTTCTTCCCGGTTGGGCCGAGCGGTCCCTGCGACCGGCCACCGACCGATCGACACCGCGCTTCGACATCGCCCTCGCGGTGGCCGGGCTCCTCTTCCATTGTGCGGTCGACGGGGCCGCGCTGGCGACTGCGGGCAGCGCGGCCCTCGGCGCGGCGTCGACCACGGGCATCGACGTGACGTTGGCGGTCGTCGCCCACCGACTGCCGGTGGGTCTCTTCGTCTGGTCGGCCGTTTCTTCGGTGGCCGGACGGCGCGTGGCCTGGCTCGGTTTGTCGGGTTTGATGGTCGCTACGGGCGCCGGCTTCGTCCTCGGGCCGGCGCTCACGTCGATCGATGGTGGCTGGATCCCCGTGGCCCCGCTCGTCGAAGCGCTGTTGGCGGGCGGCCTGCTCCACGTCGTCGTGGGCCACGACGCGGTGCGCCGCTCGACCTCCGGCGGCGAAGCGTGGGCCGGTGCGGGGGCCTTGCTGGCGCTCGCGCTGATCGCCTTGGTGCCCGTCGCATCGCACTCGGTGCTCGCGCAGGCCTGGGAGACGGGACATCGCCTCTTCGTCGAGGCGAGCCCGGCGATCCTGCTGGGCTTCCTCGGCGCAGGCCTGCTGAGCCTGGTTCCGCAGGGTACGCTCGATCGATACATGCGGGGCAAGACGGCGCTCGGCAGCGCGGTGCGCGGCGTCGTATTCGGGCTGCCGATTCCGATCTGCTCGTGCGGCGTCGTTCCGCTCTACCGCGGTCTCATGCAGAAGGGCCTGCCCCCGGCGGCCGCGGCGGCCTTCCTCGTGGCGACGCCCGAGCTCGGGATCGACGCGGTCGCGATCTCGTTGCCGCTTCTGGGTTGGGAGATGACGTTGGTTCGCGTTCTGGCGGCGACGTTGTTGGCGTTGTGCGTTGGTCTCGCCGTGGCCGCGATCGTGCCCGCCAGCGAGACGCCGCCGAGCGCCCGGGCCGGGGACGACGAGATCGAAGAGCGGGGGCAGGGGCTCGAGGGGGCGCTCCGCTACGGCTTCGTCGACTCGCTCGACGAGCTCGGGCCCTGGATCCTGGCGGGGATCGCGCTGGCGGCGCTCGTCGAGCCGGTCCTCGACCCGAGCTGGCTGGCGGCGGTGCCCCGCTACGCGGAGATCCCCTTGTTCGCCTCGCTGTCCGCGCCGATCTACGTGTGCGCGTCGGCCGCCACACCGATCGGCGCGACCTTTGCGGCCAAGGGCGTGAGTGCGGGCGCCGTCATTGCCTTCCTGCTGGTCGGCCCGGCCACGAACGTGACGACCTACGGCGCCGTGCACGCCTTTCATGGCCGCAACCGCACGCTGCTGCTCGGCGCGATCCTCCTGGGCGCGTCGCTCTTTCTCGGCGCCGGCGTGAATCTCCTGGTGGGCGGTCAGCTCCCGGTTCCGGTCATGGACCCCGAGCACGCCGTCGGTCCGATCTCGAGCGTGTCGGCGCTGCTGCTCGTCGGGCTTCTCGTCGCTTCGGTCCTGCGGCAGGGACCGCGCGGCTTCCTGGCGCGTCTCGGCTTCGAGGGACGCGGCCACGATCACCACCACGCGGGCGATGCCGCCGGCGGTCAGGCGGCTCCGGGCGGCACCCGCCCGCATAGCGCCGCCGGCTGACCTTCCTTTCTCTTTATCTGCCGCGGCGAGGCTCCACGTGATGGTCACTCGAATTCTCTCGATGGCTCTGGGCAGCGTCGTTTCGCTGAGTCTCGTGGCTTGGGGAGGGCCTGCCCGGGCGACGTCGCAAGAGCCCCGCCAGGCCGCCACGAAGGAGCCCACCGAGAAGGCGGCAGCAGGCCTCGAGAACCCTGCCGACGCCGAGCCGGTCGTCTACGGCAATCGTTCGAAATTCTTCGACAGGACGCCGCCCGCCTTTCGCCCCGATCCCGATTGGCGCAGTGCGTTCGGTGAAGACCTGGCAGATGCCGAACCGCAGTGGTCCCAGGGTTTCGAAGAACTCATCATCCGAGACTACTTCGGCGACAGGAAGGGCGGGGTCTTCCTCGATGTCGGCTGCAGCGAGCCGCGGAGGAACAGTACGACCTACTACCTGGAGAACGAGCTGGGGTGGACGGGCATCGGAATCGATGCTTCGCCCTGGCTGGCCAATGCCTGGGCGAAGCATCGGCCCAACTCGAAGTTCGTCTCACATGCCGTAACCGACGTAGACGGCGAGCAGGTGACTTTCTACATCGGGTTCGTCAGCGCACTCGACGAAGAGGCGCTCGAACCTTTCGGCGGGAAGATGCGAGAGATCGAGGTCACGACGATGACGCTCGACACCCTCCTCGAGGAGAACGG
>CAZETS010000014.1:0-13252 GCA_964515335.1 uncultured Spirochaetaceae bacterium
CCGCCCGACCGCCAGCTCCACGATCATCGCCGCGAACAGCCCGAGCAGCTGCACGAGCGAGATCAGGAAGAGCGCCCGCGCCGACTCGAGGTCGCGCCGGGCGCGCAGGCGCAGGGCCGCGCGCAGGAAGAGGCCGCCCAGCACGAGCGCAGTCACGAGATAGATCGCGCCCAGCCCCGGCAGCAGCGCGGGCAGCAGCGTCACCGGCAGCAACACGGCCGTCCAGGCGAGGATGCGGCGACAGGTGGCGGCCTCGCCGATGCGATCCGGCAGCATGGGGAAGCCCGCCTTCGCGTAGTCGTCGCGGCGAAACAGCGCGATGGCGTAGAAGTGCGGCGGCTGCCAGACGAAGATGATGGCGAACAGCAGCAGACCCGCGGCGCCGACGCGCCCGTCGACGGCGGCGTCCGCGATGAGGGGGGCGATCGCACCCGAGAAACCGCCCACCACCACTGCGAAGGGTGTGCGCGGCTTCAGCCACAGCGTGTAGGCGAAGATGTAGACGGCGATCGCCGACACCGCGATGCCCGCGGCCGCCCGCCCCGACCACTCCCAGAGCATGGCGGTGCCGGCCACGCCGAGTGTCAGGCCGAAGGCCAGCGCGGGCCCGGGCCGCAAGGCGCCAGCCGGCAGCGGGCGGCTCTGCGTGCGCTCCATCAGCGCATCGCGGTCGCGCTCGAAGTAGCTGTTGAGCGAATTGGCGGCGGCGGCGCAGAAAGCGGTGCCGAGCAGCGTCGATACGACGATCGCGGGCGAGGGCCAGCTGCCCGCGGCGAGCACCAGCGCAGGGAGGCCGCTGAAGAGCACCAGCGGCAGGAGGCGCGGCTTGGTGAGCGCCAGGTAGTTCGCGGCCGTGCTCATCTCGCCTCCGCGACGCGCGAGGTCATCACCGCCTCGGGGGCGGAGGTTCGCGCCGCCAGCACCTCTCGCACCAGCATGCCGGTCGAGAGCACGATGCCCGCGGCCAGCGCGGTGTGCAGTCCCGTGAGCGAGATCGGCAGCATGAGGAGCACGTTCACGACGCCCACGACGATCTGGACGAACAAGAGCACGGCCGCCAGCGCGGCGAGCCGACCGGTGCGCCCCGTCCCACGCGCCAGCCACGCCACGGCGGACACTGCGCCGAGCAACACGAAGCCGTTCAGCCTGTGCAGCACGTGCATGCCCACCGGCCCGGTCAGCGTCGGCACGATCGACTCACCGTCACAGGTGGGAAAGCTCGTGCAGGCGAGCCCGGCGTAGTGGCTCGACACCCAGCCGCCGAGAACGATCTGCAGGAAGAGCGCCACCGCGGACACGGCGACGAGCATCGGCACGTTGGACGGCAGCGCGGTGCGATCGCGCACCGCCGTCGTCGCGTCCGCCCCGCCCTGCTCGCGCAGATCGAGACCGATCCAGAGGAGCGTCAGGCAGAAGAGATTGCCGAGGATCAGGTGAACGCTCACCGTCCAGGGCGCGAGCAGCAGCAGCACGGTGAGCCCGCCGAACACCACCTGGGTGAGCAGCAGCACCCAGCCGAAGACCAGGCGCGTCCGCAGCTGCGCTCGCAGCGCCTCGCTCCGCCAGCCGAGCCAACTCAGCGCCAACAGGCCGAGCGAGATCGAGCCGGCGAACACGCGGTGTCCCCACTCGAACGCCACCTTCAGATCGAAGGGCGGGACCACCTGACCGTGACAGAGCGGCCAGTCCGGACAGGCCAGCCCGGCGTCGTGGGCGCGCACGAGCGCGCCGACCACGATCAGGAAGAAGGTCAACACGGCGAGCACCAGGAATCCGTGCGAAACGCGCCGGCGTTCCGCGTCGTCCGCGGCAGCTCTGGGGGAATCGTGCATCGAGAGGCAGTTTCCGGCTTTTTCCGGCTATCCGCGGCTGTCCCCGGCCATGCGCCTGGCGCGGCGGTCGCGACGCCGCGAGGGGCCGGCGTTTCCCCGTCCGAAGCAACTGCACCCACTCGACCGGGGCGCCCGAGACTAGCGCAGCGGCAAGTGATTTCGGGCACTTCGGAATGCAGCATCCGGTTGCCCGAGTGCGAATCCCCCTGGGACCGGGCGCCCATCTGGTACTGTCGGTCCACCAACGCGCCATCAGGCCACACTTGATCAGCCGGTCGAGGAACAGATGACCCACGAATCCCGCAGCCCGGCGGCCAACCGCGCCCGACGACGAGGTGTCGCCGCACAACGCCGGGTCATCGTGTCGACCTTGATTGCCGTGGGCGCCGCGTTGGGCGTGATGTGGGTGGCACGGCCCGTCGTCGAGCCCGCGGCTCAGAAGGCCCCGACGCCAGCGCCGCCGGCGCGGCCGAGCAACGAAGGCCCGCCCGCCCTGCCGATTCCGCCGTCCGACGCCGACGTACTGCTCGTCCACGGCGAGCCTTCGATCCTGATCAACAAAGAGACGTTGTCCGCCCACGCACCCGTTTCGGTGGAGCTCGCGATGCCGGTGCGGCTCGTGGGTGACGGGGTGTTCGAGACGCGGGTGATGACCGAGGGCCGGGAGATGCTCAGGCTCGAGGGACGCGTCCGCGGCCCCGACCGCAACGTCGTGCGCATCGATGTGCCGGGGGGCTGGCTCGAGCCCGGCACCTACCTCTTCGAGGTCGAAACGGGCGAACGCTCCCACTTCCCGATGCGCCGTTTCATGATGATGGTCGACTGAGCGGACCGTTCGACGCTTCGCGCCGTCACGACTCCGAGAAAAGCCGCGCGCCTTCCTTGCGGATCCGGCAGCCCTCGAGCAACCGCCCCAGCTCGAGCAGCTCGGCGCCACCCGGCAGCGTGCCGAGGAAGCCCGAGAGAGCGCGCTCGCCCGCGGCCGTCGACCGGCCCTTCGCGATCACCGTCTCGATGCGCTGCAGCATCCAGATCTGATAGGGCACCACCATGCGCCGGCCCGCCACGCCACCGACCGTGAAGGCGTGGGTGAGCGCACCGTCGCCCGTCTGGTGCGCCTCGAAGCCCGGCGTCGCCGTGAAGGTCTTGCCCGGCAGCTCGCCGCCCGGCTCGTGGGCGTCGCTCGCCACGAAGGCGCGCAGCACGTCCGCGGAGCTGCGCAGCACCGGCCACATCTCTTCGAAGAAGACCCCGATCACCGGCACGAGCGTCTCGGCGACCGCGTCGTCCGGCAGCCACTCGGCCCCGTCGCTCACGGCCTCGCGGCCCACGAGGCGGCCGTTCTCGCCGAGCGAGTAGAGCTTCTGTCCGTACATGCGCGCATTCAGTGCGCCCTCGCCGTTCGTGCGCTCGATCCACTCGCTCACGATCGGGAAGTGCGTGCGCAGCGCGAAGCCCGCGACCGCATCGCGATAGAGATGCGCGTACAGGGGCGCGAGCAGCCCGTAGTCGCCGAGACTCGGCCGGCCGCCGAGCACGTAGTCGTGCCTCGCGAAGTGGGCCTCGAGCAGACCGAGCAGGCGGTGCTGGCTGGCCTGCCAGGCGGGCTCGGTCTTCTCGTCCACGCCGAGGTGCACGAGCCCCGCATAGACGCCGCGCGGGTCCGTGCGCGCGTGCGAGATGCCGAAAGCCGTCTCGAAGAACGCCGCGCCGGCCCGTCGCCGCTGCTCGCCCGGCGCACCGGCCGCCAGCACCGCGCCCCACTGCTGCTCGTTGAAGCCCCGGTGGCTCGGCGAGCGGCCGTCCTCCGAGAAGTACCAGCGCTCCCAGAACCCCGGCACCACCATCCACTCGTCGGCGAGCAGCTCGACGAGATGGCTGACGAGACACTGCACGGGCGCCTCGACGGCATCGGGAATCACCGCGGCCTGCGGGTGCGCGGCCTCGCACCAGTCGATGATCTCGCTCGAGTCCTGGATCCAGCTGCCGTCCGCCGCTTCGAGCTGCGGGACGGCGCCGCTGCCCGAACGCGGAATCAAGAGCCCCTGGATCAGCTCGGGCGTCGCCAGGACGTCCTCGAAGCCGTCACCGAGCGCGCCCTGGCGGTGCTTGTGTCGCAGGTAGGCGCGCACCTTGCCCGAGAAGTAGCTGTGCTCCCAGCTGAACAGTCGATGCATCGGCGCAGACTAGGGGGCCTGCCCGAGTGCGCGCAACGGCGCGAGCGGGGGGAGGGTCGGAGACGGGCCGCGTCGCATCTCGCGGCCCGTCTCCGGCTGGCGTGGGGGGGCGCGTTCTACGCCCTCGGTTCGGAGGCTTTCGCGCCGGGTTTGTCGACCCGTCGCGCCTCCTAGACCGTCGTCGACCGACGCGCGCGATGCCGCATCACCGCGCCCGTGGCCGCCAGCAAGACGACGATCATGGGGATGGGTCCGCCCGGAAGGAGCGGAACACTGGTGGGGAAGTCGAGCGGGTCGTTCGGGTCGGTGCCCGCACTGACCTCGGCGCCGTCATTGAAGCCGTCTCCGTCGGTGTCGGCGTTGAGCGGGTTGGTGCCGGTGTCGCCGTTGTCGACGAAGATGCCGGTGTTCGTCTCGAAGACGTCGAGGACGTTGTCGTTGTCGTCGTCGATGTCGCAGGCGTCGCCCGCGCCGTCGCCGTCGAAGTCTTCCTGGCCGCTGTTCGAGACGAATACGCAGTTGTCGATGTTGTCGAGCACGCCGTCGCCGTCGGTGTCGCTGGCGCTGGCCTCGCAGGCGTCACCGACGCCGTTGCTGTTGGTGTCGGCCTGGTCGTCGTTGGGTACGGACGGGCAGTTGTCGAGGCCGTCCAGGAAGAGGTCGCGGTCGCGGTTGATGCCCATGCGGATGCCCGACCCGGGCGGCACGCACGTGAAGGTGATCGGCCCCTCGGTGGCGGGCAGCGCGCGCAGCGCCGCCTCGCTGATGGTGCCGTTCATGTCGTCACGGAAGGTGGTGCCCGACTCGCGCACCCAGCCCCGCGGTTCGCCGCCGACCTGGCCCTTGGCGATGAGATCGCACTCGGTGACGGTGCCGCCGAGCATCAGCGAATCGAAGGGGGCCTTCGAGGCGGCGTCGAGCAGGTCGATGCGGGCGTTGAGCTGGACACCGCCGGCCGACGTGAGCGTGGCCTGCTGGCCCACCGGCGGCGCGAGGTCGGTGGGGAAGGCGAGCGAGAACTGCTCGAGGGCGGCCCGCTCGGCGTTGTCGAGCTGGAAGACAGGGGCCTCGAGGAAATCGTGGAGAGAGCCGACGCTGCCGTCGTGCAGGAATGAGAAGCCGCGGACCTGATCGCCAAAGTGCGAAACCTGCGCGGAGTCGCCGAACATGCCGATCTTGTCGTACATGTTGCGCATGTGCGCGATCTTGAAGTCCTGCGGCTCGTTCTCGAAGCTCTTCTCGCCGCCGGTGCCGAAGAATCCGTCCGCCGGCACCAGATCGTGGCAGCCGTCGCAGGTGGTCACGGTGTCGCTGTTCGGCGCGCCCTGCGAAGCGAGAAAGAGATCGCGGCCCTCTTCCTGCGCGGCCGTGAGCGAGTTGTCGAGGTTGGCGACCGGGTTCGGCGGCAGCATGACCTGCAGCATGAAGGTCGCGAACTTCGCCATGTCGGCCAGCGGGATCAGGCCGTGGTGGCCCGTGAGGCCCTCGAAGGCGACGATGAAGTTGCGGAACGAGAAGTCCTCGTCGCAGGGCGCCCCGGTCGGCTCGGTGCAGTTGTCGATGCCGAAGAAACCGTCCACCCGGTCGCCTCTCCAGTGCAGCGCGCCGTGGGTGGCGAGGCCCTTCAGCGTCTGGGTCGTCATCGGGCCCTTCATGGGATGGAAGGTCGACTGCGACGGCAGGATGGGGATCGCGTCGGGCTGCGTGTTGCTCGTGACCGCGCCGTCCGGGTCGCCGAGGTTCCACGCGAGCTGGTCCATGCCGCCGAAGATGTGGCAGCTCGAGCACGAAGCCTCGCCGTTGCCCGAGGTGATGGTCGCGTCGTAGAGGATCGGCCGCCCGTCCACCACGCTCGTCGGCTCGGGGTTGTGGAGCGTCTCGACCTGCAGCGTGGCGCCCGAGCCCGTATCGATGCTGCGAATCGCGTTGTCGAAGCGGGTCAGCACGTAGAGCCGTCCGTGCGTCTCGTCGAGGGCGAGGCCGGCGGGGCCGCCGCCGGTGCTGAAGTAGCTGGCGCTCGCGACGGTCGGGTCGAAGTTCGTCTCGAAGGCCGGGTCCTCGATTGCGCTCGTCGGGAACACGCCGATCTTGCCCGAGCCGAACGCCGCCACGTAGATCGTGCTGCCGTCGCCCGACACCACCGCCTGCAGCGGCGTGGCAAGGCTGTGCGGGATCTGCGCGTCGATCGCGGCGTGGTTGGCGCCCACGTCGGTGTGCAGCTGGTTGTAGTCGATGTGCTGGTTGAGGTGCTGCGGGTCGACCGAAGGGACGCTCGGGTCGATCACGGTGATCCGCGACTCGGAGAGGCGCCCCTGCGTGGTGGAGCCGCCGTGATCGCCGGAGCCCTCGAAGCGGATGTGGTTCGGCAGCTCGGTGTTGGTGACGTAGAGCTTCCCGTTGACGGGATTGACCGTCATGTTGAAGTTGATCGTGCCGACGTGGTCGAACTCCGTGATCGTCAGCGCGCCGCCGGCGCTCATGTTCGCGTCGAAGGCGAACACGTCATGGTCGGGCAGGTCGAGGTTGACCACGCCGTTCCAGCTGCGGCCGAGCGAGTCGCGCCAGGCGCTGGTGCCGTCCCACTTGACGATGACGCCGGTCTCGGGGGCCGGGTCACCGTTGGCGTTGACGGCGGGTCCCGGCACGCCACCCGGCGCGCCGCCGCTCGGCCCGGCCGAGTCGAACCCGTCCGGCACGATCGTCTCGTTCACCACCGTGGTCTGGTTGCCCGAGAAGTGCGCCGCCGCGTAGACGGTGTTGCCGTCGGGGCTGACCGCCAGCGCGCGGGGCGTATCGGCGAAGAGCGGCACGATGCGGTGCGGCGTGCCACCGAGCGTGTTGCCGAGGTTCGTCGCATCGAAGACCCAGACGTCCGCGCGACCGATGCCCTCCGTGGTGAGCTGCGGATCGCCGGCGCCGGTGACGCCCGAGATCGTCGGATCGGTGCGGTGCTGGCCGCGGTGCGCGGTGGTGATGAACGCCCGGTTGCCGCCGGTGCCGGCGAAGACGATGTCGCGCGGCTCGTCACCGACGATCAGCGTGCGGGTGACGCGCGGCGGCGAGGCGCTGACGTTCACGATGCTGACGCTGTCGGACAGGTGGTTGACCACCCATACCTCGTCGTTGCTGCGCGCCGCCACGGCGACGGGCTCCATCCCGACCGGCACCGATGCCACGTGCGCGAGACCGCTGGCCGTGACGTCGAAGATCTCGAGGTGGTTGTCGGGGATGTTCGTGACGAACAGCCGGGTGCCGTCGGGCGACAGCGCCACCGGCCGCACCGGGCCGCTCTCGAAAGCGATGAAATCGGTCTGCGCGGTCGCGGTCCACGCAGTCAGAAAGCCCATGCACGAGCCGAGAACGATCGAGATGGTTCGTAAGTGCCTCACCTGCCCTCCGGGTCCCACGAATAGAGAATGCGCTCGCCCCTGCATCTATCTGAAGCAACCGTCGGCATCGAAAGTGGTTCCGGTTGGAGCATGAGTGTCGAGAAGGGGCCGGGCGGGACGACTTGAAATTTCACGGTGCTGCCTGCGTTGGCTGCGGCCTCCCGCACGGCCTGCAATGGAGTTATAACCCGAGAGGGGTAAAACCCAACAGAAAAAACGGATGACGTCCCTACCAGGAGGGATGCGCAGAAAATACCTGCGACCGCCTGTAATCAATGCGGAATTCTTAATTCTGGGGAGAGAGCGAGCCTGGGGAATCGGAAGGCTTTCCCGACACTCGCCCAGCCTTCACCCCCGGGGTCGCGATGGGGTCACTCTGCCAGGAAGTCCTGCAGGGCTGCCCCGAGCCGGGCCTGCTCGATCAGGAAGGTGTCGTGGCCGTAGGGCGAGTCGATCTCGAGATACTCGACCCGGGGCGCGCTGACCTCGAGCAGCTTCGCCAACTCGCGTTGCTGCCAGACGGGAAAGAGCAGGTCGGTCGTCACGCCGACCACGAGCGCCGGACAGCGGACGTCGGACAGGCGCGCGGGGCGCCGGCGCGGATCGCTCGGCTGCGCGGCCTGATCGTCGCGCATGTCGAACAGGTCCATCGCCTTCGAGATATAGAGGTACGAGTTGGGGTCGTACTGCAGGCAGAACTTGTCGCCCTGGTAGGCGAGGTAGCTCTCGACCTGGAAGTCCTCGTCGAGGCGCGGCACTTCGTCCTCGCTGCGCTGGCGGCCGAAGCGCTCCATCCACTCGGGCCCCGACCGGTAGGTGAGCGTTCCGATCTCGCGCGCCACGCGCAGCCCGCGGTGCGGGAAGCTCTCGCCGTAGTAGCGCCCCTCACGCCAGTCGGGATCGGCCATCACTGCCTGCCGCTGCACGAAGCGCATCGCGATGGACTGAGGGTGCGAGCAGGCCGCCGCCGAGATGCTCACGAAACGCCCCACCCGCTCGGGCGCGACTGCCGCGATCATCGGCGTCTGCATGCCGCCGAGCGACGCCCCCACCGACGCGTACACCCGCTCGATGCCGAGGTGGTCGAGCAGCAGCAGCTGCGCGCTCACCATGTCGCGCACCGTGATGATCGGAAAATCGGCCGCGTAGGGGATGCCCGTGTCGGGGTTGGTCGACGCGGGTCCGGTGCTGCCGTAGCAGCCGCCGAGCAGGTTCGTGCAGACCACGAAGAAACGGTTCGTGTCGATCGGCTGCTCGGGGCCGATGAAGTCCTCCCACCAGCCGGGGTGGGGGTTGCGGGCGTGGCTGTGGGCGTGGGAGGAAGCCGACAGCCCCGTGTGGAGCAGGACGACGTTGTCGCGCTCGGGCGAGAGCGTCCCCCACGTCTCGTACGCGATGTCGAGCTCGCGCAGCACGCCCCCCCACTCACAGCGGAACGGCTGGCCGTGGTGGAACGTGTCGTAGCCCGACACCACCCTCTCGTACTGGGGCTCGGGCCCGATCGAAACGGGGGACCTGCGCATCCGCGAATTCTAGACCAATTCGGTCCGGCACCCAGATCGAAGGCCGGTCGCTTCACCGCGGCCCGGGCCGGACACGAGATCTCCCCCGAGCGGGCTCGGCGCCTTCGTCCGCGGGCTAGAGTCCCGCCATGTCACGAACCCGCAGCGATCACCCGAAGAAGACGAGACGAATCCGCTGGTGGTGGCCGGCGCTGCTCGTCGCGCTGGCAGCGCTGACCGCCGCTGCACCGCCGGCCTTCGCGCAGGAGACAGGAAACGGGGCGGGGGACGCCAACGGCGAGGTCGCCGAGAAAGAGCCGCCCAGGACCGTCCCGATGACCGACATCGGCGTCGAGTCGGAGCGCGCCAAGCGGCGGCTGATGGAGAGCCACCGCGGCCTCGAGCCGAGCGAAGACGTCGAAGCCGCAGCCGCCACCATCCCCGACCTGCGCAAGCGCGTCGAGCAGCAGATCGAGCGCTCCGAAGCGACGCGCAATTCGTCTCCCTCGGTGCTCTCCCTCGATCGCGTGCAGAAGGGCTGGGGCGAGATCCGCGAGCTCCTCGAGGCCACTCAGGCGACACTGCGCAAGCACGGCGCCGTGATCGAGAAGCACGTCGCGACCATCCGCGGCGCCCGCACGCTGTGGAGCGCCACCCGCGACCAGGCCGTGCAGCTGGAGGTGAGCGAAGAGGTCGTCTTGCAGATCGACGAGGTGTTGACCGCCGCGCGAGAGGCCGGTGCCGCAGCCAACGAGCGCCAGGCCCGGGTGCTGAGCCTTCAGTCCGACGTCGCCAGCCTGAGCGAGCAGGCTGGCAGCGACGAACGCCTGATCGCCGAAGCCCGCAACCAGGCCGTCGGCGAGGTGCTGCAGCGCGACGTCGCGCCGGTCTGGAGCGCCGACTTCTGGCACGGCGTCGACGCCACGACCGTCGGCGAGCAGCTGCGCAGGCAGGAGCGGCGCGACTCCGACCACCTCGCCCAGTACTGGGCGAAGGAGCGCGACCTCATCGTCGTGTTCAGCGTGCTCTCGGTGCTGCTGGTGGTCGGCATCTACACGACGCGCGGCCGCATCGACGCCCACCTGGCCGACGACGAAGACCTCGCGCCGGTGCGCGCCATCTTCAAGCGCCCCATCGCGCTGAGCATGCTCGTCGCCTTCTTCGCCAGCCTGTGGATCTTCTCCGAGCTCGCCAACACCTTCGAGCCAGTCTTCGGCGCCGCCACGCTGATCCCCGCGGTGCTGATCCTGCGCCAGATCGTCGACCGGCCGCTCTTCCCGCTGCTGACCGTCGGCATGTCGGTCTACTTCGCCCACCAGCTGCACGAGCTGGTCGCCGAGGCCGTGGTGGTCTCGCGGCTGATCTTCCTGGCCGAGATGGCCGCGCTGGCGAGCTTCACCGCGCTCACGCTGCGCCCTTCGCGCCTGGCCGACATCCCGCCCGAGCTCGCCGCGAGCCGGCTCTTCCGCATCGTCGGCCACGGCCTGCGCCTGGTGCTGCTGACGGCCGTGATGGCCTTCGGGGCCGAGGCCTTCGGCTACAGCGCGCTCGCCAACCTGGTGGGCGGCGCCGTGGTGATGGGCATCTACGCGTCGATCGTGCTCTACGGCACCGTGCAGGTGCTGGACGGCCTGGTGGTCTTCCTGCTGCGCGTGCGCCCGCTGCGCCAGCTGGGCATGGTGCGCGGCCACCAGGCACTGCTGCGCCACCGCGTGCACCGGGTGATGACGGTGGGCGCGTGGTTCATCCTGATCCGCGCCGTGTTGCGACGGCTGGAGCTGTGGGACGACGTCGAGGGCGCGTGGGCGGCGCTGATCGGGTCGGAGCTGCCCTTCCCCGAGATCACGCTCACGTTGGGCGACGTGCTCTCCGCGGTGGTCGTCTTCTGGGGCGCCCTGCTCGCCTCACGCTTCCTGCAGTTCGTGCTGGCCGAAGACGTCTTCAGCCGCATGGCGATGGAGGGCGGCCGCCCGTACTCCATCTCGACCCTGCTCCACTACAGCTTCTTGATGCTGGGCTTCGTGCTCGCCGTGGCCGCCCTCGGCTTCGACGCCAACCGCGCCACGCTGCTGACCGGCGCCTTCGGCGTGGGCATCGGCTTCGGCCTGCAGACCATCGTGAACAACTTCATCTCGGGCCTGATCCTGCTGACCGAGCGGCCCATCCAGGTGGGCGACACCATCGCGATGGGGGAGACGTTCGGGAAGGTCCAGCGGATAGGAATCCGGTCGAGCACCGTACGGACCTGGCAGGGCGCCGAGGTGATCGTTCCGAACGCGGACCTGATCGCCCAGCAGGTGACGAACTGGACGAAGTCCGACCGGCGAAGGCGGATGGAGATACCGGTGGGGGTGAAGTACGGGACCGACCCGGAACGGGTGCTGGAGGTGCTGCTCGAGGCCGCGAAGGGAACGCAGCGGGTCATGACGGATCCGGCGCCCTACGCGGTGTTTCAGGGCTTCGGGGACAGCTCGTTGGACTTCGAGGTGCGGGCGTGGACCGACAATTTCGATGACTTCATGAGCGTGCGGAGTGCGATCTGCGTGGCGATCGCCGCGGCGCTGAGGGAGGCGGGCATCGAGGTGCCGTTCCCGCAGCGGGATCTGCACGTCAAGACGCTGCCGAGCGAGACGCCGGCGACACGGGAGCCATCGAGCGCGAGCGACGGCCTCTCGAGCCCGAACGAGGGCGGCGGCAATCCCGGAAGCAGACCCGCCTGAGCGAGACGACGCGCCTGCCCGCGCCCCACGCGGGCTTTCAGCAGTGCCTGCTGATGACCCGCTGACTCTTGGGTCGCAGCTGCAGGCTGTCGAAGCCGTGCAGCTTCGAAAAGTCGACGGTGTCCAGAAACCCGAAGGCCTCTTCGAAGGATTCCAGGAGATTGTCGGCCATTCCCCGGGTCAGATTGCTCTTCACCACGACCCGGAACATCGTCCTCTCGGCGTCCTCGTCGCAAAAGAGCGCCAGCGGCTCTTCGGTGAGGGGATGGTTCAACGACATCTTGTATCCACCCACGTACCAGTGGTGCTGAGAGAGGACGTTCTGCAGGTCGATGTCGTCGTACGTGAAGCCGCACTCGGGATTGAGCGAGGCGGTCACCACCGGGAGACAGGCCTCGTCCCCGTGATCGAGCATCACGAAGCGGGGCTTTCCCTCGTACTGCATTGCCTTCAAGCCGTCCCGGAGGTACTTGGCGTTCCCCATCATGTTGTCGCAGACCTGCTGGTAGCCCGATAGGCCGTATCGCATCAGCTTGTAGAACTGGACGTAGACCCCACTCGCCGGCCGCGAGAAGTTGAGGGTGAAGGACTCGGCCTTTCCGCCCAGGTAGGTGACCGAGATCGCGACGTGCTCACTCAGGTTCTTCCGCTGGCGCCACACCACCCACCCGGTGCCGCAGCACGACTCTCCGTACTTGTGACCGCTCGAAGAGATCGACAGCACGTTGTCGAGCCGGAAGTCCCAGGCGGGGAGGTCCTGGAAGGGAGCAATGAAGCCGCCGGACGCGGCGTCGACGTGGATCCCCACCTGCAGATCGCGCTGCGCGTTGATCTCGCCGAGAACTTCGTCGACCTTCCAGACGGGGTCGTAGTGGCCTCCGTAGTGATTGCCCATGATGCAGACCACACCGATGGTGTGCTCGTCGACCGCGTCACGAACCTGCTCGGGATCGAGCGTGAAGTCGTCCTTGCTCGGGAAGAGCAGCCGCGGCTCGATGTCCATGTACTTGAAGAGCTTCTCCCAGGCTGCCTGGAAGCACGACGAGATGACCAGGTTGGGGCGAATCGAGCGGATCTCGTCCTCGCTCTTTCCGGTGCGCTCGGCGTACCAGGCGCGCCAGCGGAACTTCAGCGCCAGGCCCGACAACAGGCACGCCTCGGTCGAACCGACCGTCCCGGCCCCGGCAAAGACGCCGTACTCGCCCAGATCGTCCGGCTCGGGGCAGTGCCACAGGCGGGCGATCATGTTCACGACCGTGTCGTGAAGCTTGTACGACTGCGGATAGACGGTCTGATCCGCCAGGTTGACCCGCAAGCCCATCAGCGCCACGGCCTCCTCTTCGCGCTCGAACTCGACGTTCACGTACGAGGAGGTGTTGAGGCGCTGGTCGAAATCGAGGGCGTGGTTGTCCTCGATCAGGGCCCGGGCCGACTCCGCCGGCATGCCCGAAGCCGGGACCACTCCCCCGGAAGCGAGCGCTTGCAGCGACGCCCTCGAGAAGTAGTAGCTGCTCTCGTTGTCTTCGAGGGCGCGCCGGAGCTGGCCGCGAAGGGCCTCGACTTCCCGCTTCAGCTCTTCGACTTCGTTGCTCATCCGGAACTTCCCCTTTTCTCGATGTCCGATTCTTCACG
>CAZETS010000014.1:13352-82182 GCA_964515335.1 uncultured Spirochaetaceae bacterium
CACGCGCCGACGAGGCGATCGCGCAGATCGTCTCCGCTGGCGGGGAGCCCTTCATTCGCATCGGCCAGTCGAAGAACGGAGCGCCGGGCGCGCCCTGCGACCCCGCCCTCGACACGACGCGCGTGCCCGAGGACATGGCCGTCTTCGGCGAGGTGGTGCGGCGCATCCTCATGCACTTCACGCAGGGTTGGGACAACGGCCACTTCTACGACATCAAGTACGTCGAGATCTGGAACGAGTTCTGGGAACCTGCTTTCTGGAGCGGCACGGGGGAAGAAGCCGCCCAGCTCTACGAAGCGACCTACGACGCGGTGAAGCCGAGCTTCCCCGGGATCAAGCTCGGCCCGAGCATCAACAAACCCGTTTCGCCGAGCAGCTTCGCCGCTGGATTCTGGGACTACATCCGCAACAACTCGGTCCCCGTCGACTTCGTGAACCCGCACCTCTACGTCGATCTGCCGCGCACGATGGAGCAGCGCATCCACGAGGACCCCATCGCCAGCTGGGAAGCGCTGTTCGCGCAGGTCGGACTTCCTGCCGATACCGAGATCGTCAACTCCGAATGGAATCGCTCGATCGGCTGCTCGCTCGAGGGCGGCGCGGGCAATACCATCCCAGGAGGAGCCTTCGTCGCTGGCGCCCTGATCGCGATGGCGAACATGCACCCGGCCAACAGCACCCACAACCTCGTCATGTCGCACCTTTTCTCGACGCGTTCACAGATCTGGCGAGCGGACCTGGTCCCCAAGGCGCCCGGCGTCGGCCTCGAGGCCTACGCCCAACTCGTGATCGAGACGCCGGAAAAGCTGCAGATCCAGGCGTCGTCGGGCACACCCTCGACCGCCGTGGACTTTCGAGCGATGGCGGGGCGATCTCCGTCGGGCGACCACGTCAACCTGCTGGTGAGCTACTACGACACCAGCGCGACGTCCTGCCCCGACAACTCGCATACGGCGACGGCAGTGCCGCTCAGCATCGACATCCAGAACCTGCCGTGGGGAAGCGGAGACTTCTTCTGGGAACGCTGGGTCCACTCCAGCAACACGTCGCTCTCGCTGGCGGAGTCCGGGGCGGGAAACGGCGGCCGCTTCGTCACCAACCCGACCATGCACGCCAACGTCTTCGAGATCTACACCCTGAAGGCGGTTCCCGCCGTACCGACGACTACGGCCTGGCTGACGGCCTTGGGGGCTGGCCTGATCGCCGCGTCTGGAGCCATCGCGCTTCGGCGCCGGGCATCGGTTCGCGGCGCGGCCGGATAGAAGACCCGAGCGGCGTCTTCCCACCTCTCGCACACGAGAAGTCCGAAGTCGATTCCGACCCCCTGGACTCGCCAAGCCGCCGCAAGCCGCTCGACGCCGCCCTCACAGCAGGTGCGAGTTCACCCGGACGCCGCCGTCCACCCCCACGCAGCTCCCCGTCACGAACGAAGCCCGATCACTCGCCAGCCAGACCACCGCCTCCGCGATCTCCGCCGGCTTGCCCACACGCCGCATCGCATGCTGTCGGACCGTGGCCTCCTTCTGCTCGGGGAACCGCTCGAAGTACCGCATCAGGCCCGGCGTCTCGAACCCGCCCGGCGCCACCGCGTTCACCCTTATGCCCCGCGCCGAGTACTCGGCGGCTCCGGTCCGCGTCAGCGCCTCCACTCCGCCCTTCGCCGCCACGTAGGCGCCGAGGAAGGCCTCGCCCTTCGCCACGCTGGCCGTGCTGATATTGACGATCGAGCCGCCGCCGGCCTCGAGCATGGCGGGGATCTCGTACTTCATGCCGTGGAAGATGCCCTTCAGACAAACGTCGATGGTGCGGCTCCAGGTGCGGTCGTCTATCTCGTGAAGCGGCAGGAAGCTTCCGGCGCCGCCCGCGGCGTTGTTGGACGCCCAGCGCAGCGGGCCGAGCTGCTTCACGGTGGCGGCCACGGCGGCCTCCACCTGGGCACCGTCCGCCACGTCGGCCTCGAAGAAAGAAGCTTCGCCGCCGGCTTCCCGCACCAGGGCGACGGTCTCCTCGCCCCCTTGCCGGTTCACGTCGACGACCATCACCGAGGCCCCCTCCTGCGCGGCCAGCAGGCAGGTGGCGCGGCCGAGCCCCGAGCCGGCGCCCGTCACCAGGCCGGCCCTCCCCTCCAGCATTCGGGTCGCTGCGTCTCGCTCAGCCACGCTTGCGCGCCTCGCGGTAGAAGGCGACGAGGTATTCGGTCTGCTTCGGGGTCAGGTCGAAGCGCAGCGCAGCGGCGTCGACGACGGGGCCGAGCGCACGATCGGGGTCTCCGCGAAGTGCGTCGGACACGAAGCGGACGGCCTTCCGCATGGATTCGCCTTCGGGCAGGATGTCGCTCATCGCTCGGGGCCCCCTTCTGCTCGCGGGTCAGTGTCGCCTGCGTGCGGGCCGCCCGCGACACCGGTGACACGCCGCCGCCGGGCCCGGCGCCGCCGTTTCGAGGGAGAAACGACCCGGCGACACGCGGCACGACGGTCCGCCGGCTCGCGTCCGGTCTGCTGCGGGCACGCTCTCGGGCGGCTGGCCGCGATCGGGAGGCCGGCTTCGGGCGACTCGGGGGCCGAGCGGCACGAGCTATCCTGGCTGGCGGGCCGGCACC
Source organism: uncultured Spirochaetaceae bacterium (assembly GCA_964515335.1). Taxonomy (GTDB): domain Bacteria; phylum Myxococcota_A; class UBA9160; order UBA9160; family UBA4427; genus TMED88. The sequence continues at coordinate 15,952 of CAZETS010000014.1, forward strand.
AGGGCCGGCGCGCTGTCGCAGAGGAGGCTCACGTGGCTCTGACCGATCTCGTTCGCCAAGGCGCTCACGTCGAAGAGGTCGCCAAACATCTCGACGCGCTCGCCCAGCCGCAGCGCATCGAGGAGCTGCATGCGCTCGGCGCCAAGGAGCAGGCGCGGCTCTACGAGATCGCGATCGATTCTCCGCCGCTCGGGCTCGACTTCTTCGTACCGCCCGACGTAGCCGACGAGCGCGAGGTGATCCACTTCGGCAAGAACAGCCAGCCGGCCTTTCGCGAATTCCAGAAGCGCTGGTCGCGGCCCACCGGCCGACCCGGCGAGCTCTACGGCTACAACGAGACGATGGTGCGCCCGCTGATCGGTCCGGGCTACTTCGTCGCGCACCTCACCGACCCGGACGACGACGAGCGCGGCAGCGATCCGCGCGGCGCCGTGGTGGTCGACTACTTCATGGTGCCCGAGGGCCCGGTGCCCGAGGGCTGGCCGCCGGTGCGGGCGAACAGTAAGGGGCTGCAACGCTTCGTCTACGACAAGACGCGCGATTACATGCGCCGCGTCTCGTCGCACTGCTCGATCGGCATCGCCTACCGGCTGGAGAAGCGAGTGATGGGCTACTTCGTGCTCTGCCGCGACGAGGGGGCCGGCGGCTGATCGCCCCTCACACCCCTCACGCCCCGCCCGCCGGCCCGAAGTACCACGACAGGGCCTCGCCCTGGAAGCTGCCCGAGGGCCAGTGGCGCCCGCCCTCGTCCACCGAGAACTCCAGCTCGTAACCGGCCGCGCGCAGGTTGTCGCGCATGGGCACGGCGATCTGCTCGAACGGGAAGAGCTCGTCGTGGGTGCCGTACTCGAGGTACAGGCGCGCTTTCTGGGCGGGGCTGTCGATCGCGCTGCGGTCGACCACCACGAAGCCCGCCGCCCAACAGAGCGCGGCGTCGAAGAAGCCGGGGTTCGAGAGCGCCAGCGAGAGCGCATAGCTCGCGCCGTCCGAGTAGCCCATCAGCACCTGCCGCCCCGCTTCGACGGGATAGCGGCGGTAGATCAGATCCCAGGCGTACTCGAGGAACTCCAGGTCCTCCTGGCCGCGCCCGGTGATGAGATCCCAGGTGAGGTCGGCCGAACGGGGCACGAGGAAGAGCGCACGCCGCTCTTCGGGCTCGTCGCGGCAGGCCTTGACGAGCATCTCGTCCTGGCGCCCGGCGCCGTGAAAGACGGTGACGAGAGGAAGACGCTCGTCGGGCTCCCACTCGTCGGGCGTGAGCAGCACGGCGCTGCAACGGCCCTGCTCGAGCCGCACGAAGCCGCTGGGCGAGGGCTCGTCGCGCGGCTCGACGTCCTTGTGCTCGATCTGCAGGGCGAGGCGCTCCACGCGGCCAGCATAGCGGGCGGGGTGCTCAGTCCCTCGACACCACGTGCTTGCCCGCACCGAGCCGCTGCGCGGGCCGATCCCCGAGATCTACCTCCACCGGCACCGGCGACTCCACCTCGACCTGCCGCTCGTCCGCACGCACGCGAATCAACCCGTGCGGGGTCGGCGCCGCGGCCTGCGCCCAACCGAGATCGCCCAAGCGCGGCGCCACGCGCGCCACCGCGAAGCCCGGCTCGGCCGGTTGGATACCCAGCGTGTACGTGACGAGATCGCGCGTCGGCGTGCTCCCCCAGCCGTGGCAGTGCGTGCCGCCCACCCACAGCTCGGGCCAGGTGGTCTCGCCGCGCTCGAGAAACTCGTTCCAGTCGCGACACAGGTCCACGATCTCGTCGGCGCGCCCGGCGCTCGCCACCGCGTCGTGCACCACGTACCGGAAGAAGGGCTGCGCGGCGACGATCTCGCGCTCGACGTCCCAGCTGGGCTCGCCGGTTCCGGCGACGAGGTAGTGCGAACCGGTCACCTCGGCCCAGGTCGGCCGCACGAGGCGGCGGCGATCGAGGATCGTGTCGAGCACGCGGTCGACCCGCACCTCGGGGACCAGCTGCGCCCACACGGCCGCGGCGCCGGCAGGCTGGCTCATCGGGCGGCCGGGCCGCCCGCCGATGGCGTGGTCGACGTAGCTGCCGCGCGCCTCGTCCCAGAACAGCTCGAAGGCGTCGCGGACCTCGGCATGAAGGCCGCGCGCCCAGGCCGCCCGGCCCTCGTCGCCGAGCCACTCGCTCATCTCGGCAAACTCGAGCAGGGCCCGCGCCCACTGGGCGTTGAGGCACGACGACGTGTCGGAAAGATGCAGCGCCGACCAGTCGATCAGCACCCACTGGTCGACGTGACAAACCAGCCCGTGGTCGCCGCGATACGGCAGGAACCAGCGCAGCACGTTCTCCGCACCGGCCATCAGTCGGCCCACCAGATCGCGATCGCCCGTGTAGCGCCAGAGGTTCCAGATCGAGCGGATCCAGTGCAGCGGCCACTCGGGGATCGTCACCGACACGCCCTCGAGGTCGCTGCCCGCGGCCATCGGCAGCATGCCGTCGGGGCGCGGCGAGTTCGACATCTCGGCATGCCAGCGCGCCAACCCCCAGTCCGCATTCGACGTGAGGTGCACCATCTGATGGACGACGGCGTCACCCGTCCAGCCGCGCTGCTCGCGCGACGGACAGTCCAGGTAGGCGTCGTGCGCGTTGACGGCGACGCTGCGCTTGCCGACGTGATAGATGCGCTCGAGGACCGGATCGCTGCAGGTGAAGGCCGGGCCGGGCCGCACCGGATACAAACGCTCGCGAACCTCCAGCCGCCGCACCGTCACCGGGGCGCGCGCGCCGCGGATGGCGAGCAGGGCGAAGCGGAAGCCCATCGGGTCGAAGCTCTCGAACCGGTCGTCGTGGCCGCGCGTGCGGTAGCGGAACGTCGACTCGGTGGTGGGATCGAGCACCTTCGATTCGGGTGGCGCCTCGGTCTCGCGAACCGCCAGCTCGATTTCGACGCCGGGGGGCGCGTCGACCTCCATGCCGACGAGCCCGGCGACGATCTCGCCGAAGTCGAGCAGCATCAGCAGCGTGCCGTCGCCCTCGAGCGCCGCCGGCAGATCCGAACCGACGTCGAGACCGCCGAGCGACGGGCGCTGCTCGTCGACGAACGCGGCCTTCGGCGGTGGCTCGGTGGCCTCGGCCGCCTCCACCCGCCAGGCGCGGACGACGCTCGGCGTTCGCGTCTCGCCCTCGAGCTGCGGAATCGGGCGCCGGCGCAGTGCGCCGTAGGGGTTCGACGGGGGAGACTTGACCTTCAAGTCGCCCCCCAGCGTCAACGGGACGATTTCCTCGGCCGGCGTCCAGTCCGAGTCGTCGAATTCGGGCAGCTCCCAGCCCACGGGCAGCTTCGAAGCATCGACGTCTTCCTTGGGGATCGCCCCGACCGTGTTCCGGACGATCGGGCGCCAGGCTTCCGCGGCCAGGCTGCGCCACGACGCGTCCGAGCCGAGCCAGCGGCCCTCGCCCCGACCGGCGCCGAGGTCGAGCTCGAAGGCCACGACGCCTCGGCGGCCGAGGCCGATCGCGAGGCGCGTCGGCGTCCACCAGGGCGTCGGGTCGGCGTAGTAGCGGGCGTGGATCGCGATGGTGTTCGAGCCGACGCGCAGGTGCGGCGCCAGGTCGAGGGCGTCGTAGTGGAGCTTCGACAGCTCGCCCCGCACCGGACCCCGCGACACCTCGGTTCCGTTCACGAAGAGCACGTAGCGCGAGTCGGCCACCACGCGGGCCTCGGCGGCTTCGGGCACGCCGTCGAGGTCGAAGCGGCGCCGCAACAGGACGTGCTCTTCACCGGTGCCCAGCGCCTCGATGCCGAAGACCCGGCCTACCGGGGCCGGCCTGGTCGGCGCCCAGATCCAGGCGGCTTGCCAGCGTCGATGAGTCATTCGATGTCTGCTCCTCGACGCCAGGGTACTCCAGCTCCGAACCGCGACCCGGTGGAGTCTCCGCCCGGGTGATAGACTCGGCTCCCCTTCCGGCACAGGAGGAGACGTCATGGGCAGGCTCGACGGCAAGGTCGCGATCATCACCGGCGCTGCGCGCGGTCAAGGCGAGTGCGAGGCGCGGCTCTTCGCCGAAGAAGGCGCCCGGGTCGTGCTCGGCGACGTGCTCGACGCCGAGGGCGAGGCCGTCGCGAAGGAGATCAACCGCGCGACCCCGGGCAGCGCCGCCTACCTGCACCTCGACGTGCGCAGCGAGCAGGACTGGGCGGCGGCGGTGGAGCGGGCCGGCGGGTTCGGCGCATTGAACGTGCTGATCAACAACGCAGCGGTCGTGCACTTCGCGTCGGTGAAGGACACCACCCTCGACGACTACATGCGCGTCGTCGAGATCAACCAGGTCGGCACGTTCCTCGGCATGCGCTCGGTCTTCGACTCGATGAAGGCGGCCGGCGGCGGCTCGATCGTGAACGTGTCGTCGATCGACGGCCTGCAGGCCAAGAACGGTCTCGTCGCGTACGCGGCCACCAAGTGGGCGATCCGCGGCATGACGAAGGTGGCCGCGATCGAGTACGGGCGGCATGGCATTCGCGTCAACTCCCTCCACCCCGGCGGCGTCGACACCGTCATGGGCAACCCCACCGGCAGCCCCGACGTCGACGACTTCTACACCCAGCAGCCGATCCCGCGTTGCGGTCGCCCGATCGACATCGCCCGGCTCGCGCTCTTCATGGCCTCGGACGAGTGCTCGTTCAGCACCGGCTCCGAGTTCATCGCCGACGGCGGCTGGCACAGCGGCGAACACGTCGAAGGCCTGCCGTCGTCGGAGTGACGCCGGCTTCGCGACGGGGGCACCCGAGCGCGCCCCTGCCGTAGACGAACGCACGTGCCCAGCAGACGGGGCGGCTCGAAGTCCGTGTCGCCGAAGAAGAAAGCGCGATACCGACCGCCACGTCCGAACATCGGCGCGGCTGCATGCCCGTGCCACGGGCTACCCTTGCGAGGAGTCGGCAGCGGGGCGACCCCCTGTCGACACATTCGGAGGCGCCCCCATGGCCAGCACCCGACGACGCGACTTCCTGAAGGGCGGCGCCGCCGCCGTCGGCGCCGGCGCGCTCGGACTCGCGCCCGACGCCTGGTCGGCGCCCGACGAGAAGCCGCGGATCCGGCGCTACGTGAAGCTCGGTCGTACGGGACTCGAGATCTCCGACATCTCCTTCGGCTCCTCGCGCACCGACGACCCCATGAACGCGCGGCACGCGCTCGACGTGGGCATCAACTACTTCGACACCGCCGAGAGCTACAAGGGCGGGCGCTCCGAGGAGGCCATCGGCAAGGCGATCGCCGATCGGCGCGACGAGTACTACCTGGCCACGAAGGTGGGCTGCGACGAAGACACCACCGTGGCCGAGCTCGAAGAGGCGCTGAACGGATCGCTGCGCCGGCTGCGCACCGACCACGTCGACATCTACTTCAACCACGCCGTCAACGACGTCGACCGGCTGGGCACCGACGCCTGGAACGAGTTCACTGCTCGCGCCAAGCAACAGGGCAAGATCCGCTTCACCGGGATGTCGGGGCACGCCGGGCACCTGGTCGAGTGCATCGACCACGCGGTCGCGAACGACCTCGTCGACGTGCTGCTCGTCGGATACAACTTCGGCCAGGATCCGGCCTTCTATCAGCGCTTGATCAGCCGCCTCGATTGGGTGGCCGTGCAGCCCGAGCTGCCGGCGGCCCTCGAGCGGGCCCACGCGAAGGGCGTCGGCGTGATCGCCATGAAGACGCTGCGCGGCGCCCGCTTGAACGACATGCGGCCCTTCGAGAAGCCGGGCTCCACGTTCGCGCAGGCGGCGTTCCGCTGGACGTTGTCCAACCCGAGCGTCGATGCGCTGGTCGTATCGATGAAGGAGCCCGAGCAGATCGACGAGTACGTGGCCGCGTCCGGGGCCCCGGCGCCAGAGGGCGCGGCGCTCGACCTGCTCGAGGAGTACCTGCTCTCCGACACCGACGGCTACTGCGAGCACGGCTGCGAGCAGTGCCACGGCGCCTGCCCGAACGGGGTCGCCATCAACGAGGTGCTGCGCACGCGCATGTACGCCACCCACTACGGCGACATCGACTACGCGCGCAGCGACTACGCGCGGCTCGGCGAAGGCGCTTCGGCCTGCGCGACCTGCAGCGGCGCACCGTGCATCGGGCAGTGCCCGAACGGGCTGGCGGTGGGCCGGCTGACGGCCTCCGCGCACAGGCTGCTCGCCTGAACGGCGCCGGCGTCAGTCGGCGCGCCCGCCGTACCGGCCGCCCACCAGCCGGAAGATCGGCGCCGTCAGCGGCGCGAGCGCCTTCGCGATGCGACGCCCCACGGCGCCGAGCGGCTGGGTGTTGGCCGCCGAAGCGAACTCGCCGACGCCGATCTCTTTCCTGAGCGACTCGCTCATCACCTTCATCGGCGCATCGAGCGGGATGCCGGTGCCGTCGGCGATGCGCACCATGCGCTGGAAGTTGCCGACCACGCCGGCGGCATCGACGAACGCCTCGGAGCCGACGGCCTCGAGCAGGTCCTTGCGGGCCACGTCGAGCACCGCGTCGTCGTCGCCCAACACCGCCTCGGCGAAGGCCAGCAGCTCGGCGGCGTGCGGCACCCCGCTGCCCGCTGCGGCGGCGTCCTCACGGATGGCGCGGACGTCGGCCGGGGCCCCTTCGATCTCGCTGCTCACACGGAGCAGCATCGCGTGCGAGGTCGTTCAATAGAAGCACTCGTTCAGCGCGGAGACGCGGCCGGCGACCAGCTCGGTCTGCGGCCGCGACAGCGTGCGGCGGCACGTCGCGTCGACGACCTGGGCGGTGGGCAGGTAGTGGGCGGCGCTCAGCAGCTTGAGGTCGCGCACGGCATCGGGCACGAGGCTCATCGCGCGGATCACGTTGCCCGTGGTGCCTTGCCAGAGGTCGCGCTCGTTCGGGCCGATCGCGCTGCTCGGGATCATCGGCACGAAGGCGTCGCCCGGACGCGCCTCGGCCGGGCGATAGCCGCTCGGCTCGCCGGCCACGGGCGCCGGCAGCGGATGAAGCGGCGCGCCGAGTCCGCGGCACACGAAGTCGGTGCTCGTCACCGCCACCACGATGCCGAGCAGCTCGACGTAGCGGCCGTCGTCGACGCCCTCCGCGGCGAGCCCGGACACGAACGACTCGCCGAGACGCGTCGCGTCCGTGGTGATGCGGTGGACCGCCTCGACGGCGGCGGCAGGCAGCCTCGAGGGCGCCGCAGCGGGACGGTCGTGCTCGCCCTGCACGGCGTTCGGACTGAGGGCCTCGCGCCGCTCGGCGCACAGCGCGCAGTCGCGCGCGGCCCGCGTCTCGGCCGCGATGGCGACGCGCTCGGCGCCAGTCCACCAGCTGCCCGGTCCGGCGAGCCGCTCCCAGAAGCCAGCGTGCGCGGCGCGCATCTCGTCGCGCACCGGGACGGCGGCGCCCTCGAAGGAGACGAGCCCGGCGGCGGGGTCGGTGCTCATTCGCGGCTTCCCTTCAGTGACTAAGAGCAGTGGCCAAGAGCAGTGGCCAAGAGCAGGCTGCGCAAACGTAGCGCGATCCGGGTCCGGCGCGGACGCGCCTCAGCGCCACATGTCGCGCAGCCGCGCGCCGACGTCGACGCGCACCGCCGGTCGCCGCGACGCGCCCGGCGCGGCGCGGTCGCCCGGCGACGGGCGCGCCACCGCCTGCCTCTCGAACTTCGCCAGCACGGCGTCGCTGATGAAGCGGCTGCGCGGCGTCACGACGTGACGGTCGCCGTAGCGATGCTGCCCGCGCACGAAGAAGCGCAGCGGGTGCACGAGGTGCAGGTGGTCGCGGGCGCGGGTCATCGCGACGTAGAGCAGCCGGCGCTCTTCCTCGATCTGCTCGGGCGCGCCCGTCGACATGTCCGACGGAATGCAGCCGTCGGCCGCGTTCAGTACGTAGACGGCGTCCCACTCCTGTCCCTTAGCCGAGTGGATGGTCGACAGGATGAGGTAGTCCTCGTCGAGCAGCGGGTCGCCCGCTTCGTCGCCGGTCACGTCGGGCGGGTCGAGCGACAGGTCGCTCAGGAAGTGCTCGCGGCTGGGGTGCGCGGCGCCGATCTGCTCGAGCTGCTCGAGGTCGCCGACGCGCACGTGGGCGGCATCGTAGAGCCGATCGAGGTGCGGCTCGTACCAGCCGCGCACCCGGCCGATCTGCCCCGGCCAGAGCGTCGCTTCGCCGTGCAGCTCGCCGAGCAGCGCGCACAGAGGCGCCCACTCCTCGGCGGCGGCCGAGGGCGCCCGGTAGGTGCGCAGCGCCGACAGGTCGAAGCCGCGGCTCGCCAGGTGTTCGATGGCCCGCCCCGCGTGCCCGGGCCCGATACCCGGCAGCAGCTGAAGCACCCGGAAGCCGGCCACCGCGTCGCGCGGGTTCTCGGCCCAGCGCAGTACGCCGAGCAGATCCTTCACGTGCGCGGCCTCGAGGAACTTGAGGCCGCCGTACTTGACGAAGGGGATGTTGCGCCGCGACAGCTCGACCTCGAGCTGATCGCTGTGGTGCGCGGTGCGGAAGAGCACCGCCTGCCGGCGCAGCGAGATACCCTCCTCGCGGTGCGCCAGCACGCGCTCCACCACCCAGTCGACCTGCTCGCCCTCGTCCTCCACGGTGGCGAGCACGGGCTTCTGCTGCGAGGCGCGCTCGCTGTAGAGCCGCTTCGCAAAGCCCTCACGCGCCTCGGCGATCACCCCGTTGGCGGCGTCGAGGATGGTCTGCGTCGATCGGTAGTTGCGCTCGAGCTGGACGACCTCGGCCGGCGGATCGAAGAGCCGCGGGAAGTCGAGGATGTTGCGCACCGTCGCGGCGCGGAACGCGTAGATGGCCTGGGCGTCGTCGCCCACCACGGTGAGCCCGCGGCCCACCGGCCGCAGGTTCATCAGGATGCCGGCCTGCAGGGCGTTGGTGTCCTGGTACTCGTCGACCAGCACGTGGTCGAAGCGGTCCGACACCAGGCCGGCCAGCTTCGGCTCGGCCATCAGATGGAACCAATAGAGGAGCAGGTCGTCGTAGTCGAGCACGTTCTGCCGCTGCTTGGCGTCGACGTATTCGCGAAACAGCGCCTTCAGCTCGTCCACCCAGTCCGCACACCAGGGAAAGGCGCGCTCGATCGACTCCTCGACCGCGCACTGCGCGTTGACGGCGTGCGAGTAGATCGACAGGCACGCGCCCTTGCGCGGAAAGCGCGCGCCGCGGCGCGAAAATCCGAGCGCGTTGCGCTGCAGATCGATCAGGTCGGCGGCGTCCGAGCGGTCGAGCACGGTGAACGACGGGTCGAGCCCGACCGCGTCGGCGTGGTGGCGCAGCAGCCGGTTGGCGACCGCGTGGAAGGTGCCCGACCAGCGCACGGCGGCCTGCGCGGAGCCGCGCGCCCCCTCGGCGGCCCGCGCGCGCGCCACGATGCGCTCGGTCCGGCGCGTCATCTCGACCGCCGCGCGCCGGCTGAAGGTGAGCAGCAGGATGCGGCGCGCGTCCACGCCTTCGAGGATGAGGTGCGCGACGCGATGGGCGAGCGTGTTGGTCTTGCCGGTGCCGGCGCCGGCGATGATCAGAAGCGGCCCCGAGTCGATGCCGCCGTACACCGCGGCCGCGCGTTGGTCGGCGTTCAGACCGGCCAGCGCGTCGCCGGGCGGCGCAGCGTGCGTGACGACCCGATCCCCCAAAGAGCCCCCCTCGATCCCCCGAGCCCGGCGAGGATAGGACAGGCGAAAACAAGGCAAAAGGCCTCACCGCCGCGCTTGCCCGGACGCGCCGGCCCGCTCATGCTTGGCGCGGGGCGCGGGCGGCGCGACGCCGGGGAGCGCGAGTTGCCGGATTCCGGTGAGGGAACGCCGACTTCGAGCGGGCAGACGGAGCGGGCGGCCGTGCTCGGACGGCGGCGCGTGACGCTCGCCATCGCCATCGCGACCGGCGCGGCGCTGGTGGCGATCGTCGCCGTGCGCTGGCTGCGCGACGGCTCGTTCTGGCTCGACGAGGCCAGTGTCGCCATCAACCTGCTCGCGGTCGCCCACCCGCTCGACCTGCTCGGCCCCCTCCCCACCGGCCACAGCTTCCCGCGGCTCTACCTCGTGCCGATCGCTTTGATGGAGCGCGCCTTCGGCTTCGACACGCTGCTGCTGCGGGCGTGGCCGTTCGTCTTCTTCCTCGCCGGGGTCGCGGCGTGGCTGCGCGTGGTGTGGCTGCGCGTGCGCGATCAGCCGGCGCTGATGACGCTGATCGCCGTGCTGGCCTTCGTGCCGGCCACCTGGCTCGTCTACGGCGCGATGTTCAAGCAGTACAGCCTCGACGTGCTGCTCGCGCTGCTGCCCTTCCTGCTGTCGGACGACTGGTACGAGCAGCGCATTCGCGAAGGGCGTGGGCGAGCGCGGCTGGTGTGGCTGGCGGCGCCGATGCTCTTCTCGTTCACCTACGCGATCGCGTTGCTGGGACGCCTGGCCGGTTGGTGGCTCGCCGGACTTCGCTTCGCAAGGCGCCGCGTCGAGCCGCGCGCCCTGGCGACGCTGCTCGTGAGCCTGCTGCTCGGAGGCCTCGCCCTCTGGCTGATCGATCTGCGCCACACGGCGGCCCGGAGCGATGTCTTCGCGTTCTGGAGCCGCTGCATCCCGGGCGAGGTCGGCGTGGCCGGCACCGGCCCGCTGATCCTCGACCTGATCCGCGGCTGGTACACCGGCACGCCGTTCGGGGGGCGCCCTGCCCTGCCGGACCCGCTGGCCTGGGCGATCCTCGCCGCCGTCGTGCTCGGCAGCGTCGAGACCGTGCGGCGCAGCCTCCAACCCGCCTCGATCGACTCGCCCACGCTCGCACGCTGGGGAAGCCGCTCGCTCGGCTGCCTGGCCCTGGTGGCCGGCGTAGTGGGCGCGGGCGTCGTCGCCGACTACCCGATCTGCCGCGGCCGGCTCACGCTCTTCGCCCTCTTCGCCCTGCAGATCCTCACCGTCGAGGGCTTCTACGCACTCGGTGCCTGGGGGGGCGGAGGCCGTCGACGACGCGCCCTGGCGGCAGCCGTCACGCTGGCCTTCACGGCGCTCGTGGCGCCGGCGGCCTGGCGCAACGCACATCACCTGGTCGTTCGCGACGTGCCGGAAAACGTGCGCCCGCTGCTCGCCGAGATCGAAAGCGAGCCGAGCCTGCCGATCCTGGTGGCCGAGTGCAGCACCCGCCAGCTCGCGACCCTGCCCGAGTGGCTCGACGATCCGCGCGTCGTCTACTACGAAGAGCGCGTCGCCAAAGGCCTGCCCGCCCATCCCGACGCGGCGGACATCTGGGTGATCAGCGCCGGCACCAACTTCTACTGCCCGTGGTATCTCGAAGGCCTGCGCGCCGAGGCCGACTCGGTGGTGCCGAGGCACACGCGCGACCACACCGCGCAGCTGTTCCGGGTGAGCATGCCGGCTCGGAGAGATCCGCTGTAGGATGAGCAGGCCCCTCTCCCGACCGCACGAAGCCGAGGACGCTCGCATGGATCCGACCCCCGCCCCGCGCCCGCTTCGCTGGGAGACGCTCACCAAGAAGCAGTTCGATGCGATCGACCGCCGCGAGGCGGTCGTGATGATCACCTGCTCGCCACTCGAAGTGCATGGCCCGCACCTGCCGCTCGGCGCCGATGCGCTCGAGGGCGAGGGGCTCGCCGAGCACGCGCTGCGCTTCCTGCCCGAGCGCCACCGCGGCCGCACGTTCCTCAAGCTGCCGTTCATCTACGCGGCCACCGACACCGTGCCCCAGCCCGGCTCGCTGTACTTCCAGCCCGCGACGACCGTCAAGGTGCTGGAGGACCTCGGCCGCACGCTCGCCGCCCAGGGCTTCCAGCACGTCGTCGTCTCCAACTTCCACGGCGGACCGCGCCACTTCGTCGCGATCGAGAAGGCCTGCCACCGCGTGCACCGCCGCCACGGCCTGCGCATGGCGTCGCTCTTCTCGCTGCTGATCTCGCGCCTCACCAACGGCTCGTCGAGCCTCGACGACGTGCTCGGCCGGATCGACGGCGTCCACGCGCCCGACCTCGAGGGCGACACCCACGGCGGTCTCGTCGAGACCTCGCAGCTGCTGGCCCTGCACCGCGACTGGGTCGACCCCGACTACGTGCAGCTGCCGCGCCGCACCGCCGACCTGTGGCTGGCAGAGCGGGGCAACGGCCCGCACGAAGGCGAAAGCGGGCGCTCGGGCGGCCTGCGCGGCCTGATCGACATGCTGCGCCATCAGCGCAAGACCTCGGGCTACTTCCTCGACGAGACGTACTCGGGGGCGCCCACCCGGGCCTCGGCCGAGCTCGGCGAGCGCTTCCTCGATACGCTCGGCGAGCACGCCGCCACGGCGCTGACCGAGCTGCTCGACGGCGAGATCGGCCCCGACGACTGCCACTCGCCGATCTGGCCGCTGCGCTTCGTGCTCCTGAACCCGTGGATGATCCGGCTGACCAACCGCGTGATCGGCCTGCGGATTCCGATCGCGTAGGCTCGACACGAGAAAAGGAGCTCCCATGCCAGACCAGCCCCCCCGCGTCGACGCCTATCTCGTGGCCGGCGGCAAGTACCACGACATCGACTTCGCGCGCGTCGAGCTGCTGAAGCTGCTCGCCGAGCACCCGCAGGTCCGTGTCACGGTCGGCTCGGACTACCGCGACACCGAGGCGATCGCGGCGTCGAGCTTCCTCGTCACCTACACCTGCGACGTGCGCCCCAGCGAGGCGCAGCAGGATGCACTCGCTGCCTTCGTGGAGGGCGGGGGGCGCTGGCTCGCGCTGCACGGCACCAACGCCGCGCTCGACTTCACCGCGAAGGGCGTGGCTGCGCCTCGCACGTTCCCGGGGCTCGCCCGCGTGCTCGGCAGCCAGTTCGTCGCGCATCCTCCGATCCAGCCCTACCGGGTCGAGAATCGGGCGCCCGACCACCCGCTGGTGGCGGGGATCGACGAGTTCGAGACCGACGACGAGCTGTACCTTTGCGAGTACCACGACTTCGAGAAGCTCGACGTGCTGCTCGACACCCACTACGCGGGCACGGCCGAGGGCTTCGTCGAATCGGACTGGGGGGACGCCGATCGACACCTGGTGATGTACCTGCGCCCGCTCGGTGAAGGTGCGGTCCTGTACAACACCCTCGGCCACTGCCGCGGCCACTACGACATGCGCCCGGCCATGGACTGGTATCCCGAAATCGAGCGCTGCTCTTGGGAGAAGCCCGAGTACTACGAGCTGCTGCGCCGCAGCCTGCGCTGGTGTCTGCGCGAGCTCTGAGCGGCGGAGCATCGCAGAGGGAACGATCGGCCCAGCGGCGGACACCCAGACCAGGAGACCATGACCGACCAGCCGGGAACCACACTCGAAGGCATCCTCGCCAAGCGGCGGCGACGAAGAATCCGCGGAGCCGCGTTCGTGCTGCTGCTGATCGCGGCCGCGGGCGCCGCCTGGTGGCGGCTCGGCGGCCGCGAAGCCCCGCCCGCGCCGCCACCGCCAGCCCTCGAGCCGCCGCCCGTCGCCCGCGCCGAGCCGACACCGCTGCCCGCGCCTCCGCGGCCGGCCCCCGAGCCGGCGCCACCGCGCCGCCAGCCACCCCCCGAGCAGGAGGCGCCCGCACCGGCGATGCCCGAGCTCGACGCGAGCGACGCGCTGGTGCGCGAGCTGGTCGGCGGCATCACCCGGCACGCCGACGTGATGACCTGGCTCGCCCCCGAAGAGCTGGTGCGACGCTTCGTGGCCGCCGTCGACGCCGTCGCCGAGGGACGCTCACCCGCCGAGCAGCTCGGATCGCTGCGACCCGCGGGCCGCTTCACGGTGGTCGACGTCGAAGAGCGCGTCGTCGCCGACCCCGAGGCCTTCGCGCGCTACGACACGTTCACCGAGATCGTCGTCGCCACCGACACGCACGCCGCCGTCGGCGCCTACCGGAAGCTGCGCCCGCTGATCGACGAGGCGTACCGCGATCTCGGCTATCCCGACCGCTCGTTCGACGAGGCGCTCGCGGACGCGATCGCCGAGCTGCTGCTGGCGCCGGTCGTGGTCGGCGAGCCCGCCCTGGCCCCGCGCGTGATCACCTACGAGTACACCGACCCCGACCTCGAGGGCCTGTCGGCCGCGCAGAAGCAGCTGCTGCGCCTCGGCCCGGTGAACGCGCCGCGCATCCAGCGCAAGCTGCGCGAGATGGCGGCCGCCCTCGGCATCCCCGAGCGCGAGCTGCCGATCACGCCTCTGCGCCAGGTTCCGCGGGCGGACCCCTAGCCCCGCTTGAAGGCCTCCATGAACAGCGTGCCTTCCGGGCGGTTGTCGAGGTGGTCGATGTCGGGGCAGCTCCCCTCGCGATAGGCGCAGCGCTTCGCGTCGTCCCGGTAGAGGTGCTCGAAGACGTGGGCCGTGAAGGCCACCTCGAACTCGCCGTCTCGCCACGGCAACCGCTTCGTGAGATCGAGGCGGTACAGACCGTCGAAGACGCCGCGCCGGTGCTGCTCGAGCCGCTCGGCGGTCATCAGGCCGAGCGCCCGCAGCACGCGGGCCGCACCCGGAATGCGGGCGACGCAGACGTGGAGGCTGATGTCGGTGTTGACCCAGCCTTCGATGGCCCGGTCGAAGCAGCCGAGGTGAAGGCGACGCATCTTCCTGCTCATCGTCCCGAACGCGGCCGGACTCAAGCTCTTCCCGAGGGACGCCCGCACCGCGACGTCCGGCGGCAGCCGGAGCGTGGTTCCTCGGTCTCAGTGCCGCGTGACGCCCGCCGCGCTCGGCCGCGCGCCCACGAGCGTCGTCACCGCGTCCTGGATGCCGTCGAGGCTGAGCGGCAGCATGGGGAAGATCGACTTGATGACCTGGGTGGTGCGCGTGAACTCCCAGTCGGTCGGCGGATCGGGGTTCAGCCACACGACGCGCTCGAAGTGCTCGCGGATCTTCATCAGCCAGTCGATGCCCCGCGTCTCCGACTCGTAGCGCGGGTTGATGTTGCCGCGGGGATTCATCAGCTCGGCCGGGTGCATGGCGGCGTCACCGACGATCAGCACCTTCCAACGCTCGTCGTAGCGGCGCAGCAGGTCGCCGGTGGGGATCGCGTCCTTCACGTACAGGTCTGCGGTGGTGCCGACGCGCTCGTAGATGCAGTTGTGGAAGTAGTAGGGACGGAAGTCGCGCAGGCCGCGCTCTTCGTGGAGCGCCGTCAGCAGGCGGCTCACCGGCTCGTAGTAGGGATCCATCGTGCCGCCCACGTCCATCAGCAGCAGCAGGCGCACGTTGTTGCGCCTTTCCGGTCGATAGATCAGCTCGATCTCGCCGGCGTTGCGGCAGGTCTCGTCGACCGTCTCGTCGAGATCGAGGTCGTCGTCCGGGCCCTCGCGCGTGAGGTGGCGCATGCGCTTGAGCGCCACCTTCACGTTGCGGATGTCGAGGGTGACGTCGGTCCGGTATTCCTGGAAGCGCCGGTCCTCGGCCACCTTCATGGCCGAGCGGTTCTGCGAGCTGCCGCCCACGCGGATGCCCGTCGGATGCTTGCCGCCGTGGCCGAAGGGCGAGTGCCCGCCGGTGCCGATCCAGCGGCCGCCGCCGTCGTGACGCTCGTCCTGCTCGGCCAGGGTCTCCATGAAGCGCCGCATCAGCTCGTTGGCGTCCAGCTCCTCGAGCATGGCGCGCTGCTCGTCGGTCAGCTCCTCGAAGTTCTTCGGGTCGCGCAGCCACTCCTCGAGCTCGTCGGTGACCGACAGCTCGCCCTCGACGCCGTGGAAGACCCGGGCGAACACCCGGTCGAAGGCGTCGAAGTAGGTCTCGCTCTTCACCAGCGTCGACTTCGCGAGGTTGTAGAACGAGAGCAGGCTGCTGTCGTGCAGACCGTTCTCGAGCACGGTCATGAACATCTGCCACTCCTGCATCGCGACGGGAATCCCCTCGTCGCGCAGGCCGTAGAAGAAGTCGAGGAACATGACCGTTTCCGTCCGGGCGGGCGCCTACTGGTTGTACCGGGGACCGAGCTCGCTCCACTCGCTCGGCATGCCGCCGCCGCGCTCCTCGAAGTCCTGGAGCGCCGCCGTGTCGGCCTCGTTCTTGAGCAGCGAGCCGATGAACGGGATGTGCTCCTTCAGCTGGTCGTCGCCGATGCCCGAGCGCCGCAGCGCGGCGATCCAGTCGACCAGCTCGCTGGTCGAGGGCTTCTTGCGCAGATCCGGCTGGCCGCGAAGCCAGTAGAACTTGATCAGCACCTGGTCGAGCAGCGTCGTGTCGAGGTTGGGGTGGTGGACGTCGACGATCTGCTTCATCAGATCGGGCTCGGGGAAGTCGATGAAGTGGAAGACGCACCGGCGCAGGAAGGCGTCGGGCAGCTCCTTCTCGTTGTTCGACGTGATGATCACGATCGGCCGGTGCTTCGCGACGACCTCGTCGCCGGTCTCCATCACCGTGAAGCGCATCTCGTCGAGCTCGCGCAGGATGTCGTTCGGGAACTCGAGATCGGCCTTGTCGACCTCGTCGATCAGCAGCACGTGGCGCTCCTCCGCGGAGAAGACGCGCCCCATCGGCCCGAGCTTGATGTAGCTGCGGATGTCGCCGACGTCGCCCTCTCCGAAGCGCGCATCGTTGAGGCGCTGCAGCGTGTCGTAGACGTAGAGCCCCTCCATCGCCTTGCTGGTCGACTTGATGTGCCACTGCTCCATCGGCATACCGAGGCCCTCGGCGACGTGCTCTGCGAGCAGCGTCTTGCCGGTGCCGGGCTCACCCTTGATGAGCAGCGGCCGCTCGAGGGCGATCGCGCAGTTCACCGCCTCGACGAGAGACCGCGAGACGATGTAGCCCTTCGTGCCCGTGAACTGGTAGAAGTCGCTCTGCTCCGACATGCTTCCTCTTCTCGTTCCGCTTCGACTCTCTACTCTCTACCCACACGCTACCTACACGCGCTCGTGCACGAGCAGCTTCTTCTCGTCGCCGAACAGCACCGCGATCTTCCCGCGGCCGACCACGCCCTGCACCACACCCGTCCCGAGCTTCGGGTGCACGATCGTGTCGCCGGACTCGTAGCTGTCGCGGATGCTGTACTGACGCGGCGGCCGGCTCGGATCGGCGTCGACGATCACCGAGGCGGGATCCTGCTTCTTGGCGCGCGACTTCGGCTTCGGCTTGAGCTTGCCGGCACCGGTCTCCCAGGCGGGACCGAGATCGGGCGCTGCCGCCAGCAGAGGACCGTCCTCTTCGTAGGTGAAGGCCGGGTCTGCCCCGACCGAGAGCCCGAGGTAGAAGACCTCGACGCCGATCGACCCGGAAATCTCGCGGCCCAGCCGCTCGAGCTCACGGATCCAGCCCGCACCCTTCTGCGCCTCGCGCTTGCGGCAGATCTCCCAGTAGCGAGGGCTCGCCGCGATGATCAGCGCCGGCGCCTCGTCGCAGATCTTGCGATCGGTCTGCTTCTCGATCTCCTCGCGCAGCGCCTCGCGGTTGGCGTCCACGATCGCCGCCTGCGCGAGGCCCGAAAGCAGCGCGCGCAGCGGCGTGTCGCCGGCGCCGCCGCGGGTGGCCTCGGGCGCGAGGTACTTGGTGCGCACCACCGCGACGCGGTCGTCGGGCAACAGGCAGAGCAGGTCGGCGTCCTCGACGCCCTTGTTGGGATCGTCGTCGCCCTTGGCGCGGTCCGGGGCGGCCGTGCGCAGCGGCACCGTGCTGTCGATCACCACCAGCGGCTCGCCGCCCGGCATCTCGATCGGCTGCTCGCTCGCCTGCGCCCAGGCGTGAACGGCCAGCGCGAGATGGCGGTCGTCCTTGCCGGCCTGCGGACCGGTCGGCGTGCGGCCGGTGCGCACGCCCAGGTAGCGCTTGCCCGCCTCCTTGCGCCGCGGGGCGTTCGCGACCTCCTGCTGGTAGAACTCTTCCAGGCCCTCGCCCGAGAGTTCGGCGGCCTTCTCCCGGAAGCCCTTGGCCTGCTTGACCTGGGCGTCGGTCGAGAGCGCGATCAACGGATGCAAGCTCACAGTACGTCCTTTCGAGAATGCCTCGGGTGGGGCGGATGCTCGGGGCCGTCGAGCCGGGCTGGCCACCGGCGGGTCGTGCAGGTGGTCACGAGCCGCGGGCGCGCACGCCCAGCCGCCCGCTCGGCCTGCGGGCGATTCGGAAGACTCGGGCCGCGGCACACCGCGGCCGGTGGATTGGATCGATCGGCCCGGGAGGGGGCGCGATCGGCGGCGGGCTCAGAGCGGCCGGACGTCGGTGGCTTCGGGGCCCTTGCGCCCCTCGGCCGGCTCGTACTGGACGGGCTGCCCGTCCTCGAGATTCTTGAAGCCGTCCCCCACGATGTTGGAATAGTGGACGAAGAGGTCCTTGCCCCCGTCGTCCGGTGTAATGAATCCGTAACCCTTCTGCTCACTGAACCACTTGACCGTACCACTCGCCAAGACACTTACTCCCTGGCGCCCACTCGGCGAAACTGCATCGACCAGAGCGAGGCGCCTGCGTTTCCCCCAGATGAACCGTTCCACACGGTAGCGAGAACCGCGCAGACGCGACACGCGCAACTCCGCCCACTGGAGTGGTCGAAAGCGAGCCTTGACTCGGAAGCCTCGCCTCACGCGAAAGGCCTCGCGACCCCTCGGGGGCCAGTCGCACCACGGATGCAGCGAGGAAGCTACGGTGGTCGAATCGACGACCGTCAGCACGGCACGACGGCAGGAGTCCGGGATGGCATCGATTCCCCGATTCTCGGCGAAGGATCCCTTGAACGAGATGGCCGCGGCGCTCGATCTCGCGGGCTGTCTGGTGGTGAGCGACCTGCTCGACGCCAAGACGCGGCGCGCGATCGTCGCCGAGCTGGCTCCCCACATGGAGGCGACGCCGCTCGCAGAGGACGATCCGACCGACTTCTACCCCGGCCGCACGCGGCGCGTCACGGCTCTCGTCACGCGCTCGGAGTCGGTCGGCGACCTCGTCATCCACCCGACGGCCACCGCGCTCTGCGATCGTTTCCTGCTGCCCAACGCCGAGTCCGGCTATCAGCTCCACGTCACCGCGGCGCTCGAGGTGGGGCCCGGTGCGCGGTCACAGGTGCTGCACCGGGAAGAAGACTCGTTCACCTACTTTCCGCTGCCGCGGCCGAATCTCATCCTCGCCAGCATGTGGGCGATCAGCGACTTCCGGGCCGACAACGGAGCGACCCTGCTCGTGCCGGGCAGTCACCGTTGGGATGCCCATCGCGTGGCCACCGACGACGAGGTCGTGCGTGCCGAAATGCCGGCCGGCTCGCTGCTCTTCTGGCTGGGCGGCACTCTGCACGGCGCCGGGGCCAACACCTCGGACGACTGGCGCTACGGCGTCATCCTCACCTACTCGCTCGGCTGGCTCCGGCAGGAAGAGAACCAGTACCTCGACGTCCCGATCGACGTCGCCGAGCGCCTGCCGCCAAAGCTGCGGGCCATGATCGGCTACGAGATGCACCGCGCACTCGGCCTCTTCGATCCACGGGTCGCCCGGCAGCAATGAGCTCGCCGCTGCGCTGAGGATCGCGACCGGGCCGCCTCGGGGGCCGGCCGGCGAGAAGAGGGACGTGCCCACGAAATTGGTTCTGGCCCGCGGCTCCCTCGGACCTTCTTTGCCAACCACTGATGCGAACGCCCGGACTCGCTCTGACCCGCGGGCGGGGGCCTCTTAGGGTTCTCGAGGCCACGAAACGGGCGCTCGGGCGAGGGGAGGTCCCGGGGCCGACTCTCGGGCCGTCGGCACCATTATCGTGGGCACGTCGGAAGAAGAACCGAATCAGCCGGCGTCGCGCAGCAGCAGCAGCCCGCGCTCGATCTCGAAGACCAGCTCGTCGGCCGCGCCGCACGACCGGCCGAAGAGCGTGGCCTCGAGGGCGGCCCGGTGTTCGCGGTGAACGTCTTCTTCGGCGGGGGGCGGGCCGTCGAATCCGCACCGGGGGTTCGCCTCGACGGGCGGCTGCGGGAAGCTTCGGGATCGTGCCTGGCTCGACATGCGGCTTGCTCGCTCACTTTGGGGTCGTTCGGAGACCGGCGCGGACCGGTCGGATGGAGCGCACCGCCGGACGGGCCGGTGCGACCATGGATTGATCGCCGAGACACGCCTTTGCCTTGAGTACACTCTAATGAGTCGAGGGAGAAGCCCACCGATTTCGCGACCCTGTCGCACCGCTCGAGCTGTGCAGAGTCGCAATCCGGCGCGCAGCGCGTGATGCTGCCGAAATAATGGGGCCGGCCGGCCGGGGGACCTTCGGAGATCGCCCCGCGCGACCGATCCACCGTTCTCAGCCCGAGCCCGCGATCGGGCCGAGTGGAAATCCTTGGACGAATCCGGCCTCCTCTTCGAGCTGATCCTGCTGCTCGCCCTGACGGCGACGGGCCTCGCGCTGTTCGAGCGCCTGAAGCTGCCGGCGATCGCGGGCTTTCTCGTGGTGGGTGCGATCGCGGGACCGGGCGCTCTCGGGCTGGTCGCGGACCCCGAGCGGGTGCGCGCCCTCGCCGAGATCGGCGTGATCTTCCTGCTGTTCGAGATCGGCCTCGAGCTGCCCATCGAACGGCTCAAGGACCTGGGCCGCACGGCGCTGGTCGCCGGCGGCACCCAGGTAGCGATCACGACGGGAGTGGTCGCCGCGGCGGCGACGCTGCTCGGCCTGCCGTCGGCGAGCGCGCTGGTGCTCGGCGGGCTGGTCGCGATGTCGAGCACGGCGCTGGTGATGCGCATGCTGTCCGACGAGGGACAGATCGACGCGCCGCACGGTCAGCTCGCGGTCTCGGTGCTGGTCTTCCAGGACCTCGCGATCGTGCCCTTCCTGCTGGCGATTCCGTTCCTGGCCGGCGGGGGCGAAGGCGGTGCGGGCGAGCTGCTGGTTTCGATCGCGCGCATGCTCGGCGGACTGGCGCTGGTGCTCTTCGTGCTGCGCTTCGGCGTGCCGCGCCTGCTGAACCGCGTCGCCGAGGCGCGCTCGCCGGATCTCTTCAGCCTGCTGGCGCTGCTGATCGTGGTCGGCTCGGCGTTCATCGCCGAGGAGTTGGGGCTGACGCTCGCCGTCGGCGCCTTCCTGGCCGGCGTGGCCGCCACCTCGTCCCCCTACGCCCAGCAGCTCTTCTCCGAGGTCGTGCCGCTGCGCGGCGTGATCCTCGGCATCTTCTTCACCGCGATCGGCATGCTGTTCGAGCCGCGGGCGCTGGTCGACCACGCCCCGCTCGTGCTCCTTTATCTGCTCACCACGATCGTGCTCAAGACGGGCATCGTGGCGGCCTCGGGGACGCTGCTCCTGCAGCGCAGCGTGCGCATGGGCGTACTGGCGGGGCTCGTGCTGTCGCAGACCGGCGAGTTCTCCTTCGTGCTCGCCGAAGCGGCGCGGCGCGCGCAGATCATCGACGAGCCGCTCTACCAGGTGGTGCTCGCGGGCTCGATCCTGAGCCTGCTGATCACGCCCTTCCTGATGCGCGTCGCGCCCCGGGTCGCGGACGCGGCGGCGCGATTGGTCGACGGAACGGAGCGGGACGTCGAGGCGGAGGCGGCCGCCCCGGAAGAGGCGCAGCAAGACCGCGTGATCGTGATCGGCTACGGGCCGGCCGGGCAGACCCTCACGCGTCTGCTTCGCGCGATCGACGTGCCCTACACGGTGATCGACGCGAATGCGCGCGGCGTGCGCGAGGCGCAGCACCACGACCCGTGCGTGGTGTTCGGCGACGCGACGCGGCCCACCGTGCTGCGCCGCCTCGGCGTCGACGCGGCGCGGCTGGTGGTCGTCGCCATCTCCGACCCGCTGGCCACGCGGCGCATCGTGTCGCGGCTACGGCTGATCTCGTCGGAGGTGCCGGTGCTGGCACGCACCCGCTTCGTCGGCGAAGTCGACCTGCTCGAGGCAGCCGGCGCCTCGACGGTGGTCGCCGAGGAGTTCGAGGGCTCGATCGAGCTGGTCGCACGCTCGCTCGACCTGTTCGGCATCCCTGCCGGCGCCATCGCCCGCTTCACCGAGGCGCTGCGTGAAGAGGGCTACGGGGCGATCCGCAGCCCGGCGGCACTGCCCATGGACCCATGGCTCGTCGAGCTGCTCGACGAAGTGGGCACCGAGTGGCTCGAGGTCCCCGACGGCATCCCGGCCGAGACCACGCTGGCCGGCCTCGACGTCCGGGCACGAACCGGCGCGAGCGTGCTCTGCCTCGATCGCGACGGCCGGCAGACCACCAACCCCGAGCCGTCGTTCACCCTGCGAGCGGGCGACCGCCTGCTCGTGATGGGCGACGCCGAGAATCTGCTTCGACTCCAGCGTCTACTCGAAGGCCACGGCTAGGCTTCTCGGCTGCACCGGCGCCGGCGCGAGGCCCGGCCGGCGGCGATCCATGCTACCCGTAGCCGCGGCCATGACCGATCTCCCGAAGCCGTCGCCCAGCGAACCCACAGACACCTTCGCGCGGCGGCACATCGGCCCGCGACAGGTCGACGTCGACGCCATGCTGGCGGCGCTCGGAGTGGGATCGCTCGACGAGCTGACCGACGCCGCCGTGCCGCGAAGCATCCGCCTCTCGAAGCCGCTCGCCCTGGACGGCCTGCCCGGCCGGCCGCTCGGCGAAGCCGAGCTGCTCGAGCAGCTCGCCGCCATGGCCACCGAGAACCAGGTCAACCGGTCCTGGATCGGGCTGGGCTACTCGGACGTGATCGTGCCCGGCGTGATCCAGCGCAACGTGCTCGAGAACCCGGGCTGGTACACCCAATACACCCCGTATCAGGCCGAGATCTCCCAGGGCCGGCTCGAGGCGCTGCTGGTCTTCCAGACGATGGTCGCCGACCTGACCGGGCTGCCGCTCGCCAACGCCTCGCTGCTCGACGAGGCCACCGCCGCCGCCGAGGCGATGGGCATGTGCCGCGCGATCGCGCGCCACAAGAAGAAGGGCTTCTTCGTCGCCGACGACTGCCATCCGCAGACCGTCAACGTGGTGCGCACGCGCGCCGAGGCGGTCGGCCTCGAGCTGCACGTCGGCGATCCCGCCGAGGCCGATCTCGCCTCGCTCGATCTGTGCGGGCTGCTGATGCAGTACCCCGCCACCGACGGCCGGCTCGTCGATCCGCGGCCGGTCATCGAACGCGCCCGCGCCGCCGGCGCCACCGTGGTCGTAGCCGCCGACCTGCTCGCGCTGACTCTGGCCGAGAGCCCGGGCACGCTCGGCGCCGACATCGCGGTCGGCTCGACGCAGCGCTTCGGCGTGCCGCTCGGGTTCGGCGGACCCCACGCCGCCTATCTCGCGACCGCCCAGACCCACGCCCGCAAGCTGCCGGGCCGTCTCGTCGGTGTGTCGCGCGACGCGGCCGGCCGCCTCGCCTACCGGCTGGCGATCCAGACCCGCGAGCAGCACATCCGGCGCGACAAGGCGACCAGCAACATCTGCACCGCCCAGGTGCTGCTCGCCATCATGGCGGGGATGTACGCGGTGTATCACGGCCCGGACGGGCTGCGGCGCATCGCCGGGCGCACCCACCGCCTGACGGCCGCCCTCGCCGCGGGGCTGCGGCGCCTGGGGCACGACCCCGGGACCGACGCCTTCTTCGACACGCTCGCCGTGACGCTGCAAGGCCGCAGCACCGCCGAGGTGCTGGCCGCGGCGTGGGAGCGCGGCATCAACCTGCGTCCCTACTACGCGGTCGGCGAAGACGCCACGCGCCACACGATCGACCGCATCGGCGTCGCGTTCGACGAGACGACCACGCCCGAGGACGTGATCGAGGTGCTCGACTGCTTCGCGCAGGGCGACGATTGCGGCCTCACGTTCGCCGAGCTCGGCGCGGAGATCGGCGACGGCGACGCGATCCCCGAGGCGCTGCGGCGCAGCGACGCGTTCCTCGAGCACCCGGTCTTCCATCGCCACCGCTCCGAGACCGCGATGCTCCGCTACCTGCACCGCCTCGAAGCGAAGGATCTCTCGCTCAACACGTCGATGATCCCGCTGGGCTCGTGCACGATGAAGCTCAACCCGACGACCTCGATGGTGCCCATCACCTGGCCCGAGTTCGCACGCATGCACCCCTACGCGCCGGCCGACCAGTGCCTGGGCTACCAGGCGCTGCTCGAGCAGCTCGAGACCTGGCTCGGCGAGATCACCAACCTGCCGGCCGTGTCGCTGCAACCCAACGCCGGCAGCCAGGGCGAGTTCGCCGGCCTGCTCGCGATCCGCCGCTACCACATCGCTTCGGGCGGGACCGGGCGCAACGTCTGCCTGATTCCCACGTCGGCCCACGGCACGAACGCCGCGAGTGCGGTGATCGCCGGCTTCGAGTGCGTGGCGGTCGACTGCGATCACAGCGGCAACGTCGACGTCGACGACCTGCGCGCACGCTGCGCCGAGCACGCCGACCGGCTCGGCGCGCTGATGATCACCTACCCGTCCACCCACGGCGTCTTCGAAGCGTCGATCCGCGAGATCTGCAGCGTGGTCCACGAGCACGGCGGACAGGTCTACCTGGACGGCGCCAACCTGAACGCCCAGGTCGGGCTCACTTCGCCCGGCGAGGTGGGCGCCGACGTCTGCCACCTCAACCTGCACAAGACGTTCGCCATTCCGCACGGCGGCGGTGGCCCGGGCATGGGTCCGATCTGCGCCGCCGAGCACCTGCGCCCCTTCCTGCCCGGCGACCCGGTGCTCGGCGAGGCGCCGGTGTCGGCGGCGCCGTACGGCAGCGCCGGCATCCTGCCCATCAGCTGGGTCTACATCGCACTGATGAACTCCGCGGGTCTCACCCGCGCGAGCCAGGTCGCCATCCTCAATGCCAACTACATGGCGAACCGGCTGTCGGACCACTACGAGGTGCTCTACCGCGGGCCCGGCGGTTGGGTGGCCCACGAGTTCATCATCGACTGCCGGCCCTTCGAGCGCAGCAGCGGCGTGTCGGTCGAGGACATCGCGAAGCGGCTGATGGACTACGGGTTCCACGCCCCGACGATGAGCTTCCCGGTGGCCGGCACGCTGATGATCGAGCCGACCGAGAGCGAGTCGCGCGAAGAGCTCGACCGGCTGTGCGACGCACTGATCGCGATCCGGGGAGAGATCGCCGCCATCGAGGCCGGCGAGCTCGACGAGCACGACAATCCCCTCGCCCACGCCCCGCACTCCGCGCAGGACGTCACCGCCGACGACTGGCCGCACGCGTACGGGCGCGAGCTGGCCGCGTGGCCGGCACCGTGGCTACTCGACCACAAGTACTGGCCGCCGGTTTCGCGAATCGACAACGCCTGGGGCGATCGCCACCTGGAAACGACACTGCCAGGTGACGAGGGCGTGGACTGAGCCCGGTCCTGGGGCGGCAGGAAATGGGGGCAACGAAGCGCCCGGCCCTGTTAGAATGGCGGGCGGCGCCCTCCACCCCGGGCGTTCGCGGAGCCCCCCGGTGGACCACTCTCTCGATCCGAACAGCCCGCTGCTCGGCCAGCTTCTCTGGTCGGCCGACCCGGCCACACAGAACACCATCATACTGGTGCTGGCCGCTGCGGCGCTGGCACTGTTCTTCGTCTATGCACCGCTGATCGTTCGACTCGTCCGCCTGCATCGGCTGGACGGCGCCGTCGGCGAGGCTTGCGGACCCGAGTGGCGGCCCACCGAGGCCCGCCGCGACGAGGTCGCCCGCGCCTTCGCGGGCTCGCCCGTCGAATCGCAGTGGGACGAGTTCGTCGGCCGCTGGCGGTCGGCGGAGGCCCTCGGCGAGGGCGAGCGGGCGCCGGTGCGGCTGCTCGACATCTTCGACGAGCGGCCTGTCGTGCCGACCGGAGCGATCAAGAGCCTGCTGCCCGCGCTCCCGGGTCTCTTCCTGGCGGTCGGCGTGCTCGGCAGCTTCGTCGGCCTCGCAGCGGCGGTGAGCAGCGGGGGCGGCGAGGACGCCGCGAGCGCGGTCGGCGTGCGCATCGGCCTCGCCCTGCGGTCGGGTCTGTGGGGACTCATCCTCGCGATCACCGCCGCAGTCGGCGGGCGCCTGCTCGAAGGTCTGTTCGACCGGCTCGCGGAGTCGCTCGATCGCACGGTCGAGCGGGCCTTCGAAGCGATGTCGAGCGGCGAACTGTCGAGCCTTTCGTCACGGGTCCAGAACAACGCCATGAACCAGCTCGGCGCCGAGCTCAAACGCTTCGCCTCCGACCTGACCGAGCGGGTCGACCGCGGGCTGCAGCGCATCGAGGAGTCCACTTCGTCGGCCGCGAGCCTCGTCACCGAGCAGCAGCGCGGCGCGCTGCAGAACGTGGTGCGCGAGCTGAGCCTGCAGGTGCAGACCGGCGTGGAGCAGCACCTGACCGCCCTCCACCAGGTGCTCGAGCGCGCGGTCGATCACCAGGGGGCGGTCACCGGCGGCCTCGCCGAGGCCTTCGACCAGATGGCCGAGAACGCGACCGTCCACGCGCGGGTCACCCAGACCCTCGAGCAGTCCGCCCAGGCCGTTCAGGAGGCCGCCACGTCGATGAGCGGCACCGCGCACGACCTCTCACCGGTGCTCGAGCAGCTGCGCGAGACCAGCTCGGCGCTCTCCGAGACGGCCACCACGATGAACACCACGCAGGAAGTCGTGGCGCACGGCGCCGAGGGCATCCGCAGCTCGATCGATCACGCCACGGCGGCGCTCTCCGAACAGCGCCAGTTCATCGAGACGGGACTCGAGGAGGTCCGCGGCACGATCCAGCTGATGAGCGCGGGCCTCGGCGAGAACCTCAGCCAGGCGCTGCGCAACGTCGACGAAGCGCTCGAGCACACCGTGGGCCGGCTGCGCGACACCATCGAGGACAGCAACTCCACGATCGACCGCCTGGCCTCACCGGTGCGGGCCGCCGAGGGCACCACGCGCGAGATGCAGACGGCCCTCGAGCGGGTGCGCGACGAAGTGCTCGCGCTCGGCGAGTGGACGAGCCAGGCCGTGCGACCCCTCAAGACCAACCTCGCACAGCTCGAGGACCGCGTCGGCGACATCACCCGCGCCCTCGCCGCGTTCGGCGACCAGGCCGCGCACGTCGACAAGACGATGGACGCGCTTCGCGGCGAGATCCACGAGGAGGGCCGCCGCTCGCGCGCCAGCAGCGCCGAGCTGGCGCGGCACCTGAAGATGGCGGTGGATGCCGCGGCAGCGCTTCGCGCGGGCCCGGCGGACCACACCGCTCAACCCGCGTCGACGCCGAAGCGCGCGCAACCGCTCGGACCGCGAGAGCCGGCGGCGCCGACGACGACGAGCCCGAGCGCCGCGCCGGGCGAGGCGCTCTCCGCAACCGGCAAGCCGGCAATCGCGCTCGACGACGATCGCCCGACGGAGCGGCCCCCGGCGCCCGCACCCGCGTCGGCAGCGACGCGCGCGAACGCGCCCGCCCAGCAGGCAGCGCGGCTTCCCGAGGCCGGGCCCGAGAGCAGGTTCCTCGGCCCCGACCCCTACGCGCGCATCACCAACCCTTCCGATGCCCTCGATCGGCAGCGGCGAATCCTCGAGTCGGGGCGCGCGATGCACGATCTCGAGGTCGACGACCGCAGCGGGGTCGACGACGAAGACGACGATCTCTCCCTCTCGGGCCTCCTCAAGCAGCCCACGCGCGACAAGGGCGCCGCTTCGGACTCGACGACCCGCCCGCAGCGGAGCGTCTCGAACGGAGACTCGAACGAGGACGCGAGTCGCCCCCGCGCCTGGCAGCGGCTCGAGAAGGACTGAGCGGTGGCCCGCCGATCGCTGTCGACCCGGCGTGACGGCAGCTCGGCCGAGGCCTCGTTCTGGGCGCCCCTCGCCGTGCTTCTCGCGGGCGTGCTCTGCGTGATGGTCTTCGTGGCGGCGCTGCCACGTGAGCGCGCGGTCGACGACGAATCGCTCCGACGCAGGGCCGAGCTCGAGGCGCGCATCGCCGATCGAGCGAGCTTTCCGTCGCACTGGCGCGAGACCATCCAGAGCCTCTGCGGCGATCCCGTGCTGCAGGCCGAGGGCATCGCGCCCGACTGCGAGACCGGCACGATCACCTTCGGCGACGACCTCTTCGACGAATCCCGCGCGGTGGAGCTCACCGAGGAGGGCATCCGCAAGCTCCACTACGCGATCAGCAGCCTGCTGCGCAACCTGCGTCGCCACGAGGACGTCTGGAATCGCCTCGAGTCGATCGAGCTGCGAGGCCACGCCGACCCGCGCGCAACACGCGACCCCTACGTGACGAACATGCGCGTCTCGCAGCAGCGGCCGCTGTCGGTCATGCTCTACTTGATTTCCGACTGGGCGCTCTCCGAACGAGATCGACGCGACCTCGAGCGGCTGCTGATCCTATCCGCCGCGTCGCACGCGCGTCCGCCCGAGTCATGTCCCGAGCGCACGAACGAGTGCTATGCGTTCTGGCGGCGGGTGGAGATCACGCCGCAGCTGCGCGGCGCCGACCTCGCCAACGAGGCGGACCGCTTCGCCGACGAGCTCACCCGCCTGGTGCCCGAAGCGTCGTAGCCACCCGACACGCCTCCACCGGGGCTGCCGGGGCGGACGGCCCTACTCGACCGCCCCGCAGAGCTGGTAGTAGCCGACCTCCTCGCGCTCCATCGCGCCCGCGTGCTCGAAGGGCAGACCCTCGGGCAACCCGGCGAGCGTCTGCTCGGAGATCAGCAGCGTGTCGGGCTCGGCGAGCTTCTGCAGGTGACCGGCCAGGTCGAGCACGGCGCTGTAGGCCACGCCCTGGTCGAGGTCGACCAGGCAGCGGCCGGTGTGGATGCCGAGACGAAAGCGGAAGGGCGACCGCAAGAGGTTGTCGCTGCGATTGAAGCCCGACAGCCCGTCGAGGATGCGCGCGCCGGCACGCACCGAGTCGAGGGGCGACTCGAAATAGCACATCAGCTCGTCGCCGTTGCTGTTGAGCACGTGACCGCCGCTCTCCTCGACGATGCCGCCCACGAAGCTGCGGAAGCGCTCGAAGGACAGCACGATGTGGTCGGCGCGGGTGGTCTCGGCCTTCATACCATACGAGTTGACGACGTCGACGTCGAGGAAGCTTCCCTCGACGCTGTAGTCCTCCTCGATCCGGCGGTCGAGCTCGAGGCGCTGCTCCATCTGCTGCTTGAGGCTGCGGCGCTCGCGATCCTCGGGTGTCTCCTCCGCGAAGCGCGCGCCATGCGTGTGCAGCTCGACCCGGAAGATCACCGAGTCGGCGAGCTGGATGGTGTCGCCGTCGCGCACGCGCTCGCTGTCGAGCACCTCGCAGCCGTTGAGCAGCGTCGGATTCACCTTGCTCAGGTGGACCAACTCGAGCTCGCCGCCTTCGTCCACCAGCTCGGCGTGGCGCCGCGACACGCCCATGTCGGCGATCCGCACGTCCGCCTCGTGGGCGCGGCCAAGCACCGTGCGCGTGGACCATATCGGGCATGCGTCGCCGTCCACGAGGGATTGGCCGCGCTCCACCGTCAAGCGACCGATCTGCGACACCACGGGACGCACCGTGGTCGTCTCTTCGCCGATCGGCGGGACCACGAGATGCTCGGTCGTCTCGCCACTGCGCTCTTCGCCGGTCAGCGGCGAGGCCGACTCGCCTCGCGCGTTGGCGGAGAACACCTGCGTGAGGTGGCTGATCGCGATGCCCTCGCGCTCGCGCACCTCGATCTCGACCCGGCCGATGCGTATACGGCTACCCGGGCGCAGCGCCTCACCCCGTGCCGGGCGGCCATCGACCAGCGTCGGATTGGTGGCGCCAGCCAGGTGTTGCAGTGTCCAGGCGCCGTCCCGCTGGCGGATCAGCGCCTGCCTGGACGAAACCGTCGGATCCTTGAGCAGGATGCCGCGGCCGCGCTCACCGGCCGGCAGCCGGCGGCCGATCATCACCTCGTCGCCGTCTACGGTGAAGACCTCGCCCGCATCGACACCCTCGAGCACGAGCAGCTCGAAGACGGGCGCGAGCGCGGCGTCATCGCTGCTGCGGCGATGGATCAGGGATCGGAGCCAGCTCGACATGTTCGGAGGGCCTCGCGTGCGGGATCATTCTATCCCACTCCCGCAGCCCTTCGAATCGTCGGTTCGGCCCCGAGCCTCCGCCCGGGCGGGCGGCGCGACCAGCGCTACGCGCGAGACAGCGAACGGGCGACGAGATCGTAGGCGGCCGTCGAGACCGGAATGCCCGACCTGCGCGCGACGCGGCGCAGCTTGCTCAGCTCGGTGTCGGTCAGCATCACGGCCACGCGGTTGCGCCGCGAGTCGGAAGAGGGCCCGGTCCCGCTGCCCTTCGGCCGGCCGGCACCCGGGCGGCGCCCGCCCCATGTGCCCTTGGTCGCCTTCTTGGCGCGCGTGCCCTTCGCCTTCGCCCTGCCCTTCGCCCTCTTCGCGCCCTTCGCACCCTTCGCGCCCTTCGCGCCCTTCGCGCCCTTCGCCCTGGTTGCCCTCTTCGCCCTCGTTGCCTTTGCGGTGGATCGTGCCATGGGTCCGGCCTCGCTCGCGATTCGTGACTCGCGATTCGTGATTCGTGATTCGTGATCGTCTCAGATGGTGTCGTGCGGCGCTGTTCCGACGACGCTTGCCGCTCCACTTTCTAGCTCGGCGCGGTTGATTGCCGGGTATAGCAGAAAATTCGCGAACGCAACGCCATGGTTTTCGCCCGTCGCGTCATTCTCCAAGAATTCATATGGGTCAATTCGACTCATCGTCGATGGATCGCCGTGTCTGCTTGACGTCCGAGCGGCGCCGCTTCTCGCGCAGTCGACGTTCGCGCGATGCGCGCGTCGGTCGGGTGTGGACGCGCGTCTCCTGCATATGGAGCGCGGCGGCTACCAGGTCGGCCAGACGCTCGCGCGCCGCCTCGCGATTGCGGGCCCGACTACGCTCGTCGGCGACGTGCACCACCAGCTCGCCGCCCCTCGTCAGCCGCGTGCCCAGTCGCTCGAGCAGGCGGGCGCGCGTCTCTTCGTCGAGGGCCGCGCTCTCCCGCACGTTCCAGCGCAACGTGACCCGGGTAGACGTCTTGTTGACGTGCTGGCCGCCGGGACCACCGGCGCGGCTCGCGCTCTCGCGCAGCTCGCCGGCCGAAACCACGATGCCGGCGGTGATCTCCAGGTCCCTCGAAACCATCACGCCGCCCCCTGGACCCGAGCGCGCCGGAGCGCGAGCCGCCGTACGGGCACGCCCCGCCGGCCGGACCTCGCCCGCAGAGCCCCCCGCGCGAGCCGCCGGCACCGATTCGACTGGCTGCGCTCGGGCCGCGTCTCGGACGCTGGATTCGGACCGGCCCAGCATACAGGAGCAGGCTTCGGGCTATCATCGGGCACCCACGGGCGCGTGGGATCGTGCCGAGCCCACGAGAAGACCAGGACAGGACCGCGGCACCCAACCGGAGAATCGGAGCCAGCACATGCGCACGACGCATCGGATCGACACGTCATCGTCCCGACCCTCTCGAGCCAGCGTCCTCGGCGTAGTCCTGGCCGCAGGCTTCGCGTTCGCCTGCGGGAGCGACGGAACCGAAGGAGCGCCCATCCCGGACAACAGCCCGCTCGCCGGGGCGCCGGATTGGGTGCTGCAGGGGTGCGCCGCCTACTGGGACGATGACGACGATGCCCGGATCTGCGGCGTCGGCTCGGTGGCGGGCACCCGCAACATCTCGCTGGCCCGCACCGCCGCCATCGGCCGGGCGCGCACCGAGATTGCGCGGAGCCTGCAGGTCAAGGTGCAGTCGATGTTGAAGGACTACTCGGCCACCACGAGCGGCGGCGAGAACTTCGGCGGCGAGGCCAACGACGAGCAGTACATCGAGGACGTCTCGAAGCAGATCACGCAGCTCACGCTCAGCGGCACGACGCTGCAGGACACCTGGGTCGGTCCCGACGGAACGCTCTACACGTTGGTTTCGCTCGACGTCGAGAACTTCTCGGACTCGCTCGACCAGATCAGCAGTCTCTCCGAGAAGGTTCGCGAGGCCGTCAAGGAGCGCGCCGACGCCTCGTTCCGCGAGCTCGACGAAGAGACGAACTGAGCGGGGCGGGGGGCGGTGGCAACCGCTCAGTCCACCCAGTAGAGGCAGCGCGACGGGCAGGCCTCGATGCCCGCCCGGGCGAGGGGCTCCCACTCGGCGGGGATCCAGGCGAGCAGCGCCGCGATCGGCTCGTCGGGTCGGCTCGCGTAGGTGCGACCCCAGGCCAGCAGCCAGAGATCCCAGGGCGGTCGGTCGTCTACGTCGAACAGCCCGCGCGAGGCCGCCTGGGCCTCGCCGCCCCCGATCGACATGTCGACCTCGCACACGATCAGCCGGCCGTCGCCCACGCCCGAGACCGACTCGGCGTGAGCGGCCGCCTCCCGCGGCGCCAGGCACTCGGCCAGGCGCTCGGCTCGCCGCTCGGCCAGGGCGAGCAGCGCCGCATCGAGCGCCGCCAGGCTCGACTCCTCCTCGAGATCGGGCTCGAGGGCCGGCGTGCGCGCGCGGCGATCGGCCGCGAGATCGACCGGCAGCGCCCGCCACCAACGCCGCACATCGCGCAGCCGAAGCGCCAGCACGGCCCGGCGGTCTGCCGAGAGCTCGCGGTCGAGGTCGAGGGGCAGGTCGCGCCGCCGCCGGGTCGAGAGGAGGTTCACCACCGCGCCGGTCCACCTCCACGATCGCGCAAAGTCGCTGCTCGCCGGGCTGCTAGAGGTCGGAGTCCATCTCGTCGTCGAAGGATCCGTCGAGCTCGTCGAAGGCGCCCTTCGCCTTCTCGCGGGTCCGCTTGTAGACGTCCTTCATGGCCCGGTCGAGCCGGAAGTTGCGGTTCGGGACGCCGAACATCCACTCGCCGTTCTCGCCCTCGAACTCGCGCGGCCCCGCTTCGCGCCCTTCGCCCGGCTCGTCGGCGGGCACAGGGGGCGCAGCCGGCTCGGAGGACGCGGACGCACGAGACTCGGGGGACGGCGGATCCGGCACGCCGGCCCGGGGATTGCCGCCAGGCGGCGACGGCTCGGCGCGCGGCTGCGGGACGGGCGCCGGCACCGGCTCGCGAGCGGAATCGGCGCGCCGGACGGCCGTGAGACCGGCGGCATGGTGGCCGAGCCACTCGAGGGCCATCGCGCTGCGCAGCGAGTAGTTGAGACCCTCGAGTGGCAGCCCCTGCTTGTTGACCCGACGCACGAAAGTGTTGACACCGATCAGCCGCGCGTTCTCGTCGAGCAGCGGCCCGCCGGAGTTGCCCGGATTGATGGCGGTGTCGGTCTGGAAGACGTCGCGCACGCCGTCGCGGCGCACGCTCGAGACGGTGCCGGTCGTGAGCGTCCACAGCCCGCCACCACCCGGATGGCCGATCGCCGCCACCGGCTCGCCCACCTCGACCTCCTCCGAGTCGCCGATGTCGATCGCCTCGAGTCCGGGCGGCGGATCGACGATCTGCAGCAGCGCGAGGTCGAGGGCCTCGTCGCGCGCCACCACGCGCACCCTGAGCGGCGAGCGAAGATCGCGCCGGTCGTCGCCGGTGACGCGCGCGGGCTTGAGGAAGACCTGCAGCGTCCGGTAGGGGCGCCTGGTCCGGGCATCCACGACGACGTGGTCGTTGGTCAGGACGAGGCCCTGCGCGGACACGATGGTGCCCGTCCCCGAGCCGCCGCGGCCCTTCGCATCGAAGCCGAAGATCACCACCACGCTCGGCGCCGACTCGCGGTACACCGTCGCGGCCGAGAAGGCCTGTGCGCCCCCGGCCAGCAGGACGGCGGCCGCCACCCCGAGGACCCCGAGCGCCATCAAGCGCCGGCTACGTCGTCGATCGCTGTCCACCGCGTCCTCCCTCGCCTGATGGCTCGCCGCAATCCCGCACCGGGCGGGCGAGCAGCCCCGGGAGTCAGTGCCCGACCACCATACACGAGTTACATCCGGGCGAAAGCTCGAGGCGCGAGCGGGCGACCGATGCGCGATATGATGGCGCGAAGCCGGCCGATGTCGGCCGTCCCCCACCTCTTCCCGACCCGCCCGACGGAGCTCCCATGCGCGCCGCTGTCCTCGAAGCTGCCGGCTCCCCGATCGAAATCGACGAGGTCGAGATCGCCCCGCCGGGTCCGGGCCAGGTGCGCGTCGCCGTGCGCTACTGCGGCTGCTGCCACTCGGACCTGTCGATCGCCGAGGGCTCGTTTCCCGCCCCGACACCGATCGTGCTCGGCCACGAGGCCTCGGGCGTCGTCGAGGAGCTCGGGGCAGGCGTCGACCGCCTCGCCGTCGGCGACCACGTCGTGCTCACCCCCGTGCCGCCCTGCGGCACCTGTTACTGGTGCGTGCGCGGCGAGGCCAGCAGCTGCGTGAACTCGACCGCGATCATGACCAACCAGTTCCCGGACGGGCAGACGGGCCTGTCGCGCGGGGGCGCCGTCGTCTATCGCGGCGTGGGTGTCGGTGCGTTCTCCGAATACGTGGTGACCGAGGCGACCGGCGCCGTGAAGATCCCCGACGAGGTGCCCCTCGAGGTCGCCTGCCTGGTGGGCTGCGCGGTCCAGACCGGCGTCGGCGCCGTGCTCAACACCGCGCAGGTCGTCGAGGGCGCCACCGTCCTGGTGCTCGGCCTCGGCGGCATCGGCCTGTCCGTCGTACAGGGCGCGCGCCTCGCCGCCGCCTCGCGCATCATCGTGTCGGACCCGGTCGCCCGGCGCCGCGAGGTCGCCGGCGCCCTCGGCGCGACCGACTTCATCGACCCGACGAGCGAGGACGTGATCGCCCGCACCCAGCAGCTGACGGGCGGCATCGGCGCCGACTACGCGTTCGAGTGCGCGGGCCGCAGCGAGCTGATCACCGCCGCCACCCTCGCCACCCGCAACCGGGGCACCACCGTCTGCGTCGGCGCACCGCCCGTCACCGACAGCCTCAATGTCGCACCCGCCTCGCTGTTCGTCGTCTCCGAGCGCAAGCTGATGGGAACCCTTCTCGGAAGCTCCAACTCGCTGCTCGAGATCCCCCGACTGATCGCCCTCTATCAGGCAGGCCGCCTCGACCTCGATGCGCTGATCACCGCGCGTCGTCCCCTCGAAGAAATCAACGATGCCATGGCGGATCTGACCGCGAGCCGGGGAATCCGGACGGTGCTGGAGATCTAGATCCTCGAACCGCCTACCGGGCACCCCAGCCCGGGAATCCCGCCGGCACAATTCCGGCGGCAGGTAACCTCGCCGCCGCCGGCCACGTAGAGATATTCGAGCGTCGCCGAGGGTCCGTTGGAGCGGACCGAGCGCCCCATCGGCGAGCGCATCGGGGAGTCTTCATGTTGATTCGAACACGGCCGGATATCCGGGCCAGCGAGATCACAGATCGCAGCGCCTATCTCGATCGGCGGAGATTCCTCCGCGACGGCGCGCTCGCCGTGGCGGGCGCCGCCGGCGCCGCCTCCTGGCTGGCGGCCTGCGGGGCGCCGGAAGAGGCGCGCGCTGCGCCCTCGAAAGCCGTGCCGCCGCGTCCGCTCGAGGGCGTCCGCCCTGCCCCGGCCGTCTACCGGGTCGACGACACGCCGACCGACCACGAGGACGCCACGACCTACAACAACTTCTACGAGCTCGGCCTCGACAAGGGCGACCCGGCGAGGAACGCGCACCGGCTGCACACGGAGCCGTGGTCGGTCGTCGTCGAGGGCGAGGTCGGCAAGCCGGGACGCATCCCGCTCGAGGATCTGCTCCGCCCGCACCCGCTCGAGGAGCGCATCTATCGCCTGCGCTGCGTCGAAGCCTGGTCGATGGTGATCCCGTGGATCGGCATCCCGCTCGGCGACGTGCTCGCGCGCTTCGAGCCGACGAGCAAGGCCCGCTACGTGGCGTTCGAGACCATTCTCGACCGCGAGAACCTGCCCGGACAGCGCCGCCGCGTGCTCGACTGGCCGTACCGCGAGGGCCTGCGCCTCGACGAAGCCATGCACCCGCTCGCGCTGCTCGCGGTGGGGATGTACGGCGAGACGCTGCCGGCGCAGAACGGAGCGCCGCTGCGTCTCGTGGTGCCCTGGAAGTACGGGTTCAAGAGCATCAAGTCGATCGTGCGCATCCGCCTGCAGAGCGACCAGCCGACCACCAGCTGGAACGCGGCGACGCCGCGGGAGTACGGCTTCTACGCCAACGTGAACCCCGAGGTCGACCACCCGCGTTGGAGCCAGGCTCGCGAGCGCCGCATCGGCGAATGGCGCAAGCGCCCCACCCTCCCGTTCAACGGCTACGCGGACCAGGTGGCGTCGCTGTACGGCGGGATGAACCTGCGGAAGCTCTACTGAGGTGCGCGCCACCGGTCGTCCCGTCCGCGTCGGGGTCGCGCTGCTCGGCCTCGCGCCCTTCTTCGCCCTCGGCCTCGGCGTCGCACGGGACAGCCTCGGCGCCGACCCGCCCGAGGTGCTGCTGCACGAGACCGGCGAGTGGGCGCTGCGCTGGCTGCTGGCCACGCTCGCGGTGACCCCGCTGCGCCGCCTCTTCGGATGGTCGTGGCTGGCGCCGCATCGGCGCACGTTCGGGCTGCTGGCCTACTTCTACGCGTGTCTCCACTTCACCAGCTACCTGGTATTCGAACTCGGCTTCGCCTGGGGCGAACTCGGCGCCGACATCCTCGAGCGGCCCTACATCACGGTGGGCTTCTCCACGCTGCTCCTGCTCACCCCCCTGGCCATCACGTCCACGCGCGGCTGGATGCGCCGGCTCGGCCGGCGCTGGCGGCAACTGCACCGACTCGCCTACGTGGCCGCGGTGGGCGGCGTGGTGCACTTCCTCTGGTCCGTCAAGGCGGACCTCAGCGAGCCCCTCTTCTACGGCGCCATCGCCGCCGCGCTGCTCGGATACCGCCTCTACGGGAACGAACCCGCCCGGGCTTCGCGAAAGCGCGAGAGCTGTGCGAGGCTCCCGCGCCCGGAGCAGAGCCCGAGCGACGGCGCTGCCTGAAGAGGCCCTCGTGACCGACCCCAGCGATTCCGCCGAATCCGCACCCCCGGCGACCGACGCGGCCGACCGCGAACGCGGCGACTACCCGAGCGACGTCCACGTCCTCCACGTGGACGACCGCGAGTTCATCCTGGTCGGCACCGCCCACATCTCCAAGCACTCGGTCCACCTGGTGCGCGAAGTGATCGAGCGCGAGCGCCCGGATGCGGTGAGCATCGAACTCGACGCGCAGCGCTACGAGGCGTTGTCCCAAGAGAGGCACTTCGAAGCGCAGGACCTGCGCGCGATCATCCGCAACAAGCAGCTGGCCCCGTTGCTGATGAACCTGCTGCTCGCCTCGTACCAGAAGCGGCTCGGTATGAAGCTCGGCGTGATGCCCGGCAGCGAGCTGCTCGAGGCCGCCAAGGCCGCCGAGGCGCTGGGCATTCCGATCTCGCTTTGCGACCGCGACGTGCGGATCACCCTGCGCCGCGCGTGGTCGTCGCTCTCGCTCTGGAAGAAGCTCACGCTCCTGTCGGGCGTCTTCGCGAGCGCCTTCGAGACGCCGGAGATCACCGAGGAGGAGCTCACGCGCATCCGCGAGGCCGACGTGCTGACCGAGCTGATGAACGAGCTCGGTGAGAACCTGCCCGACCTCAAGCGCGCGCTCATCGACGAGCGCGACAGCTACCTGGCCCAGAAGATCCGGCAGACCGAGGGCCGGCGGATCGTCGCGGTGGTGGGCGCGGGGCACGTCTCGGGCATGACGCGGGCGATCGTCGAGCACGAGGAGATCGACCTCGCGGCCATCGAGGAGATTCCGCCGGCCTCGGGGGCCTGGAAGCTCTTCGGCTGGGGGATTCCGGCGATCATCCTGGGCTCGATCGCCTGGATCGGCTTGAGCCAGGGCTTCGTCGAGGCCGGCCAGAACGCGGCGTTCTGGTTCTTTGCGAACGCGGTGCCGTCGGGCATCGGCGCGCTGGTGGCTCTCGCCCATCCGCTCACGGTGCTCGCTGCCTTCGTCGCCGCTCCGTTCACGAGCCTCACGCCGGTGATCGGCGCCGGTTACGTGGCCGCCTTCGTACAGACCTGGTACGTGCCCCCGACCGTGCAGGAGATCCGAACCGTGGGCGACCAGATCGCCACGTTCTCCGGCTGGTGGAAGAATCGTCTGCTACGCATCCTGCTCGTCTTCATCCTGACGACGGTCGGCAGCATCGTGGGCACCTGGGTCGGCGGCATCGAGATCGTCGGCAACGCGGTGCGCTGATCGGCACAGAGCGGCCGACCTCCGAGCGCTGGCATAGCCTACCGGGATGGACGCGATCCTCGAGCTGACACGCGGCGCCGGCCCGCTTCTCACGCTGTCGATCGTGATCCTCGTCGGCGTGGCGTTCGGGTCGCTGACACGGCGGATCGGCCTGCCCGGGGTGACGGGACAGATCCTCGCGGGCATCCTGATGGGCGAAGCCGGCCTCCGGCTGTTCGAGGCCGAGGCCCTACGCGAGCTCGAGCCGCTCACCCATCTCGCCCTCGGCCTGATCGCGGTGACGGTGGGCGCCCACCTCAACATCGGGCGTCTGCGCAACGCGGGGCGGCGGCTCTCTCTGCTGCTGCTCTTCGAGGCGACGGTGACGCCACTCGTCGTCTTTGCGGTGGTCTTCGCCGTGACGGGCCGGCCCCCGGCGCTGGCCCTGCTGCTGGCCGCCGTATCGATCGCGACGGCCCCCGCCACCATCGTCGCGGTGGTGCGGGAGGCGCGCGCCAAGGGCGTCTTCGTCAAGACCCTGATCGCCGCCGTCGCGCTGAACAACATGGCCTGCATCGTGCTCTTCGAAGTGGCGCGAGCCCTCGGCGCGACGTGGTGGGGGACGGACGGCGCGCCGCGGGGCGGCGGCTTCGAGGAAGCCTGCCTCGAGCTGGCCGGGGCGGCGGCGATCGGCGCGGGCGTCGCGCTCACGATGGAGCAGTTCGCGCGGCTCGCCGTGCTGCCGCACCGGGTCGCGACCGGCGCCGTGCTGGCGCTGATCTTCACCTCGGGCCTCGCCACCACGCTGGGGCTCTCGTCGCTGCTCGCCTGTCTGGTGCTCGGCGCCGTCCAGACCAACGTCGCCCGCACGCGCAGCCACGTCGTCGACTCGGTGTTCGCCGACTTCGAGCCGACCATCCTCGCCATCTTCTTCACGCTGGCGGGGATGCACCTCACGACCTCGCACCTGGCGGCGGCCGGCGCGATCGCGGTGGCCTACTTCGTGGCGCGGATCGCGGGCAAGATGCTCGCGGCGGGTCTGGCCATGCGGCTCGCGCGCGCGACCGAGCGCGTCCGCCGCAACCTCGGCCTGGCGCTCGTCCCCCAGGCGGGCGTGGCGGTCGGGCTGGTGATCGTGATCCAGGGCGATCCCGCGTACGCGCATCTGTCGGGACTGTTCAGCGCCGTCGTGCTCTCGGTGGTGACGGTGAACGAGATCGTCGGGCCGATCCTCACGCGCTTCGCCCTGGCCCGCGCGGGCGAGGTAGGGCGCGACCGCGTGCGGCTGATCGACTTCCTCGAGGAGGAGAACATCCAGACCGACTTCCGCGCGGGCAGCAAGGACGAGGCCATCGACTCGCTCGTCGACCTGCTGATCCGCAGCCACGGCCTGACCGGCGCCCACCGCGAAGCGCTGCTCGAAAGCGTGCGCGAACGCGAGGCCCAGGCGTCGACCTGTCTCGGCGGCGGGCTCGCGGTGCCCCACGGCATCCTGCCCTCGGGCTACCCGATGGTGGGGGCGATGGCGCTCTCGCGTGAAGGACTCGGGTTCGAGACGCCGGACGGTCGGCCGGTTCATTGCATGGTGCTGCTCGGCACCTCACCCGAAGAGCGCGACCGGCACTTGCAGGTGCTCGCAGCCCTCGCCCGCACGATCGGCGTCGACCCGGCCTTCCAGGAGCAGCTCTTCAACTCCACCAGCGCCGCCCACGCCTGGGAGATCCTCCACGGCGAGGACAGCGAGGACTTCAACTACTTCCTGGCGGAAGGCGAGTAGGAGCCCGATCCGAAACGGGTTGCGGCGCCGACGTGCCCACGAGAATCGTGCTGTCTCGTGAGCACGTCGTGCCGCCCTACGGCCGTCCGATCGACCGAACGACCAGGTCGTCCCAGTACTTCGGGCCTCCCCCCCGCGACCAGACCGCGATCGTGCCCGAGGTCGGCGTGCCCGGGTGAGTGCTCGTGCAGTGGGCACTACGCCGGTGCGCGGCATGCCCTCGCATCTCGCACCCGGCACCCCCAGCACCGCGATCCGGTAGCTGCCGTACCAACTCGTCCGAATCAGGCCGATCGCGCCTTCGCCCTGAGGTATCTGGCTGTAGAGCAGCGTGCCGAGTCGATGGGCCAGCCGCGGGACCATCATACGGCCCGTCACCTCGTAGTCGCTCCAGTCGCTCGCCGCGGCGACGTCGAGGTCGACAATATGAACCGCAGGTCGGCGGCGAGCGTCGCGCCCCGCGCGGAGGCGCTCGGCACGAAGACGATCGCCAGGAGGAGAAGACACAGCAGTCGGGCGTTCGCCGAGGCGGGCTCGCTGCCAACGAAGGTCGCGTGTGTGGTCGGGTTCGTCACAGTGACCCAACCATCGACGCGGCCTGCAAGGTGTTGCGTGCGTCAGCTCACACGCGCAACGAATCGCATACGCCCTCACCACCGACGGATCGTCGCGCGCGTACTCCTACGGAGGAGCCAGCGTGCGCCGGATCACGAAGCTCCCTCACACGAGCCCGTGTAGAAACGGCCCGCTCACGCGAGCGCGCGGCGAATGCCGGAAGCTCTCGCCATGCGAGATCCGCTCAGGGCTCGGCGGTAGCGGCGGGCTTCGCGTGCGAGCTGCCGAAGACGCGCGAGAACGCGCGCTTGACCCACTCGGCGGCGTCGTCGATCAACAGGTAGAAGAGCGGCACGACGAGGAGCGTGAGCAGCGTGGACGAGAACATGCCCGCCGCGGTCGCAATCGCCATCGGCGCCCGGCTCTCGGCCCCGGGCCCGAAGCCGAGCGCCGCGGGCAGCACGCCGAAGATCATCGAGATCGCGGTCATCAGCACCGGGCGCATGCGAACCGGCGCCGCCGTGCGCATCGCCTCGAGCTTGTCCATGCCGCCGGCACGCAGCTGGTTCGCGTAGTCGACGAGCAGGATCGAGTTTTTCGTCACCAGCCCGAACAGCAGGATGATGCCGATCATGCTGAACATGTTCAGGCTCTGCCCGAATAGCAGCAGACCACCGAGCGCCCCCACCATCGACAGTGGCAGTGCGAGCATCACGGTGAACGGATGCACGAGGCTCTCGAATTGCGCGGCGAGCACCATGTAGACGACCAGGATGCCGAGCATCATCGCGAGCCCGAACTGCTCGCCGCCCTCGGCCATCGCCTCGGCCTGGCCCACCGGCGCAAGCCGGATCTCCGGCGGCAGGATCGCGTCCGCGACCTCTTCGGCGTCCTGGATGGCCTCGCCCAGGCGCTTGCCCTGCAGGTTCGCGCTGATCTCGACGCTGCGCTGTCTGTCGGTCCGCGTGATCTCGGAGGGCGCCGCGCCGCGCTCGACACTCACCAGATTGCGCAGCGCCACGGGCTCACCGTCGCGGTTGCGCACGTACAGGGAGCCGATCGAGGACGGATCGTCCCGGCGCTCTTCCTCGAGGCGCATCCGGATGTCGATGCGGCGCCCCTCCTCCTTGAAGACGCCGACGTCCATGCCACCCACCATCAGCTGGATCGCCTCCGCGATCGAGAGGGCGTCCACGCCCATCGCGGCCGCCTTCTCGCGATCGGGAACGACGCGCAACTCGGGCAGCCCGAGCTTGAGGCTCTTGTCGATGTCGACGAAGCCCTCCCGCTCGGCCAGGCCGGCAACGAACTCGTCGGAGATGCGGTCCAGCTCGGCCAGCGACACGTTGCCCCGCAGCTCTACCTGGAAGCCGCCGCCGCTGCCCATGAAGGACTCGGCGGGGTTGAAGACGCGGATGTTCCGGCCGGGCACGTCCCCGAGCGCCTCGCGGGCATCGGCGATCAGCTGCATGACGGTCCGCTCGCGGTGCTCGCGAACGCGCAGCGTGCCGAACATCATGAACTCGTTCGACTTCGGCGGGCTGTAACCGCCGCCTGAGCCCGCGGCCGAGAACATCCCGATGGTCTCGGGCTGCTCGAGGAACCAGGACTCGTCCTGCTTCAGGTAGCCAAGCGTCGTATCCAGCGCGGTGCCCGGAAGCGCCTGACCGCGCGCGTAGAAGATGCCCTCGTCGGCGGGCGGGAAGAACTCGGTTTCGAGCTGTGAAGCGAACACGTACGCGAGCCCGAGCGAGGCCAGCGTGACGACAGCCGTCAGGGCGCGATGCTCGAACGTGGTGGCGAGCACCGCGCGATAGCCGTTCTCCATCGCCCGGAAGCCGCGCTCGAGCTTGTTGTAGATGCTGCCCGCGGCCCGCGGCGAGGCCGGCGGCACGCGGGCAGCCAGCATCGGTGTGAGCGTCAGGGCGACGAAGAGCGAGATCATCACGCTGCCCGCGACGACCAGCCCGAACTCGCCGAGGAAGCTGCCGACCAACCCTTCGACGAAAGCAACCGGCAGGAAGACCGCCGCCACCGAGACGGTGGCCGACGTCGCCGCGAAGGCGATCTCACGAGTGCCCGTCCGGGCGGCGGTGCGCGGGTCCGCGCCGTTCTCGCGGTGACGCTCGATGTTCTCGAGCACCACGATCGCGTCGTCGATCACCACGCCCACCGCCAGTGTCATGCCCAGCAGCGTCATCACGTTGAGCGTGAAGCCGAACAGCCAGACGAGGCCGAAGGTCGCGATCAGCGAGACGGGAATCGCCAACGCGACGATCAGCGTCGGCCGCGTACGCCGGAGGAAGACGAACACCGTGAACACGGCGAGGAGCGCCCCGAACACCAGCGCGAACTCGCCTTCGTCGACCGCCTCGCGCACGCCCTTCGAGAAGTCGATGAAGCCGGCCGGATCCTGGATCCGGATGCTGGACGGGAGGATGGCCGCGATGTCCGGCAGGCGGGCGAACACCTCGTCGACGATGCCGACGGTGTTGCTGCCAGACTGCTTCCTGACCCCGATCCCCACCATCGTTCGGGCGTTGTAGCGGGCGATCGTCTCGACGTCCTCGGAGCCGTCCTCCACCCGGGCCACGTCGCGCAGCCGCACCGGCGCGCCGCCCACGTGAGCGACCACCATGCCCTCGAGGTCGGCGATGGTCTCGAACTCGGCGGCCGTCTTGACCGCCCACTCGACGCGTCCGCTCTCGACCTCGCCGGCCGGCACCTCGACGTGCTCGCGGCGAAGGGCGCCGAGCACGTCCACCGCCGACAGCTGGCGGGCCCGCAAGGCGTCCCCGTCGAGCCAGATGCGGATGTTGCGGTCGAGCTCGCCGAAGATCGCGAGCCCCGCCACACCGTCGATCGTCTCGATGCGGGGGTTGACCTGCCGCTTGAGGATCTCGGTCGCGTAGGCGGGCGAGCCCTCGACCTCGATCGGGATCCACAGCACCGGCTGGTCGTTCAAGTTGAAGTTGCCGATGACCGGCGGGTCGAGCTCGCGCGGCAGCATGCCGCGCACCTGGGAGACCTTGTCGCGAACGTCTTGCAGGACGAGATCGAGATCGGTGCCCAGCTCGAACTCGACGAGGATCTGACTCGCGCCGCGATAGCTCGTCGACGAGATCTTGCGCACACCGCCGATCGTGTTGAGGGTCTCTTCGAGGACGTCGGTGACGTCCTCCTCCATGCCCTCGGGCGCCGCACCCGGGAGCGTGGACGTCACCGTGACGACCGGAAACTCCATGTTCGGGTACTGATCGACACCGAGGCGGTTGTAACCGAGCACGCCGAAGACGATCAGGCCGAGCGTCATCATCCAGGTGAGGATGGGACGCTCGACGGACAGGTCGGAGAGCGTCACAGACCCGCCCCCGGCGCCAGCGCGGTCGGCCCACCCGGAGCGGCGACCTGCGGCTCGTCGATCGGGCGCCCGTCCCGGGTGCGCACCGAGACCGCGATGCCGTCGACGAGTTCGCGCTGCCCACGCACCACGACGCGGTCTCCCGGAACCAGACCGCTGCGCACCTCGACGAACTCGCCCACCTGGATGCCCGGCTCGACGAGCAGGCGCTCGACACGATCACCCTCGACCAGGCGGTAGAGGATCGACCCCGCGGCGCGCTGCAGGATCGCCGATTCGCTCACCATCACCACGTTCGAGCGGCGGGCCACGCCGACGTCGACGTGGGCGAAGAGCCCGGGGCGCAGGCGCAGGCCGGGGTTCAGCAGCTCGGCGGTCACCCGGAGCGTCCGGGTCGACGGGTCGATGGTGGGGGAGACCACGGTGACCCGGGCGGTGAAGCGCTCGCTCGGATACGGGGCCACCTGAAGCTCGACATCGTTACCGACGGCCACGCGCGCCGAGTCGACCTCCGCCAGCGCGAACTCGACCTCGATCGGATCGAGCGCGACCAGCTCGAAGAGCGGCACGGCGATGCCGAGGTACTCGCCGACGTTGGCGTGACGGCGTGCGACCCGGCCCGAGAACGGCGCACGAATCGTCGCGTCGTGCAGCGCGCGACGCGCCAGGCCGAGGCGCGCCTCGGCGCCCCGTTGTCGCGACCGCGCGAGGGCGAACCGGGTCTGGGCGTCGTCGAGCCTCGCCTCGGACACCGCGGCGCGCTCGCGGAGGCCGCTGATGCGGGCCACCTCGCGCTTCGCCTCGGCGACGTTGGCGCGGGCCTCGGCGTAGCGGGCCTCGGCGTCCGCCAGCTCGAGCTCGCGGCGCTCGGGGTCGATCTCGAGCAGCACCTGCCCGGCCTCCACCGCATCGCCCTCCTCGACGGCGATCGAAGTGACCTCGCCCGCGACCTGCGAGGCGATGGTCGCCTCGGCCTTCGCGACCAG
This sequence comes from uncultured Spirochaetaceae bacterium, assembly GCA_964515335.1. Lineage (GTDB taxonomy): Bacteria > Myxococcota_A > UBA9160 > UBA9160 > UBA4427 > TMED88. Next base: position 60,527 of record CAZETS010000014.1, read on the forward strand.
CTGCCCGGTCGCCTCGATGCGGTCGACCACGTCGCTCACGCGAACCGGCTCGACCATCACGCGCGGCGCCACGTCGGCGGCCGGCGCGGCCACCTCGTCGCCGCCGCACGCAGTGAGCGCGGCGCCCAGGCAGAGCGCCATCGAGGCGGAGCGCGCGGCGGAGAGAAGCGATGCCTTCGTGTATCGCTCGGTGGAATTCATGACGCTTCCTTTGCATCGCGGCGTGGAATGTCTCGGGATGGGCGCGGGGTCGACGAAGCGGCCGGACGCGAGTCGCCGGTGGCTGCGCGCGGCGAGGCGTCGGTGTCGTCCAGCCAGCCGCGGAAGACCGCAGCGATGCTGCGCTCGATGATGTCCGGCGCCCACTCGACGTCGGGCCGGAGTGCCTGCAGCGAGATCAGCCCGTGCATGCAGGCCCAGACGGCCTGGCCGAGCGCCTCGACGTCCTCGGCCGCCAGCCGGCCCGCCTCCACCAGCCGCTCGTGGGGCGACTGCATGAGGGCCATCGCCTCTTCGCCCGACGGCAGGGGGTTGGCGTTCTCGCCACGCGGCAGCATCAGCAGGCGATACTGGGTGGGCCGCTCGATTCCCCAGCAAGCGAACGCCTCGGTGCGAGCGTGCGCCTCTTCGAGAGGATCCTCGAAGAAGGGCACCGCCCGCAGCCGCTCGAGCAGCTCGGCGAGCAGGCGCTCTTCGAGGAGCGCCTCGACCAGCCCCGTCTTGCCACCGAAATAGTGGTAGAGGGTCGGCGCCGAGTAGCCGCAACGCTGGACGAGCCGGCGGATCGAGAATCCGTCGTGGCCGACCTCGAGCAACAGCGACTCGGCCGCGTCGAGGATCGTGCGCCGCGCGTCGGCGCGGTTCTGCTCTCGCCGCCTCTCGGCGGCACGAATCGGGGGCATCGGGTGCTGGTTCCGCGGGCGCGTTGCGGTTGACCGGACGTAGCCTGCCCCCCGCACTGAGCGGCCCGCCGGGCGGGCCTCGCGGTGGAGCGGCGGCTAACGGCGTGTTAGCTGTGTAACACCGTTAACCCTTTGGATAGCACAGCTCAGCGCCACCGCAAGAATCGGGCTGGGTATGCTTCCGTCCCCGTCCCCGCCCCCGCCCCCGTCCCCGACCCCGTTCCCCGCCCTCGCCCCGCCCCCGCCCCGGAGCCCAGTTGTCCAAGCCCACCCCCGTGCCTGGCGCCGACCTCCACCTTCACCTTGCCGACGGCGCCCACTACGAGCCGACCGCCGGCGGGCGGGGCACGCCGGCCCGCGTCTGGCGTGACCACTTCGAGAGCCGGCCCGAGCGACCCTGCCTGATCGACACCGCCGGCGCGGCGCTGAGCTGGGCCGACCTCGACCGGCGCTCGAGGGCGGTCGCCGGCCGGCTCTCGGCTTCGGGCCTCGAGCCGGGCGACCGGGTGCTGTTCTCGGCGGCGGCGAGCCTCGACCTGGTCGTCGCCCACGTCGCGTGCCTGCGGCTCGGGCTCGTCGTCGTACCCGCCAACGTCGCCTACCGGGCCGGCGAGATCGCGCACGTGGTCGGCGACGCCCGGCCGCGCGCCGCAGTGCTCGACGATCCCGAGCGCGCCGGTCTGGTGGAGAGAGCCGACCACTCGGTGGCCCTGCTGACGCCGGCCGTCGCCCTGCCCGACGCCGCCCCGCCGCCGCTCGACGCCGTCGCGCCCGAGGCGCCGGCTCTCGTCGGCTACACGTCCGGCACCACGGGCCGGCCGAAGGGCGCCGTGCTCTCCCATGCGAACCTGCTGGCGAGCGTCGAGGCGCTGCGGCTCGCCTGGCGCTGGAGCGCCGACGACCGCCTGGTGCTCGCGCTGCCCCTCTTCCACATGCACGGGCTCGGCGTCGGGCTGCACGGCACGCTGCACGTCGGCGGCTCGGCGGTGCTGCTGCCGCGCTTCGGGCCCGACGCCGTCTTCGACGCGATCGGCAGGCACGACGCGACACTCTTCTTCGGCGTGCCGACCATGTACCACCGCCTCGTCGACGCGCCGCGCGTCGGCGAGCTCGCCTCGCTGCGCCTCTGCGTGTCGGGCTCGGCGCCGCTGCCGGCCGAGCTGCACGCGCGCTTCGAGGCGCTGACCGGGCAGCGCATCCTCGAGCGCTACGGCATGACCGAGACCGCGATGCTCGTCTCGAATCCATTCGAGGCCGAGCGCCGGCCGGGCAGCGTGGGGCTTCCCCTTCCGGGGGTCGAGGTGCGGCTGCGCGGCGATCCCCCGGAGATCCAGGTACGCGGGCCGAACGTCTTCGCGGGCTACTGGGAGCGCCCGGACGCAAACGCCGAAGCCTTCGCCGAGGACGGCTGGTTCCGGACCGGCGACCTCGGCCACCTCGACGAGGCCGGCTACCTCTGCATCGCCGGCCGCGCCAAGGAGCTGGTCATCAGCGGCGGCTACAACGTCCATCCGCGTGAAGTGGAGGATGCGCTGTGCCGTCACCCTGCCATCGAGGAGGCCGCGGTGGTGGGCACGCCTTCGGACGAGTGGGGCGAGATCGTCACCGCGTACCTGCGGGCCAGCGAGGAGATCGGCCTCGACGCGCTGCGCGACTTCCTGGCCGAGCACATCGCCCCCTACAAGCACCCACGGCGCGTGCACCGCATCGAGGCGCTGCCGCGCAACGCGCTCGGAAAGGTGCAGAAGCACCGCCTCGCCGACGGCGCCGTCCTCGCCGAGGACGGCGACTGAGCGAGCCGTCGGCGCCGCCGCTCCCGCCTACTCGAAGTCCGGCGACGAGCGCGCGCGGCCACCCGGCCCGCTGTACGACAGCGTGTAGCCGGGCTCCTCGGCGAACGCGATCTCCGGCATGCGCGCCAGCGCCTCGCGCCAGGCGGCGATCAAGCGGTCCTCGGCCGCATAGTCGAACGGGTCCTGCAGGACCTTCTCCTCGGTGCCGCCCGGCGGCGGCGGATGCTCGGCGAGCCAACGCGCCGTCCGCGACAACGCCTCCTCGGCGGGCACGACGTCGCGATAGCCGAGGTCGGCCCGCAGGCGGGTCAGGTCGAAGACGCGGTGGGTCGGCAGCGGCTGCATGACGAGCGGCCGGGCCGGCGTCGCCAGCGCGTAGGGCAGCGAGACGAGCTCGATCTCGTGCCCGAGCGCTGCGGCGATCACCCGCACGCGCTGCGCGATCGAAAGCACCTGCTCGTCGCCGCAGTTGTAGAGGCGCCCGGCGCTGGCCTCGGGGTGATCGACCGCGAGCAGCACCGCGTGGGCACAGTTCTCCACGTAGCCGGCCTGGCAGAGGGTGAGCCCGCCGTCGGGCACGACGATGTGCGGGCGGCGATCGAGCACGCGCTTGACGATGCACCACTCGGTCGGCATCAGCTGCCGCGGTCCGTAGACGATCGGGTAGCGGAAGTGGGTGGCCGTGGGATGGTGGTGCAGCACCGTGTCCTCGGTGCGCGCAATGCGGTAGCCCTTCTCGTCCTGGGCCGGCTCGGTGACGCGCGGCGCGTCCTCCCGAATCGGAACCGGCATGCCACCCGGACCCGGCAGCGCCGGGTTCATGTACCCGATGTAGGCCGGTCCGCCGCCGACCGAGACGAAGCGCTCGCAGCGGCCCGCCATCAGCTCGGCGATGCGCCGCAGCCGGCCGTAGGTGACCACGCACAGCTCGAAGCGCCGGCCCTCGAGCGCCACCGCGAGGGCGTCGGCGTCGTAGGGGTCGGTGTGGATGTGCACGACGTCCTGCGGGATCTCCGGCACCTCGTGGCGGCCGGTGTGGAGGATCGTCACCGCGTAGCCGCGCTCGCGCAGGCCGTTCACGATGAACGGGCCGGTCGGTCCCGTGCCGCCGATCACCAGCGCCTGCATGCCCGCCCCCCGCTCCCCACGACCCCACTGCCCGGCAACCGAGCGCCGGGGAGCCGATCCTCGCACAGCGGGCGCGCCTGCGCGTCGGTGAATTCGCGGTGGGGCCGGTAGACTGACGGCTCGCCCATGCGCGCACCGAGGCAGCCGGATGACCTCGCCCGATCATCCCACCCGACCCGAGATCCACCCGCTCGCCGATCTGCGCTGCACCCACGACGGCGGCGCCCTCGAGTGCGACGGTGACGTGCTGCGCTGCAGCGCCTGCGAGGCGCGCTTCGCGGTCGTCGGCGGCATACCGGACTTCGTGCACGACTCGCCGACGAGCACCGCACGCTGGCGCGCCGCACAACGCTACGAGCTGCACTACTGGACCGACGCCGGCGACCCGCCGCCGAGCGACCAGGCCGCACGCTGGGAGGCCGCCGCGCGCGGGCTCGCCGCACGCTTCGACGACGCCGTCGGAGTGGGCTGGCGGGCGCGCGTGCTTCACGTCGGCCCGGCGGGCCACGGCGAGATCCACCACCTGCCGGCCCGCGAGCGCTGGGCCGCCGAGCCGCTCGCCATCGCGCTCGATCTCGCGGGTCGGCTCGATCGCGCGGAGGGTCTGCGCTGGGTGGCCGCCATGGGCGAGCGCCTTCCCTTTGCCGACGCCTGGTTCAGCGCCGCGCTGCTGCCCAACGTGATCGATCACGTCGCCGATCCCGCCCGTCTGCTCGAAGAGCTGTCGCGCTGCCTCGCGCCGGGCGCCCCGGTGTGGATCAGCGGGCACGTCGCGCGGACCCCGTTCGCGTCGCTGCTGGCAGCGCTCGGCCGCACCCGCATCGGCTACTTCGCGGGTCATCCCTGGGCGTTCAGCGAGCATTCGCTCGACGCGCTCGTATCCGGGGCCGGGTTCTCGATCGTCGCCGCCCACACCGGACCGGCGGTCGAAGCTGCGAGACCCATCGGGCTGCGCGCCCGGCTGAAGGACCGCGTGATCGCCTCGCGCTACCTGCTCGCGCACGCCTGAGCGGCCGAAGCCTGGCGCCGCAGCGCGCCTCCCGCGAAGGCGCGCCACGCGTCGAGTCCCTATTCTGCTGCCGCTCACTCGCGTCGAGCGCGCCGGTTCCCTTCGAGGCCGGCCACTCGCAAAACGGAGGAATCCCCGATGGCCGATCTCAGCCAGGTCGCCCCCGCCTTCGTCGAGATGGCGCACCAGATCGTCTGGTGCAGCGCCGCCACCATCGATCGCCGCGGTCGACCGCGCTCGCGCGTCCTCCACCCGATCTGGGAGTGGGACGGCGCCAGCCTCGGCGGCTGGATCGCCACCGGGCCGACCCCGCTCAAGCGCGCCCACCTCGAGCAGAGCCCCTACGTGTCGCTCAACTACTGGACGCCCTCGCAGGACACCTGCGTGGCCGAGTGCCGGGTGGAGTGGGCGTTCGACGACGAGACGCGCCGCATGGTGTGGGATCTCTTCAAGGACGCGCCGGCGCCGGTCGGCTACGACCCCGCGATCATCCCCGGCTGGGAGAAGCCCACCGACGACAGCTTCGCCGCGCTGCGGCTCGCTCCCTGGCGGCTGCGCGTGTTCCCCGGAACGGTGCTGCTCGGCCAGGGCGGAGAGGTGCTCTCGTGGAGCGCCGAGTCGCCTTCGTAACCGGCGCCAGCCGCGGCATCGGCGCGGCGGCCTCGATCGCGCTGGCCGAGCACGGCTTCGACGTAGCCGTCACGGCCCGCACGGTCCACGAGGGAGCGACCGCGGACGGACGCCCCCTGCCGGGCAGCCTCGACACCACCGCCGAGGCGGTTCGCACGCGGGGCCGCGAGGCCCTGCCGCTGCGGCTCGACCTGCTCGAGCCCGCCTCGATCGCGGAGGCGGTCGAAGACACGCTCGCTCGCTGGGGCCGCATCGACGTGCTGCTCAACAACGGCATCTACACCGGCCCGGGCTCGATGGACCTCTTCCTCGACCTCGATCCCGACACCGTACACACCATGTTCCGCGCGAACCTGTTCGCGCAGATCGACGTCACCCAGCGCGTGCTGCCCGGCATGCTCGAGCGCGGCAGCGGCGTCGCGATCGACATGGTGTCGGGCGCGGGCCTTCAGGATCCACCGGCGCCGGCGAACCGCGGAGGCTGGGGGTTCGCGTACGCGGCCACCAAGGCGGCCTTCCATCGCATGGCCGGCGTGCTGGCCGTCGAGCACGCAGGCAGCGGCGTGCGCTTCCACAACGTCGAGCCGGGCTTCGTGATGACCGAGGCCATGAAGCTGAACGACCCGGACGGCGAGATCGAGAAGCGCTTCCGCCCGGCGCCGGCGAGCGTGCCGGCGGCCGCGATCGCGTGGCTCGCGACGTCGCCCGACGCCGAGTCGAGAAACGGCGAGACGGTCTTCGGCCAGAAGCTCTGCCTCGAGCTCGGCCTGCACGCCGACTGGCGCTGACCGCGTCCCCGGGGCCCGCGCGCCCCGCGCCGGATCGTCGGATCGTCGGATCCGGTCGATTCGAGCCACCGGGTCGGCCGGGCGGCCGATATGAGCCGCCTTCCCGCGGGCCTGCCGGCCGCGTAAGGCATTGATTCAGCGAATCTTCTCTCCACGCACCCCCGTGGCACGCCGCCTGCAATGGGGACTCCACGCGGAACGCCGCGGCCGGAGGGGTCCGACCGAGCGACCGCCCGCGTGGGGGACCCGTGCCCGGGCACGCCCCCCGACGCGAACACACTTGGGGGAACCGAAGATGATCTTTCGTCACTTCGCAGACGAGCGGATCGGAGACCACAGCTATCTGATCGCCTCGCCCACCAGCCGCGACGCCGCGATCGTGAATCCGAACTTCGCTGCGATCGACACCTACCGCGAGACGCTCGACGCGTTCGGGCTGCGGCTCGTGTGCACGCTGCGAACCGATCGCGACGCCCGCTGCGACACGGCAGCCCGACGGCTCGAGAACCTCTTCGGCGCCGCTCGCGTCGCGCCGGCGCACGCCGCCGGGCAGGACGAGGCGAGCATCGTTGCGACACCAGGCCGTGTCGTGTCGGTCGGCGAGATCGAGGTGAGGGTGATCGCCGCGCCCCCCGGCTACTCGAGCGACGTCGCGTATCAGGCCGCGCCGTACACCTTCGCCGGGACGAGTGTGCTCGTCGACCGGATGGACGGCCTGCGCCAGCCGGACGGCGAGCCCGAAGCGGTCTCCCACGACCCGCGGTCGGCCGCCGCAGGCGGCGTGGCGGACGCCTGCTGCCGGCAGCTCGAGAAGCACCGGGCGTCAGCGAGCGACATCCGTATCGAGCAGGCGATCCTGCTGGATCTCCGCACCAGCCTCGACGAATCGCGCTTCAGTCCCAGGGAGGCGCGGGTGGTAGAGGCCTACATCCGCGCCATGGAGGAGCGCGGCTTCGAGCCGCCGTCGGCGGCCGAGATCGCCGAGCTGTTCCCTGGCATCGACCGTTCGGCCGTGCACCTGCTCGTCCACAACATCCGCTGGAAGCAGATCGACCTCGGTCGCCTGCCGCTGCTGCTCGCCGGCCAGACCTCGAAGTGGCTGCGCGGGTTGCAGACCCGGCCCGACTTCACCTCTCACGAGCGCGAGTTCCTGCAGGCCTACTTCCGCCTGCTCGAAGAGCAGAAGCGGCCGCCGTCGGGACCGGAGATCGCCGAGACCCTCGGCGAGGGCCGCTCCGTGCAGTGGGTGCGCAAGCGGGCCCACACGATCCGGCGCAAGCAGCGGGAGTTCGAGATGCCCGAGCTGATCCTCGCCCGCAAGGGCGCGCCGGGCGCCCCGCGGCTTCGGTTGCGCGGATCGCGCTCCTACTCGGCAGACCCCGGTCTGCACCAGCACGCCTGACCCCGACGGTCGGCCAGATACCGGCGAGCGGGTGACACCCGGATTCATGTCGACGCAGCGAGGGGCTGCGGCGACGAGCGGGGGGCTCATCCGGGGGTCATCCGCTCGCCTCCGCGACCGACCGTTATGCTTGCGCAGGTCCCCGGCGGCGGGCGCCCGCTCGCGGCCGGGGCGCTTCGTTCCGGCCGGCAGGCCCAGGCAGGCGGACCCATGAAGACATCGATCTTCCGACCCCTCCATCTCGTGCTGCTCGGCGCGATCACCATCGTGCTGATCGCGCTGCTGACGACGAGCTGGCTCACCTATCGCGAGCAGCAAAGACTCGTTCGCGCCCGCACGGCGCTGGCCGAGACGCTGGCCTTCCACGAGCAGCACAGCCTCGTCGAGCGAAGCGTCATGGCGCACGTCACCGGGCGCCCGGGCCTCGGGCGCGTGCGCCTCGTCGAGCAGATCGACTCGCTGACGGCGATGTGCGCCCCCGGCGACCACGCCACCCGGACCCTGCTCGTGCGACTGCGCGGGCAGCTCTCGCAGCCCGTCGCGATGACCCCCGATCACCGCGACGCCACGATGGGCCTGCTGCAAGAAATCGCAATGAGCGAGACACGCTTCGAAACGGGCGTGATCTCGGAGCTGCAGCGCGCCAGCGACAGGCAGCTCTTCTACGAGATGGCCGCACCGCTCGCCCTGCTGGCCATCACGATCGTGGCGATCCCGATCGCACGGCGACGGGTCGTGAAGCCGCTCGAGGATTTCGGCCGGCAGATCTCCGGCCTCGCGGAGGGCCACTTCACGCCCACCCCGGAGTCCGAGGTCAGCGAGCACACGCTGCCGCTGCACCGAAACCTCATCGAGCTGGCCGTGCGCCTGCAGGAGCTCGAGCGCGAGCAGCGCGAGCGCGCCGATTCGCTCGAGCAGGAGGTGCGGGGCGCGGCCGCCGCCCTGCTCGAGCAGCAGCAGAGCCTCGCCCGGGCCGAACGGCTCGCAGTGGCCGGCGAGCTGGCCGCGTCGGTCGCCCACGAGATCCGCAATCCCCTCGCGGGCATCCAGATGAGCCTCACCAACCTCCGCCACGAGCTCGACGACTCCACGCTCGGCCCGCGCGTCGACGGCGTCGTCGCCGAGGTCGAACGTCTCGGCCGCCTCGTCGGCGAGATCGTCGACGCCGCCCGGCACGAGCCCGAGCCGTCGACGCTGGTCGACCTGAACACGATCGTCGACGAGCTGATCTCGCTGACCCGCTATCAGCTGCCGACGGAGGTGCGAGTCGAGAGCCGAGTGCGCGAGGGCCTGCACGCGCACGTTCCGAGGGAGCGGCTGCGGCAGGCGCTGCTCAACCTCGTCCTGAACGCGGCGACCGCGATCGGCGCAGAGCCCGGCCGCATCGAGATCGAAATCGACGACGTGGACACTGGCCTACGCGTCCAGGTGTCGGATGACGGGCCGGGCTTTCCCGACGAGCTTCTCTCCGGCGGCATCCGCCCCTTCCAGAGCACGCGCCGCCACGGCTCGGGACTGGGTCTCGCGATGGTGCGTCGCTTCGTGCGCGATGCCGCGGGCAGCATGCAGATCGAGAACCGGTCGCCCGGCGACGAACGCCCCGGTGCCCGGGTGACCCTGCTGCTACCCTCCGCCGTGGAGAATGGCTGACACACTGCTTTTGATCGAGGACGAGGCGCTGCTCGGCGCCGAGCTCGTTCGTCACTTCGAACGAGGCCGGACCGCGAAGGACGGGACCGAGAGAGACGGCTTCGACGTGGTCCTCGCCCGCAGCCTCGGCGAGGCCCGCGAGGCGCTGCTCGAGACCGGCGTTGCCCCGGTCGTCGTCGTCTCGGACATGAACCTGCCCGACGGCAACGCCCTCGACCTGCTCGAGGAGGTGCGGGGTCACGACGCCCCGGGGCTGTCGGGCGAGTGGATCTTCCTCACCGGTTACGGCACGGTGGCCGACTCGGTGCGCGCCCTGCGGCTCGGCGCCTACGACTTCATCGAGAAGCCCTGCGACCCGAAGCGGCTCGACCTGATCGTCGCCGGCGCCACCCGCAGCGCGGTCGCCCAGCGCCGCCTCGACGACCACGCCCACCAGCGCAACCGCTTCTTTCCCGTCGAGGCGTTCGTGGGGCACAGCAAGGCCGCGGACGAGGTGCGCGAGCTGCTCCGCCGGCTGATCGGCGTGCCGATCAGCGCCCTGGTGATCGGAGGCGAGACCGGCTCGGGCAAGGGGCTCGTCACCCGCATCCTCCACTACAGCGGGCCGCGCGCGAAGGCGCCGCTGATCGAGCTGAACTGCGCGGCCCTGCCGCGCGAGCTGCTCGAGTCCGAGCTGTTCGGACACGAGGCCGGCGCATTCACCGGAGCGCGCAAGCGGCACCGGGGCCTGATCGAGCAGGCCGACGGCGGCACGCTCTTCCTCGACGAGATCGCCGAGATGGAGCTCGACCTGCAGTCGAAGCTGCTCAAGGTGATCGAGGACCAGCGCGTGCGCCCCCTCGGCTCGGAGCGCGAGGTGACGGTCGACGTGCAGATCGTCGCGGCGAGCAACCGCGATCTCGCCGAGATCTCACGCGCCGGCGAGTTCCGCGCCGACCTCTACCATCGCCTTTCCGTCTTCGAGCTCGAGCTGCCCTCGCTCTCGGATCGGCTCGAAGACCTCGACGAGCTCGTGCCCCGGCTCGTCGACGAGTTCAACGCGAAGGCCGGCAAGTGCGTCCGGGAGATCCCCGACGAGGTCTGGCGGGCGCTTCGCGCCTACGACTGGCCGGGCAACGTGCGGGAGCTGCGCAACGTGGTGGAGCGCTGCGTGCTGTTCTCGGAGGGGCCGGTCTTTCCGGCGCGCTGGCTCCAGCTGCCCGGTCGCGTCGAGGGCGGGGCCGGCGCCCGCGTCGAGGGCGACGTGCTGAGCCTGCCGCTCGACGGCAGCATGTCGCTCGAGGACATGGACCGGCTGATCGTGCAGACCGCCCTCGAGCGGGCCGACAACAACATCACGGCGGCGGCGAGGAACCTGGGCACCACGCGCCAGACTCTCCGCTACCGTGCACAGAAGTACGACCTGAAGGCGCCGCAATCCGGTGGGCCGGACGCATCCGAGCCCGATCGCGAGCCCGATTGAAAGCGCGCTCCGACGAGAGATCCGCCCGCCTCCCCGAAACACGAGGGGGGCGGCCATCCAGGGGAGATGACAGAATGCAGATCCAGCACGTTCTGCTCGGCGTGGGTGCCGCGGCGCTGACGCTCGTGGGCTGCTCGAGCTTCAACGTCAGCAGCGACTACGACCCGGCCGTCGACTTCTCGCAGTACGGCGCATACGCCTGGCTGCCGCAGCCGAATGCCACCGATACGAGCCAGGGCCCGGTCAACGACGGCCTGCTCCGCCAGCGCATCGTGCGCGCCGTGAATGCGGAGCTCTCCGCCAAGGGCATGCGAGAGGTCGCGAACGAGGCCGACGCCAGCCTGCTCGTCACGGAGCACATCAACGTCGAGCAGAAGCTGCGCGTCAACACCACGAACTACGGCTACGGGTACGGCCGCTGGGGCTACTACGGGGCCGGCTACACGGACACGAGCGTCGACCAGTACGAGCAGGGCACGTTGATCATCGACTTCATCGACGCGAAGAGCAAGCAGCTCGTGTGGCGCGGGATGGCGCAGAGCCGGCTCAGGGAGATGGCGACCCCCGAGGAGCGCGAGGCGCGCGTGCGCGCGGCCGTGAGCGCCATCCTCGAGAAGTATCCGCCGTCGAAGTAGGCGGGCCTCTGGCCACGACGCTTCGCACGCGCCGTCTCGACGCCGCAGCCGGGCTGCGTCACCATTCGCAACCCTGACTGACGGATCGACGCCCCCGACCCGCTCGACTCCCGAGAACCGCCCGTGACGCCCCCGCCCGAGACCAGCATCGACCCGCGCTCGGACGCCTTCCGCGAGAACTCGGAGGCGATGCGCCGCCTCGTCGAGGACCTGCGCGCGCGACACGCACGCGTCGCCGAGGGCGGCGGGACCCGGGCGGTGGAGAAGCACGTCGCGCGGGGCAAGCTGCTGCCCCGCGAGCGGGTGCGCCGGCTGCTCGATCCGGGCACGCCATTCCTCGAGCTCTCGACCCTGGCCGCACACGATGTCTACGAGGACGACGTCCCGGGGGCGAGCATCATCACCGGCATCGGCCGCGTCTCGGGCCGCGAGTGCATGGTGATCTGCAACGACGCCACGGTGAAGGGCGGCACCTACTACCCGCTCACCGTCAAGAAGCAGGTGCGCGCCCAGGAGATCGCCGAGGAGAACCGGCTGCCGTGCATCTACCTGGTCGACTCGGGCGGCGCGAACCTGCCCCACCAGGACCAGGTCTTTCCCGACCGCGACCACTTCGGCCGCAGCTTCTACAACCAGGCCAACATGAGCGCGAAGGGCATTCCGCAGATCGCCGTGGTGATGGGATCGTGTACGGCGGGCGGCGCCTACCTGCCCGCCATGTCGGACGAGAGCATCATCGTCAAGGAGCAGGGGACGATCTTCCTGGGCGGCCCGCCGCTCGTGAAGGCCGCCACCGGCGAGGAGGTCAGCGCCGAGGAGCTCGGCGGCGCCGACGTGCACTCACGAATGAGCGGCGTCACCGACCACTACGCCCAGGACGACGCCCACGCGCTCGCCCTCACCCGCCGCGCCGTCGACCACCTCGGCCGACCCAAGACGGTCGATCTCGAGGTCGAGGAGCCCGAGGAGCCGCAGCTCGATCCCGAGGAGCTGCTCGGCATCGTGCCCCGGGACACGCGCGTCCCCTACGACGTGCGCGAGGTGATCGCGCGCATCGTCGACGGGAGCCGGCTCGACGAGTTCAAGCGGCTCTATGGGGAGACGCTCGTGACGGGCTTCGCCCGCATCCACGGCTACCCGTGCGGCATCGTGGCCAACAACGGCATCCTGTTCAGCGAGTCGGCGCTGAAGGGCGCGCACTTCATCGAGCTCTGCTGTCAGCGCGGCATCCCGCTCGTCTTCCTGCAGAACATCACCGGCTTCATGGTGGGCCGGAAGTACGAGCAGGGCGGCATCGCGAAGGACGGCGCCAAGATGGTCACGGCCGTGGCCTGCGCGCAGGTGCCGAAGTTCACGGTCATCATCGGCGGCTCCTACGGGGCGGGCAACTACGCGATGTGCGGCCGCTCGTACTCGCCGCGGCTGCTCTTCACCTGGCCGAATGCGCGCATCAGCGTGATGGGGGGCGAGCAGGCGGCCCACGTGCTGGCCACCGTGCGCCGCGACGGCGCCGCCGTCCGCGGCGAGGACTGGCCCGAGGCCGACCAGCAGGTGTTCATGGACGAGATCCGCGGCCAGTACGAGCACGAGGGCAACCCCCTCTACGCGACCGCCCGCCTCTGGGACGACGGCATCATCGATCCCCGCGACACGCGCCGCGTGCTCGGCCTCGGCATCAGCGCCTCGCTCAACGCTCCCACCCCGCCGACGCGCTTCGGCGTCTTCCGGATGTAGCGATGTTCGACACGCTGCTGATCGCGAACCGCGGCGAGATTGCCTGCCGCGTCATCCGCACCGCGCGACGCATGGGGCTGCGCACGGTCGCCGTGTACTCCGAGGCGGACGCCGGCGCGCTGCACGTGCGCCGCGCCGACGTGGCGCTGCCGATCGGGCCGCCGCCCGCACGTGAGAGCTATCTCGACATCGAGCGCATCCTCTCGGCCGCCAAGCGCGCAGGCGCTTCGGCCATCCACCCCGGATACGGATTCCTCTCCGAGAACGCCGAGTTCGCCGACGCCTGCAGGGCGGCGGGGATCGTCTTCGTGGGGCCGCCCGCCGAAGCGATCCGGGCGATGGGGATGAAGGACGAGGCCAAGCGCCGCATGGAGGCCGCCGGCGTACCCGTCGTGCCCGGCCACCACGGCGAGGGGGCCGACGCCGCCGAGCTGCGCAGCGCGGCCGACCGCATCGGCTACCCGGTGGTCGTGAAGGCGGTCGCGGGCGGCGGCGGCAAGGGGATGCGCCGGGTCGACGCGGCGGGCGATCTCGACGACGCGGTGGCGGCGGCGCGCCGCGAGGCGGAGTCGGCCTTCGGGCATCCGGGCGTGCTGATCGAGAAGTGGATCACCCGGCCGCGACACGTCGAGGTGCAGGTCTTCGCCGACCGGCACGGCAACGCGATCCACCTCTTCGAGCGCGACTGCTCGCTGCAGCGCCGCCATCAGAAGGTCGTCGAGGAGGCGCCGGCGCCCGGGCTCGGTGACGCCCTGCGCGCGCGACTCGGCGAGGCGGCCGTGCGCGCCGTGCGCGCCATCGACTACCGCGGCGCGGGCACGATCGAGTTCATCCTCGACGCCTCGGGGCCGCTCGACGACGCGCCGTTCTACTTCATGGAGATGAACACGCGGCTGCAGGTCGAGCACCCCGTCACCGAGGCGATCACCGGCACCGACCTCGTCGAGTGGCAGCTGCGGGTCGCCGCGGGCGAGCCGCTGCCGCTCGCCCAGCAGGACGTGCAGGCGCGGGGGCACGCCATCGAGGTGCGCATCTACGCGGAAGACCCCGCGCGCGACTACATCCCGCAGACCGGCTCGCTGGTCCGGCACCGCGCGCCCGCCGACGACGCCCACGTGCGCGTCGACACAGGCATCGCCGAAGGCGATGCGATCACGCCCTTCTACGATCCCCTGCTCACGAAGCTCGTCGTCCACGACACCGACCGCGCGGCGGCGATCGGCCGGCTGCGCGACGCCCTCTCGCGCTACGAAATCGCCGGCGTCACCACGAACCTGGCCATGCTGCACGCCGTCTCGGTGAGCGACGCCTTCGCGTCCGGCGACGTCCACACAGGCTTCCTCGACGAGCACGCCGCGCACATCGCGGGAGCGGTCGACGTGCCTCCGCGCGAGGCCGTGGCCCTGCTCGCGGCCGCCGCCCTCCACGACCGCGCGGCGGCAGCCCATCCGGCGTCGGGCGACGACCCGTGGTCGCCCTGGGCTTCGACCGACGGCTTCCGGCTGAACGCCGACGGACTCGACACCTTCCACTGGCGCTTCGGCGAGCAGGACGTCGAGGTGACCGCGCACCACAGCCGCGACTGCACGACGCTCGAGTGGCACGACCTCGGCTGCGTGGTGCGCAGCATCGGCCGCGCGGGCGACGAGGTGAGCGCCGTCGTGGACGGCGCGCGGCTGCGCGGCAAGGTGGCCGCGCAGGGCCGCGACGTGTACGTGATCCGCGGCCCGTCGACGCTGCGCTTCGAGCGCGTCGACGATCTGGACGTGAGCGACGAGCGCGGCGCGAGTGGAGGAGCGGTGCGCGCGCCGCTTCCCGGCCGCGTCACCGCCGTGCTGGTGGCGAACGGCGAGACGGTCGAAGCCGGCCAGGCCCTGCTGCGCGTCGAAGCCATGAAGATGGAGCACACGCTCACGGCAGGCGCGGACGGCACCGTCGAGCGGCTCGGCGTCGCGGTGGGCGACCAGGTCGAGGAGGGAGCGACGCTGCTGGTGGTCGCGGGCTGAACCCGCCCGCTATTCCCGCCGCTTGCGCACCGCCTCGGCGAGCTCCTCGAGCACCGGCTCGGTGCGCGCCCAGCTCATGCAGGCGTCGGTGATGCTCTGGCCGCGCACGAGATCGCCGCCGCCGCCCTTCACCCGGTCGTCGTGGTCCTGGCGGCCGTCCTCGAGGAAGCTCTCGAGCATCACGCCGAAGACGCGGTGGCTGCCTCCGGCGATCTGCGACGCCACGTTGCCGACCACCTCGGGCTGGCGGTCGTGCTTCTTGCCGCTGTTGGCGTGCGAGCAGTCGACCATCACCGAGCCGCTCAGACCGCGCGCCTCGAGCTCCTCGCTGACACGGGCGACGTTCTCGATCGAGTAGTTGGGTCCGCTCTTGCCGCCGCGCAGGATCACGTGGCACTGCGGGTTGCCGTCGGTGGCCACGATCGCCGCCACGCCCTCCTTGGTGACCGAGAGGAAGTGGTGCGGGTGGCGGCTCGAGAGGATGCCGTCGACGGCCACCTCCACGTTGCCGTCCGTGCCGTTCTTGAATCCCACCGGCATCGACAGTCCCGAGGCCAGCTCGCGGTGCACCTGACTCTCGGAGGTGCGCGCCCCGATCGCCCCCCAGCTCACCAGGTCGGCGTAGAACTGCGGCGTGATCGGATCGAGGAACTCGCTGCCCGCCGGCAGTCCCAGCTCGAGCACGTCCAGCAGGAAGCGGCGCGCGCTGCGCAGGCCGTGGTTGATCGCGAAGCTGTTGTCGAGGTCGGGGTCGTTGATGAGCCCCTTCCACCCGACCGTCGTGCGCGGCTTCTCGAAGTAGACCCGCATCACCAGGATCAGGTCGTCCGCCAGCGCCTCGCGCCTGGCAGCGAGCAGCCGCGCGTAGTCGAGAGCGGCCGCGGGATCGTGGATCGAGCAGGGACCGACCACCACCAGCAGCCGGTCGTCGCCGCCCTCGAGGACGCGCCCGACCGACTCCCGGGCCTCGGCGACCGTATTCGAGATCGCCTCGGTGATGGGGAAGTCCTCCATCAGGATCGCGGGCGAGATGAGCGGACGGATGCCCTGGATGCGGAGGTCGTCGGTCTTGCGGAACATCGGCGGGGCCCTCGGGCGGGCGGCGACGCACGCCCGGTTGCAGGGGCATCCTGTTTAGTCGCTAGCGGAAGTCGGCGCCAATCCGCCCGCGGGGGGCACGAGCCCGCGTGCCGCGTGCCCCGCGCCCCTCAGTCGTCCGGGCAGCCGCGCCACGCCGACCAGATGCAGAGGGCGTGCACGAAGAAGCCGGGCAGCACGACCGCCCAGTAGGCGAAGCCGGTGCCGAGGAACCAGAGCGCACCCGCGCAGAGGCGCCCGCTGTAGACCTGGCCGAGGCCGGGGAGCACGACGGAAAGCACCGCCGCGATGCCGGGGCTTGGCGGACGGCGCACGACGACCTCGCGAACGGGACCCGGGTAGGCGTCGAAGTCGGGATCGATGTCGGAGTAGGACGAGTACGAGCGGCGCATGGGGCTCTGTCCTCCTGATGGGATACGGCGGGTCGGCGGCGCGTCCGGACCGGACCGGGGGACCGGATCGCAGGCGCGCCCAGGCCCGGGTACTTCAAGCAGCGGTGGGTGTTTCGAGGATTGGGTCGGCCCGCGGCGGCGGCCGAGCCGCGGATTCTCCGCCACCATGACGCGGACCGGCGTCCTCGAGGATCCGCGGGCCCAATCCTCGGGACACCTCGCAAGCAGCGTGCCAGTCCCGAGTGGCCTCTCGGCCGCCTCTCGGCCGCCTCGCACCGCGGCCCGCAGCCCCGATCCACCACACGTGCAGTGGCGAGGCTGCACCCGGCTTCGCCAGAATGCGCCCGGCCCTCCCCCCAGGCGCTGATTTGCCCCCCGAGGAGACTCGCCGCAACGGCATGAGAAGGAAAGACCTGGCACGAACAGGGCGCCGGGCGCCGGCGGCGGCCGGCCTGCTGCTCGCCGCGCTGCTGACGCAGGGCTGCGCGCAGCTGCGCGGCGAACACACCGAGCCCGCTGCGGCGACGACCCCGACGCTCTTGTCGGGCAGCCACCAGCTCAGCTTCGAGGGGCGGCGCTCGGGCGAGGGCTACTTCTCACGCGACGGCCGGCGGCTGGTCTTCCAGAGCGAGCGCGAGCCGGGCAACCCCTTCTTCCAGATCTACACCCTCGACCTGCGCAGCGGCGAGCAGCAGCGCCTCTCTCCCGGGCACGGCAAGACGACCTGCGGCTACTTCCATCCCGCCGGCGGACAGGCGCTGTTCGCGTCGACCCATCTCGACCCCGATGCGCTCGCCGAGCAGCAGGCCGAGCTCGACGCGCGCGCCGAGGGCCGCGGGCGCCGCTACGCGTGGGACTACGACCCGCACTACGACCTCTTCGCCGTGACGCTCGGCGACGCCGGAGCGCGCGCGCCGCGGCGCCTGACCCGGGCCGAGGGATACGACGCCGAGGCGTCCTGGTCGCCCGACGGGCGGCACATCGTGTTCGCATCGAACCGTCACGCCTACGCGCCCGACTCCGAGGTCGATCGAGAGCAGCTCGAGCGGGACCCTTCGTTTGCGATCGACCTGTACGTAATGGACTCGAGCGGGCGCAACGTGCGCCGGCTGACCGACACGCCCGGCTACGACGGCGGCCCTTTCTTCAGCCCCGACGGCACGCACATCGTCTGGCGCCGCTTCTCGGAGGACGGCGCCCGGGCCGAGATCATGACGATGCGCGCCGACGGCAGCGAGGCGCAGCCGATCACCCGCCTCGGAGTGATGTCCTGGGCGCCCTTCTATCACCCCTCCGGCGACTACGTGATCTTCACGACCAATCTCCACGGCCACGAAGACTTCGAGCTGTACATCGTGGACGCCGAAGGGCGCCACGCACCGGTGCGGGTCACCGAAACGCCGGGCTTCGACGGCCTGCCGGTGTTCTCGCCCGACGGCGACGGCCTGGTGTGGACGAGCAACCGCACCGCGGACGGCACCTCGCAGCTCTTCCGTGCCGCCTGGAACGACGCCTACGCGCGGCAGCTGCTCGAGCTGCCCGATCGCGCCACCTCGGTCGTCGCGCCCCTGCTGCCGGTTCCCGAGCAGACGGATCGCGCCATCAGCGAGGCCGACCTGCGTGCCCACGTCGAGGCGCTGGCCAGCGACACCACCGAGGGTCGGCTGACCGGCACACCGGGGGAGCGCATCGCGACGAGCTACGTGGCGCGCGTGTTCCGCTCGATCGGCCTCGAGCCGGCGGGCGAGAACGGCACCTACTTCCAGTCGTTCGGCTTCACGGCCGGCGTGTCGCTCGGCGAGGGCAACGCGCTGTCCCTCGAACTCGACCCGATCGAAGGGCAGCCCGCCGCGACGCCGCCCGAGCTCGTGGTCGACCGCGACTGGCGGCCGTTCGCGTTCTCCCGCGAGGGCCAGATCCCGGTGTCGAACGCCGTCTATGCGGGCTACGGCATCGTGGCGCCGGCCGGCGAAGGCCAGCGCGCGATCGACTCGTACGCGGGCCTCGACGTCGAGGACCGCTGGGTGCTCGTGTTCCGTTACGTGCCGGAGGGCCTCTCCCCCGAGTCGCGACGGCACCTGCACCGCTACTCGAGCCTGCGCCACAAGGCCATGGTGGCGCGCGACCGCGGTGCGCGCGGGCTGTTGGTGGTGAGCGGACCCAACTCGAAGGTGCGCGAGCAGCTCGCGCCGCTGCGCTTCGACGTGTCGCTCGCCGGCAGCGGCATCGCGGCCCTTTCGATCAGCGACGCGGCGGCCGAGGCACTGCTCGCCCCGAGCGGCCACGACCTCGGCGCGCTGCAGGACGCCGCCGACGCGGACAGCGCGACACGCGGCTTCCCGCTGACCGGCGTGCGGCTCGGCGCTTCGATCGCCCTCGAACAGCTGCGGCAGTCGGGCCGCAACGTGCTCGGCCGGCTGCAGGTCGGACCCGAGCCGAGCCGCGACCTGGTGGTCGTGGGCGCGCACGTCGATCACCTGGGTCGGGGCCGCGGCTCGGGCTCGCTCGCAAAGCCGGAAGAAAAAGGCGCGATCCACCCCGGCGCCGACGACAATGCCTCGGGTGTGGCGGCGATGATCGAGGTCGCACAGTGGCTGTCGAGCCGCCTGCAGGAAGGCGAGCTCGACGCCCGGCGCGACGTCGTCTTCGCCGCCTGGTCGGGCGAGGAGCTCGGTCTTCTCGGCTCGAGCCACTGGGTGAACGACCGCGCCGGCAACGGCCACGCCAATCCGCATGCCGACCATGGCTCGTTGCAGGGAAGCGTCGCCGCCTACCTCAATTTCGACATGGTGGGCCGGCTCGACGGCGGACTCTCGCTCTTCGGCGCGTCGTCGAGCACGCTCTGGCCGCGACTGATCGAGCGAGAGAACGTGTCGGTCGGTCTCTCGATCTGGCCGCAACGCGACAGCTACCTGCCCACCGACGCCACCGTGTTCTACACGCGCCGGGTGCCTATCCTCGCCGCCTTCACCGGCGCACACGCCGAGTACCACACGCCGCGCGACACGCCGGACACCCTCGACTATGCGGGCGCCCGGGAGATCGCGCGCTTCATGGCCGGGATGACGGCCGAGCTGGCGGCGCGCGACGAAGCGCCGGACTACGTCGCCGTGGCGCCCGATCCGCGCGAGGACCGCGGTCCCGGCGCGATCCGCGTCTACCTCGGCACCATCCCCGACTACGCGCAGAGCGACGCGATCGGGGTGGTGCTGTCGGCGGTCGCGCCCGACGGCCCTGCCGAGCGGGCGGGGCTGCGGGGCGGCGACGCGATCGTGGCCGTCGGCGAGCGGGCGATCGAGAACATCTACGACTACACCTACGCGCTCGACGAGCTGTCGGTGGGCGAGCCCGTGGTCGTGACGGTCGAACGGGCCGGACGGCGCATCGATCTGCTGGTCACGCCGTCCTCGCGCGAGTAGCGACGGTCGCGCCGATCCGCTGTGATCGCGCCCATGCCTTCGCGACGACGACGACGGCGGCGAGCGAGTGGGACGGGGCTACGTCTGCTCGCTGCGGTGCTGCTGCTCGCGGTGCTCGAGCCCGGCTGCAGCGAGGCCCCCGATGCGCGCGACGCGACCCGCGAGCCGCCCGAGCGCATCGTGCTGATCGTCGTCGACACGCTCCGGCGCGACCACGTCTCACCCTACTCGGACCGCGTTCCCACGCCGCACATCGACGCGCTCGCCCGCCGCGGCCAGACCTTCCCCAGTGCTTCCTCCTCCTACCACCAGACCACGATGTCGATGAGCGCGCTCTTCACGGGCCACACCCCGAGCATCGAGCGCGGGCACGATCGCGAGCGGCTCGACTGGACGGGCGAGACCTGGTGCGGGCTCCAGCGCTTCTCCGGCGAAGCCGCAGAGCCGGGATGCATCCCGGCGAGCGTGACGACCCTCGCCGAGCGGCTGCGCGACGCGGGCTACTGGACGCTCGGCATCACGAGCAACGAGTTGCTCTACCGGCCCGGCGGCTACGAGCGCGGCTTCGATCGCTGGGTGGAGGTGCGCGGCACACCCGTCCCGGCCGGCCGCGTCAACCACGCCGTACAGGCCGAGCTGTCGAAGCGGCCGCAGGACCGCTTGTTCCTCTACGTCCACTACATGGACGTGCACGACTACCGCCAACACGGGCGCAGCTACGCGGCGAGCGTGCAGGTCGCCGACCAGGCCGTCGGCCGGCTGCTCTCGATCCTCGACGCGCAGGGACTGATGGACGGTGCAGTGGTCGTCTTCACCTCCGACCACGGCGAGCACCTGAAGGGTGAGAAACACTTCGTCCCCGCGAACCGCGGACACAGCGGCAGCCCGAGCTTCGAGACGCTGCTGCGGGTGCCGCTGATCGTCGCGCCGCCCACCTTCGACGACACGGCGTCGCCGCTGCGCAGCGACGACCTGCACCGGATGCTGCTCGAGCTGGCGCGTGCAGGGGCGAGCCCGCCGCCCGACCTCGAGCCCGACGAGGTGTACCTGAGCGAGCGCCACTTCCAGACCTATCGCCAGGGCTCCTGGAAGAGCTACCGCCACCGCGCCACGGGCAAGCACTTCCTCGTCGATCTCGCCGCCGACCCCGACGAGCGGCGAAGCGTTCACGGCGCACATCCGGAGCGGCTCGCCGAACACGCCGCACGCATCGACGACCTCGCGCGCCGCCTCGGCGCGCCCAAGGCGCAGCCGAGGCAGCTGTCTCCGCAAGATCGCGCCCGCTTGCAGGCGCTGGGCTACGAGGCGGCCGAGTAGCGTTGGGCCGTGGAGATGCACGGCGCGCTGTGCCCGTATGGCGCCCCGGGGAGGATTCGCCGCTCGCTTGCGCTCGCTACCGAATCCATGGCCGCGGAGGTCGCGTTCAGCCGTGGAGATGCACGGCGCGCTGTGCCCGTATGGCGCCCCGGGGAGGATTCGCCGCTCGCTTGCGCTCGCTACCGAATCCATGGCCGCGGAGGTCGCGTTCAGCCGTGGAGATGCACGGCGCGCTGTGCCCGTATGGCGCCCCGGGGAGGATTCGCCGCTCGCTTGCGCTCGCTACCGAAT
>CAZETS010000015.1:0-80880 GCA_964515335.1 uncultured Spirochaetaceae bacterium
CTCGGGTTGGCTCGGGAATCACAGTCCGGGTTGGGGCAGAAGAAGCGTGTGCGTCCTGATCGATTTCTTGCCATGAACCGAGATCAAGCAGAAATCATGCCAGGCACAATCCTCGATCCACCGTTCAGTTTCCGACCCGCGCGCGCCACCACGTTGCGAGGCCGGTGAAGTCGACCACCCGAGCGCCGTCGTGACGCCGCGCGACGGCGCGGGCCGCTTCGGCGCTCGCGTACGCGAGGACGGGGGGGCCCATCACGCCCGATCGCTCGACGCCCACCACGTAGACGGCGTCCTCGGCCCGCTGCCAGGAGTGCTCGCCGGTGTGGGCGAGCTGCGGATCCTGGTCGGGCCGCATCACCTCGACGAAGACCGATCGGGCCGCACCGTGGGGCGAAGGCGCGTCGAGGTGGACCAGCAGATCGCCGAGCGAGCAGAGGAAGGCGTGCTCGCCGTCGCGGTGAACGACCTGCGCGCGCGGCGCGGTCTGCTCGCTGACCAGCATGCCGCAGACGGCGCCGGCCTGGTCGACGAGCGCCCGGGGACGATGCTCGTGTGTGCCGGGTCGGCTCTCTCCCGGCCCACAGCCCCACGCCGCGGCGGACGTCACCGCGAAGATGACGGCCAGGACCGGGCGGCGACGGGCGGGCTGCTGGCTCACGGACTCTGCTCCTCGCGGATGCGGCGCGCGGAATCGCCGACCCTCGGCCCTCGCTTCAGACCACCTTCTGGCGCCGCAGAAGCGCACCGCTGGCGGCGGCCGGCGCCACCAGCCATGCGCTCCACAGGAGTCCGACGGAGAACGGTCCGGGCAACCCGGACGATAGCCCCAGGTCGTGCAGCACCTCGGGACCGGCAAACGTCTCCATCATCTGCACGCGGTACAGGCCGGCCGGATTCCCGACCACCAGCGCCGACACCACGTCCTGCGAGAGTCCCCCGTCGGTCACGACCAGCAGTCCCAGCACGCCGAGGTCGTAGAAGAACACCAGGCCGAACCACACGACCACGACGATGCTCGCGGCGGTGACCTGTCTGCGCGTGGCGGTCGAGATCAGCAGTCCGATCGAGAGGAAGGCGAGGCCGAGCAACAGCGTCGGTCCCGCGAGCCCGACGAGCGCGCTCGCCCCCGCCGGGTCGCTCACCGCCATGGCGGCGCCCAGTCCCAACACGACCGCCGCGGTGAGCGCCAGGCCCCGCCCGATCAGCTTGGCGAACACCACCTCGAAGCGTCCCACCGGGAGCGACAGCAGCAGACCGAGGGTGTTGCGCTCGCGCTCTCCCACGATCGCGTCGTGGGAGAGCACCAGGGCGACCAGTGGCACGAGCAGGCTCGCCAGCGTGACGAGGCTCGGGCCCGTGAGCTTGGCGACGTCGGCGTCTGCGGTGCGGCCGTAGAGACCGACCGCCGAGGCGAGCAACGCGAACAGCACGCTGATCACCAGCACCCAGCGATCACGTGCCCGCTCGAGGAGTTCGTGCATGACGAGAGCTCGTCCGACGCGACCCATGACGCTCCTATGCGGCTCCCAACAGCTTGTCGTAGACGGCGTCGAGGGTGGGCTCCTCGACGCGCAGGCCGGCCACAACGCCGGGGAAGCCTGCCTGGATGCCGACGAGCTCGAGCACCTCGTTGGGCGCGAGCTCGACCAGGATGCGGTCGTCGCGCCGCTCGATGCTGCCCTTGCCCCACTTCCGCACGGCCTGGCACAGCAGCTCGACCCGGGTCTCGGCAGCGTCGCCGATCTCGAGCCAGATGCGATGGGGCACCTGCGCGCTCCGCCGCAGCACGTCGGGCGTGCCGTGGGCGCGTACGCGCCCCGCCTGGAGGACGCAGATGTCGTCGACGCGCCGCTCCATCAGGGCCAGGTCGTGGGTGGAGACGAGCACCATGCGGCCGCTCTCGCGCCACTGCTCGATGACGGACCACAGTACGCCCAGGCCCTCCTGATCGAGGCCCGAGGTCGGCTCGTCGAGCACGAGCAGCTCGGGCGAGGCGAGGATCGCCACGCCCAGGCCCAGCCGCTGACGCATGCCGCGCGAGTACCCGCGAATCGCCCGCCGCCCGGCCTGCGTGAGACCGACCTGCTCGAGCACCTCATCGACGCGCCGCAGCTCGACGGCTCGCGCCCGGGCGAAGAACCGCAGCACCTGGGTGCCGGTCAGGTTCTCCGAGAAGGCGACGGCCTCGGGCAGGTAGCCGATGCGGGTCTTCCACTCGCGGTCGATCGCGATCGCGCGGCCGTCCGCCTCGAAGACACCGAAGTCGGGGCGCACCAGCCCGAGCAGCACCTTGATGAGCGTCGACTTCCCGGCGCCGTTCGGGCCGACCAGCATCGTGGTCCGCCCCGAGCCGAGCGCGAGGCTCACGTCGTCGAGCGCCGGAATCCGGCCGAAGCGCACAGTGATGCCGCGTGCCTGCAGCGACTTCACGGGGCTTCCTCCGGCGACGCGGCCGAAGCCTCGGCTGCGTCTCCCACGAGCGGCGCCCGGTCGACGATCGTGGGCGTGCGCAGCAGCGGAAGCCGGTCCGCGAGGTGGGCCAGGGTCTCGAGCGCCGGGCTGCGCAGCAACAGCACCGCGCTGGGATAGCGGTAGAGGAGCCCCGCCGTGAAGCTGTCGACACGGTGCGGGCGGTCGCCGACGCCGTCGCCGTCCTGGTCCCAGCCGAGATAGTCGCCCCAGCGATTGCCGCGCCCTTCCGCGCCCCAGATCTGATCCTCGGCGCCCACGTAGTGGACCTGCTCGCGGTTGCCGCGAATCAGGTTCCCAACGACGCGATTGCGCTTGGTGCCCGCCCAGACCTTCAGCCCCATGTCGTTGTCGAGCACGACGTTGTCCTCGATCGAGTTGTCGACGCTGGAGAAGAAGAACATGCCGTTGCCGTTTCGCTCGAGCTGGTTGAATCGGATCGTCGAGTCCTGGACGTCGCGGAAGAGCAGCCCCTGCCGGGAGTTGTCCCGCGCCTCGTTGGCCTCGACGACCAGGTTGCGACTCTCCATCAGCGCGATGCCCACGACGTTGCCGGTGGTGACGTTGCCACGGAGCGTGTTGTCCCACGAGTACATGTAGTGAATGCCGAAGCGGACGTCGTGGGCCTGATTCGAGGCGATCAGGCTGTCCTCGGTGGCCGACACGTAGACCCCGTCGCGTACGCCTTCCACCACGTTGGCCTCGACGACGGCGTTCGACGCGTCGAAGAGGTGGATGCCGTTGCCGCGGTCCGCGACCCGGATGCCGTCGCGGCCGCGAATCCGGTTGCCGACCAGCCGGGCGCCGTCGGTGCGATGCACCCAGATCCCGAACGCGCAGTCCTCCAGGACGTTGTCCCGCAGCACCGCGCCCGTCGCCGACTCCTCGACGAACACGCACGCATCCGGCGCACCGATGTCAGTGCCGCTGCCCCGCACCCCGAGCCCTTCGATGCGCACGCCGGGCGCCGTCACCCGGACCGCCGTCCCGGCATCGCCTCCGTCCACCAGGCCCCCGCGCCCGCGCAGGATCAGCGCCTTGTCGATCGTGATGGGGCCTCGGAACACGCCGGGGGCGAGTTCGATCACGTCGCCCGGCCTAGCCGCCGAGAGCGCCGCCGCCAGCGCACCCTCGGCCGGCTCGACGCGAACCACGCCGGCCGTCGCGGGCGACCCGGCCAGGAGACCGGCGGCGACGGCGACGGCCATCCGGGCCACGCGAGAGCCGATGCGTGCAGGCGTCGTCGCGTCCGCGCTCATACGTCCCGCACCTCGACGCGGAAGCGCGCGAGCTTCTCCTCGTCACGCTCGGACAGCTCGGGCAGCCCCTCGAGCCGTGCGATGCCGATCAGCGGCGGGCAGCGAGAAGCGTCGCGGTAGGTGGCCTCGCAGTCCATGCACGAGAGACACTCGCGCGCGTCGATGGTGCCGTCGGATCGGATCGCCTGGGGCTCACAGCCCCGCGTGCAGACCTGGCACGAGGCGCAGAAGGCGCGACGCCTCGGCCCGGACGGCCGGAAGCTGCTCAGCAGCGCCAGCCCTCCGCCGAGCGGGCAGACGTAGCGGCAGAACGGCCGGTAGCTGACGAAGGACAGGGCGATCAGCACGAGCCACCACGCCAGGAAACCCGGGCTCCGCGTCCAGGCCGGCACCAGAAACGTAGACTTGAAGGGCTCGACCTCGGCGAGCTGTTCGCCCAGGATGCTGTCCTGCAGGAACACCCCGAGCAGAGCCACGAGAATCACGTAGCGGAGATACCGCAGCGGGGTGTGGATCCGGCCGGGCAGCTCCCAGCCCTTCCAGCCGAACCGGCGCGACAGCTTGAAGGCGAGCTCGTTCATCGCTCCGTACGGGCACACCCAGCCGCAGAACACACCCCGGCCCCAGAAGATCGAGACCGCGAAGATGAAGACCCACAGTACGAAGATCATTGGCTCACTGAGGAAGAGGCCCCAGCGCCACTCGTGAAAAACCGAGTCCGCCGCGGTCAGGATCTGGGTGACGGATGGCTGGGCACGCAGGTAGACGCCGACCAGCAGGAAGCCGATCACGAGACTCGCGAGATGCAATCGCTTGATGCGCTGCGGATCGGCGGTGGTCCAGCGCCGGGCCGAGAAGACGCCGGCGACGAAGAGCAGGTAGACGAGCAGGACCGCCACGTCGGCGCAGCGGTTGCGCCACGCCTGGACCCAGGGCGCGTCGGAAAGTCGCCAGTCCCTGACGTAGACGGACTTCGGCAGGGTGTGGGAGGCGGTGAACTCGTGGAACTCGCGGCTGAAGGCGCCGCGCCGGTCGTAGCGGCTGCCGAGAAACACCAGCTCGTAGGGGGCGCCCGGGTCGAATCGCGCGTCGCGAAGGATGAAGAGCGCGCCCTCGTTCATCTCCGGCGCCCCTTCGGCGGCGATGTCCGGCATGTTCGAGTAGTCGGTGTCGCGGAAGGTGACCTCGCGAAGTCCCTGCTGGATGCGCACGCGGTCGAAGATGCCGCCGCGAACGAAGGCCGATCCCTTGAAGGAGCCCGTTCCCCGGTTGAAGACGACGAACATGTGTTCGCCCTCCTGGAGCTTGCCGGAGTAGTAGGCGTACTCGCGGTCGCCGATCAGCGCGCGGCCCACCTGGGGCGCGTCGGCGACGCCGAAGTAGAGGTCCACGTAGGATTCGTCGGAGGTCTCGTCACCGAGCTGCCGGCTCGTCACCACCAGCCGCTGGATTGCGCCGCGCTCGACGAGCTGCTCGAACGTCCACGGTTCGGGCTCGCTCACGAAGCGGCCGGGGGTCATCGCGGTGGCGGGAAAGACGCCGACGCTCGCCCCGACGGCCCGCGCGGTGTCGAGCACGGTCACGTTCTGGGCGAGCACGGTGACCGTCGCGCCCGAGATCGCGTCGACCGAGAGCGCGTCGGGCCGACGGGCCCGCCCGACCACGATCCGCTGCAAGGGCGACTTGCCGGCGTAGAAGTCGACGAAGTCGTGCAGGGCCTGCTCGGGGATGCCCACCAGCAGGATCGGCTCGCTGTGGTGGACGACGCGTGCACCGGTGATGATCCCGTCGGCGCCAAGCCCGACGAGCGTGACCATCGGCCTGCCCGAGTAGGCCTTCACGTCGACCAGGTCGGTCGACAGCGCCACCCAGCCGACGACCTCGCCACGGGGACCCAGCGCCTCCTGATACGGGACGCCCGGGATCGCTCGGAAGCGCTCCGCGCCCGGCATCACCTCCCGGCAGGGCTGCGTCGCGCAGTCAAGACCCTCCGGTGGCGGATCGGCGGCGTGGACGGCACCCGTCCACGCCGCCGTCACGAGCAGCGCCAACCCGAGCGCTCGTACGAGCGCTTCGGCTATGTGGAGCACGCTACGCCTCGACGATCATTCGGCCCCGCATCTCGAGGTGCAGCGCGTGACAGAACCAGGGGCAGTAGTACCAGTACACCCCGGGGTCTCCGGCCATGAACGTCATGCTGTTGGTCGCGCGCGGGTTCACGACGAAGTTCACGTCGTGCTTCGACACGTTGAAGCCGTGCGTGAGGTCCTCGACGCTGTCGAGATTGGTCTGGATCACCGTGACCCGGTCGCCCGACTTCACACGGAACTCGTTCAGCGCATAGGCGGGCGCCACGCTCGTCACGTAGACACGCACCTCGTTCTTGCCCTTGCGGATGACCTTGCTGTCCTTCAGCAGGTCGACACCGTCCTCCTTGGCCATCGCTTCGTAGAACGCGTATCGCGGCCCCGTCCGCGGATCGACCTTCGCCGGATGGATCAGGTCGCGGCGCACCACCACGCAGTCGTGGGGCTCGGGGTAGGCGGGCCCGTCGTGGGCGAGCCGCATCTGCGCACCGGAGATGTCGATCAGCTGGTCGTTCTCGTGGTGCAGCGGACCGACGTTCATGAATCGGTCCTTCGAGAACTTGCAGAGGGCGATCAGCCAGTTGCCGTCGGCCTCCTTCGTCTCGCTCATCGACGCGTTCGTGTGCCCGACCTGGTAGTTGACGTCCAGCTTCTGGACGATCGGGTCGACCGACGGGTCGTCGTAGGCCCGGATGGCCTGGTCGATGTTCCACTTGGTGATCACCGAGTCGATGAAGATCGAAGTATAGGCGTTGCCGCGGCCGTCGAAGGCGGTGTGGAGCGGCCCGAGGCCCACCTCCGGCTCGGCGACGACGGCGTCCCGGGGCTCGATCTTGCCAGAGAAGACGTCGTCGAGCTTGCGGATGTCGACGACGGTGACCGTGGGAGAGAGCTTGCCCGAGCACACCGCGTACTTCCCGCTCGGATCGATGTTGACCCCGTGCGGGCTCTTCGGCACGGGCACGCGCTGGACGTAGGGCCCGTTCTTCCCCCTCGCGTCCACCACCGGCACCTTGCTCTTGCCGATGCGGATCGTCTTACCCGACTTCACGGCCTTCTCGATGGCCGGGATGTTGAACACGTAGAGGCAGTCGCGCTCGTTGGCCATCATGCCTTCGAGCGTGGCCGCACGCTCGAGGTTGTAGCAGGTCGCAAACGAGTACTTGTTGTCGTAGTCGGTGGCCGCGAGGTCCATGTTGCCCTCGACGAGCACCTGCCACTTGACCTCCATCGTGTTGCCGTCGATGGCCGTATGGAGCGCGCCGTAGTTCTCGACGTCGTCCATGCCGGTCCCGTCGTTCGGCTGCGGGGTCCGGAACTCGGAGTTGCAGACGACGAGCCCCGTCTCCTTTCGCTGGGGGAAGACCCCGTGGGTTCCCTGCGCGTTCGGGATGTCGGTGATCGCGTCGACCTCCATCAGGTCGCAGCGCACGCGGGCGATCCGCGCATTCGCCTTGTCGTTCACATACACGTAGCGGCCGTCGTAGGTGCCGTCCTTGTACGAGAGATGCACGTGGTGGGTGTCGCCCGACACCATCCCGCCGCACAGCTCCTTCGACCAGTCGTCACCCCCCCAGCCCGTCGCCGAGTCGCGGCCGAAGACCGGAATGCGCTTGATCTCGCGCATCGAGGGAACGCCCACGATGCGAATCTCGCCCGACTGACCGCCGCTCCAGAAGCCGTAGTAGTCGTCGAGCTTGCCCGGCGGCACCTCGTGGGAGAGGCCGCCCCCGGTGGCCGCGTGGGCCTCCTTCGCGCCCAGGAGACCACCGAGTCCGGATCCCCCCTCGCGCAGCCCGATCGCGCCGGCGCCGAAGAGACCGGCTCCGACCGCCATGCCTCCCTTCACGAAGCTGCGTCGGCTCGACTTGATCTCTTCCCTGCCTGCGTCACCACGATCGCGATCCGTCATTTCATCCCCTCGTCTGTGTTGCCCGCACGCCTCTGCGCGGGAGGAATCTCACCGCGGGATGAGCCAGCGCACGCGTCCTCGAAGCGAGCGCGATTCCTGACTTCCCGGGACTTCCGATCGGGAATGAGTGCAACGACCGTGCCCCGGGCGAACGATCGCGGCGCCCCAAACCGCGGCGGGGAGAATCACCACGGGACGCTCGTTGGGCATCGGCTCGACCGCGAAAGCCGTGCGCACGCGCAGCCTTGCGGCCGCCCGGTCAGGCCGCTTGGTGCGCCGGGGCTCGCTGCACGATCCGGCTCGCGCAGCCGACCGTTTCACGGCACGCAGGCGTGCGACATTAAGCCACACATCGACGCGCACGTGTGCCACGGCGCCACGACACTGTCGTCTACCAGACGAAGGGAATCAGGATCCGACGGGCGGCGGGATAGTCGGGAAAGCGTTCGACGTACCAGCGATGCGTGGCGGCCGAGCGGGGCACGAGGTTCGCGGCGCTGAGCGCGAGGATGTAGACACCCGCCCAGCTCCAGGTGAACAGGGCGAACCCCGCCCAGGCGACGAGCTCGGTGAGATAGCTCGGGCTGCTCACGTACTCGAAGAGCCCGCCGCGCGGCACCCGGTAGCTCTTGACGCCCTGCTCGACCTCTTCGCGTGTGCGCAGGTTGCGCAGCGTGGCGTCACAGCGGACGTTCAGCACGAGCGCCGTGTAGTAGACGACTACGCCGAGGACGAATCGCGGGTCCGCGAACCACGACCACCCGGCGCCGCTCGCCGGCGAGAAGCTCGAGGTGAATGTCCCGTTCAGGTAGCCGTGCAGAGCCGTCGCCAGCCATCCCGCGGCCACGACGAACAGGCTGAACGACGTGGCCTGTCCGCGCGGCACCCGCATCAGCGCCGGCATCACGAAGCCCCGGTTCGCGTAGTGGACCAACCAGACGAAGAGCACGAACAGCGCGAAGGGCTCGCCCCGCATGGGCCCCTGCAGGTAGCACCACACGAAGACGACCGGCGCCGGCAGCTCCATCAGCAGCCAGCCCAGCCGCGGGTCGAGCGCGATCCCGAAGCGGTCGTCCGCGAAGCGGCCATACGGCGTCTTCACGAACAGCGCGGCCACGGCCGTCACCGCAGCGAAGGCGAACGCCGCCAGCAGCGCTCCGTCGTAGACCGGGTCTCCCGTGTAGTCGAGCACGAGCTGCCTAGAGCTTCGCGATCACCTCGTCGGTGAACTTCTTCATCGCGTCGATCTTGATGTCGAGGGGCGCCTTGAAGCCGTGTCCGTAGTACATCCACGGCATGTCGCAGCACTCGTCGATCCCCATGTCGATCAGGCGCTTGTGGCCCTCGAGATCGAAGGCGTCGATCGCCACCGAGATCATCCGGAACGGCTTGTCGTCGGTGCCGTACTCCTTCCGGTAGGCGTGGATCTTCTTCACCATTTCGGCGATCTCGTCGGCCGTGGTGTTCGGCGACACGAAGCCGTCGGCGATGCGGGCCGCACGCCTCAACACCGCGTCGGCGGTTCCGCCGATCACGATCGGCATCGGATCGCCGGGAATTGGATTGATCGACAGGTTGGGGTTGTCGTAGAAGCGCCCGTGGTGCTCGAACATCTCGCCCGTCAACGCCTTGCGGATCACCTCGATGCTCTCCTCGCAGCGCTTGCCGCGGGTCTTCCAGTCCGAGCCGCAGATCTCGAAGTCCTCGGGCCACGGCGAGAGGCCGACGCCGAGCGAGAGCCGGTCGTTCGTCAGGAAGGATGTCGTGCCACACTGCTTGGCGACGAGCAGCGGCACGCGCACCGGCAGCTTCAGCACGTTGACGAGGAAGCGCACGTTCTGTGTGACGGCGCCCATCGCGCAGATCACGCCGAACGGGTCGAGGAAGGGCGTCTCTGCGCTCCAGTAACGGGCGCCGCTGTCCGTGTACGGGTAGTCGACCGAGGTCTCGTCGAAGAAGAAGAGCCCGTCGCCGACGTTCACCGAGTGCCATCCGAGGTCGTCCGCCGCCTGGGCGAGGGGGACGTACTGCTCGGGAGGATTGAAGGTGAGCGTGAGGTTGAACTTCATGGCGGTCCTCCTGGCGGGCGCTCCGACGAGCCGTTGTGGGATGCAGAACCCTAGTCTATAAAATCAGAACTGCAATTTCGCAGCGCCTGGGCGGGGGGGACACGAGGTCTCCGCGGCCGGGGGGGGCGAGCGCAGCCGAAGGGCGCGAGGAAGCGGAGCGTGGCGACGCAGCGAGCCAGCCGAAAGACCCGCGAGGCCGCGCGCCAGGCGGCCCGCGAGCAGAAGGGCGAGCTGTACCGCCGGCTCGTCCTCGAGGCGGCCGAGCGCGTGTTCGCCCGCAGCGGCTACGACGAGGCGCGCATCGGCGAGATCGCCGAGGAATCGGGCCTCTCGCTGCAGACCCTCTACGCGGCATTTCCCGGCAAGGCCAGCATCTACGAGGCCATCCAGGAGAACGGCGACCGCGAGTTGCGTGCGCGCGTCGCCGAGAGCGCGCAGGTCACCGCCGACCCGCTCGCCGGGATGCTGGCAGGCCTGCGGGCGGCCACCGAGTACTTCCTCGAGCATCCCGACTTCCTGCGCATCCGCCTGCACGGCGGGTTCACCTGGGGGACCGAGGAGTCGGCGGCCGGTGACCGCGGCCGCACGGGCTCGTGGCGCGCGGCGCTCGAAATGCTTCGCGGCGCGTGCGAGCGCTGCATCGCGGCCGGCCTCTTCGTCGATCGCGACCCCGGGCTGATCGCCCGTATGACGGTCGCCATGCAGCAGGTCGAGCTGGCCCACTGGCTGGAAGGCGGCATGCGGGACGACCCCGCCCGTGTGACGGGCGAGCTCGAAGCCCAGGTGACGCGCGCGTTCCTGCGCCCCGACGGCCCGCCTCCCCACGCGCCGTAGCGGCGCGCCGAGCCTGTCAGCTCGTAGAAACAGAGGACACGATCGACCATGCGCTTCGGATATCTCGAAACGATGACAGACCCGGCCTTCATGAAGCCGCTCGCGATCGCCGCCGAGGAGGCGGGCTACGACAGCTTCGTGGTGCCCGACAGCATCTGCTACCCCGAGCACGCGGACAGCAAGTACCCCTACACGGCGGACGGCGGCCGCGAGTTCCTCGAGGACAAGCCCTTCGTCGAGCCGTTCGTACTGATCGCACACCTTTCGGCGGTCACCGAGCGCATCCGCTTCACCACCGACGTCGTCAAGCTGCCCCTTCGCAACCCGGTGCTGGTCGCCAAGCAGGTGAGCTCCCTGGCGGCGCTGGCCGACGACCGGTTGTGCCTGGGCGTGGGGCTCTCGCCCTGGCCCGAGGACTACGAGGTCGTCGACGTGCCGTGGAAGCGCCGCGGTCGCCGCATGGACGAGATGATCGAGATCATCCGGGGGCTCTGCAGCGGCGGGTACTTCGCCTACGAGGGCGAGAGCTTCCGCGTGCCGAGCATCAAGCTCTGCCCCGTGCCGACCAGCCCCGTGCCGATCGTCGTGGGCGGCCACAGCGAGCCGGCGCTCGCGCGCGCAGCGCGCTCCGCCGATGGCTGGATCCACGCCGGCGGCAGCACGGACGAGCTGGTGCCGTTGATCGAGCGGCTCCACGCCCTGCGGCGCGAGTGCGGACGCGACGGCGAGCCGTTCGAGATCCACGTGATCTCGATGGACGCCTACACGCCGGACGGCGTCCGCCGCCTCGAGGACCTGGGGGTAACCGACGTGATGGTCGGCTTCCGCAACTCGTACACCACCGAGCAGGACACACAGTCGCTCGAAGAGAAGGTCGCGGCGCTGCGGCGGTACGCCGAGCGCGTGATCGAGAAGACCCGCTGAATCCGAACCGTTTCCCGGACGCCGTCCGTTCTCACCGAAGGAAAACAGCATGAGCGAGCACCCCGACGTCACGCCCACCCGACCGCGCCGGCTCTCCACCGTGAAGAGCTGGGACATCGAGACCGACGTCGCGATCGTCGGCTTCGGGGGCGCGGGGGCGTGCGCGGCCATCGAAGCCGCCGACGCCGGCGCAGAGGTCTGCCTCTTCGAGGTGTCGGCAGCCAGCGGCGGCGCGACGGCTCTCTCGAGCGCCGAGGTCTACATGGGCGGCGGCGGGGGCACACGCGTCCAGCGCGCGTGCGGCTACGACGACACCACCGAGGCGATGTTCGACTACATGATGGCCTCGCAGGGCGAGCTGGCCGACGAGCAGCGCATCCGCATGTATTGCGACGGCAGCCTCGAACACTTCGAGTGGCTCGTGAAGCAAGGGGCGAAGTACAAGAACAGCGAGTACAAGGAGCGCGCCATCATGGCGCTGACCGACGACTGCCTGCTCTACACCGGCAACGAGAAGGCCTGGCCGTTCCGCGAGGTCGCCGCCCCCTGCCCGCGCGGCCACAACCTCGAGGTCGAGGGCGACAACGGCGGACCCATGCTGATGGGCGTGCTCACGGAGAGCGTCGAGCAGCGCCACGTCCGCGTCGAGTACAACGCGCGCGCCCTCACCCTGATCGCGGACGAGAACAACACCGTCTTCGGGCTCGTCGTGCGGATCGACGGCGAGGAGCGAAACGTGCGCGCGCGCAGGGGCGTGATCCTCTGCGCGGGCGGCTTCGTGATGAACCAGGCGATGCTCCGGAAGTACATGCCCGACATCGCCTCGGTGGGCAACATCCCGGTCGGCAGCCCCGGCGACATGGGGCAGGGCATCCTGATGGGTCAGGGCGTGGGCGGAGCCGTGATCCACATGAACCAGGCGTTCGTCACCCTGCCCTTCTACCCGCCGGGGTCGCTCACGTACGGAATCTTCGTCAACGCCCAGGCCCAGCGCTTCATCAACGAGGACATCTACCACGCGCGGATGGCCCATCACGCGCTGCGGCAGGTGGGCAAGGGCATCTATCTCATCATCAACCACGACGACTACGATCACCCGGCGTTCCTGAACGCCGACGTCGCCGGCACGGGCGAGAACGTCGAGGAGATGGCAGAGGAGATCGGCCTCGATCCGGCGATGCTCCGGCACACCATCGACTTCTACAACGAGAACGCCGCAAGGGGCGAAGACCCGCTCTTCCACAAATCGGAGGCCTGGCTCAAGCCCATCGAGCCGCCCTACGCGGCGCTCGACTGCACGCCCGGGAGCGGCGCCTTCTACCCCTACTTCACCTTCGGCGGTCTCGACACGCTGCCGACCGGCGAAGTGCTGACCATGGAGCGCCAACCGATACCCGGCCTCTACGCCGCCGGCCGGACCACCTGCGGCATCCCGCGCACATCGGCCGGCTACAGCAGCGGCATGTCGGTGGGCGACGTGACGTACTTCGGCCGCGCGGCGGGAAGGACGGTGGCCGGGCAGCCCCGGCGCTGAAGGCCGCGGCCGCCCGTCAGCCGGACTTCCGCGTCGCCACCTCGGCTTCGACGTCGCGGTCGAAGTCGGCATCGGCGCCGAACGCCGCGTCCGATCCGTCGCGCTCGAACGTCACCGCCGGATACTCCGCGGCAAACGTCGCCAGCATGGCGTCGAGCGGCACGTCGTCGAACTCGCCGTGCTCGTGCACGTACTCCATGTGCTTGCGCCCCTCGCGGTCGAAGGGGTGGTAGAGCGAGTCGTTCTCGCCGTCGAACTCGAGAGGCAGGAAGCCGAACTTCTCGCACAACCCGATGTTGAACGCCGGCGTCGCCTTCACCCAGCACGATTCGTCGCCGAGCAGGATCGACGTGTAGCCGTGCCAGTAGAAGACGTCGGTCTGCATGTGCTCGCGCATGCGCGCGGTCGAGAGATGATTGCGCACGTCCGCAAAGCCCACCCGCGCCGGGATGCCGAGCGCGCGGCAGCCGGCCGCCAGCAGCACCGACTTCGACACGCACCAGCCACGCCCGCTCCCGAGCGTCGCGCTCGCACGCAGCGTCTCCACCTCGCTGGCGGCGCCGTACGGGTCGTAGCGGATCTCGTCGCGAACCGCATAGTAGAGGCGGATCGCCCGTTCCCTGGCGCTGCCGTCGAGGCCCGCGCGCGACTCCGCGAAGGCGCGCACGGCCGGGTGATCGGAATCGATGATGGGGGTGGGTCGCAGCGCCGCATCGGGCGCGTCGACTGCGGCAGCTTCGCTGGCCATCGCAAGAAGATAGCGAAACGCTGGTGGCACTCGCGCCGGCGCGGGCGCGGGCCGTCGAGCCTACTTCTCCGCCATGAAGGCCTCGAACGCCGCCGCGTGGTCGGGATGCCAGCGCGAAAGAGCGGGTCGGTTCTCGATCATGTCGCCGGTCCCCCACTCCATTCGGCGGTGGTCCATCTCGGTAGTCACGTCGTTGTCGGGACAGATCACGTAGAAGTCGCCGCGCTCGAGCGCAGCCAGCAGGTAATCGGCCACCTGCTCGGGAAACCAGGCCGCGTCGGGCTTCTCCTTGACGAACCGCCTGATCATGCCGGTATAGGTGAATCCCGGCACGAGCAGGTGCGCGGTGACCCGACAGCCATCGACCCCCCGAAGCTGGTGGGCGAGGCTCTCCGTCACGCTCTTGATCGCCGCCTTCGAGGCGTTGTAGGCGGCGTCACCGGGCGGATTCGTGATGCCCTGCTTGGAGCCGGTGTTCACGATCGCGCAGGGCGTGCCCTGGTCGATCATGAGTTGCGTGAACGCTCGAAGTCCGTGGACGACGCCCCACAGGTTGACTCCGAGCACGCGCTGCCAGCCCTCGTAGTTCTGCCACGGACTGCCGCCACCGCCCGTGCCGGCGTTGTTCATCAGCAGGGCCACCTCACCGTATCGATCGAGAACCCGGTCGCGCAGGGCCTCTACCGACTCGAAGCTCGAGACGTCGGTCGCGGCGCCGAGAACCGCATCCTCGCCCCGCGGCGCGAGGCCGGCGAGGGCACGCTCGGCCGCCGCGAGAGACTCCTGGTCGTGATCGGCGATGCAGACGTTGAGGTCGGCCGCAGCGAGACGCTCGGCGGTGGCCAGACCAATGCCGCTGGCTCCTCCGGTGATGACGGCCGTGCGGCCGGGAGTGAGCGCGGGATGGGCCATGGAGACTCCTGAGCCGGGTTGGTGAAACCGGGACTAGATGGCGTACGCGACCTCGATCGCGTCCCGCACCGCCTTCAACGACAACCCGAACCCGGCAACGTCGCCGACCGCCTTCACCTCACCCGCCGCTCCCTCGAACGCCTCCACGACCCGCTCGTCCGCGACCGGCTGCCCCACCACGATCACGCTGTCCGCCTCGACCACCTTCTCGGGCCCCCCAGCCGCCGCGATCAACACGCCCTCGTCCACGATTCCCTTCACCTCGATGCCCGAGTTCACCGACACCCCGGCCGCGTCGAGCCGTGTTGCCTGATCGCCGCGCCGCTTCTTCCCGGCCGGCACGGCCAGCCGCCTGCTCGGCTCGAGCAGGCTCACCCGCCGCCCGAGCCGCGCCAGGTGCTCCGCCAACTCGACACCGATCAGGTTCGCGCCGACCACCGCCACTCGCGCCCCGACCGGCAGGGCTTCCGCTCCGCCGACGCCGGCGCCGCCAGCCTGCGCTCGCAGACGCTCGAGCAGCTCGATCAAGGCCGCCCCGGTCACCACGTGCGCGGCGTCGTCCCCTGCCAGCCTGGGGCACTCGAAGCGGCCCCCGGCCGCCACCACCACCACATCGGCTGCGAGCTGCTTCACCTCTTCGGCACCGGCCGTCACGCCGACCCGCACATCCACCCCGAGCTGCCCGACCCGCTCCACCAGCCAGTCCAGATGCAGCCCGTTTCCCTCGAACAACGTCGACGCGAGCCGGAACCGCCCCCCGAGCTCCTTCTCCTTCTCGAACAACGTCACCTCGTGCCCGCGCTCCGCCGCGTACATCGCCGTCGCCAGACCCCCGGGCCCGCCCCCGACCACGACCACCTTCTTCGCGGCCGCGGCCTTCTCGAGCGGATACTCGCGCTCCTTCCCGACCCGCGGATTCACCACGCACCCCGCCCCATTGAACTCGGTCTGCATGATGTCCACGCAGCCCTGGCACAGCGTGCAGCGGCTGATCTCTCCGGCGCGCCCTTCGCGGACCTTCGTGGGCAGCTGCGGGTCGGCCAGCAAGGCGCGCCCCATCGCGACGACGTCGACCTCACCGCCCTCCACCAGCGAGGCGGCGTAGAGGGGATCCATGGCCTGCCCCACCACCATCACCGGCACGTCGACCACCTGCTTGATGGCCCGTGCTGCCGCCACGTTGTAGCCGGGGCGGTATTCGGAGCCGGTGATGATCTGCGTGATGTTGCCGTCGCTCACGCCGCCGCTCACGTGGAAGCAGTTCACGCCGGCCTTCACGAGAAGCGGCGCCAGTCGCTGCGAGTCGTCGATCTCGCGGCCACCCGGCTCGCGCTCGAAGCCCGAGAGGCGCACGGTGATCGGGTAGTCGTCGCCCACCTTGCTGCGTATGTTCGCCAGAACGTCGAGCAGCAGCCGGGTGCGGCCCTCGAACTTGCGGCCCGCGTACTCGTCCGTGCGATGGTTGCGCAGCGGCGAGAGGAAAGAGCCCAGCATCATGTAGCTGTGCGCGGCGTGCAGCTCGATGCCGTCGTAGCCGGCCTCGCGAGCGCGCACGGCCCCGTCGCCGTACATCTCGACGACGCGCTCGATCTCTTCGGCGGTGATCTCGCGGCAGGCCTGTTGGGTGGTCTCCGTGCGGATCACCGACGGGCCCATCGGCTGGATCTGCTTGATGAACGGGGCCATCGACTCCGGTCCCGGGTGCGAGAGCTGGGGCTGCACCTTTACGCCATGGGCATGGATGGCGTCGACGAGCTTCTTGTGGCCCTCGATCTGGAAGTCGCTGTGCAGGCCGATCGAATGCAGCTGATAGCGGTGCTCGGGATCGACGCTGCACACCTCGACGCAGATGAGCCCCGGCCCCGACTTCGCGCGCTCGGCGTAGTAGGCGATCTGGCGCTCGGACGGGGTCTCGTCGTCGTTCCCGTAGTCGACCGTCATGGGCGCCATCGCGATGCGGTTGGCGACCTCCATGCGACCGATGCGGATGGGCTGGAGCAGGGCGTCGAAGCGGGTCATGAAGGGTCCTCGGCTCGGCGGCTCAGCGCCTGTGGATCACCTTGTCGGCGAAGCGGTCCATGGCGCGCTTCTTGGTGTCGAGATCAGCGATGTCCTCGCCGTCCCGCAGCCACGGGGCGCGGCCCCAGGGCGTCACCACCCAGGGCTGTGTGATGTTGTGGTGGGCGCCGAGCTGCTCGAGGCGGCCCTCCAGCTCTTCGGTCAGCGGCTGGATGAGCGAGCAGCAGACGTCGAAGGGCTCACCCTCCTTGCCCAGCTCGCGGCGCGTCGCGTACAGGCCCTCGATGGTCTCGATCAGCTGGTCGGCCATCATCGGCACGCCGAGCCAGCCGTCGTTGCGAGCCGCCCGGCCCAGCGCGGCCTTGCTCGCCCCGCCCACCCAGACCGGAACGCGCCCGAGCGGCGCAGGCGACGCCAGCGCGTCGTCGAACGAGAAGAACTCGCCCTGGTGCGAGACCGTCTCGCCGGTCCACAGCTTGCGCATCACCTCGATGGTCTCGTCGAGCCGCCGGCCGCGCGTGTGGAAGTCGAGGCCGCGAATCTCGAACTCCTCCTTGATCCACCCGGCCGACACGCCACAGCACACGCGCCCCTGGGTGAAGATCGAGGAGGCGGCGACCGCACGCGCAGCGGTGAACGGATCGCGGAGAGCCGCGAGGTAGATGTTGGTGGCGAGGTGCAACTCCTTGGTCGCCATGCCGAGCGCCGTCAGCGTCACCCAGGGATCGGGCCACGGCAGATCCTCGGGCCACCACATCTTGCCGTCGGGCGTGTAGGGATACCTCGACTCGAGCTCGCCCGTCGGCATGACGAGGTGGTCGGCGATCGTGATGCCGTGGTAGCCCACCGACTCGGCGTGACGCGCGATCTCGACGAACTGGTCGAGCTCGGGAACGTTGACGAGCGAGATCCAGTGCTTCATCCGTCCGTTGCCTCCTCGAACGACGCGAGCGGCTACAGCTTCGCGATCACCGACTCGCCGTACTCGCGGATCTCGTCGACCTTCCGCTCGATCGATCGCGGCTCCTTCTCGTACGGATTGTGGAAGCTCACGATCGCATCCGTCACGCCCATCTCCGCGAGCCGCCTGATGCCGTCCGCCGAGGCGGTCTCGAGCACGGTCGGATCGAGCGAGATCGCGTGCACCTCGAAGGGCTCGTCCTCGCGGCCGTACTCCCTGCGCAGCTCGCCGATGCGCGCGATCAGCTGCGCGAGAGCCGCGTGATCGCCGCCGGCGTGCATCCAGCCGTCGCCCAGGCGCGCGGCGCGGCGCAGGGCCGGCTCGGCGTGCCCGCCGACGAGGATCGGGATGGGCTCGGTCGGCACCGGGGTCATCTGGATGCTGGGAACGTCGTAGTGCTTGCCGTGATACTCGAAGTACTCGCCGGTCCCGAGACCGCGAATGATCTCGATCGCCTCGTCGCAGCGCGCGCCGCGCGACTTCCACTCGGTTCCCGTCACGGTGAAGTCCTCGGGCCAGGGTGACAGCCCCACCCCGAGGCCGAGCCGGTTGCCGCTCATCACCGCGATCGAGGTAGCCTGCTTGGCGACGACCACCGGCTGACGAATCGGCAGCTTGAGCACGAAGGTGTTGAAGCGCAGCCGCGTGGTGGCCGCGGCGAGCGTGGGGATCAGCACGAAGGGCTCGATGAACGGCTTGCCTTCGAGGAACTCGCGCCCGCCGTCCGGCGTGTACGGGTACTTGCTGTCGGAGACCTGCGGGTAGCAGATGCTGTCCGGCACGATGAACGAGCTGAAGCCGGCGGCTTCGGCAGCCTGCGCGACCGGGACGTAGTGGCTGGGGTCGCACATCGATTCGGCGAGCGAAAAACGCATGGAGATCCTCGGTTGGCGAGTGGGGAGCGGCGTGTAGGCGAGCCGGCCGCGACGGCGGCAGCGGCGCTTCGAGCGGTGATCTCACAAGGTAAGGAAGACGCACCGCCCGATCCAAGGCCGTTCGCCGTGACCCGACCGACGAGACGGGCTCGCAGGGGCCAGCAGGCCCGTCATGTCGCGCGCTCACTGCAGGAATCGGCGGCCGGGCGGCAGCCCGGGACGGCCCGGGTGCGCGCCGCCGCGTGCCCGCGGCGGCGGGGCGCCGCTACTCGAGCGGTGTCGCCGGGCCGTCGGCCACGATGTGGCCGAGGGTGACGCCTCCGTTCGGGTCGTCGAGGTCGGCCGGCAGGCTCGAGTTGCCGAGGTCGAAGCCGATCGGGCGGTCGGCGTCGCCGAACCGCCAGTAGTGGACGAGCGATGCATCGCTCGCGTAGGCGCCGACGGGTCTGCGCAGATCGACGAGGTGACCGCCCGCGTGGATCTCACGAAGCTCGGCATGCGACAGGGCGGTGGACCAGATCGCGACGTGACCGAGGCGTCCGCGATATCCGTTCGATTCCCACGCAGGCGACCCACCGATTCGCAGGAAGCCCTGGGCGTCGGAGAGACCGAGCACCCAGCCGTTCCACACCGAGTGCAGCAGCCTGCGGGCACCGAGGTCGAGATACACCCGGGGCTCGGTGTCGACGTCCGGGTCGAGCACCACGGCGAGGTGCTGCCAGACGTCGGCGGCCGGCGCGAGCTCGAACACGGCCTGGTAGGCGAGCGCGCCGGTTGCGTCGTGGACGTTGAGCTCGAGGTCCTTGCCCCGCAGCAGCGAGAGCGTGACGCGCTCGCTCTGCGAGCCGGCGGCGGGCTCGAGGTCGAACAGCACGCGGCGGGGCGCGTAGTCGAGGAACGGCCGCAGCCACATCGACACGCTGACCGCCCCCGAAGCACCGAGCGGTCGCGGCGCGGAGCTGCCGAGATAGAGCGCCCCGTCGTCGAACTCGATCGAAGCAAGCGCCGGCGCGTTCGTGCTCGTCGTGGCGCTCGTCGTCTCCGGGGCGTCGGCGCCGCTGCTCGGAGAAGCCCCTTTCGTCGCCGGCGCGGACGCGGATTCGAGCGGCGACGCGACGGCGCCGGAACTGCTCGACGCGGCGGTCGCCGCGCCGACGCCCTCGCCTTCCAGGTCGCCACCGCCGGCTTTCGGACTGCCGCCGCCCGTCGGCGCCGGGGCGATGGCGGGCAGGTGCACCTCGTTCGACAGTGGGGAGAGAGCGCGGCCGTCGAAGGCGCGCAGGGCCATGTAGTAGTCGATGTCACTTCGCAGCGTGACCGGATACGACTGCACGCCGCTTGGACTTTGCGGCGCGGAGGCCTCGACGATCCGCAGGACCGCGTCGTACTGACCGGTCGACGTGCCGACGAACAGGTCGTGGGCGGCGACGCCCGGCGAGTTCGACGGAAGCCAGCGTATGTTCACGGTGCGCGACTGCGCGCTCGGGGGCACGACCGGCGCACTCGAGCTGGCCGCTTCCGTCGAATCGACCGACCCGGACGACGGGACGACGTCGCTGCCGCAGCCGACGCCGATCACGAGCGCAAGCAGCAGCA
Organism: uncultured Spirochaetaceae bacterium; assembly: GCA_964515335.1. Taxonomy (GTDB): domain Bacteria; phylum Myxococcota_A; class UBA9160; order UBA9160; family UBA4427; genus TMED88. Next base: position 20,200 of record CAZETS010000015.1, read on the forward strand.
CAACGAGCCGCACCATCATGGGCCGACGCACCGGGCGCACTGCGCCACACACGTTCGGCCGCAAGGCGTCACGCTCTTCCATCAAGACGAGGCCGTTCCCCCGATAACCCGCCTGGTACACGGCCGGGATGATGACCCGGTCGTCTACGCGTGATGGTGATCGATGTCACAGGATAATCACTTAGGCCGATTCCCCACACGACCCGGCCACCCACCCGTCGAACTTCGAGAGCACTCGCAGCCGGAAACGAATGGAGCCACCGGTACTTCGATAACCAAATCAAATTATGTTTTACCAAATATGTTCTACCAAAGAAGCGGCGTCGCTACGGCGCTCTCGCGCAGCCGTAACCTCGCCGTGCGGTGTTCCTGCGTATAGTGGCTGGGCGCGGACACGCCCATGCTCGGCGCGCGAAACGAGAAAGAGGAGGCCGATTGATCGAGCAGACGGCAGGCCCGGCCCGCCTGCAGGTGGACCCGGCGAGTGGCGGCCGCATCGCTTCCCTCGCGGTGGACGGGCTCGAGCTGCTGCTCGGCCGCAGCGACGACCCGCTGCGCTGGGGCTCGTACCCGATGGCGCCCTGGGCGGGGCGCGTGCGACGAGGCGTCTTCCGCTACGCGGGATGCGAATATCGGCTGCCGCTCCGCATGCCGCCGCACGCGATCCACGGCACCACCCTCGACCGACCCTGGCGCGACGACGGCGACGGACGCCTCTCGATCGACCTCGGCGACGACTGGCCGTTCGCGGGTCGCGCCACCCAGCAGTTCTCGCTCGACCCGGGCGGACTCGACGTCGAGCTGGCGGTCCACGCCGACGACGCGCCCTTTCCGGCAAGCCTCGGCTTCCACCCGTGGTTCGCCCGGGCGCTCTCTCGCGGAGACGAGCTCGCGCTCGACTTCGAGGCGCGGTCCATGTACCGGCGCGACGAGGACGGCATTCCCACCGGCGAGCTCGTGGCACCGCCGCCGCGCCCCTGGGACGACTGCTTCACCGATCTCGTCGCGCCGCCGCAACTGCGCTGGCCGGGCGCGCTGTCCGTGCGCCTCGAGTCCGACACCGATCACTGGGTGGTGTACGACGAGCCCGAGCACGCGATCTGCGTCGAGCCGATGACCGGGCCGCCGGACGCGCTCAACCTCGCACCGCGGATCGTCGCTCCCGGCGACCCGCTGGTGGTCCGGATGCGGATCGCCTGGACGATCGAGTAGCAGCCCGGCTTCAGAGCGTGGCGCCGACCAGTCGGCCGATCAGCCAGGTCACACCGGCGGCGCCCGCCCCGAAGACCAGCTGACGCAGCGCGCCGAAGACGGCGGGGCGGTTCGTGACGACGGTGACGGCACCGCCCACCAGCAGCAGCGCGACCCCGGAGACGAGCATCGACGCGAAGAACGCGTCGGCGACCAGCCACCACGGCAGCAGGGGGATCGCCGCACCGAGCGTGAACGCCACGAAGGACGCCAGCGCGGCCGCGATCGGCGAGCCCAGCTGGTTGGGGACGATGCCCAGCTCGAGCAGCGCATGGAAGTCGGCCGCCGGCCCGGACCGCTCGTGGATCTTGCGCGCGACGTCGGCCGCCGTATCGCGGACCAGTCCGCTCTCCTCGAGCAGGTCGATGAGGTGGCGCTCCTCCTCCTTGGGATACCGATCGATGTGGGCGCGCTCGACCTCGATCTGACGCTGCATCGACTCGCGCTGCGTAGCCATCGAGACGTACTCGCCGGCCGCCATCGAGAAGGCGCCGGCGAGCAGGCCCGCGGTGCCCGCCACCACGATGACGTCGGCGTCGCCGGTGCCGCCCGCCACGCCCATCACGAGCGCCAGGTTCGAGACCAGCCCGTCCGACATCCCGAAGACACCGGCGCGCAGCACACCGCTCCCGGTGTCGCCTCGATGCTCCTGCTCGGCCTGGTGGTAGCCTGTCGCCGGCGGCTGCTCGCCCATCGGCGACGAAGCTAGCAGCCCGTTACGCGGGCCTCGTCCGGCGGTACACACATTGACAGCCGCTGCGATATGACCAACATCAGCGCTTGTTAGAGGCGCCGGCTCGGTGGGAGCCACTGCCTGGGTGGAGAGGCACTGCCTGGGTGGGAGCCACTGCCTCGGTGGAGAGGAGCGTGCCATGCCGATAGACGACCGCATCCAACGCCGGACGCGTCTCGCGAGGATCGGGATGACCGCCCTGCTGGTGGGATCGCTGGCGGGGGGCTGCGCGGATCTCCCGCAGAAGACGCGGCGCCACACCTACGCGCCGAGCTTCAACTACATCAGCGACCAGCAGCTGCAGTCGGCGATGTGGCAGCTGGCGGCGGGGGTCAGCACCCTCGAGCGCATCCTTGCAGCCGATCGCGTGGTGACGCCGCAGGACCGCCTCGACGTGATCCACACCCTCGATCAGATGGACGCGGCCGTCGCGTCGCTCGGTCCCGACGGCTGGCCCTCCAACCACCCGCGCGTCACCCGCTACGCGGGCCGGTTCCGCGAGCAGCTGGCGCGCGCCAGGCGCAACGCCGCGCTCGAGCCCCCCTCCTACTACCTGGCGGGCAACATCTCGGGGAACTGTCTGGCCTGTCACGGCGAAGCCGAGCAAGGCGAAGCCGAGCAAAACTGAGTAGGGGCGCGGAAGCGTCCCGATCGCACCTCCCGTCTCTCATCCCTCTCCTCCCGCGCCCCTCCGCACCGGCGCTCCTCTCGCCGCTCTCGTCCCTCTCGCCGCTCTCGTCCCTCTCGACCCGCGGGGCAAGCGGCCCGCTCGGCGTTCGCGCGCCGCGGCGGTCGGGAGTGATAGCTTGGGCGTTCCGGTCGGCGACGCCGTCGATGGCGGGCGCCGACCCCCCGCGCGAGGATGCCCCCCCCCGATGTCCGTATCGCGCATCGTCGACATCGAGCTGACGGTTCCGCGGCGTCCCGACGAAACCGGGCCGCTGCCCGCCCCGAGCAAGCCGCCGCCCATCGTGGTCTCGCCTGAAGGGCGGCTCGGCGAGCTGATCGAGGCCGCGCTGCAGCAGTGCCAGGGTCACCTGCTCGCGAACCGCCGTGCCGCGCGTTCGATCGACGATCCGGAGGGCGTCCACCAGCTGCGCGTCAGCGTGCGACGAGCCCGCTCGGCGCTCGCGCTCTTCGGCGGCTCGCTGGCCCGCAAGCCCGCCAGGCAGCTGCGCGGCGAGCTGCGCTGGCTGGGCGGCGCCCTCGGTCCTGCACGCGACTGGGACGTCTTCTGCAGGCAGACGCTGGCCGAGGTCAGGGGCGAGCTGCCTGATGCGCCCGGGCTGCGAAGGCTCTGCTGGGAGGCCGAGCTGCAACGGCTCACCGCCCACCGCGCCGCGGTGCGTGCGCTCGACTCCGACCGGTTCGCCTACCTCGTGCTGCGACTCGATCGCTACGTCCGCGGCGGCGAGTGGGCGGAAGACCTGGGCCGCAAGGCCAAGCGGCGTCTACAGCGCCCGGCCCGCAAGGCGGCCGCCCGCCTGCTCGACGATCTGTTCGCCGACGTGCGCGTCGTGGATCGTCCGGTCTCGCAGCTCGAGTCCGACCAGCTCCATGCCCTGCGGATCCGGGGGAAGCGCCTGCGCTACGGCATCGAATTCCTCGCCCCGGTCCACCCGGGCAAGGCGAGCCGCCGCTTCGCGAAGCGGCTGAAGGTGCTGCAGGACGTACTCGGGCGCATGAACGACGGTCGCGTCGCCGACACCCTTCTCGACTCGCTGCTCGGCAGACTCGAGGACGAAGACCTCGAGGCGGCGACCCGCGAGCACGTCGCCCGCGCGGCCGGACTGGTCTCGGGGTGGTCGCACCGCCGCTGGGTCCACGAGCGCCGCGAAGTCGAGCAGGCCTGGCTCGCGGTTGCGGGCTCGGCGGCGTTCTGGCGCTGACGCAGTTTCGTCGCCCGGCGACCATCGCATCGCACGACGCCGGCCCGCCCCCTACGTTGTCGCGCCAGATGGAGCACCCCGCCCTCAGCCGCGTGCTGTCACTACCGGTGCTGGTGCTGTACGGCCTCGGCACGACGGTCGGCGCCGGCATCTACGCGCTGATCGGCCAGGTCGCCGGACGCGCGGGCCCCGGCGCACCGCTCGCGTTCCTGCTGGCGGCGGCGATCGCCTCGCTCACGGCGATCAGCTTCTGCGAGCTCGGCGCGCGGCTGCCACGCGCCGGAGGCGAGGCCGTCTACGTCAGCGCCGGGCTGCGCGCGCCGTGGCTCGCAACGGCGGTGGGCGTCGCCGTGATCGCGATCGCCTGCCTGTCCGCCGCCACGGTGACCCGAGGCTTCGCGGGCTATGCGGCAGCGCTCTCGCCCGTCCCGCAGCCGCTGGCGATCGGCACGCTGCTGCTGCTGCTCGGCGGGCTGGCGGCCTGGGGGATCGGCGAGTCGGCGCGGGTGGCGGCCGCGCTCACGCTGATCGAGGTCGGCGGACTGCTGGTGGTGATCGTTGCGGGCGCCGGCAGCCTGGCCGAGCTGCCGGATCGCTGGACCGAGCTCGTGCCCGCCGCAGACGTCGAGACGTGGCTCGGCATCGGAGGCGCGTCGCTCTTGTGCTTCTACGCCTTTCTCGGCTTCGAGGACATGGTGAACGTCGCCGAGGAGGTGCGCGACGTGCAGCGCGTGCTCCCGCTGGCGATCCTGCTCACGCTGGCCGCCACCACCGTGCTCTACCTCGCGCTCACGGTCGTCGCGGTGCTCGCTGTTCCGCCCGAGGTGCTCGAGGCCAGCGACGCACCGATCGCCGACCTCTTCCACCGGCTGACGGGCCGCTCGCTGGTCGGCATCGGGCTGATCGGCGCCTTGGCCATGATGAACGGCGCGCTGATCCAGGTCATCAAGGGATCGCGGGTCCTCTACGGGCTGGCCGACCAGGGGCGCCTGCCCGCCGCCCTCGCCCAGGTGCATCCCCGGCGTCGCACGCCGACGCTCGCCACGTACACCGCGGTCGGCGTGACGGCCGTGCTGGCGTTCGGGCTGCCGATCGGCGAGCTCGCGGCGATGAGCGCCGGGGTGACGCTCGCCGTCTTCGCCCTCGCCAACCTGGCGCTCTGCTTCCTGAAGCTGCGCGATCCCGATCCGCCGGTCGTGCGGACCGTGCCGTTCGCGGTGCCCGTGGCCGGCTTCGTGTCGAGCGCGGCGTTCGTGCTCTTCGAGGTGGCGCGGCGCCTGCCCGGCGGCTGACCGGGCGCGTTCGCAGACGCCCGTCGGCAGCGGGTCGGCTCGGCGCTGCTCGACGAATCGAGTTCGACGTGACGCCGCCGCTCCCGCTGCGGCAGCCCGTTGTATGCTCTGGGACGGAGGCAGGCCCGATGCGAAACATCCTGGTGGCAGTCGACTTCTCTCCGATCAGCGAGAAGCTGCTCGACGAGGTGACGGCCATCGCGCGCGCACAGGGCGGCCGACTCTGGCTCGTGCACGTAGCCGCGCCCGACCCCGACTTCGCGGGCTACGAGGCGGGCCCGCAGGAGGTCCGCGACAACGTGGCCGCCGGGTTGCGCGACGAGCATCGCCAGCTGCAGGCCCGTGCCGAGCGGCTGCGCGAAGGCGGCCTCGAGGCGACGGCGTTGCTCGTGCAGGGTCCCACCGTCAATACGATCCTGAGCGAGGCCGAGAAGCTCGGGGCCGACCTGATCGCGCTCGGCTCCCACGGCCGCGGCTTCGCGGCGCGGGCGCTGCTCGGCAGCGTGAGCGAGGGCGTGCTGCACCGCTCGACGGTCCCGGTGCTGATCGTGCCGGCCCGGGGCGCCGCCAGCGACTGACCGCTCAGCTACCCGGCGCGGGAACCGTGTCGGCGCCGTGCAGGGTGAGCACCGCGCAGCCCGCGTGCTGCACGACGCGCTCGGCCGTGCTGCCGAGCAGCAGGTGCGCGGCGCCTGTACGCGCGTGCGTGGGCATGGCGATCAGGTCCGCCTTGCGGGCGCGCGCCAGCTCGGTGATGACGCTCGCCGGCTCGCCCTCCTGGATCACGGTCTCCACCTCGAAGCCCATCCCACGAAGCGCCTCCGCGGCGGGTGCCACGGTGCCCTCGACCCGCTCGCGGATCTCCTCGAAGCCGATGCGCTCGAGGCCGAGGTCGCCCAGCCAGGGCTGCAGGACGGCGGGCAGGTGATCGGAGTAGACGAGCAGCACCTTCACGCCGACGGCCGCGTCGCCGAGCACCTGGCCGATCAGCCGACCGGTCGCGGTCGGATCGCCGTGCAGCTCGATCGGAACGATCGCGGTGCTCGGCTCGGCGAACGACCCGAGGTCGTCCGGGTGCACGGTGAGCACCGGGCAGGAGGCGTGTCGCACGGCGTGCTCCGCGGTACTGCCGAGCACCAGGTGCTTGACGCCGGTGAGCCCGCGCGTGCCGATCACGATCAGGTCCACGCCGCGATCTACCGCGACCTCGACGATGCTGTGGCCCGCGGAGCCCACGGTCAGCACGCTCTCGGCCGAGATGCCGCGCTCGCCGGCAGCGGCGACCAGCGCGCCGAGCTTCTGCTCGGCGAGCTCGCGGATCCGGCCGGCCAGACTCGGCGGCGGCAGAACCGGCTGTACGCCGTGGATCGCAAGCGGCGCCGACGGCAGTATGTGGACGACCAGCAGCTTCGATCCACGCGACGAGGCGATTTGGCACGCGCGCTCGTAGGCGAGCGCCGAGGTGTCCGAAAAGTCGACAGCCACCAGGACGGTCGCGAGATCAGCGAAAGCTCGGGGAGAGGCGTCTGCCATGCTGGGCTTCCCTTCCTTCTCAGTTCAGCATCATATCCATTGTCGTTCCGTCAGCGCAGCGCGCAACCGGGCCCGTGGGCGGTCCCGTCAGATTCGCACGCGTTCTCCGTCGTGCGGAACCACCGCCGGCACGCCCAGCTGCTCCTCGAGGGCGTCGCGCAGCGCTCGGGCCGCCGACTCCTCACCGTGTACCACAAAGGCGAGCTCGGGCGTAGAGGCCCCCGAGCCCGCCCACTCGACCAGCCCGCGGCGATCGGCGTGCACCGACAGGGCCGAGAGGTCGTGGACGCCCGCCCGCACCGGCACATAGCGTCCGAGCAGCTTGATGAGCCGGGCGCCCTCCAGCAGGCTGCGGCCGCGCGTCCCGATGGCCTGGTAGCCGACCAACGCGACCGCGTTGCGGGGTTCGGGCAGCCGCGCGTGGAGGTGGTGGAGCACGCGCCCGCCGGTCGCCATGCCCGAGGCCGAGATGACGATGGCCGGGCCGGGACGCTCGACGAGCTGCCGCGACTCGTCGACGCCGCGCACCTCGGTGACTTCTCCCGACGAGAAGGGCTTGTCCTGCCCGCGCAGCTCGGCGCGCACCTCCTCCCAGCCCTCACGGATCGCCTGCCGGTACACCTCGAGGGCCGCCAGCGCCATCGGGCTGTCGACGAAGACGGGCACGTCGGGGATCTCGCCCGCCTCGCGCAGCTCGCGAACCAGCCGCAGCACCAACTCGGTGCGGTCCACCGCGAAGGCCGGAACCACGACGACACCGCCGCGTGCCGCCGTGCCCCGCACGATCTCCGCGAAGCGCCCGACCACGTCCCCGTCCTCGTGGAGGCGGTCGCCGTAGGTCGACTCGACGACCAGCGCATCCGCGGGCGGAGGCGGATCCGGAGCTTCGAGCAACGCGTGACTCGGGCGGCCGAGGTCTCCGCTGAAGAGGATGCGGCGGCCACTTCCCGCCGCGTCCGCCGACTCGACCTCGAGCAGCACGGTCGCCGAGCCCAGGATGTGGCCCGCGCGCTGGAACCTGGCCGCGAAGCCGGGCGCGACCTCGACGCGCTCGTGGAATTCGGCGGCCTCGATCAGCTCGATGGCGGCCCGCGCGTCCTCGGTGTCGTACAGCGGCAGCGCGGGGCGGTGCTTCGAGAAGCCGTGCCGGTTCGCGTATTCGGCATCGTCCTCCTGGATGCGGGCGCTGTCCATCAGGATCACGCGCGCCAGATCCAGCGTGCCGCGGGTGCCGAAGACGCGGCCGCGGAACCCGGCCCGCACCAGCGCCGGCAGGAAGCCACAGTGATCGAGGTGCGCGTGCGTCAGCACGACGGCTTCGAGGCCCGCAGGGTCCACGGGAAAAGGCGCCCAGTTGCGCAGCCGCTGGGCCTTCAGCCCCTGGAAGAGCCCGCAATCGACGAGCACCTCCGATTCGGGGCCGTCCACCAGGAAGCGGCTGCCCGTCACGGTGCGCGCCGCGCCGAGGAACTGCAGCACGGCGCTCGGAGCGCGTCTCGGTCCGGTGGGTTCGGTCACGCTCGATCCCGGTCGTCGGCGGTCGACGGCCATTCAGTAGCCGATCGTGAACAGGCCCGGCGCGGCGGCGGCGCGGGCGAGCGCGTAGTCGAGGTGGTCGCGGCTGCGCGCGTGCAGCTCGCAGATCGGCTCGCCGCGCTCGATCACGTCGCCCGGCTTGCGGAGCAGGCGCAGGCCGGCGGCGGGATGCGCCGGCGCACCCGCCAGCTTGGCCAGCGTGTTGATGCCGCGGCAGTCGATCGCCATCAGCTGCCCATCGTCGCGGGCGAGCACCTCGGCGCGGTGGGGCGCCGGCGGCGGCAGATCGCGCGGCCCCTGGGCGGCGACGATCTCGTCGAACTTGCGGGCGGCCGCGCCCGAATCGAGCGCCTCCCGCGCGGTCCGGTAGCCGTCGGACGGCGCCACCGCACCGATCGTCTCGAGCACGCGGGCCGAGAGGTGCAGCGACTTCTCGCGCAGGTCGCTCGGCGCGCCGGACTCGCCGCGCAGCACCGAGAGCACGTCCATCGCCTCGAGGCGCGGCCCCACGCCGGCGCCCACCGGCCCGTTGGCGTTCGTCAGCACGATCTCCACCTCGAGGTCGACAGCACGGGCGACCCCCTCGAAGCGCGCGGCGAGCGCCTTCGCGGCCTCGCGCGACTCGACCTTCGCGGTGGGACCCACCGGGATGTCGATCAACGCGTGGGTGGCGCCCGCCGCTTTCTTCTTGCTGATGATCGACGCCACCATCTGCGCCTCGGTGTCGATGTTCATCGGCCGCTCGACGGTGATCAAAACGTCGTCGGCGGGCGCGAGGTCGAGCGAGCCGCCCCAAGCCACGCAGCCCCCGCTCTGCTCGACCACCTCGTACATGCGCTGCCGCCCGAGACCGACCTCGGCCAGCACCCCCATGGTGTCGGCGGTGCCCGCCGGACTCGTGATCGCACGCGACGATGTCTTGGGAATCGTGACGCCGAGCGACGCCACGATGGGCACCACGATCATGGTGGTGCGGTTGCCGGGGATGCCGCCGATGCAGTGCTTGTCGGCGACGCGGGGCGTGTTGAACTCGAGCCGCTCGCCAATGTCGATCATGGCGCGGGTGAAGTCGATCAGCTCGTCCTCGTCGAGACGCCGCAGCGCGCAGGCCAGCACGAACATCGTCAGCTCGACCTTCGAGTAGCGGCGCTTCGCGACGTCGTGGAGGATGGCGGAAAAGTCGGCACCGACGAGCCGCTCGCCGGCGAGCTTGTCGCGCACCCGCCGCACGCTGTCGGGCGGCGCCGCGAGGTTGGCGGTGACGAGCGTGTCCTCGGGCAGCCCGAGGTCGTGGAAGGCCGCCTCGGAGAGGCCCACTTCGTCGGGCCCGACCAGGCTGTCGTAGCAGAAGTTCAGCACGCCCTCGATCTCGCGCCCCGGCCCCAGGCTGCCGTCCACCGGCACCACGCGGACGCGGTCGAGGGGCTTCAGACCGAGCTCTCCCTTTTCGACGGCGTCGCTGTGCAGGAAGACGACGTGCTCGGTGTGGGTGTCGATGCAGATGTGTCGCAGCTTGAACATGGGTCAGCCCCCGCCCTCCGCAGCCGGAGTGCGCCGCGAGGCGACATGACGCGCTCGGATCGCACGGGCGAGGCTCGGCGCCGTCGCGATCGCGTTGGTCGGGTGCACGACCGAGTCGCACGACACCACGCGCGCGATACCGGCGCGGCGCAGCGTAGTGGCCGCGCCGCGCGCGAAGATGGCGTGCACGACGGCGGCGTCCACCTTCTTCACGCCGGCGTGACGCAGCGCGCGGGCAGCCGCCGCCAGCGTCACGCCGGTGCTCGCGATGTCGTCGAGCAGAACCGCGCGGCGCCCGGCGGGCAGCTCGGGCAACGTGACGCGCACGCGCCGGTCACCCCGCCTCACCTTCTCGCCCACCACGAAAGGCAGCCCCGCCGCCGCCGCCACCGCCCGGGTCCACGGCAGCGACTCCTCGTCGGGACCGACGAGCAGCGTCCCCTCGCCGCACCGCCGGCACCAGTCGGCCAGCAGCGGCGCAGCGGGCACCGAGACGGCCGCGCAGTCGAAGACCTCGCCGAGGTCGTGGATGCGGTGCAGATGCGGCTCGACGGTGACCACGCGGTCGAAGGCGCGGCCGAGCGTTTCGCCGATCACCTGCTGCGAGACCGCCTCACCCGGCGTGAAGACACGGTCCTGCCGCATATAGGGCAGATAGGGCGCCGCCAGCGCGACACGGCGCACACCCGAGCGGCGCAGGGCGTCCGCCGCCAGCAGCACCTCGAAGAGCTTCGCGTTGGGATCGTCGAGGCGCCGCACCAGCACCGCGCTACCGCCCGGCTGCGCGTCGACCGTCACCCGGCTCTCGCCGTCGGGAAAGCGATGCACAGCGACCGCGCGCGCGGGCACCTCGAGGGCGCGCGCGAGCCCGCGGCCCAGGTCGGCCGCGTCGCGAAAGTAGTGGACCGCGCCGGGGCGCATCGGAATCCTACGTCGTCTGGGACGCGGCCGAGACCACCACGTCGATTACGCCCTGCAGCCGCACCGCGACCGCGGTGATCACGTAGACGACCACCATGGCGAGGGCGCCGATCACGACGCCGCAGATGACGATGGCGCGCCCGGTCGACACGTCGAGCGCCTCGCGCGCGGCGATCACCAGCGCAATCGCCGCCGCGGCGTGGGTGACGACTTTGAGTGTCAGCACGGCGGGCGGCGTCGAAAAGAAGGGGGTCACGCCGGCTGCCAGCAGGAGCAGCGGCGAGGCCGCGAAGCCCACGGTGCGAAGCAGCTCGAAGAAAGTAGAAGTGTCGTGGTCGAAGACGACGCCCACCAGCCAGATCAGGAACGTCACGATCGCCCAGCTCGCGAACGCCACGATCAGGCTGGCCGAAATGCCGATGCCCTCGTCGGCCGCGCGCGCGGCGAGCCCGCGACCGATCCCCGCCAGCGTCACGATCACGAACGCCTGCCAGATCGCCGGCGGATCGTGCTCGACCTCGGCGTACACGCTGGCGTCGAGCGCCAGCGCCCCGAGCACGCGCTGTCCGAAGCTCCGCCGGCCGGCGGCCGGGCCGGGTGCGTCTTCGTGCGCAGGTGCCTGGTCGACCATACCGAGCCTCGCCTCCCTGCCGGAACGATACCGGGGGTGGCTGACATCGCGACGCCGCGAGGTGCCCGCCTGTGGAGGTTGCGACCGCCGGCGGACCACAGCCCGGCCGGCCCGGCGTCGACGCGCCAAGTGCGCGAAGCTGCCTGAGGCGCGCCGCCCCAGGCGACGCAGGATTGCGATCGGGCACGAGACAGGACGGGTCGACCGGCATGAGCAGGTGGCTGAGCCACACACGACCGCATCACCGGGCGCCACGGGCCGCGATCGGCTGTCTACTGGCGGCGGTCGTGCTGGCCTGCGACGGAGACCGCTCCGAGGATCGGCCCGGCGGGCCGCCGCTCACGGTCCCGCCCGCCGAGCGCGCGGCGAGGACCGAGGCCGCCCACCGCGGCCTCGACTGGCTGATCGCGCATGCCGACCAGATGCCACCGGGCTGGGCGCACGCGAACCTCTCCCGTGCCGCACACATCAACGCCGATCCCGACCGGGCGCGCCGCATCGCCGCTGCCCTCGAGGCCGACGCGGCGGGCGCGAACCACCGCGGCCTGCCCGACGACCTCGAAGATCCGGGCCTGCTCGAATCGGAGCGCCTCACGCCGACTTTGTTCGAGCTGCTCCGCCGCAAGCAGAGCGGTGTGCGCTGGCGCGATGCCGCGAGCACGATCGCCGAGCTGGCGGGTCGGGACGAGCTCCGCTTCTGGAAGTCGCTGCCGCTGCGGCACCGCCCGTCGATCCTGTACCTCTTCGAAGAGCTCGAGATGCCGACCGCCATGAACGAGGCCGCGATCGTCGAGGCCCTGCGCCGCGGCGCCGACGAGCAGGGCCCCGAGCGCCTCGGCGCGAACACCCGCTACGTGTACGCGCTCACCCACGTGGTCTTCGCGCGATCGCGCTACTTCCGGCAGCGCGCCGACCCGAGCGGGATCGAGTTCGCCATCCCCGTCTTTCGAGCGGCGCTCGAGCACCACGGCCGGGGCGACCTGCACTTCCTGTCGCTCGACCTGGTCGGCGAGGTGCTGGCCAGCCTCGAGCTGCTCGGGGTCGGCGAAAACGAGGAGACGCTCGCGGCCAGGAGGCGGCTCGTCGACGCCCAGGACGCCGACGGCAGCTGGGGGACGGGCAACGGCGTCACGCCCCGGCGCATCCACCCGACCTTCAACGCCGTCGCCGGGCTGCTCGACTACGGCGACCGCCTGCCCGCACCGGAGCCGGACAGCGGATCGAGATCGTGAACCCGACCGGTCGGCTCGGCCCCCGAGCCGCCGGCCACCCAGTTCTCGACGCCGCTCGCCAGAGCGTCGATCAGCCGGTCGACCTGTTCGGCGCGCGGTGTGCCGAGATGATCCGACCAGTTCTTCTCGGCGCGATTCCAGCGCACGGTCGGCGGCAGCTCGATCTGCACGCCCGCCTCGGGCGGCCGGTTCACGGGGTTGTCGCAGTGCTGCCCGCGCAGCTCCCGCGGAATCGATTCGAGGTCGTCGACCACCTCGTAGCGGTCGGGCAGACCATCGCGCAGGTAGCCGGCGAGATGGCCGGCCAGCGCGCGATTGCGTCCGCCGAGCAGCAGGTGCCACCACGACGACTCGCGCCCGTAGCCGTGGATCGCAATCGCGACGTCGACGTGGCCGAGGAACGAAGCCAGCGCATCCGAGTGCTCGGGCCGGAACGCGGTCGACGGGACGTGGCGCCGCAGCGGCGGCGCCTGGAGGACGGCGTACAGCGAGGACCCGGTGCGCTCGGCCACCTCTCGGGCGACCACGTCGGTCGTCCGCTCGAGGTTGCCGCCGTGGAAGGCCATCAGACCGACGCGCCCGCGCAGGGCGCAGATCTCGTCGACGTGCGGTGAAGCGAGCAGGTCCTCGAGCACGCTCCGAGGCTAGCGCGGCAGCCGTCAGAAGAGCTCGGCCGGGTCGAGGACCCGCACCTTCCGCAAAGCGAGCAGGCTCGCCACGCTGCACATCCCCACCGACAGGGTGAGAATGTTGAGGGCGTCCCCCCAGCCGAGCCCGGCGGGCAGGCCGCTCATCGAGCCGAGCAACATCACCATCGCCCAGCCGACCACCACGGCGGGCAGGAAGCCCAGCACCGACAGTGCGAGCGCCTCGACGACGACCACCAGCTGGATGAAGCGATCGCCGTAGCCCATCGCCTTGAGGGTCGCGAACTCGGCGAGATGATCGAGCACCTCTGTGTAGAGGATCTGATAACAGATCACGACCCCCACCGCGAAGCCGAGCATCACGCCGACCAGCAGGATCAGACTGACCGGCGTGCCGGTCTCCCAGTACTCGCGATCCCGCTCGATCAGCTCCTCCTTCGAGTGGACGGAGACGTCTGCGGGCATCAGGTCACGGATCGATTCGACCACGGTCTCGACCTGCGCGCCCGGGGCGAGCTGGACCAGGCCGAGCTCGACCAGGTTGAAGGGCCAGTGGGTGACGTCGAAATAGGTGTCCTCCGAGACCAGCAGGCTGCCGTCCACCTCGAAGTCCGTGCCCAGGGGAAACGTGCCGAGGATCTCGATCTCCTTGAGGTTCACCTGCGCCTTGCCCGGGCCGATTTCGCCGTACGAGCCGCGCGAGTGCTCGTCGACCAGCGCGGTGCCCAGTCGGCGCAGCTGCGGGGCCAGCTCGTTGACGGCGTCGATCTCGAAGGTCGGCTTCGTTGGATCGAAACCGATGATCCGGATCGGGTGAAGTGTCTTCGTCTCGAGGTTCGTCCAGCGCATCAGAGCGATCCAGACGGGCGATACGCCCACCACCCCTGGCGCCGAGAGCGCCTGGTAGAGCCGCTCGCGCGGCATCCAGTCGCGGCGCAGGAAGGGGCGCTTGTCCGTCGACATCACGACGATGTCGGCGTCGAGCCGACGCAGCAGCTCGAGGGCGCTGTCGAGCAGCGCGTTCCGGAAGCCCACCTGCATGATCATCAGCAGCAGCGCGAAGGCGACGCCGCTGATCGACGCCAGCGTGCGGGCGCGCTCGTGCATCAGCAGCCGGAGCGCGAAGACCGGCGCCTTGGTGTAGGGCTGCATCAGAAGAGCTCCGCGGGGTCGGCGCGGCGCAGGCGCCGCATCGACAGCAGGGCGGCCGCGCTGCACATCGCCACCGAGAGCACCGCCACCCCGCTCGCCAACCCGAGCGTCATGAAGACCGGCAAGCGCGTGAGGGAGTGGACGACGGGAAACAGTACGAGCGAGAGCAAGAGCGCCGGCAGATAGCCGAGCCCCGCATAGATCCACGCCTGCTCGAGGACGTAGCGCGAGAGGCGCTGCCCCGGGTAGCCCATCGCGCGCAGCGTCGCGTACAGGGGCAGGTGGTTGCGGATGTCCGTGGAGAGGATCTGGAACAGCACGACCACGCCCACCAGGAAGCCCGCCACGGCGCCCATGCCGAACACGTTGCCGACGGCGGTGTTCTCCACCCAGTGTCGCGTCTGCATGCCGGTGAGCTCGTCGTGGGTGATCACGCGGACGTCCCGGGGCAGCAACCGGCGCAGCCGGTCGGCGACTTCCGCCGGGTCGGCGCCGTCCGTCAGCTTGAAGAGCCCGAGGTGCGGGCGGTCGAGTCGATGATGGTCGAAGACGCGGGCGAAGCTGTCGTCGCTCAGGACCAGCGCACCGTCGGCCAGGAAGCCCACACCCAGGTCGAATCCCCCGACCACCCGCGAGACCTGATCGTTCACCTGCACGATGCCCGACGGATCGGCCGGGCCGCAGCGCGACTGCGTGAGCCGATCGAGCAGCACGCTCCCGGTGGCGGCGAGCTCGTCGAGCTGCCCGCCGATCTCGTCGATCGCGATCGGGAGCACACGTCGCGCATCCACGAGCGGGAAGCCCAGGGCGAAGAGCCGGCAGCTCTCGCCGCTCGCCGGATCGTGCCAGTTCGCGTAGCGGAAGTAGATGGGCGTGGCCGCCTCGATCTCGGGGATCGCCAGTGCCTGGTAGAGACGGCCGCGCGAAATCGAGCCCGTCTCGGCCAGGTGCACGAAGCCGGGCGAGACCAGCATCAGCTCCGCGTCGAAGCGCGACGACACGGCGAGTGCGGTGCCCAGCACGGCCCCGTAGAAGCCGAGCTGCACGAAGACCACGAGGATCGCGAACCCGATCCCCGCTGCGGCGACGGCCGTCCGCGACTTCCGATACGTGACGAGGCGAAACGCGAACGGCACGGAGCGGATGGCTTGTCGAGGAGGCCCGCTCATCGGTCGATCGATTATAGAGTCGTGCGTCGCCGGTGCGCCATCGGGACCAGGCTCACCGCTCGCCTGCCAGCCGGAAGCCTCGACGCTGGGTTCCCGGCGCGCGCGTTTCGAGATCGGGCAGGTATCCCTTCGTGCACGGCAGCGGCGCATCCCAGCAGCGGATGCCCGGCACCCACTTCGACGAGCCCGGCCCGGTGCCGACCGCCACGTAGTGGACGACGCCCGACCGCGAGACGTGACGCTCCACCACCGCCTCGGGAATCGGATGGAAGCCCCGCTCGGGTCCGGGCGTGACGAAGAGCGCCCAGCCGTAGCGTCCGTGAGAGAGCACGGCCCCGGCGACGGCGGCGGCGAGCACGGTTACCGGGACGAACACCGATGCGCCGCGCAGGACGCCGCGCTTGAAGGATCCGGAGGTGGACTGCTCGAAGAGCACGGCCCAGATCCCCGCACCGAGCAGCCAGAAGATCGCGCCCCCGAAGCGCTCGGCGGGCGCCGTCACGAACCACAGAACGAACGCCACGGCCGGCGCGGCGAGAAAGAGGCCGGCCGCGCGGCGGTCGGCCGGGGTGCTGCGAGTGCGCCGCGCGAGCACCCAGAGGCCGCCCAGGAAGAGCAGCATCGGCACGGTGAAGACGTCGGCGCGTTCGATCGTCTTGAAGAACCACGGCCCGACCCAGTGCCAGCCGTCCAGGATCTCCTGCCAGCTCTGGTCGGTCTCGAACGGATAGCGGGCCCACACCTTGATGGCGTCCGCCTCTCCCACCACCTGCTGCTCGGGGACCCGCCAGTCGACGTCCAGGGAGAGCGCCGTCGTGCTCGGGTAGGCGACGTAGCCCGTCATCGTGACACCGCGCGCGAGCCAGGTGCCGAGCACGACCGCCACCACCGCGATCGTGCCGAGGAGCGGCGCGATATCCGCCCGGACGACAGACCAGAAGCCCGCCGCGAAGTCCTCGGACCGAGCGCCGAGGAACCTCCATCCGGCAGCCAAGCAGGCGAAGAAGCCGAGAAAGGCGAAGCTCAGCTTGATGGTGACGCCGACCGTCGCCAAAGCGACGACGACGAGTGCGTGGAAGGCCACGTCCTCGCGGGCGGGCCGCTCGATCACGAGCCGGAACAGATGCAGCCCGAGCACGAAGCCGATCAGCAGGTTGGCGGTGTCGGTGCTCGTCGATCCGAACTCGACGAAGAAGTACGGGACGAGCCCGGCGATCCACAGCGATCCCAGCAGGTGCCGCCCCGCAACCCGCGTCCCCTCACGCAGCACGTGTCCCAGGTGCAGCGCGCACTCGGCGACGAACACGACGAAGAGCACCGGCATGCCCAGGTGGTAGAAGTGCGGCGGGCCGGGCGGCCAGTCGAGCATCGCCAGGTAGAGGAAGAGCGAGTTGTTGAAGCCGAAGCGGCCGTCGACGTTGCCGAGCCCCGGCAGCAGCGCCTCGGCCTGCATCCAGCGCACGGCGCCGATGTGGTAGAAGCCCGAGTCGCCCTGGGGCGCGATCGGCGCCATCGCGCGATTGGCGAGCCAGAGCAAGAAGAGCAGCCCGAGAGTGCCGACGATCAGGCTCGTGGTCGGCGAGGCGACCACTCGCCGCCGCAGGTCCGCCCACCAGGTGGCCATTGCGGCGCGCCCGGCGACGAGCCCGATCCCGCCGAGGAGCGCCGCGGCGGCGAGCGTGGCAGGGCCGATCGGAGCCGCCAGGTGCCAGAGCTGCAGCGCGGCGACGACGAGCGCGAAGCCCAGCCAGAAAGCCGCCAGGAAGTCCTCGCCCGAGCGAATGCGCCGGCCGAGCAGGGCCACCGGCATGCAGCCGACGCCGAACAGGATCGTAAAGAGGGCGAGCCACGATGCGACGATGACCAGCAGTCCGCTCAGCATCGGAGCCTCCCGGGCATGGGGGCGGCTCGCCCGTGCAGAGCGGCCGTGGAATACTCTCGCCGCGATCGGAGCGACAGCCCTCGGCGACGCGGTCGTGCCATGGCCGCGCGACGATCGCATGCCGGCGTCGCCCCATCAAGCGATCGTGCCACGCCACCCATCGCCACGAATCATCGACGAAGACTGCCAGCGCGGTAGACGACGGACGAGGCTGAGACTCACGAGACTGAGAGCAGTGCGAAGGCTCGGAGCGAAGCGGACCGCGCGGGCCGCCCTCGAGGCGGGGCCCAGGCGCGCGGGCGCACCGATGCACGCGATCGCGGCGGTCGGCTGCGTGCTCGCTGCGGCGTGCGGCGGCTGCGACCGGGCGCCGCTCCCTCCGAATCCCCGGCCCGTCGCGACCGTCGTCGTCGTCACCTTCGACGGGGTCCGCCCCCACGAGCTCTTTGTGGGGCCCGACCCCGACCTCGCTCCCGAGCGAGCGGTCGGACCCGACCCGGCGATGCCGTTCCTGCTGAACGACCTCGGCCCGCGAGGCGCCTTCGTGGGCCGGCCCGGCAAGGGCGAGCCGATGGTGCTCGCCAATCCGGTGGGCACGAGTCTCCCCGGCTACCAGTCGATGTTCGCTGGCCGCCCGACCCTGTGCCTCGACAACGAGTGCGGCGCCCCCGAAGGCGGCACCCTCTTCGACGCGGTGCTCGATGCACGGGACGGGTCGCCCGGGCAGGTAACGATCCTCGCGAGCTGGGACGGAATCTGCGATGGACTCGGGCTCGACGCCCGCTTCGACGCGACCTGCGGGCCCGGGGCGATCGAGCGCCGCTGGATGGCGCGAATGGGAGGCGGCCGGGCGACGGACGCTCCCTCGCCGCCGGATTCGGTCGACCGCGCGGCCTTCGAGCTGGCTCTCGATCGCCTGGCCGAACATCCACCGGCTCTGCTCTTCCTGGCACTCGACGAGACCGACGGCACGGGCCACGCGGGCGACTACCCGGGTCACCTGCGCACGCTCACCCGCTACGACACCTGGCTGCGCGAGTTGGACGAGACGCTGCGCGGCCTCGAGGAGGCCGGGCACCCGAGCGCGCTCGTGGTGACGACCGACCACGGGCGGGGCAGCGGCGAGCAGTGGAGCGAGCACCGCTGGAACGTCCCGGGCACCCGGCGTGTCTGGCTGTTCGCAAGCGGCCGCGGGATCCGTCCCGCAGGCGCCGTCGCCGCGCGGCAGCGCTACACGCTGGCGAGCCTGCGGCCGACCGTCGAGTACCTTCTGGGCATCGAGCGCGAACCCAGCCTCTGCGAGGCCGACGTCATCGAGGCCATCCTCGTCGAGACACCGTCGAGCGGCCGCGACGCAGACTGACGGACGAAGCTTTTCAGAACCGGATCTTGAGGCCGCCGCCCAGGGTCGCGAAGTTGGCCGACGAGAGCTCGCCGCCGGGCATGTTGACGGCCGCGTCGCCCGTGAGCGCCACCGACTCGGACACGTAGTAGTCGAATCCGGCCGACAGCCGGAACGTGCCGACGGTGTCGTGCCAGGTCTGCGTCCGCCCGGTGGCGATCTCGGTGAACTTCGTCTCACCGCGAAGCGCCCCGAGGCCTATTCCGAGGTAGGGCTGGAAGGCCTTCGTCAGGATGTAGAGCTTCGCGTTGGCGGTCACCGAGTAGCCCCTGAAGTGACCGGCGTAGCCGAGCGGCGAAGTGAGGCCGAAGTTGTCGAGGGCGTCGACGCGCACCTCGACGTCGAAGCGCTCGGCGAAGTGGTAGCCGATGGCGCCGAACGCACCGCGGCTGTCACCGGCGCTGAGACTCGTGTCGAAGAGTTCGGGCGCGTAGAAGATGCCGCCGCTCAGGTAGAAGCCGCTTCGCGAGTAGCGCTTCTCGCGATCGCGCACGTGCTCGGCGACCGCCGCCGTAGCGGCGCGGGCGGCAGCCGCCGCGTTCTTGGCCTCCTCGGTGGCGCGGTGGAGATCTTCGAGGACGTGCTCGGGGACCGCGGCCGGCGCGCTGGCCGCCGAGGAGGCGGCGGCGGCCGCGGCGGCGTCGACGGCCTGCTGGGCGGCATCGGCCGCGGCGCTCGCCCGCTCGGCGGCTGCCTGGGCCTGCCCGGCCGCCTCCTGGGCGTCGTAGGCCCTGGCCTTCAAGTCGGTGACCGACGGCGCGACACCAGACGTTGTCGCTTGCTGCGCCGCCGCGGACGATGCCAACGCCAGAGCGCCCGCCAAAATCAACAGCCCGGCGAGCAGAAGTCCGCCACGATCCACCGCGGAGCGGACCTGAATTCGCCTGCGCTCCCGAGCCCTTCGACGATTCCGTCTCGATGTCTGCATCGCGCCCTCGTCGGTGCCGTGTCCGTGCTGAACCCGGCGATGCGAAGTCATCAAGTGTGACCAGCTTAGCAGGATCGGGAGCCCTTCGCGGCACTCGAATCTCCGCGCAGCGTAGACATGCGGGGACCGCAAAGTTTCGCAAGACTTTCGGATCGTCTACGCCGAAACCAGGATTGGACGCACTCGGAGGGAGGCCCCGAGGCCGCGGCGTCGACGCACTCTGGTTTCACTCTCACGCTCGACTCCTTCCACTTCACGCTCTTCGAACCAGGACGCGACTCGCGAACGACGAACGTCCGGAGGAAACACATGGCCGAAAAGATCGAGATCACCGACGCGATGCGCGCGCTCATCGGCGTCGAATCGAAGCCGTGGACCCACGAGGTCACCACGACCAGCGTCCGCGCCTTCGCGCGCGGGGTCGGCTACACCGACCCCGTCTACTTCGACATCGAGGCCGCGAAGGCCGCCGGCTATCGCAACCTTCCCTGCCCGCCGACGTACCTCGGCACGCCGATCTTCATACCCGGCCAGAGCAGTGACACCTTCAGCGGACCGAAGGACTCGGGACCGAGCATCGATCACGGCCTGCCGAATCTGCTCGACGGCGGCACCGAGACCGAGTACTTCGCCGACATCTGCGCGGGCGACACGCTCACCGTGACGTCGAGCATCGCGGACATCGCGACACGCGAGGGCAAGACGACGGGCCAGATGCTCATCGTCACCAACGAGACGCGCTGCATCAACCAGGACGGCGAGCTCGTCGCGAAGCAGCGCGGCCAGGCGATCTTCTACTGACCGGCGGCCCTGCTCGCGACACCCTGCACCTGCAAGACCCGTCCATTCGACACCCTGGATCCGACATCCGATATCCGACATCCGACAGGAGCCCGACATGCCCCGAACGTGGAACTCGATCAACGAAGGCGACACCCTCCCCGAGCTCGAGAAGGCGCCCGGCGTCACCCAGCTCGTCAAGTACTCGGCCGGGGGCGGCGACTTCAACCCGCTCCACCACGACTTCGCCTTCCCCCAGGCCAAGGCGATCGGCTCGATCATCGTTCACGGGCGCTTCAAGTATGCCTCGCTCGGCGAGCTGGTCTCGAACTGGCTCGACCACGGCGGGCGCATCAAGAAGCTCGCGTGCCAGTACCGCGGCATGGATCTGCCCGACCAGGCGATGACGCTCGGCGGCACGGTGAAGCGCAAGTGGGAGGAGAACGGCGAGAAGCTCGCCGAGCTCGAGCTCTACGTGAACAACGCGCAGGGCAAGAACACGACGCCGGGCTCCGCGATCGTTCGGTTCGTCTGACGGCCGGCCCGAACGGCGCTCGGTCGGCGAGGCACCCGGGGTGACGCAGTCGTCGCGCGCATTCGATCGACTCCGTGTGCTGGAGATCGCCGGATCGCTGGCGGGCTCGGTCGCGGCCGAGCTGTTCGCCGACGTCGGCGCGACCGTGACGCGCTTCGAGCCGGGCGCCGGGGCCGACGGGCCCGCGCGCCTGGCCGAAGCCGTGGCGGCGGTGGACGTCGCGATCGAGAGCGCGGCCCCCGGGCCGCTCGATCCCGTACGGGCCGAAGCGCTCGCAGACTGCCCGGTCCGTCTGCGCATCTCGCCCCTCGGCTCGCGCGGACCACTCGCCGGTCTGCACGCCGACGACTTCGTGCTCGACGCGCTCTCGGGGCACCTGCTGCTCTCGGGCGAGCCGGACCGCGAGCCGCTCGCGAGGCCCGTTCGCCTCGCCTCCGTACAGGCGGGACTGCACGCCTTCATCGGCGCGCTCGCGGCCCTGCGTTCGAGGGACGGGTCCCGCGGCGCGGCGATCGTCGAGGTGAGCGAGTTCGAGGGCCTGGTCGCGATCCACCAGCACACGTTCACGATGTGGACCCACGATCGCCACGTGCTGCGTCGCGCCGGCAACCGGCAGCCCGGCTACTGGCACCCGGTCGGCGTGTACCGGTGCCGCGACGGCCACGTCGTCCTCAACGTGACGGGACAGGCCGCGCGCGACCGCCTGCTCGCCGTCACCGAGCGGGCCGAGGCCCTGCTCGACCCGCGCTTCGCCGACGACCTGGCGGTGGCCCGGCACAAAGACGAACTCGACCGGCTGCTGCAGCCCTGGCTCGACGCGCGCACCCGGAGCGAGGTCGTCCGGGAGCTGCAGGGCGCGCGGGTCGCGGCGTCGGCCGTGCTCGCGCCCAGCGAGGTGCTGCACGACCCCCAGCTCGCCGCGCGCCGGGCACTCGTCGAACGGGACGGCGTGCGCACACCACGCGGGCCGATTCGCATCGAGCGCGCGGAGGCCGCCGAGGCGGCGCACGACACCGGTGCGCGTCATCGAGGCGAAGCGGGTCGGCGGCGCGCCGGGCCTCAGGGATCTGCTCCGCTCGCCGGCGTGCGGGTGCTCGAGCTCGGTCGCGTCTGGGCCGCTCCGCTCGCCGGCCGCATGCTCGCCGACCTCGGCGCGGACGTGGTGGCCGTCGAGGCCCCCGACGCGCGCGGCGGTCGCGAGACACCCGACGGGCTCGCGGAGGCCACGCATCTCTTCCCGGACGGCGACGTCGGCCGCGACCCGTGGAACCGCATCGGCTCGCTGAACGCCCTGCTGCGCGGCAAGCGCGCGATCACCCTCGACCTGCGACGCGCCGAGGCGCGGAGCGTCTTCGAGGGGCTCGTCGCCGCAGCCGACGTGCTGCTCGAGAACACGGCGCCCGGTCTCCTGCCACGACTCGGCCTCGACTTCGAGGGTCTGAGCGCCCGGCGCCCCGGCATCGTGTATACGTCGATCACGGGGTTCGGCCAGAGCGGGCCGGACACCGACCACGTGGCGTTCGGCCCGAACGTCGAAGCGCGTGCCGGCGTCACCCACGCCACCGGCTACCCCGACTCGGGCCCGTACCGGTCGGGCGTGGCGTGGCCGGACCCGCTGGCCGCACTCGTGGCCGTCGCCGGCACCCTGACCGCCCTGCGCGAGCGAGACGACGACCCGCGCCCGCGCGCACGTCGCGTCGACGTCTCGATGCTCGAGTCGGCGCTGTGGTGCGCGAGCGACTTCGTGGCCGACGCGCAGACCGGCGCCGGCGATCCGCCGCGCCGCGGGGCCCGGCATGCCGAGCGCGCGCCGCAGGGCGTCTACCCGTGCGCGGGCGCGGATCTCTGGATCGCCATCAGCGTCGCAAGCGAGCGGGCCTGGCAGGCGCTCTGCGAGGTGCTCGATCTCGACGACGTCTGGCGGCCGCTCGACGAGGCCGGGCGACGGGCCCGTCACGACGAGATCGACGCCGCCATCGCGGAGCGGACGCGGAGTGAAGATCGCATCGCGCTGACGCGGCGCCTGCAGGCGGCGGGCGTGCTGGCGGGCTGGCTCGCCGACGCGCGCGACCTGTGCGAGAGCGACCAGCTCGCCGCGACCGGCTTCTGGGTCGATCCCCCGCGGCCCCACGACCTGCCCCGACGCGAGCCCGGGCTGCCGATCCGACGAGATGGCTCCGCGGGCGCCGGTTACCGCCCGGCCCCGAGGCTGGGGGAACACAATCGCGAGGTGCTGCGCGACTGGCTGGCACTCGGCGACCCACGACTCGAGGAGCTGGAGCGGGCCGGCGTCCTGGTCGCCGCGCCGCCTCGCTGACGCGGGGCGGCGCGGGCCGGTCCGGTAGAATCAGCGGCCGCCCGGGCGCGTCCCTCGGGCCCGCATCCCGCCTCCAGGAGGACACCCGATGCAGACGACTTCGACGAACGCGAGCCAACCTGGCACGAGGACGATCCGATGAGCACGCCGCTCGAAGGTGTGCGCGTCGTCGAGCTGGCGAGCTTCGTCGCCGCGCCGACGAGCGGTGCGCTGCTCGTCGACCTCGGCGCCGAGGTCATCAAGGTCGAGGTGCCCTGGGGAGAGATCTACCGGCACAGCACCGCACGCATGATGGGCGTCGAGTCCGAATTCTCGCTGAGCGCGCCGTTCCAGATGACCAACCACGGCAAGCGCTCGCTCACCCTCGACCTCGCCCTCCCCCAGGCACAGGCGGCGCTCAGGAAGGTGGTGGACACCGCCGACGTGCTGCTCACCAACATGCTGCCGGCGCGGCTCGCGCGCTACGGGCTCGATCCCGAGGCACTGCTCGCCGAGCGCCCGGAGCTGATCGTCGCGCGCCTATCGGGCTATGGGGCCGATGGCCCCGAGGCCGAGACGCCGGCTTTCGACTACACGGCCTACTGGGCGCGCTCGGGCCTGATGGAGCAGCTGCGCGAGGACGGCGGCGCGCTCTCGTTCCAGCGTCCCGGCATCGGCGACCACTCGGCGGGCCTCGCGCTCGCCCTGGCGATCCTGGCCGCGCTGCGCACCCGCGACGCCGAGGGCCACGGACAGGTGGTGGACGTCGCACTGCAGAACATCGGCTACTACGTCTCGGGCAACGACATGACCTGGGCGCTGGCCACCGGAAAGAACCCGCCCAAGCACGATCGGTCGAAGCCCCGCAATGCGCTCTGGAACCACTACGTCTGCAAGGACGGACGCTCGCTCTTCCTCGTCATGATCGAAGCCGACCGCTATTGGACCACGTTCTGCGAGGCGATCGGCCGCTCCGATCTCGCCGGGGACGAGCGCTTCGCCGACGCCTGGGCGCGCTTCCACAACGCCGAAGATCTGGTGGAGATCCTCGACGGGATCTTCGCCGAGCAGACGCTCGCAGAATGGACGAAGCAGCTCGCCGGGCATCGGCTGATCTGGGCGCCGGTGCTGAATCACGCCGAGGCGGCCACTGACGCGACCGCGGCGGCTCGAGGGGTCTTCCCTGAGGTCGACCACCCCGAGCACGGTCGTTTCCGGACGGTCGGCCCGCCCTTCTCGATGTCCAAGCACCCGATCGGCGCCAACGCCCCGGCTCCGGATCTCGGCGCGGACACCGAGGCAGTGCTCACCGAGGCGGGCGTCGACGACGAGACGATCGCGCTGCTGGTGGCGGCGGCGACCAGCTAGCTCCCGGACCCGTCAGTCGAGGAACACGCAGGTCGGGCAACCCGTCGTGGCCAGAGCCTCGTCGGCGAGGGTGCGGTCCTCTTCCAACTGGTACTGCGGGGTGTCGCGGCGCGCCGCGCGGTCGTCCTCGAACTCGTCGCCGGCGTCACCGCTCGCGGCCCGTGGTCGCATCACGCCGTCCTTCCAGGCGTCGTCGTCCGCCCAGGTGTAGTCGAGGTGGACGAGGCGGCCTGGCTCGTCGATCGCGCGGAAGGCCGCGAGGGCGTCCTGCACGATGGCGCGCTGCAGAGCGCGGTCGTGCGGCTTGCCGGTGGTGTGGCCGAGCGGGAAGTCGAGGAAGGCGGCGCGCGGCGGATTCACGGAGCGGGTGATCGACAGCGCGCTCGTCATGCTGAGCGTCGGAATGCCGGCGGCCTCGATCGATCTCGCGATCAGTCCCACGGACTGATGGCAGACGGGTCAGACGGGGACCAGCAGCACCAGGTCGACCTGATCCTCGACGACGCGGCGCGTGAGTTCGGGGGCGAGCACGTCTCGCACCTTGCGGGCCGAGTAGATCCCGCCCATGAATGTGTAGAAGGCGTCCGCCAGCCCACCGATTTCGCCCTCCTCGACGAGCCCGCGAAGCACGTCGATGGGGAAGACCACGTTCGGGTCGCTGCGCGCGTCGGTGAGGTCGTAGGCGAAGTGCGTGGCGCGCAGGCGCTCGGTCGGCGTGTCGGTCGCGACGACCCGGTAGCTGACGTCGTCGGCGTGGTGGAAGGCGACCTGCCCGGCCGCGTAGATCCCGCCCGAGGCGATCAGGCCGACGCGGCACTCGGCGAGCGGCTTCTCGAGCAGGACGAACGGCGGCGGCGATTCGCTCTCGACCCAGCGATACACGGGATAGCCGAGCGCACTGTACTGGGCGCGCGTGCGCTCGATGTAGTCGACGGGGGGGCGGGTATCGGCCACGGGGCTCCCGGTCTCGGGGTCGCGGGAAGCTCTCCCGCTCGGCGCTCAGTATAGAGCGCGGATCCGCCCGGATCGCCCCGCTTCGGGGGCCCGGGGAGCCGGTGGGCAAGCGCCGCGGATTCTTCCATACTGATCCGACCCCCGCGCGCGACCGGCCGCCCGGGTGAAGGCATCCCTTCCCACCCCCGTGCGCCCGTCGGCGCGCCGCCGGGCCCCTGGAGGATTCACGATGCAGAACGAGGCCTGGATCATCGACGCCGTGCGCTCGCCCCGCGGCAAGGGCAAGAAGACGGGCTCGCTCCACGAGGTGCACCCGCAACGCATCCTCGCGCAGGTGCTGAACGCCCTGCGCGATCGCAACGGCTTCGACACCGCCGACGTCGACGACGTCGTGATGGGCTGCGGGGCCGGCAGCGGCGACCACGCGATGGACATCGCGCGGATGGCGGCTCTCGACGCGGGCTGGTCGCTCGACGCGCCCGGCGTCACGCTGAACCGCTTCTGCGGCTCGGGCCAGCAGGCCGTGAACTTCGCCGCGATGGGGGTGCGCGCGGGCTTCCAGAACCTCGTCGTCGCCGGCGGCGTCGAGTCGATGTCGCGGCCGGCGCCCATGCACGTCGACGGCTTCTCGGCCAACAACGCCCACCTGAACGATCAGTACGCCATGGTGCCCCAGGGCATCTCGGCCGATCTCATCGCAACCGTCGAGGGCTTCAGCCGGGAGCAGTGCGACCAGATCGGCGTCGACAGCCAGGCGCGTGCCGACGCCGCCATCGAGGACGGCCGCTTCGAGCAGGCGCTCGTGCCGATCACCCACGACGACGGCGGCCCGGCCCTCGAGCGCGACGAGTTCCCGCGGCCCGGCAGCACGCTCGCCGACCTCGGCAAGCTCGCGCCGAGCTTCGCGGGCATGGGCGCCCACAAGAGCGAGGGCCAGACGCTCACGATCGACGAGACGGCGCTGCTCGCCTACCCCGACGTGGAGCAGATCGAGCACGTCCACCACGCCGGCAACTCGTCGGGCGTGGTCGACGGCGCCTCGGCGGTGATCGTCGCCTCGCCCGAGTACGCGAAGGCCCACGGCATGAAGCCCCGGGCGCGCGTCGTGATGACCGCGGTCGCCGGCACCGAGCCGGTCATCATGCTGACCGCACCCGGTCCGGCCGCGAAGCGCTGCGTCGAGCAGGCCGGCATGACTTTCGACGATCTCGACCTGATCGAGGTCAACGAGGCGTTCGCGGCGGTGGTGCTCAAGTTCCTGCGCGACACCGGCGTGGACTGGGACAAGTGCAACGTCAACGGCGGCGCGATCGCGCTCGGCCACCCGATCGGCGCCACCGGCGGCATGCTGATCGGCACACTGCTCGACGAGCTCGAGCGGCGCGACCTGTCGACGGGACTCGTCACCATGTGCACGGGCGGCGGCATGGGGACGGCGACGATCATCGAGCGCGTCTAGCCAGAACGGCAAGGAGATCTTCATGGATCGGTTCGAGGGAAAGGTCGCCGTCGTCACCGGCGGTGGCACGGGAATGGGGCGCGAACTCTGCATCCAGCTCGCGCGAGAGGGCTGCCACGTCGCCCTGTGCGACGTCTCCGACGAGGCCATGCAGCAGACCAAGGCGCTCTGCGAGGAAGCGGCGCCGGCCGGCACGCGCATCAGCACCCACGTCGCCGACGTCTCGATTCGCGAGCAGGTGATCGCCTTTCGCAGCGGCGTCGCCGAGGCCCACGACACGAAGCACGTGAACCTGCTCTTCAACAACGCGGGCATCGGCGGCGGCGGCAGCTTCGTCGACGGCGAGGTGGAAGAGTGGGACAAGACCTTCGAGGTCTGCTGGGGCGGGGTCTACCTCTGCTGCCGCGCCTTCATGCCGCTGCTGCTCGCCTGCGACGAGGGCCACGTCGTCAACACCAGCAGCGTGAACGGCTTCTGGGCGTCGATCGGTCCGTTCACGGCCCACACCGCCTACAGCGCGGCGAAGTTCGCCGTGAAGGGCTTCACCGAGGCGCTCGTCAACGACTTCAAGCTGAACGCCCCGCACCTCAAGGCCTCGGTCGTGATGCCGGGCCACATCGGCACCTCGATCGTCATGAACTCGGGGAAGATCCTCGGCCGCGACCCCAAGGAGCTGCCCGACGAAGAGATCGAGCAGATCAAGGAAAAAATCGTCGACATGGGACTGCCGGTGGAGAACCTCACCAACGAGCAGATCCGGCAGTTCATGGTGCAGCAGGGCGAGCAGTTCCGGGACGCCGCGCCGATGACCGCCGAGGCCGCCGCCACGGTGATCCTCGACGGCGTGCGTGCCGGGCGCTGGCGCATCCTCGTCGGCGAAGACGCCTACCTGCTCGACGAGATGGTGCGCACCCATCCCGAGGAGGCCTACACGGAGGACTTCTACCAGGACTTCGTCAAGAAGGCGAACTGGAAGCTGGGCGAGTTGCGCGGTTAGGAGACGGCCGGGAGGAGCGGCATGAGCGCGAGCGGCCTGCACCGATCCATCACCCACACCGAGCTGGTCGTCGGCGCGCTGCGCCGTTGGCCCGCTCGCGAGGCCTTCCGACAGGACGGGCACAGCTGGACGTACGCCCAGACCGCCGATCAGGTGGCCCGCTTCGCCGCCGTCTTCCAGAAGCGCGGCCTGCCGCGTGGTCACGGCATCGGGCTGCTCTCGCCGAATCGCCCCGAGGTGTGGATGGCCCAGACGGCGACCGCCGTCGCCGGCGGGCGCTACACGGCCCTGCACCCGGCGGGCTCGCTGCCCGACCACACCTACGCGTGTGACGAGGCCGAACTCCGCTTCCTCTGCGTCGACCCCGCCTACGCGGAGCGCGCCGGCGAGCTGCTCGAGCGGTCCCCGTCGGTCGAGGCCGTGTTCACGTTCGGGCCGTCGGATGTCGGCGACGATCTGCTGGCGCTCGCCGAGGGGATGGGTCCGGTGGCCCTCACGCCCGGTCCACAGGGTCCGGACGACACGACCTGGCTCCTCTACACCGGCGGCACCACCGGCGTCCCCAAGGCGGCCGAACTCTCCGAGCATGCGATCGCCCAGATGACGCTGTCGATCTCGGCGGGCTGGGACCTCCCGAAGCAGCGCCGGTATCTCGCCTGCGCGCCCATCTCGCACGCGGCGGGCACGCTGATCACGCCGACGCTGATGTCCGGAGGAAGCGTGGTGCTGCACCGCAGCTTCGATCCGGGTCGCTGGCTCGGGGACATGGTGGCCGAGCGCCCGACGCTGTCGCTGCTGGTGCCGACGATGATCTACGTCCTGCTCGACCATCCGTCCCTCGACGGCACCGACTTCTCGGCGCTCGAGACGATCATGTACGGTGCGTCGCCGATGTCACCGGCACGCCTCGCCGAGGGCATCGAGCGCATCGGACCGGTCTTCGCGCAGCTCTACGGACAGACCGAGTGCGGCGCGGTCGCAACCAGCATGTGGCGCGCCCATCACGACCCGGGCGACCTGAAGCGGCTCTCGTCCTGCGGCCTGCCCATGCCGGGCGCACGGGTCGAGGTCTTCGACGCCGACGGTCGTCCGCTGCCCGAAGGCGAGGCCGGCGAGATCTGCCTGCAGGGCCCGAGCGTCATGAAGGGCTACTTCAAGCAGCCCGAGCTCACCGCCGAGGCCATCGTGGACGGCTGGTTGCACACCGGCGACATGGCGACCCGCGACGACGAGGGTTTCCTCTACATCGTCGACCGCAAGAAGGACATGATCATCTCCGGCGGCTTCAACGTCTTCCCGCGCGAGATCGAGGACGTGCTCGGCACGCACCCGGCCGTGTCGGCCGTGGCGGTGATCGGCGTACCCGACGACAAGTGGGGCGAGGCCGTGAAGGCGGTCGTCGTGCCGCGCCCGAACCACGAGGTGGTGGCCGATGAGCTGATCGCTCTGGTCAAGAAGGAGAAGGCCGCTTCGTACGCCCCGAAGACGGTCGACGTGGTCGACGAGCTGCCGCTCACGGCCGTGGGCAAGCCCGACAAGAAGGTGCTTCGCGCGCGCTACTGGGGCGAAGGCGGGCGCGGGGTCAACTGAGGAGCACGAGCCGCGGCCCGAGAAGGCGGCCTTGGCGGCCCGAGAAGGCGGGCCAGGGCCGATCGGGTCAGTCGGCCGACGTGTCGTCCTGCGGCTCGGCGCGGCCCTTCGCGGCCTCCCGGGCGCGGCTTTCCCGCACCGCCTGCTTGTACTCGCGAAGCTGAGCCCGCAGCTCGCTCGCCCGCTCGGTGTCGCCCGCCCGGTCGGCGGCGCGGATCTGCCGCTGGATGGCCTGGATGCTCGGCCCCCTGGCGGGGCCCGGCCCCCTGCCGCGAGGAGCGGCCTCTGCGCGGAACTTCTCTTTCTGGTCTTCGTCGAGGATCTTCATCATCCCCGGCTGCGTCATCATGAGCTTCTGCCGCTCGGCGACGAGGCGCTGCACGGTCGCCATGTCGCCCTCGGAGCGCGCCGCAACGAGTTCGTCCCGGATGCGCTGAAGCTCGTCCTCGTGCTCGCGCCGCCAGGCGGCCTTGGCCTCGGGCAGCTCGTCGATCGCCTTGCGCTGCTCGTCGGTCAGTTCGAGCGACTCGAGGCGTGCGTGTCGCCGTGCGGCGCGGTCCTTGCCCCCCTTCCAGGCGTGCCATCCGCCGGATTGCCGCCCGCCGGGAGCGGCGCCCTCACCCGTGTCGACCCCCGCCGACGGCTCGGACCCGCCGCCTTCGTGCGCGTCCGCGAAGGCCGCGGAGGCGACGCTGGAGAGAAAGACGACGACGATCAGCCCTGTAGCGATTCGATGGCTCCGCATGCAGACAGCGTACATCAGCGGCCCCGGCGGCGAGTAGGCCCCCGAGCCGGCAGCCCGCCAGGGGGGCGAGACCCAGCGCTCAGGGCGAGGCGTCGCGCCACGGCAGACCCGGCCCGTCGAGCTTCACGAAGACGGGGCCGATCGTGAACGCGAGCACGATCAGGACCAGCAGCAAGACGAGCGCGCCCCAGACCAACGCCGAGCGCCAACCACCGGCGCGGGTCCAACCGGCCAGCGCTTCGCTCGCGTAGACGGCGAAGGGCACGGAGAGCCCCAGCAGGTAGCTGCCCTTGACGGTCGCGAACCAGGGGTTGCCCCAGGTGAAGGCCACGTAGCCGGCCAGGAGTGCAGCGAGCGTCGACAGCAGCAGCGTGTCGACGCCGCCGGGATCGCGCACGGCCCGCCGCACCGCCCGACCCGCACCGACCACGAAGGCCGCGGTCGGCAGCAACGCGAGCACGGTGATCGCGCTGCCGAAGCGCGTCACAGCCGGTGATCTGGGCAGGAAGTGACGGTGGCCGTCGAACCACACCGTGTCGTAGGTGCCGCCCCAGACCGAGCGCAGCAGGTCGGGGTTCAGCAGCTGCGGATCCGAGAAGGCCGCGAGCGGGAAGCGCAGGTAGTCGAGCAGCTGCCGCGAGCCCGGCGGCATCTCGAACATCTTGGCGTGGACGGCGAGGTCCTGCGGATAGAGGTACCCGTAGGCGACCAGGTTGTAGAGGTAGTACCAGCCCCCCACGCCCAGGGCGACGGCACCCGCCACCGCGCTGGCCACGAGCGCCGGCCCCGCGCGCCGCGACCGCCACGCCGCGATCCACCACGTCGTGCCGATCGCCAGCAGCACGAGCACGCCCGTCATCTTGGTCAGCACGGCGAGACCGGCGAGCAGCCCCACGACCGCCGCCCGCGCCGGCGCCGGTGCGCCCGGCGACTGCCCGATCGGCGCGGCCGCGATCAACGCGAGCGACATCCACATCGTCGCCAGCAGCTCTTCGCCGACCATCGCGGCCATGTAGACGTGCACCGGCAGGAAGAGCAGCAGCGCGCCCGCCAGCACGATCCGGCGCGGGTCGTCCGGAGAGAGGCGGGCCACCAGCCACACCGCCGACCCGATCGCGACCAGGCCCGCCGCCGAGGCGAGCAGCGGCAACGACACCAGCAGCGCACCCTCCAGGCCAACGCCGACGAGCACGCGCCAGAGCGCCGCAGCCACGTAGTAGAAGAGCGGCGGGTGGGAGGTCGCCCAGGCCGCCTCCGGGTCGGGCAGCGCCCAGCTGTGGGTCAGGAAGCGGATGTACTCGACGTTCTCGACCGCGTCGAAGCCATTGCCCGTGCGGTAGCGGATCGCGTTGTCGATCCGCATCGCGACAGCCACGAGCAGCAGCGCGCCCCCCGCCCACCACTCCGCCCGATGATGCGGACCGCCTGCGCTCTTCGCCCCGGAGTCGATCGACACCGCCCCATCCCCCAGCCGGGACCGGGAGCATAGAACAGCCGGCCGACCCGACGCCGACCCGACCAGGGCCCGCGATCTCCACTAGAATTCATGCCTCGATGCAGCACCCGAGAGCGGGTGGGGCCTTGACCCGGCGAGCCCCGCGCTCGGCGCGCCGAAGGGACCGTGGATGGAGCTTCTTCACCGGATCCGCGCCCTCATCATGCCCACGGTGCTCGGGCTGCTTCTCGGCTCGTGGGCCCTCGCCACCTGGGTGTCGCCGGTCTTCGACTGGCTGGCGCTGCTGATGGTGCCGGTCGCCCTGCTCGCCCTGTACGACCGCTTCCAGCACACGCACTCGGTCATGCGCAACTACCCGCTGCTCGGCCGCATGCGCTACCTGCTCGAGTCGGCCGGCCCCGAGCTGCATCAGTACTTCGTAGAGAGCAATACCAGCGGCCGCCCGTTCAATCGCGACCAGCGCAACATCATGTACCGGCGCGCGAAGGGCATCCCCGCCGTCAAGCCCTTCGGGACCGAGCAGGACGTCTACGCCGAAGGCTACGGGTTCATCAGCCACTCGGCCTGGCCGGTGGCCGTCCCCGACGATCCGGCGCGCGAAGTCCGGGTCACGGTCGGCGGCAAGCAGTGCAGCGTCCCCTACTCGGCGTCGGTGGTGAACGTCTCGGCGATGAGCTTCGGTTCGCTCTCGGCCAACGCCGTGCTGGCGATCGGCCAGGGCGCGCGCCGCGGCGGCTTCGCACAGAACACCGGCGAGGGCGGGTACAGCCGCTATCACCGCGAGGCCGGCGCGGACATCATCTGGCAGATCGGCACCGGCTACTTCGGCTGTCGCGGCGGCGACGGCCACTTCGACGCCGCCCGCTTCGAGGAGACGGCGCGGGTCGACGCGATCAAGATGATCGAGATCAAGCTCTCACAGGGCGCCAAGCCGGGTCACGGCGGCGTGCTGCCGGGCGCCAAGGTGACACCTGAGATCGCCGAGGCGCGCGGCATCCCGGTCGGCGTGGACTGCCTGTCGCCGCCCGGCCATACCGCTTTCGCGACGCCGATCGGCCTGCTCGAGTTCGTCGCGCGGCTCCGCGAGCTCTCCGGCGGCAAGCCCGTGGGCTTCAAGCTCTGCGTCGGCCGTCCCCGGGACGTGCTCGCGATCGCCAAGGCGATGGTCGAGACGGGCATCCGGCCGGACTTCGTCACCGTCGACGGCGCCGAGGGCGGCACCGGCGCCGCCCCGATCGAGTTCTCCGACCACCTCGGCTTTCCGCTGCGCGAAGGCCTCCGCTGGGTGCGGAACGCACTCGTCGGCATCGGGGTGAAGGACGAAGTGCTGATCGCGGCGAGCGGCAAGCGCATGGCGGGCTTCGAGCTCGCACTGGCGTCGGCGCTCGGCGCCGACTGGTGCAACGTCGCGCGCGGCTTCATGTTCGCGGTCGGCTGCATCCAGTCGCAGAGCTGTCACACCAACAGCTGCCCGGTGGGCGTCGCCACCCAGGACCGGAACCTGCAGCGGGCGCTCGTCGTGAAGGACAAAGCCGAGCGCGCCTTCAACTTCCACCGGCACACCGTCGAGGACGTCGCCGAGCTGGCCGGCGCCTGCGGGCTCGCGCATCCCTTCGACTTCGAGCCGAGGCACATCCACGAGCGCGTGAGCCCGCACGAGGTGCTGCGCTTCGACCAGCTCTACGAGTTCACCGAGCCCGGCCAGCTGCTCGACGGCCACGTACCCGAGTCGATGCAGGAGCACTGGGAGGCCGCGAAGGCGGACCGGTTCTAGAAGCCCGGGTCGTTCACGCAACCCGCCGAGGTCCCGGCGAAGTCTCGACCGATCGCGGCGATCTCGGCCACGAAACGGCCAGCGCCTGCGGGACACCTCTCGGGAGGAGCCCGGGCGCATTCGAGCGCGGCGGCGTGCCGCGTCGATCAGGCGTGCCGTCGCGTCGACGTCCGGGTCAGCACGAACGCTCCGACGACCAACAGCAGGGCAGCCAGCAGCATCGGCACGCCGTCCGAGGCGCTCGGCACCACGACGGGGGGCTCGATCTCACAGATGTCGCTGCAGCCGTCGCCGCTCGTCGTGTTGCCGTCGTCGCACTCCTCGCCGAGACCGACCTGCACGACGCCGTCGCCGCAGAACTCGTTCATGCAGGTGTCCGAGCAGCCGTCCTCGGGAATCGTGTTGCCGTCGTCGCACTCCTCGCTGCCCTCGATCACGCTGTTGCCGCACACGGCGCCGGCGACGTCGAGCGTCCAGGTGCTGTTGTAGCCGTCCGGGCCGACCGCCCGGCCCCACTCGCTGTACTCGTCGACGTCCACGTCGCCACGACCCGTCGCATCGTTCACGCCGAAGAGCACACCGGCCTCCTCGCCGCCGCTGGCGCTGCTGCAGATGAAGCCGCTGCAGCCGTCGTTCGAAAAGGCGTCGAGCTTGAAGTCGATCGTCACGTTGATGGTGGCGTCCCCGGTGCCGGACGCGACGGCCACGCCGACGGCGCTGTCCGAGAAGGTCTGGCTGCTCTGGCTGTTGTTCGACGGATTGTCGTTGAAGGCCTGGTTGGCGAGCAGGCTCGTGGTCACGTCACCGGAGAGCGTCAGGGCAGAGATGTGGGCATGGCCGTCGTCCTGGGTGCCCACCGCGCTCGCTGTTCCGTCGCCGTGCAGGCCAAGCAGCCCCATCGCGTCGTGGTCGAGAGAGAGCGTCCAGGGATCGGCGGGGTCGTCGGTGTCGATCGTGAAGGTGAGCGCGTAGGAGACGTTCAGCTCCTGGTACTCGTTGTTGAAGATGAACGCGTCCACCGCCACCGCGGCGTCGAACGCAAAGGTGTTGGTCAGCGTCACCACGCCGCCGCCGACGTCCGAGTCGCTGCCGGTGTCGTTCAGCACGGCGACGTTGGTGTCGTTCAGACCCGAGGCCTCGAAGCAGGTCGCGCCGTCGGGATAGCCCGCCGTGCTCGCGTTGCTGTGGAGGCTGTCGCCCTGTCCGCAGACGCTGTTGTTGGCGACCGACAGGCTGAAGGTATGGGCCTCGGCCGAGCCGGCGGCGAAAAGCAGAAGCAACGCGACGACGAAGAAGCGCATGGAAGCGGTCCTCTCGGGAGGGCGGCGCGCGCTGCCGCCGAACAGCGAGCCCGCCGCGATGGATGGATGCTCCATTCTGGGGCCCGGGGGCGGCTCGCGTCAATCGAAGAACCACAGGAAAGCACCGGGATCCGTCATGACGGTCGATCGTACGAGATCCACCACGAGATCCACTAAAAGGAATCGGACGTCCCTCTTAGTGGACCGGAGCAATTAGTGGACCGGAGCAATGGCTCGCACCCCGCGAATCGCCCCCAGCGGAGCGGAGAGTGCTCCTCAGGACGATTTCGAGGCCCGTCACGAAGCGTCTGTCTTACAGGCTTCAGGCGGGTTCCGGCAGACTTCGGGTCCGATCGCGTGAGAGGGCGCCGCCGAGCCATCCTGTGGCCGGCTCGCCCCGGCGCTACCGCAGCGTGTGCGGGTGCTCGGGCGGCATGACGCGCTCGCCCCGCGACCACTCGGCTGATGGGTTCGTGAGGATGTCTGCGCCCGCTGGTTCCTTACACTGGGCAGATTCCCGGGGGCCGACCGAGCATGCGAATACCCGAGCGAGGGCTGGGCCGCGAGGCCATCTTCGAGCGACTCGAGCAGTACCGCCAGCAGGACACGCCGTGGCGCGAGGGCCGCACGTGGGCGTACGTGTACGACCCCGGCCCCGAAGCCGAGTCGGTCATCAAGGACGCCTACTCGAGCTACCTGGGCGAGAACGGCCTCGACCCGACGGCGTTCCCCAGCGCGCTGCGCATGGAGAACGAGGTGGTCGCGATGGCGGCCGCACACCTGCACGGCGACGAGGACGTCGTCGGCAACTTCACGAGCGGCGGCACCGAGAGCATCATGCTTGCCGTCAAGGCCGCGCGCGACTTCGCGCGCGAGCGGCGGCCCGAGGTCGGGCGACCCGAGATCGTGCTGCCCGAGACGGGTCACGCCGCCTTCCAGAAGGCCGCCCACTACCTCGGCGTCGAGCCGGTGGTCGTCGCGGTCGACCCGCAGACCTTCCGCGCCGACGTCGCGGCGATGCGCAAGGCCATCACGAAGGACACGGTGCTGCTCGTCGGCTCGGCGATCTCGTACGCGCACGGCGTCGTCGATCCGATCGAGGAGATCGCCGCCCTCGCCCAGGAGCGCGGCCTGCTGTGTCACGTCGACGCCTGCATGGGCGGCTTCCTGCTCGAGTACTTCGAGCGGCTCGGCCGCGAAGTGCCGCGCTTCGATTTCCGGGTGCCGGGCGTCACCTCGATCTCGATGGACCTGCACAAGTACGCGTTCGCCGCCAAGGGCGCCTCGACGGTCCTCTACCGCAGCGGCGACCTGCGCAAGTACCAGATGTACGCATGCTCGAACTGGTCGGGCTACACGGTCATCAACCCGACCGTGCAGAGCTCGAAGAGCGCCGGCCCGATCGCCGGCGCCTGGGCGGGGCTGCACTTCCTCGGCGACGACGGCTATCTCGAGATCGCCCGAGGCGTCGCCGAAGCAACCGACCGCATCGCGGCCGCGATCGCCGGCCACCCCGACCTGCGCGTGCTCGGCGAGCCCCACATGAACCTGCTCTCCTTCGCGTCCGACACGGTGAGCGTCTTCCACATCGCCGACGAGATGAAGGAGCGCGACTGGTACGTGCAGCCCCAGCTCGCCTACGGGTGCTCGCCGGAGAACATCCATCTCTCCATCAACCCAGCCAGCCTGCACTGGGTGGACGACATGCTCGGCGACCTGGTCGAATGCGTCGAGAAGGCGCGCACCCTGCCCACGGGCCAGCTCGCGCCGAAGATCAAGGAGGCGTTCGGCAGCCTCCGTCCCGCGGACCTCACCGACGACGTGTTCCGCGGCATGCTGTCGATGGCGGGGATCACCGGAACCGGACTGCCGGGCCGGATGGCCGAGATCAACGAGGTGCTGAACGCCCTGCCGGTGCCGCTGCGCGAACGGCTGCTGGTCGAGTACCTGAACGAGCTGTATCGGGCATAGGGGCGCCGCTACCCGGCCTCGACGAACTCGCCCCGAGTCCTCGATCTCGGAGCTACGTCGAGCGCACGAACCCCGCGATGGACCGCGCGAGCTCCTCACCGCGCCCCTCCTGCAGGAAGTGGCCGCCGCCGTGGATCCTCGTATGCGGCTGACCCTTCGCGCCGGGCACGCGCTCGCGAAACAGCGGCTCCATGGCGCCCGTCACGGGATCGTTGTCGCTGAACGCGCAGAGCAGCGGCTTGTCCCACTGCGAGAACACCTGCCAGGCACGGCGGTTCGCGGGAACCGACGGATCGTCGGGCAGCGTCGGCACCTGGCTCGGCATCGCGCGCGGGCCCATCTTGAACTCCGGGCCCGGGAAGGGCGCGTCGTAGGCGGCCACCTCCTCGGGCGTGACGGTTCGGCCGTCGATCGAGCCCGCCACCATCATCCCGACCGGCAGATCCTCGGTCTCCCAGGTCCACTTCTGCCACGCCGCGAAGGTCTGCTCGGGTCGCGTCGGGTCGGGCTGCGAGAGGGCGGCCGTCACCTCGGGCAGCGTCGGCGTGGGGCCCGACGCCCGGTACTCCTTCACGGCCGCCGCGAACTCGTCACTGACGCCTTCCGGCACCGGCAGTCCCGTGTTCGCCACCACCACGCGATCGAAGCGATCCGGATTCTCGGCCACCATCCGAAGCCCGATCAGCCCGCCCCAGTCCTGCCCGACGAACGTCGCGCCACGCACGTCGTTCGCGGTGAGCCACGCCGTCATCCAGTCGACCTGGCGCTGGTAGCTGTAGTCCTCGCGCGCCGCCGGCTTGTCGGAGCGCCCGAAGCCGACCAGGTCGGGCGCGAGCACGCGAAGCCCCGCTCCGGTCAGCACGGGAATCATGTGGCGGTAGAGATAGCTCCAGGTAGGTTGCCCGTGCATGCACAACACGAGCGCGCCATCCCGCGGTCCCTCGTCGACGTGGTGGACGCGCAGGGTGCCGCCCTCGCCGTCGGGCACCTCGGTGTAGTGCGGCGCGAACGGGTAACCGGGCAGTTTCTCGAAGCGCTCGTCGGGGGTGCGCAGGCTCTTCATGGGGATATCTCCTCTCGCGGTCGATCCCGGGAGCCTATGTCAGACGGGCGGCGGCGGCAGTAAGATCCCGGCGCGCTGCCGCTCCTGCCGCCCCTGCCGCCCCTGCCGCCCCTGCCGACAGGAGGGCGCGTCCGGTCGCCGCGCGCTTCCCCGTCGGGGCACGCGAGCCGGCGCTCTCGCCGCGCGGCAGGCTGGGACCGCAAGTCACCGATCATACGGGGACGATGGCCAGCCATCTCGTCGGGATCGCTGTGCTATTCGTCCCGCCGCAAGTCAGCGGATGCCGGCCATCGAATCCAGCAGCCAGCACTCCACGATCCAGGAGAGAAACATGCGCGCCATCACCCTGCTTCTTCTCGTGCCGCTCGCCCTGCTGCTCGCGGCCTCTACCGCCAACGCCAAGAGCTGCTCGACGTTCGCGGTCCTCGAGTCCTACGACCCCGACACGAAGATGCTGAGCCTCAAGATCACCAAGGGCAACTCGCAGAGGTTCTTTCCGAAGCCCGAGGGATCGGGATCGGCGAACTCGAAGGTCCCGAAGAAGTGCAAGACCCGCATCTTGAAGATGGGCAGCTACGAGGTGCGCTCGAAGGGCGGGCGGCTCAGCATCACGCAGGTGCGCGAGAACTTCACCGACAACATGCTGAACGACCCGGACGACGAGAGCTGGGTGCCCAGCAAGCTCGACGAGCTGATCGCGGGCAAGACCAAGGTCGTCGTCGTGCTGCGGCCGATCATGGGCGCCAAGAACAAGAAGAAGCCGCCGCACTGGGTGAGCACGATCTACATGCCCATCACCCAGGCCGAGCTCGACGAGATCGCCCGCCTCGACGCGCAGGGCGACGACGTCGACTGAGGGGCCCTCTCAGGAACTCTTCCCGTCGCCGGGCCCACATCCCCGGCCCGGCCCCTGAGTCGGCGGTTCGGCAGAGCCGGGCTCGCTCGCCGCGACGCGGCTCGCGAAGCCTCGCCGCCGGGCCGCGATCTCGAGCCGCAAGCTCTTCGCGACGAAGCGGATGAACCCGAGCGGGTGCCGCCGAAGCTTACGCAGCAGCAGCCTGCGCAGGTGAGGGGTGCCGTCGTACCCGCCCTCGCGCTGCCCGTGCCCGGTGTGGAGCGAGATCGCGGGCACGTCGATCACGTCGAGGGGCAGCTCGAGCGAGAGCCTCTCGGTCTTGGGCAGCAGGCAAGTGCGATCGTCACAGGCCTGGTAGCGCACGGTGACCTCGATCGACGCGGTCTCGGCGTCGAGCGGACGCACCTCGCTGGCCAG
This sequence comes from uncultured Spirochaetaceae bacterium, assembly GCA_964515335.1. Lineage (GTDB taxonomy): Bacteria > Myxococcota_A > UBA9160 > UBA9160 > UBA4427 > TMED88. Next base: position 59,481 of record CAZETS010000015.1, read on the forward strand.
CTCGCCCACCGCATAGAAGGGCACCCGGATGTCGACCACGCCGCTCCACACCTGCAGGTCGACTCCCAGCTCGTCGAGCCGCAGCGCAGAAGTGGGCGGAAGGATCGGCTCTTCGACGATCAGGCCCGGCGGGCCCGCCACCTCGACGCTCGTCGCCAGCATGCCGTCCGGCACCGGCTCGCCGTAGATGTGCAGGCCGTCGTCGAGCTCGAAGCGCACCACGAGCTCGCGCCGTATGCCCTGGCGGATCGTGCCGCGGCCGCCGTGGACGGCAGCGGTGATCCGCACCGAGGGCTCGCCGCCGGTCGCCTTCGGCGCAGCGGCGTCGAGCTGAACGCGGCCGAGCGCCGCATCGATCAGTAGCTCGGGGCTGTCGCGCTTCTTGTAGCTGTCGTGGAAGATCTTCGTGATCACGACGCCGTGCTCGTCGGTCACGAAGACGCCGGGGTAGGGGATTCCGTACAGCATGCCGTCGCTCTCGTCGAGCTGGTCGTTGAGCACGCCGTAGCGGCGGATCACCTCGGAGTCCACATCCGAGAGCAACGGGAAGGGAATACGCTGGCGTTCGGCGAAGTCGCGCAGCACCTCTTCGTCGTCGTACGAGATCGCGTAGAGGACGAGGCCCGCTGCCTCGAACTTCTCGAAGGCATCGCGCAGCTCACCGAGCTGCGTCCAGCAGGGGGGTCACCAGACCGCGGATCGATAGAAGACGACCGCCGCCCTTCGCCCGGCGCGATGCTCGTGGAAGCGCACGCGATTCCCGAAGGCATCCGGCAGATCGAAGTCGGGCAGGCACTCGCCCGGCTCGGGACCGACGACTCGACCCGCCGGCAGCCCGGCGCGTCCGGGATGTCCCAACGGCGCCGGCGCGTCGAAACCCAGCTCGTCTCGCTCGACCGCCATGTTTCACCTGCCCTTCTACGGACCTTCGCGAAGCCCGGCCCCCGGAGCCTATCCCAATCCGCCCCTCGCCGTGCTGCACGCGACGCCGCCGGGAGGGCTCGGGTTCGCCGCCCTACCGGCGCCCGCACTCGGGTGCGGACCGATCACGCGCCGGGATTGAAGCCGAGGTGGCGGCCGGCCGTCCAGCCGGCGTCGACCGGGTAGTCGGCGCCGGTGCACGAGAGCGACTCGTCGGAGACGAGGAAGATCACCATGCGGGCGATGTCGCGCACGAGGTCGAGTGGATCGCGGCCCTGCTGGTAGGCGAGCAGCTTGTGGGTGAAGGCGAGGGTCTGCGCGGGATCGATCCCCTCCGGCACGTACGGGGCGCGCATCTCCGGCCCGCCGGCCTCGGGACAGACGGCGTTCACGCGAATCCCATACTTGCCGAGCTCGAGGGCCGCCACCCGCGTCATTCCCCGCAACGCCCACTTGGTGGCCGCGTAGGCGATCAGTCCGTTCTTTGCGCTCAGACCGTCGACCGACGAAATGTTGACGATGGCGCCGCCACGCTCCTTCATGGCCGGCACGGCGGCCCGCATGCCGAGGAAGGGCCCGATCTGGTTGACGCGGACCAGCCGCTCGAAGTCGGCGAGCGGCGTGTCCTCGAGGGCCTCCATGAAGAACAGACCGGCGTTGTTGACGAGCCCGTCGAGCCTCCCGAAGCGCTCGAGCGCCGAGGAGACAGCCGCCGCCCAGCTCTCCTCGGACGACACGTCGAGGTGTACGAAGGCGGCGGCGTCGCCGAGGTCCTTCGCGACGCTCTCGCCGCGGTCTTCCGCGATGTCGCCCACGACCACGCGCGCGCCCTCTTCCACCAGGATCCGCGCCGTCTGCTCACCGGTGCCGCGCGCCCCGCCGGTGACCAGCACGACCTTGCCTTCGACCCGGCCGGCCCTCTCACTCATTGCTCGATCCTCTCCTCACCTGGGCTCTTCGCTTCGTTCGAGCGTCCCGCTCCAACCCGGACTTCCGCTCGGCCCGCATGGTAAAGCAGTTCTGACATCCGCAAGGACGCCGCGTGGCGCGAACTCCTGGAGCGGCACTGCCGATTCACGCCGGATCGGCTACGCTACAGGACGGATGACGGCACCACTCGGTCACTCGGTGGAGGTGCCATGCGGTTCGTTCGCACGTTCATCGCCCTTTCCCTGGCAGCGCTCGTCGGTTCTCTCGGCGGCTGCGCGACGCCGGCCCCTGACCCCGACGAGCCCGTCGTCACTTCCGACGGCCTCGTCCGCATCGAGCGCGCCGGTCCCGGCGTGCTGATCGTGCGGCCCGACCACAGCCTGGGCAGCTACGACGACGTGCTGTTCAAGCGCATCCATATCGCCTACGCGCGCGGCCAGCACCCTCTGAACGATCGCGACCGGGCGCGCATCATCGACACCGTGCTCGAGACCGCGACGTTCGGGAGAGGTCAGGGCGACATCGAGCGCGTGAAGTCGCCCGGCCCCTGCGTGCTCGAAATGACCCTGCACCTGCTGGACGTGCAGCTGCGCGAGTCGGTCCGTAGCGGCTCGCAGTCCTCGTACGTCTCTTCGTTCGGCACCGTGACCCTCGTCCTCGAGCTGAACGATTCGGAGACGGGCAGGCGGCTGGCCAGCTACGCGGAGCGCCGCAGCCTGGGCGGGGGGCCCGATGTCGGCAACACGGGCGTGGACGCGAGGCGCTTCGGCAAGACGATGTCGTCCATGACGGACAACATGGTGGACGCGCTCTACGACATCGTTCCCGGCACGACCGAGATGCGCGATCACGAATGCCGCGGCAACATCGCAGCCTACGCGGAGACCCGGGCCACCCAGTAGCCCCCGGCTCGGGCGCGCTTCACGCACAATCTGGACTTCGCCGGGCGAGCCGAGCGGGCGGATCTGCGGCCGCATCGCCAGCTCCGCCCCGTTCGATCGAGGACGTCTCGTGCCGCCCCTGCCCCCCCTCGAACGAATCGGACCCGCGACCTGGGAGCTCGCGCCGAGCTGGCGCGAAGGGATGCGCGTGCCGGTGCGCGTCTTCGCCACCGACGAACTGCTGGCCGGGATGGACGACAAGGTCTTCGAGCAGGCCGCCAACGTCGCCACGCTGCCCGGCATCGTCGAGGCGAGCTTCGTCATGCCGGACGCCCACTGGGGCTACGGGTTCCCGATCGGCGGCGTCGCCGCCATCGACCCGCGAAGCGGCGTGGTGTCGCCGGGCGGCATCGGGTTCGACATCAACTGCGGGATGCGGCTGGTGCGGACCGACCTGAGCTGGCCCGAGGTGAAGCCACGCATCCGCCAGCTCGTCGACGCGCTCGCCGAGCGCGTGCCGGCGGGCGTCGGCCGCGAGGGCTTCGTGCGCGTGCACCGGAGCGAGTTTCCCGAGGTGCTTCGCGAGGGCGCCCGCTGGGCGGTTCGGCGCGGCTACGGGACGCAGGAGGACCTGCGCTTCACCGAGTCGGGCGGGTGCTTGCCGGGCGCGGATCCCGAGTGCGTGAGCGAGAAGGCGATCGAGCGCGGCCTGCGTCAGCTCGGCACCCTCGGCTCGGGCAACCACTACCTCGAGGTGCAGGTCCTGCACGCTCGGGCGGTCTTCGACGCCGCCCTGGCGCGCGCCTTCGGTGTCGACCGCCCCGAGCCGAGGCCGTGCTCGAGGGCGAACGCATCGACCGCTCGCGTCACGCCCTCGCCTGCGACGTGAAGGCCGCCACCGCGCACCGCCTACGCGTGGTGCGCGGCCGATCCGGCTGGTCGGCTTCGGTGACCCTCGACGTCTAGGCGCCGCCTCGGCCGGGGGATCGGAGACCTTTCGGGCTAGGCTTCCCACCTTCGACGTTACCGAGAGTGGATCATCGACCCCTCGGCCGACGTGTGGCGAGCCGCAGCTCCCGGAAGCCGACACGAGTGAGCACGACCCCGCAGACCCAGCACGGACGAGCGCGACTCCTGCCAATCGCCGCGGCCGCCGCGTTGCTGACGGTGCCCGCCCTCGTGTGGCTTCCCCGCGGTGTCGTCTGGGCGACGGCCATCTGGCTCGGCATCTGTATCGCCGGCGTCCTGCTGCCGGGTAGCCCGCGCCGGCGGGGCATCAGCCTCAACGCGGGCCTGCTGCTGCTCGTATTCGGCGCGCTCGAGGTGTACTGGGGCATGGGGCCCGAGATCCGGGACGAGGGCAGCGATCTCGCCGACTACATCGGCCCGCACGAGATCCTCGGCTACGCGCCGACGCCGGGACACGAGACGACCATCGTGCGCCACGGCGACGACGCGCTGATCTACGACGTCACCTACACGATCGGCGAGAACGGGCTGCGCGTCGCCCCGCCCGTCACGGGCGAGAAAGCAGCGTGCGTCCTCTTCTTCGGCGGCTCGTTCACCTTCGGCGAGGGTCTCGAAAACGACGAGGCGCTCGCCTGGCAGGTGGGCGTGCTCTCGGGCGGCCGCTACCGCGTGCACAACTTCGGCTTCCACGGCTATGGGCCGCACCAGATGCTGGCCGCCATCCAGCAGGGAATCGTGGACGACGCCATCGCGTGCAGGCCGCGCTTCGTCGTCTATCAGGCCGGTGAATTCCACGTGTCCCGCGCGGCGGGGCTCAGCACCTGGGAGCAGGGCGGGCCGCGCTTCGAGGTCGTCACCGACGGCCGCGTCGAGTACCGGGGGCGCTGGGACGAAGATCGGTTCCGCCATCCCGACTGGCTCGTGCGCGCCGGCGCGGCCTCGAAGGTGGTCGGCAAGCTGCTCCAGCTGCACCGCCCCACCAACGCAGACGACGTGGCGCGCTTCCTCGCGATCGTCGAGACGACCCGCAGCGAGGTGGCTGCCCGCTACCCCGGCGCCGAACTCGTCGTCGTGTACTGGGACGCGCCCGACGACCCGATCGCGGGCGACCTCGAGTCACGCGGGCTCCGAGTGCTTCGCGTGGGCGAGATCCTGCCGGATCGCCTCTCGGCGCCGGAGAAGTACCGTCTGCACGAGCTCGACGGTCACCCCAACGCACGCGCGATGGCGGCGATCGCGCAGGACCTCGTCGAGACGCTGGACGGAGACGATGCCCACACCCGATGAGATGCGCGCCACGCTCACCCGCTACCTCGAACGCGTCGGTCGGCGGGATGTCGAGGGCGTCGTCGCGCTGATGAGCGAAGACGTGTCGGTCGAGGACCCGGTCGGCGGGCCCGAGGGCACCCACGTGGTCGGGCGCGACGAAGTCGAGCGCTTCTTCCGCAGGGGCTTCGCGTACAGCCGCCCGACGCCGCTCGCCACGGGACCGATCCGCACCACTGGCGGGCACGAGGCCGCGATGCCGTTCCTGCTTCAGCTCGACCTCGGCGGACGCCGCTCGGAGCTCGACGTGATCGACGTCGTCACCTTCGACGACGCAGGGCGCATCCGCCGACTTCGCGCTTTCTGGGACATCCGCGACGCTCGACCCGCCGGCGGTTGACCCGGGCGGCGACACACCGCTCAGGCGCGGGAGACCTCCACCGGGAATCCGTTCACGACAGCGTTGCCCGACGGCACGTCCACGCTCTCGCCCGGCGCCAGTACGTTGCTGCAGACGCCGGGCCGCTCCGAGGCCACACCGAGTCGCGTGCCCGGCTTGTCGTGTCCGAAGCCGTGGGGCAGGCAGACGACTCCGCGGCGCATCTCGTCGCTCACCTCGACGGGCACCTCGAGCGCGCCGGCCTCCGACCGAACACGGACCCGTGCGCCATCTTCCAGCCCCCGCTCGGCCGCGTCGTCCGGATGCACGAGCAACGTGCAGCGATCGCGGCCCGTCATCAGCGACGGCGCGTTGTGCATCCACGAGTTGTTCGAGCGGACGTGGCGTCGGCTGACCAGCACCAACCCCTGCTCGGCCTCGCCGAGCGACGCCTCGAGGCGTGGCACGTCGCCGAGGATGTACTCGGGCGACAGCTCGATCCTGCCGGAGGACGTCGCGAGCACCTCGTCGAGGCGCGGCACCATGGGACCGAGGTCGATGCCGTCCGGCAGGGCGGCGAGCTTCTCGAGTGTGAGTCCGTCGGGGTCGCCCCCGTAGCCCTCGCCCCAGGGACCGCTGCGGATCTGGAAATCGAGCAGCCTCGCCGGCCCCCGGCCGGGGGTGGCCGCGACGATCTCGGCGGGGTCGCGCCCTTCGATCCGCGAGCCGGGCAGCTGCGTGATGCCCGCGACGAGACCGGCGAAGAACAGCTGATCGAGCGCATCGACATCGACGTCCGCGGGCTTCGCGCCGTTCACCAGCGCGGCCAGGGTGAGCAGCACCTCCCACTCGAGGGGCTGTTGCGGCGCTGGCTCGAAGATCGCCGGCGAGTACTTGCCCGCGCTCCGCACCGCCCAGCTCCAGAACATCTCGTCGTAGTGGGGCTGCTCGAGGACGGACTGACCCGGGAGGATCACGTGCGCGTGTCGGCTGGTCTCGTTCAGCCAGTTGTCGAGCGAGATCATGCAGTCGAGCTCGGGAAGGGCCGCGTCGAGCCGATCGCCGCCCGGCGCCGAGAGCACTGGATTCCCCGCGATGGTCAGCAAGGCGCGGATCCGGCCCGGCCCGGGCGTGGCGATCTCCTCGGCCATGCACGAGACGGGCACCTGCCCGAGCACCTCGGGCGCGCCGCGCACGCGCGAGCGCCAGCGGTGGAAGCTGTAGCCCTCGGCGAACTCCGGGGGCGTCAGCGAGGTGAGCGACCAGGCGATGGGCTTCGCGAACATCGCGCCGCCCGGCCGGTCGAGGTTGCCGGTGAGCACGTTCACGACGTCGACCAGCCAGGACGCGAGCGTGCCGAACTCCTGATTGCAGGTGCCGATGCGGCCGTACACCGCCGCCCGTTCGGCGGCGGCGATCTCACGGGCGATGCGGCGGATGTCGTCGGGCGCGAGGCCCGTGCGCGCCGCGACCGCCTCCGGGGTGAACGGCCGGCAAGCGTCGCGCACGCCCTCGACGCCACCCACGCGCCCTTCGAGATGGCCGAGCGCGACGAGGCCCTCTTCGAACAGCACGTTCGCCCAGGCCATCAGCAGGGCCGCATCGCCGCCGGGCCGGATCGCGAGCCACTCGTCGGCGCGCTCCGCCGTCCCGGTTCGCCGTGGATCGACGACCACCACCTTGCCGCCCCGCGCACGGATTGCGTCGAGGCGCCCCAGCACGTCCGGGCAGGCGAGCAGGCTGCCCTGCGAGGCCTGCGGGTTGGCGCCCATCACCACCAGGTACTCGCAGCGGTCGAGGTCCGGCACGGGAAACTTCCACATGCCCCCGTAGAGCAGCGCGCTGGACAGGTTCTTCGGCCACTGATCGACGGTGCCGGCCGAGTAGCTGACCGGGACGTTCGCCATCGGGACGAAAGCCGCCGCGTAGCGGGAGAGCGAGAAGCCGTGGGCGACGGGATTGCCGAAGTAGACGGTCATCGCCGAGACGCCGTCCTCTTCGAGGACCGGTCGCAGGCGCCGGTCGATCTCCTCGAAGGCCTCCGCCCAGCTCACCTCCACGAACTCATCACCTCGGCGCACCAGCGGCGCGCGGAGACGATCGGGATCGTGGTGCAGCTCACCGAGCACGGTGCCCTTGGGACAGACGTAGCCGCGGCTCCAGACGTCGTCCTGGTTGGCGCGGATCTTCGTGACGTGTTCGTCCTCTACGGTCACCCGCAGCCCGCACATGGCCTCGCAGAGCGGACAGGTCCTGGTGTACGTGCCGTTCGCGGGCATGCGGCACCTCCTCGATTCGCTGCTTCGAGCGTCCAACCCTAACACGGGGCGGTCGCGTGCCCCCCTGCCCGGCCTATGCTTGGTCGCCCATGTCGGCCCCGCGCGCGCTGCCCCCGATCCATCGCCTGTTTCCCGGCGTCTACTACGGCTGGATCGTGGTGGCGGGCACCTTCCTCCAATCGCTCGTCTGCGTGGGGATCGGCTTCTACAGCCAGCAGGTCCTGGTGGACGCGCTGACCGCCGTACGCGGCTTCGAGCGCGTCGAGGTGTCGGCCGCATCGAGCGTGTTCTTCCTGCTGACGGGGCTCTGCGGCTTCGTGATCGGGCCCTTCATCGACCGCTACGGAGCGCGCGGGTTCATCTTCGTCGGCGCCGCGCTGCAGGGGCTCGCGTTGATCGTGATCGGGCGCATCGAGTCCAGCGCCTGGCTGGCGCCCGCGTTCGCGTTCCTCGCCTTCGGGTTCGCGCTCTCGAGCGCCGTGCCGACCGGCGCGATCCTGACGCGCTGGTTCGTCGCCCGCCGCTCACTCGCCACGATGTTCTCGCAGACCGGCGTGTCGATCGGCGGCGCGGTGATGATTCCGGCGGCCACTGCGCTCATCCACATCCGCGGCCTCGAGTGGACCACCGAGATGCTCGCCGTGGCGATCTGGATCGTGGCTCTGCCGGTGGTGGTCTTCGTGCTGCGCTGGGATCCGGCCGACCACGGCCTCGAGCCCGACGGATCACTCGAGATCGCCCGCCAGAGCCAGCACGTCTCGGTCGCCGCCCAGCAGCGGGAGTGGCAGCGCCGGGAGGCGCTGCGCACGCCCACGTTCTGGCTGATCGCGGGCGCGTTCGGGTGCGTGCTGGCCGCCCAGGTGGGCATGATCGCCCACCAGCTCGCAGCGCTCGCCGAGCAGATGCCGCGTGACCTCGCGAAATGGGGCGGCAGCCTGATCCCGATCGGCAGCTTGGTGGGGCGATTCGTGGTCGGTCCACTGGCAGACCGCTACGACAAGCGACGTGTGGCCGTGGGACTCTTCATCGTGCAGGGCTGCGGAATCTTCGTGTTCTCGCTGGCCTCCTCGCCGGCCACGCTCTTCGCCTCGACGCTGCTCTTCGGCCTGACGATCGGCAGCATCTTCATGCTGCAGTCGCTGATCACGGCGGATCTGTTCGGCATCCCGTCATTCGGCCGCGTCTACGGCGCCGTGCATTTCTGCTCGCAGGTCGCGAGCGCCACGGGACCGCTGATCGTCGGCTCCCTCTACACGATCTACGGCGGCTACCCGGCGGCGCTGCGCGGGCTGGCGCTGCTCTCGCTTACCGGCGCGCTGCTGCTCTCTCGCGTGCGCACGCCGTCCGCCCCACCCGCCTCGTGATTGGCGGGCGTGGTGTACCCTGACCGCTCGGGTCGGGACCACGGGACGGACATGGAGCATGACCGGGACATCGTGCTGTGGGACGGCGACTGCGGGTTCTGCCGCCGCGGCGTGCGCTGGTTCGAGCAGCGCGATCGCGCGCACCGCATGCGCATGCTGCCCTACCAGGAGGCGCCGTCCCCGCCGATGACGCCCGAGCTCGCCGCCGAGTGCGACCGCGCCCTGTACGTCCTGCATCCCGACGGCCGCAGGACGCGCGCCGGTCGCGCCATCCTCTATATGCTGGGCGTCATCGGCCATCGGCGCGCCGCTCGCGTGCTGGCCCTGCCGCCGCTCGTGTGGCTGGTCGAGCTCGGCTACTGGCTCGTCGCCCGCAACCGACACGTGGCGAGCCGCGTCCTGTTCACCCGCGAACCCGACGCCGACCGCTAGCCCCGCGAGCGTACATCCGAGTGGCCGGCGGGACTCCGCGGCGCGCGGTCTACTGCGGCGCCTCGCCCTCGATCGTCACCCGGTGGATGACGCGCTCGGCGTCCCCGTAGTCGGCGATCGCGTAGTGGTGGGTGGCGCGGTTGTCCCAGATGCCGACGTCGCCCTCGCGCCAACGCCAGCGGCACTGCAGCTCGGGCTGGTTCTGGTGAGCGTACAGGAAGGCCAGCACGGCATCGCCCTCGGCGGCCGGCACGCCCTCGAGGTGGGAGGTGAACGTTGGATTCACGTAGAGGATCTTGCGACCCGTCACCGGGTGGGTGCGCACCACCGGGTGCGAGGCACTCGGGAGCGCGCTCAGGTCGGGCATCTTGCCGGTCGGCGCCTTGGTGGCCTCCGAGCGCTCGCGGACCATCGTTCGCACGGTGCCGGCAAGATCGTGGTAGGCGGTCACGCCCTCGAGGTAGGCCTTCATGCGATCCGAGAGCAGCTCGTAGGCGGCGGTCATGTCCGACCACATGGTGTCGCCCCCGTGGTCGGGGCAGGTCTTCATGTAGAGCACCGAGCCCATCGGCGGCTTGGCGGAGATCGTCACGTCGCTGTGCCAGACGTTCGCGCGCCCGCCATCCTGTCCGTCGAGCACCACGATCTCACGATGGTCCGGATGGACGGGGAGATACGCCGGGTGATCGGTGAAGACCGGACCGAGCCGTGCACCGAAGGCGATCTGCCGCTCGGGGCTGAGGGCCTGGTCGCGAAAGAAGACGACCTTGTGCTCGAACAGCGCGCTCTCGATGGCGGCGACGTCTTCGGAGGCGAGGTCGCACGCGAGGTCGACCCCGGTGATCTCCGCGCCGAGTGCACCCGAGATGGGCCGGATGTCGAGGTCCGTCATGAAGCTCCTCCGCGCCGGCGTCAGGCACCGGGTCCTCAATGTTACCAGCCGGCGGCGTGGCGCGAGGGCGCCCACCGATCGAACGTGTTGCTAGAATCCGAGGCACGGCGTGCGCGCGCCGGGCCGGGAGCAGCCCCGCATGTCGAGACAACGCGCCTTCCAGGCGATCACGGTCGGCCTCACGCTCTTCGTGCTCGCCGGTCTGCTCGAGGTACTGCTGCGCGCGCGACCCACGATCTTCGGCCAGCACCTCGGCAACTACGTGTTCTTTCGCTACGGGACCGGGCCGGGCGAGATGTACTACATGGCGCCGGGCATCGACGCCTTCATGATGTGGCCCGAGTTCGAGACCGACGCCTACTACAACGGCTGGTCGTGGAGCCACCGCACCGACGCGCGCGGCTTCCGCAACCCTCCGGATCGCGACAGCGAGGTGGTACTGCTCGGTGACAGCCTCATCTACGGCCACGGCGCCGAACAGGATGTAGTGGTCTCCGAGGTGCTGCGCGACCGCTACGGCTGGCGCACCTACAACCTCGGCCAGCAGGCGGACGGGCTCTACCAGAGCTACGTCAAGTCGCGCCTCTTCATGGAAGAGCTCGCTCCGAAGGTGCTCGTCCACTTCGCGTTCGTGAACGACATCGGCGACCTCGAGGTGCAGCGCAGCGCGGAGCAGATCGACGACCCGCCCGAGCTGCTCCGCGACGACTGGAGCGAGCTGAGACAACGCATCGCGGAGATCGGCGCGGCCGGCGGGCAGGAAGGCGGTCTGCTGCAGTGCCCGGTCGCGCGCTTTCCGGGCGGCGTGTGGCACGAGGTCAAGGAGCGGATGCGTCGGGCGACGGACGCAGGGGGCAGCCCCCTGTCGGAGCCGCTGCTCGATCGGGCGCGGCGCACGCGCGCCCAGCGCTACTACGACCGGATCCTCCGCGACCTGAACGCTCGGGCGGACGCCGCCGGAGCCGAGCTCGTGGTCGTCCACCTCGCCGTGCTGCCCGGGCTGGATCCGGCGGCGCGCGGGCACTTCCGCGAGCTGCTGCGTTCGGCGGCGGAGAAGGCCGGCGCGCACTACTACGACACCGGCGACGCGATCAGCGGCTGCGACGACTGCCGGCTCGAGAACGACGGCCACCTCAACGCAAAGGGCCACGCGGTGCTCGCCGAGCTGGTCGACGGCTGGCTGCGCGAGGTGTACCCGGAAGGCTCCGAGGCGCGCTGAAGATCAGCTCCCGATCGGGCCGATCACCAGGTCGGCGAGCTTGCGGCGCTGATGGACGCTGTCGCCGTAGAGCGCCTGGTCGTGCATGCTGCGCTTGAAGAACAGGTGCACGTCGCTCTCCCAGGTGAAGCCGATGCCGCCGTGCAGCTGCACGGACCGGTCCGAGGCGAAGCGCCCGGCGTCGGAGGCCGCGCTCTTGGCCATCCGCGCCGCGCGCGACGCGCCGTCGTCGCCGATGTCGACGAGACAGGCGGCGTTGTAGACGAGCGATCGGGCGCGATCGATCAGCACCATCGCGTCGGCGAGGGGATGCTTGACGGCCTGAAAGAAGCCGATCGGCCGATCGAACTGCTTGCGGGTCTTCGCGTACTCGACCGTCGTCTGCAGCTGCCACTCGGCGCTGCCGCAGAGATCGGCGGACACCGTCACCAGCAGCGACGGCCAGGCCTCGCCGAGTGCGCGCACCGCATCGCGAGTGATCACGTCGGACGCATCGACCCGCACACCCTCGAAGGCCACGGTCGCCTGGTCGCGGGTGAGGTCGTGGATGTGGTCCTGCGACAGGCGCACGCCGTCGGCTTCCGCCGGGACGGCGCACAGCACACGTTCTGCGCCGAGCCGCGCGTTCACCACCAGGGCGCCCGCCTTGAAGGCGTCCTGCACGAAGCGGGCGCGACCCGCCAGGCGTAGTCCGCGGTCCTCCTCGGTGGCGGTCACGTCCGTGTCCTCGGGCTCCCAGCTGCCGCGGGCATCGGTGATGGCCAGCGTGACGGCGAGCCCGTCCGCGATCCGCCCGAGCCAGCGCTCGGCGGCCTCGCCGCCGGCGGCGCGCAGCACGTGGGTGGCGTTCAGCGTCGCGATCAGCGGTGAAGGCAGCGCGTGACGCCCCACCTCCTCGACGAGCGCCGCGATCCCGACCAGCTTGAAGTCCGCGCCGCCCGCCGACTCGGGCACTGCCAGGCCCGTCCAGCCCAGCTCGACGATTTCGCGCCAGAGCGACTCGTCCCAGGCCGGGCGCTCTCCCCGCTCGTAGACGGCATGGTGATCGTCGGCCACGAGCGCACGCAGCTTTTCGACCGAGCAGTGCTCGTCGAGGAACTTCCGCGCAAGGTCACGCAGCATCTCCTCGTCGGACCCGAATCCGAAGTCGGCCGGTCCCCTTCTCTCCGCCATCTCGCTTCTCCCGACTCGACCCGCAGTCGACCTGGCCTCGGCCCCTGCGCTACTTGGACTTCGGCAGGCCCAGCACCCGCTCGCCCAGGATGTTGCGCTGCACCTCGTTGGTGCCCGCCGCGATCGTGTTGCCGTACGAGCCCATGTAGGCGAGCGGCCAGTGACCGGCATCGGGCGCCGCCTCGTCGAGCTTGTAGAGCGTCGAGTGCGCGCCCGCGATGTCGACGCCGAGGCGCGCGGCGTTCTGGAACAGCTCGGTGACCGCCACCTTCTGCTGCAGCGGCAGCCGCATGGGATGGTCGCAGAGCGCCGGCACCCGGGCGCGGCGCCCGTTCTGGGTGAGACCCTCGGCGACGATCAGCTGCTGGATGATGGCGTCCCGCGCGACCGGGTCGTCCGCGACGGGCGCGCCGTCGCGGTGCGAGCGCCGCGCGAGGTCGATCAGGCGGTCGACGACGTCGGCCACGGCGCCGCCCCCGCCGCCCGCGCTCTCTCCGGCGCCGCGCTCGTAGGTGAGGGTGGTCATCGCGACCGCCCACCCCTTGCCGACTTCGTCCAGCCGGAGGGCGTCGGGCAGCAGGGCGTCCTCGAACAACACCTCGTTGAAGCCGCTCTCGCCCGTCATCTTGATGAGCGGCCGGACCGTCACCCCCGGATGCCCCGCGATCGGGCAGAGGAAGTACGTGAGTCCGTCGTACTTGTGCTCGCGGCTGGTGCGCGCGATCAGGATCATCCACTTCGCGAAGTGCCCGAGACTGGTCCACACCTTGTGGCCGTTCACCACCCAGCCGTCGTCCCGGCGCTCGGCGAAAGTCTGCTGGTTGGCGAGGTCCGAGCCGGCGCCGGGTTCGCTGAAGCCCTGGCACCAGATGTCCTCGCCCGAGAGCGCGCCCGGCACGAAGCGCCGCTTCTGCTCCTCGGTCCCGTGCACCAGGATGGTCGGCACCGCCATGTTGAGCCCGACCACGTTGATGAGGAACGGCGTGCCCGCCCGATTCATCTCGGCGTTGGCGATGCGCTGGAACCCCTCGTGCCCGCCGCCCCCGTAAGCCTTTGGGATGTCGGCGCCGACCAGCCCCGCCTCGTAGCACCGGCCCTGCCAGTCCTGCAGGTAGTCGCGCTGCTGCTCGGTCATCACCTCGATGGCGCCGATCGGCAGGCGGAACGACGGCGGCTCGGGGCGGTTCTCATCGAGCCAGCAGCGGGCGTACTCCTGGAACTCGCGCTTGGCAGCGTCGGACGTGGTGTCGGACATGTGGATCTCCGAATGGCTGCCCACGGTTGCGGGCAACGGATCGGACCACGCTACCAGAATGAGCGCGGCGAGCGAGCGTCCCGGAAGGGGCGCGCACTCAGCGCAACGAGTCCAGGCGGGCCGTCACCCACCCGTCTTCGCCCACCTCGACGTCGACGTCGGCGACGCCCGCGCCTTCCGTCCACCACCGCACGGTGACGCGCTCGCCGGGAGCCCCATAGACCTCGGCGGTCCGCGCATCGATCGGCCGTACGCGGCGGTCGCCCATGGTCGCGTAGACGGCGGGGTCGCCGATCAACGCGCGGCCTTCCTCGACCGGGCAGACGACGTAGAGCGCCCAGCCTCGGTGCTCGAGCGAGACATCGATGCGCGACGCCAGCGCGGCGGTGCCGGCCCGCCAGTCGTACACGAGGCGCTCTTGCTCGAGCGCGAGCCCGTCCCGGATCGGCGCCTCGCTCTCGGCCACGTGCAGCGCGGTCACGTAGCGCCAGCCGTCGGAATGCGTGTCGGCCCACATCAGCGCTTCGCCGCGGCGAGGCGCGCCGAGCAGTCCGGCGCCGAGCGCGGCGATCGGCCGATCCGGCTTGACGAGCAGCCCGTCGGCACGGCAGGTCCGCATCACCAGGTCGCGATCCGTCCGGCCGATGCGGTCGCCGATTCCCACCGGCCCGGCGGATAGCGCCGAGAGCAGCGCCTCGACCTCGGGGTGCGGGTCGCCGTCGATGCCCTCGCCGCGCGCGGAGAAGAACACGTCCTTGAAGGGCCAGAGCCCCAGCGCACCCGCCATCGCGTTGACACCGAGAAACCACGTCCAGAGCACGGCCGGGTCGTCCGCGTAGCGGTAATCGTCGCAGGTGCGCACGGCCACCACCGACGCGAGCCGAGTGGCCTCGGCGAGGTCGGCCGGCGTCGGCATGCACCAGATCAGCGAGAGGCCGTGCTCGGCGGCCGCAGCGTCCAGTGCCTGCTGCCACGCCCGCGCCCGGCCGGACTCGGCGCGCAGCGACTGCACGCCGAACCAGATCACCCACATCCAGTCCTGCTCGTAGCCGGTCGCCCCCCACGCAGCCGCGTCTCGCAGCCATCGCGCGAAGAACGCCGGGTCCTTCGGGTGGGCGAGGCCGCCATGCACCCACCACGCGCCGTCCTCGACGTAGGGCGACTGTGCGGACACGTGGCGACTGTGCAGCACGAGCGGTGGATCGCCGAGCCGCTCCCGCAGCGCCTCGATGCCACCGGGCAGCACGTCGTCGCGCGGCTCCCAGACGAGCATGCCCGAGGGCGGCACGGTGTCGAGATAACCCACCTCCTGCACCGGGCGACTCGTCTCGTGCGGGTAGAACCACGAGTCGAGTTCGACCGCGTGCACGGGCACCTCGTCGGCCCGCAGCTCTTCGCACTTGGCCTCGAGGGTGCCGGCCAGATCGCGGTCGGGCTCGCGGCGATACCAGTAGGCGGCGCCGTTGTCGGTCCAGTACGAGAGGTGCGACGTGCTCGGATCCGCGTAGCGGCCGGCGGCGGCGGCCTCCGAGCGCTCGCGCAGGATCGCGCCCCAATCGCCGAGCAGCGCGCGGAGATCTTCGCCCACGAAGAGGCCGATCTCGATCGAGAATCCCTCGGGCACCCGCTCGAGGTCGCCGTGCCAGCCCCAGCGCAGCTCTCCGCTCTGCACGGCCAGCACCTGCTCGTGGAAGCGATCGAGCGGCGCGAGCAGGCAGCAGCCGTGGACGGGGTCCCCGGCGAAGAACGGCAGCACGACACGGGGAGAGATCAACGTCTTGCCGTGGTCGAAGCAGAAGTCGAGCGAAGCGTCCGCGTCGACGGGCAGCGCGAACTGGGTGTACGAGTAGCCGCCGTACCGCGCCGTGCCCGCCGCCGGCGAATCGCCCGGCCGGAAGGCCACCCAGCCGGCCGGCTGGTCGAAGCGGCCCGTCGCCATTCCGGCGAGGTCGCGCAGCGCCACGAGGCGAAGCCGGTCGGGCGACACCTCGAGCCGTGTGCCGGGAAGGAGCGAGTCGCTGCGCGGACCGAGCAGGGGGTGCATCACACCGCCGAGCATCGCCGAAATCGGCCGGGCGCGCTCTTCCAGGCAGGGCGCGCCCGGACGCTCACGCAGAACCGCGCGGCTCCTCGCACCGAGGCGCAGCGTTCCGCCGGCGCTTCACGGTGCGAGACGAATTCATGACGGGCGCATCACAGCTTCGGCGTCCGAGTGTGTCGAGGTGACGACGCGTGGGAGAGCTGTATCGTCGGGCCCGAACGAACGTGAAGAAACGAGGAGAGAGCACCATGCCGCGTCTCAGCCAGGTCTCGCGCGACGACGTCCCCGAGGACATCCGCCGCGTCTACGACACGCTCTTCGATGGCCGCGACCCGGTCGCCGAGCCCGGCACCGCCACCGGCACCCCAGGCGATTGGTGGACCGTCTTTGCGCTGGTGCCCGACTGCTTCCGCCATGCCGTCGCGGGGTTCGCGTTCTACCGCAGCAAGTCGCGCAAGCTCGATCCCCGGCTGCGCGAGCTGGGCCAGACCCGCGCGGGCTTCCTGCGCGAGAGCCAGTTCGTGTTCTCGCAGCACTGCAAGGCGTCGCGCGACGTGGGTCTCAGCGAAGAGCAGATCCGCGACATCCCGGCCTGGACCACCAGCGACGCCTTCTCGCCCGTCGAGCGCGCGGTGCTCGCGTACACCGACGAGCTGGTGGGCCAGAACGGCCGCGTCCAGGACGCCACCTTCGCCCGCCTGGCCGAGCACCTGGACGAAGCGGAGATCCTCGAGCTCACCTACATCACCGCCCTCTACGAGATGCACGCCATCATGACGCGGGCGCTCCGGCTCGAGTACGACGACGTCGACGAACGGATCGTCGAGATTCCGGCGCCGGGTCAGGACGGAAGCGGCGGCGACTTCATGGGCGGTGTCGGCCGCGACGACCGCTAGCCGGGGTGTCGGGCGCCGCGGAAGGTCTCCGGACGGGCCGAGGCGCCCGGTGACACGAGCCGAGCCGGCGAGGCGCTAATCCGAGATGGCCGCCGTCCGCAGGCGCAGCGCGTTGGCGATCACCGAAACCGAGCTGAGGCTCATCGCCGCCGCCGCGATCATCGGGCTGAGCAGCAGGCCGAACGCCGGGTAGAGGACGCCTGCGGCGATCGGTACGCCCAGGGCGTTGTAGGCGAACGCAAAGAAGAGATTCTGGCGGATGTTCCGCATGGTGGCGCGACTCAGCTGGCGCGCACGCAGGATCCCCCGAAGATCGCCACGCACGAGCGTGACGCCGGCGCTCTCCATCGCGACGTCGGTTCCCGTGCCCATCGCGACGCCCACCTGAGCCTGGGCGAGAGCCGGCGCGTCGTTGACGCCGTCACCCGCCATCGCGACGACCGCGCCCGCGTCCTGCAGCCGGCGCACCACCGCCGCCTTTTCGTCCGGCAGCACCTCTGCCACCACCTCGTCGACGCCGAGCCGCCCGGCGACCGCCTCGGCGGTGGCCGTCGCGTCCCCGGTGAGCATCACGACCCGCAAGCCTTCGGCGTGCAGGCCCTCGAGCGCCGCGGGCGTCGTCTCCTTGATGGGATCCGCCACGGCGACCAGGCCCACCAGACGACCGTCGACGGCCACGCGAACGACCGTGTGGGCGTCTGCGGTGAGTCGCTCGGCCACGTCTTGCAGGGCGGCGAGCGACACGCCGCGTTCGAGCATCAGCGCCCGGTTTCCCAGCACCACCTCGCGCCCCTCGACACGACCGCTTGCACCCCGGCCGGTGTGCGAGTCGAAGTCGGCCACCGCCGCCACGTCGAGGCCGCGCTCGGCGGCGCCTTCCACGATCGCCCGGGCGAGCGGATGCTCGCTGGCCCGCTCCACCGCGGCCGCCCAGCCGACGACCTCGTCCTCGCCGATTCCCTCGGCGGCCACGACGCAAACGAGACGCGGTCGTCCCTCGGTCAGCGTGCCGGTCTTGTCGACCACGACCGTATCCACGTCGCGCAGCACCTCGATCGCCTCGGCGTCGCGAAACAGCACGCCCGCCGAAGCGCCCCGCCCCGTCGCCACCATGATCGACATGGGCGTCGCCAGGCCCAGCGCGCACGGACAGGCGATGATGAGCACCGCGACGGCCGCCAGCAAAGCGTGCGCGAGCCGGGGTTCCGGCCCCACCACCGCCCACACGCCGAACGCCGCGACCGCCGCGGCGATCACCGCCGGCACGAACCAGCTCGCCACCACGTCGGCGATACCCTGGATCGGCGCGCGGCTGCGCTGCGCATCGGAGACCATCTGCACGATGCGCGCCAGCAATGTCTCGCTGCCCACGCGCTCGGCGCGGATCAGCAGGGTGCCCGTCCCGTTCAGCGTGGCCCCGGTGACCGCGTCACCCTCTCCCTTGGTGACGGGCATGGGCTCACCGGTGATCATCGACTCGTCGACGGCACTCGCCCCTTCGAGCACGACGCCGTCGACCGGCACCTTTTCGCCCGGCCGGACCCGCAGCCGATCGCCGACCGCGACGCGCTCGAGCGCCACGTCGACCTCCGCCCCGTCTGACTCGACGCGACGCGCCGTCTTGGCCGCCAGACCGAGCAGCGACCGGATGGCGGCGCCCGTGCGGCTGCGGGCGCGCAGCTCGAGGACCTGTCCCAGCAGGACCAGCGTCACGATCACCGCGGCCGCTTCGAAGTACACCGCCACCGATCCGCCGGGGCCGCGGAACGCGTCGGGAAACACGCCCGGCGCGAGCGCGGCGATCAGGCTGTAGCCGAAGGCCGTCCCGGTCCCGATCGCGATCAGCGTGAACATGTTGAGCTGTCGCGTGCGAAGCGACGCCCAGCCCCGCACGAAGAACGGCCGGCCGCACCACAGCACCACCGGCGCCGCGAGCAGCAGCTGGACGAGCACGCGCGCGCGAGCACCGAGCAGCCGGCCCAGCGGATCGCCGGGAATCATCTCTCCCATCGCGAGCACGAAGACGGGCGCCGTCAGCACGAGCGCGAAGCGGAAGCGGCGCGCCATGTCGACGAGCTCGGGGTTCTCGTCCTCGCCGGCGTCCATCGGCTCGAGCGCCATACCGCACTTCGGGCAGTCGCCCGGCTCGTCGCGCACCACGTCGGGATGCATCGGGCACGTCCAACGCGTGGTGACCACGGGCAGGCTCGGTTCGAGCGCCATTCCGCAGCTCGGGCACTCGGCCGGCGCGTCGGACTCGACCTCGGGGCACATCGGGCAGATGTAACGCGCGCCGGGCCGTGCGGGCGCGCTCGGCGACGGCTCATCGCGGCGGCGCACCTCGCCGCCCGACACGAAGGCGCCGGGGTCTGCGGCGAACCGCTCGAGGCAGCGGTCCGAGCAGAACCGCCAGTCGACGCCGTCGTGGGTGTGCCGGCGGGGCCCGTCCGGCGCGACCCACATTCCGCAAACCGGGTCCTGAACGCGATCGTCCGCAGCAGCCACTGGAGAGCCCTCCGATTGGGGGTGGATGGCGCCGCGAGGCGACGGTGGCCGCCCGGGAGGGTCAGCTCGCCTCGGCGACGTCGAGATCCTCGCGCAGCTGGCGCTTCATGAACTTGCCGTTCGCGTTGCGCGGAAGCGACTCTTCCCGGAGCCAGATGTACCGGGGAATCTTGTACTTCGCCATGCGAGCCGCGCAGTGGGCCCGCAGCTCGTCGGCCGTCACGCCGGCGCCCGGCCGCACCACCACCGCGGCCGCCACCTCTTCGCCGAGCCGGTCGTCCGGCATGCCGAACACCGCGCACTCGGCAACGGCGTCGTGGTCGAAGATGGCCGTCTCCACCTCGGCGCAGTACACGTTCTCGCCGCCGCGCAGCACCATGTCCTTGGCCCGGTCGACGATGAACACGAAGCCGTCCTCGTCGATCCGCGCGACGTCGCCGGTGTGCAGCCAACCGTCGGTGATGGTTTCTGCGGTCGCCTCCGGGCGGTTCAGATAGCCGGCGATCACCTGGGCGCTACGCACCCAGAGCTCGCCGACCTCGCCCGGCGCCAGCTCGTTGCCCTCGTCGTCGACGCACTTCACTTCGAAGTTCGGCATGGCGGGCCCGGCGCTCGCCGGCTTGTCGACGAAGTAGTCGGACGAGACGCTGGTGATGATGCCGCACGTCTCCGTCATCCCGTAGCCGGTGCCCGGACGCGCCGTCTTCACCTGCTTGTCGATCTTCTCGACCAGGTCCGGCTGCAGCTGCGCGCCGCCGCCGCCGAGCGCCGAGAGCGTAGAAGTGTCGTAGCGGTCGAAGTCGGGATGGGCGATCAGCTCGCGCGCCATCACGGGAACACCGCTCAGGTTGGTGATCTTCTCGCGCTCGATCAGCCCGAGCGCCTCTCCGACATCCCACTTGTACATCAGCACGAGCTTGCCGCCGGCCATCGTGGCGGCGTGGGCCACGCAATTGTTGGCGGTCACGTGGAAGAGCGGCGTCGTGACCAGCGCCGCCAGCGGCGGGCGCGCCGGCGGCTCCGCCCCCTGCTCGCCGCCGCCCCTGCCCGCCATCCCGGCGGCCGAGGCCATCGACAGCGCACCGAACGCCACGGCCATGTCGTTGTTCGTACAACCGCGGTGCGTGAGCTGGGCGCCCTTCGGGCGGCCGGTCGTTCCCGACGTGTAGAAGATGCAGGCATCCGAGTCGGGATCGACCGTCACGTCGGGCAGCGCCGGCTCGTGGCCGCGCAGCTCCGCCCAGTCGACCAGGCCCTCCGGCCGGTCGCCCTCGATCCGCACACCGACGAGCCGGAAGTCGCCGATCTCCGTGCGATGCGGGGTCAGCGTGTCGAGGCGCTCGCGGTCGAGGATCAGCACCTTCGGCTCCGAGTCCCGCAGGCCGTAGACCATCTCGGGACCCGTCCACCAGGCGTTCAAGCCGACCACGGTGGCGCCCATCGACACCGTCGCCCAGTAGGCGAGCAGCCACTCCGGGTAGTTGCGCATCGCGATCGCGACGCGGTCGCCCGGCGACACCCCGTTCGCGGACAACCAGGCCGCCACGGACGCGACCTCGCGATGGGCGTCCGTGTAGGTCCATCGCTCCGCCCCGTAGACGAGGTAGTCCTTGTCGCCGTGGCCGGACGACTGCAGCCAGAACTCCCGCAGCGACGGCGCCGCATTCGCGAAGGCCTTGACGCGGATGCCCCGCACTTCGACCTCGTTGATCTCGAAGGGCGCACCCGGCGCCGTCAGCTGATCCCAGACCGTACGCAGTTCTTCGTACATTTCGCTCCCCGAAGCTCGAGACGGCGCGTTCCCGACCGCGCAGCCGAAAACCCTAGCAATCCGTGAGAAGTGGCTCGAAGATTGGGCCCAAGACAACTCGAAGTTGTCGGTTTGCGGTGGTTTTCCGCGCTTAGGCGGCGAACCGTGCCTCGTGGATCCGGATCTGCGGCAACCGCCTCGTCGGGATCCGTCCCCAGTAGCACCGCTCGAGCCAGGGCGAGAGCTCC
>CAZETS010000016.1:0-79627 GCA_964515335.1 uncultured Spirochaetaceae bacterium
GAACCGAGATCAAGCAGAAATCATGCCAGGCACAATCCTCGATCCACCGTTCAGCCCTTCTGCTCGCGCCCCCTGGCCGTCACCTGGCGCCGGGCGACGGCGATCTTCGCCGGGTCGATCTGCGAGGACAGCTCGCGGTTGGCCTCGCGCTCGAGCTTCATGCCGTCGCCGAAGGTGGCCGCGAAGCCGCGGTCGATCACGCTCTTGTAGGCGGCCACCATGCCCGGCTGGCACGAGAGCATGTCGCGCGCGAGGCCGCGGCAGACGTCCATCAGCTCGGCGGGCGCGACCACGCGGTTCAGCAGCCCCCATGCCGCGGCCTGCTCGGCCGAGAGGAAGTTGCCCGTCAGCGAGAGCTCCTTCGCGCGGTAGATCCCGATGACGCGAGAGAGCCGCTGGCTGAGCCCCCACCCGGGCATGATGCCCACGCGCGCGTGGGTGTCCGCGAAGCGGGCGTTCGTCGAGCCGATCAGCACGTCGCAGGCCAGCGCCAGCTCGAAGCCGCCGGTGACCGCGACGCCGTTGATGGCGCCGATGATCGGGCGGTCGAAGGCGTCCATGGCGCGCGCCGGGTTCGCGGCGGTCACCGCCTCGTCGACGTCGGGCGGGGTGTCGGTCTCGCCGCCGAGCTCCTTCAGGTCGAGGCCCGCGCTGAAGGCGCGCTCGCCGGCACCGGTGAGGATCACCGCGCCGATCTCGTCGTCGTCGCGCAGCGCGTCGAAGGCGCGGGCGATCTCGGCGCGGAGCCGACGCGAGAGCGCGTTCATCGCCTCGGGTCGATTGAGGGTGACGGTGGCGATCCCCCCCTTCTTCTCCACCAGCAGCACGTCCTCGGCCATCGCGATGCCTCCTCGAGAGCCCGCGGGGCGCGGGCCGGTCGGCAAGCATAGGCGAGGGAGCGAGCGCAGGGCCGTCGCCCCGGGGCAGCTTTGGCGGCGAAACTCCGGGAGAGCGAGGCTAGAACTCGAGCTCGAGGCTCACGATCGCGCGGCCCGCGCCCGGGGCGTCGAAGTTGAGCTGCATCTCGCTCTGGTTCACACGAAACGCGGCCGCGTAGTGGATGGCCTTGATGCGGCGGTCGCTGAATCCACCCCAGACGCGCTGATCGGCGAGCGTGGCCGTGCGCGTCAGATCGACGGCCACCGCCGACTCCGGCGCGGATGGCAGCGCCGGGAGGTAGCGGCTCTCAGCCGGCGCGCCGGGCCGCAGATCGCCGAATCCGGGTGGAGCCGGGGGACCCCCCTCCTCGGGACCCAGCGCCAGCGCGGCCGGCGCGGCGAGCAGAGCGCCGGCGAGCAGGGCGCCGAACAGGGCATGCACGCCCCCCTTCCCGCCTCGGCCTTCTCGCGGGCCCTGCCCTTCTCGGCCTCTACCTCTACCGGTTTGCCTCGTGCTCGTGCGGGCCGACATCGCTCCTCACCGACAAACACCCTTCCCGCGTGGCGTCGATCAGGAAGAATGCAAGCCACGTACCCGGCCCAACCCCCGGGGTCGGATCGCAAGTATCCGACTTATCGGGACTTTCTACCGTGACGCAGATCACCGGCAGAAAGCCTGGGAAGCGGATTGCCACTCTGTGCACCCCTCACGGGGCCAGCGGAAACGCTGTTCCGTCGCGCAACAGCGCGGCCTTGCGGCCGAGGCGGAGGAGGCTCTCGTCCGCGCCCACGTCCCCCAGCGACTCGAAGGGAAACCAGGCCAGGTCCGAGGACTCCTCGCTCATGACCAGGGGCTGGTCGGGCCCGGCGACGAGCAGAAAGCGTATGTCGTGGTGCTCGTGCTCGGGCTCGCCCGGCCGCGCCGGGATGCGGTGCACGTCGACGTCGATCGGCACGGGCGGCAGACGGCCCGGCCCGCTCGAGCCGGCCTCGGGGTCGATCAGCGAGAACGACTGCATGCCCGATTCCTCGCGGGCCTCGCGCAGCGCCACGCGGAGCACGTCGCCGTCGCCGTCGGCGTGACCACCGAGCTGCAGCCAGCGACCCAGCTTGCGGTGGCGGGTGAGCAGGAAGCGGCGGCGGTCGTGGGAGAGGATCCAGGTCGATGCGGTGACGTGCCCGGGCAGGCAGGTGCGCTCGAAGCACTCTTCGTGCGAGACGACGAGCCCGCGCACCCGTCCGACCATCTCGCCCTCGTCGGGGTGGCGCGCCTCGTAGCGGGTGAGCGCAGCGAGTAGCGGGCGTCGGTGGATGGCGGCGCACCTCGGTGGGGTGCTCGGGACGGGTGCAGGTCGCGAGCGCGCGACGGACGCGCTTGACCCGAGCGACGAGAGTCCACAACTTCGGGTGCGCATGAGTGATGCGCAAGAGCCCGACGGCGAGCGGCTCCTGAAGGACGGACCGAGCGGGTCGCCTGCCGCGGTGGCGGCCGTGCGTGCCGCACTCGGCCGGGCCCCGGATCCGGACGCGGCCACCCGCCTCGCGGACGGGGTCCTCGAGGCGCGGCTGCCGGACGGCGCGCGGGTCTACGAGGCGGTCGCCGGGCACGCCGACCCGGAGCGCGCGCAGAAGCTCGGCCGGATCCTCCTGGCCGTCTGCGGCGTCGCGCCGTTTCTCGCCGCGCAGCTGCGCCGCCACCCCGAGTGGCTCGTCGACCTGCTGGACGACGACCTGACGCGGCCTCGCGATCCGGACGCCTCGCGTCGCGCCCTCGACCGGGCACTCGCCGAGGACACCGACGCGGCCGCCGTCCTGCGCCGTCACAAGTACCGCGAACTCGCGCGCATCACGATCCGCGACGCCGACCCGAACTGGGTTCCCCTCGACGAGTCCGGCGTCACCCTGCAGGAGGTGTCCGATCTCGCCGACGTACTGCTCGAGCGCGCCATGATGGAGGCCGAGCGAACCCTGGCCGCGCAGCTCGGCCCGGCCGTCTGGTACACGACCGACGGCGAGCGCGCTTCGCTCGGGCTCGCGGTGCTGGCACTCGGCAAGCTGGGCTCGCAGGAGCTCAACTACTCGTCGGACGTCGACCTCGTCTACGTGCACGCGTCGCCGCCCGCCTCCCTGGCCGCCGAGCCGCCGGAGGGAGAGGACGGTGCGCGCGCGGCGCCGTCCGTCTACTTCACGCGACTCGCCCAGGCGTTCGGTCGACTCGTCGCGGACACGACCGCCGACGGATTCCTCTACCGCGTCGACCTCGACCTGCGACCGGAGGGCGCGCAGGGCGCCGTCGTCTCCAGCCAGAACAGCCTCGAGACCTACTACGAGGCCTGGGCCGACACCTGGGAGCGCGCCGCCTTCATGAAGGCCCGCGCCGTCGCGGGCGATACCGCTCTGGGCTGGCGCTTGATCCGCGCGCTGGCGCCGATCATCTACCACTCGACGCGCGACTACCGCGGCATCGAGAGCATCCGTCGGCTGAAGACGCGCGTCGAGGAGGCGCACCGCAACGGCCAGGCCGGCTTCAACGTCAAGATCGACCCGGGCGGCATCCGCGACGTCGAGTTCGTCGCCCAGGCCCTGCAGCTGCTGCACGGTGGGCGCATTCCGCAGGTGCGCGAGAGGTCGACCCAGGCGGCGCTGCGCAGCCTCGCCGCCGTCGGCGTGATTCCCCGGGCCGACGCCGACGCGCTGCTCGAAGCCTATCGCTTCCTGCGCCGCGTCGAGAACCGCATCCAGATGGAGGCCGAAAAGCAGAGGCACGTGGTGCCGGCAAACGACGACGATCGCCGCCGGCTGGCCCTGGTGAGCGGCTTCGAGGGAGAGAGCGCCCTCGAGGCCTTCGACGCCAAGCTCGCGACGGTTCGCGGCACGGTGAGATCGTTGGTCGAAGCCTCCTTCGGCGACGACGGCCGCGACCGGATCCGCGAGCTCTTCGATCGCCACGCCCACCGCCTGGCCGCGCAGCCGGGCATGGCGCCGCTGCTCGACGATCTCGCCAGCCGCTTCGCCCGCAGCGTCGATTCGGTTCCGGATCCCGAGCGCGCGCTCAACAACCTCGATCGCTTCCTCGAGAGCGTCGGCTCGCGACGCTTCTACTACGAGCTGCTTCTCGAGCGCCCCGAGCTCGTCGATCGCCTCACCGCGACCTTCAGCGCTTCGCGCTTCCTCTCTTCGTACCTCGCGAGCCATCCGCGGCTGATCGAGCCGGTCTTCGCCGACCCGAACGTGCTGTTGTTGTCGCGCGACGAGCTCGAGGCCGACCTCACCGACACCCGGAGCGAGCTCGACGACTCGGAGGAGACCGCGCTCGACGCGCTGCGGATCTTCCAGCATCGCCAGGTCGTCAACGTGGGCCTGCTCGATCTCGACGGAAAGGTCGACCGCGCCCAGGTCGAGGGGGCGCTGACGGAGATCGCCGAGGTGTGCCTCGAGGCGGGCCTCGCCCTCGCCGAGGCACAGCTCGCCAGCAGCCGCGACGGCATCCCCGACGCCGCTGCACGCGGCAGCTACCTGGTGGTCGGCATGGGGAAGCTCGGCAGCCGCGAACTCGGCTACGGGAGCGACCTCGACCTGATCTTCCTCTACGACCTGCTTCCCGAGGACGCCAGCGCCCAGGCGACCGCCCAGCACTACTTCGTGCGGCTCACCCAGCGGCTGATCTCGGCACTGCAGACCTCGACGAGCGAGGGCAGCTGCTACGAGATCGACGCCCGGCTGCGACCGTCGGGCAACCAGGGCACCCTCGTGACGTCCTTCCAGGCCTTCGAGCGCTACCACGACCAGAGCGCCGCGGTCTGGGAGCGCCAGGCGCTGTTGCGGGCCCGGCCCGTGGCCGGCAGCAGCGAGCTCGCCGAGCGCTTCGAGGCGCTGCGAAGGCGCATCCTCGAGCAACCGCTGCCGGACGACTTCGTGGGCGAGGTGGACGGCATCCGCAAGCGGATGGAGGACGAGCTCGCGAAGGAGACCGGCGCGAAGCGGAACTTCAAGACCGGGCGTGGAGGTCTGCTCGACGTCGAGACGATCGTGCAGCTCCTGCAGCTGCGCGCCGGCCGCGACCACCCCGAGCTGCTCGAGGCCGGCCGGCTCGAGGGGCACCTCGAACGCGTCGAGGCCGTCGACCTGATCGATCCGCGCGAGGCCGACACGCTGCGCGAGGGCTGGGAGTTCCTACAGCAGCTCGCCGGCCGCCTGCGCATCGTCGAGAACCGCTCGATCTCCGATCTCGACGCCGAGCGCGGCGACCTCGAATCGCTCGCGCGCCACGTCGGCTACGCGGCCGGCGACCGCGAAGGCGGCGCGCGCCGCGCCCTGCTTCGCGACTACCGGCACCACACCGAGAGCATCCGCGAGGTCTACGACCGCTTCGTGGCGCGCGCCGCGGACGCGACCTGAGGCCTGCCGGCGCCCCGGCGCCTCAGAAAGGCAGACCGAACGCCGCCACGAAGTTGATGTCCTCCGGCGAGAAGCCCACGTCGAGCCGGAAGACCGCCGCACGCTCGAGACCGATGCGCACGCCGAACCCGTACGACTGCGACACCGTCGAGGAGAAGATGTCCTGCCAACGGGGCGCGACCGCGCCCACGTCGTAGAAGGCCGCGAAACCGACGCGCTCGATGCGGACGTTCCGGGTGATCGGAATGCCGCGCGGAAGCACCCAGAAGCGGTACTCGGCGCTGGCGTACCAGGACGAACGATCGCGCCAGCGACCGGCTATGTAGCCGCGAAGCGTGTCGCGACCGCCGAGGGTCGGCAGCACGTAGAACGGCAGGACGCCGCTGGTGGCCTGGGTGAAGAACCCGAACGCCAGGGTGTCGGTCGGAGGATGCTGCTCGAAGGCGTCGCCACCGTCGTGGAAGAGGCCGGGCACCTCGAAGATCTTCGAGCCGAATACGGTGTAGAGCGCCCCCACGTTGCCGCCGGTCTGGGCGAGCAGCGCGTCGACCCGGGCGCCGAGCTCGTGCCCCCGGTAGGGATTGCGCTGGCTGTCGCGGGTGTCCCAGCGCAGCTCGACCCCCAGGCTGCCGAAGTTCCAGTCGTCGAAGGCGTCGAACAGCAGCGGGAAGCGCGCGGCCATGTCGAAGGCGCCCTGCACGGTTCCGTTTCCGAGCAGGTGCGCCTGGGTGTCGATACTTGCCTCGAGGACGAGGTCGTCGACGGGCTTCGGCAGCGAGTACGACAGGCCGGTCGAGATCTGCACCGACTCGTCCAGGTAGCTGCTCCCGTTGGACGGGAGCGAGTCGGGCCCGAAGCCGAAGAATCGCCGCGTCAGCGTCTTGCTGTAGAAGACGCGCGCGAAGACCCAGCTGCGCTCCTCCTGGATGACCCCGCCGGTCGGCAGGTCGCGCGTCTTCAGCATGCGCCGCCAGGCGATGCCGTATTGCTGCTGCCCCTTCGTCGTGTACGACAGAAAGATGCCGGCGAACTCGCGCCGGCGCTGACGACGGAAGTCGATGTCGGTAAAGCCGACGCCGAAGCCGGTCCCGACGTCCTGGTTGTTGAAGACGAACGGCGCGATGAAGCTGCTGACGAGGAAGCGCTGGAAGATGTTGCCGGGCTTGATGCGGCCTTCGGGGATGTAGCGCCAGCGCTCGGGCTTATCGATGTCGGCCGGCAGCGGCACCTTGGGGATGCGGCCGTTCTTGTCCATGCCGTCCCAGGGGTCGTAGGCGTCCTCCTCGGACTCCCCCGTCACCTCTGGCGCATCTGGCGCGTCCGGCGCGGCGGCGACCGCATCGGAGGACCCGCCCGGCGCTTCGGCGCTCGCTCCCGTCCGGGTTTCGGCGGCGGCGCCCGACGCGATCGCGACCGGCAGCCAGAGCCCCAGCAGGAGCGCGACCCACGAGCGTGGAAGAGGGCCCCGTTTCGGAGCGTCCAGCCCCACGCGAACCACCTCGGCGAGCGTCATGCCGTTCGTCGGGACTCGCGCTCAGCCACTCGTGACCGGCTGCCGCATGGTGACCAGCTCTTCGGCGGCGGTCGGATGGATGCCGATCGTAGCGTCGAGCTGATCCTTGGTGAGCCCGGCCTTCACCGCGACCGCGAACCCCTGCACGATCTCGCCCGCGTCGTGTCCCACCATGTGAACGCCGAGCACGCGCCCGGTGGCGTGTTCGACGACGAGCTTCATCATGGTGCGCGAGCCCGAGCGCGTGAGCGTCTGCTTGAGGGCGCGGAACGTCGAGCGGTAGACGTCGACGCGGCCGACCTTTGCGCGCGCCTCGCTCTCGGTGAGGCCCACGGTCGCCGCCGGCGGCTGCGCGAAGACCGCCGCCGGCACGGCCTCGTGGACCGGCATCATGGGCGTACCGTTGAACAGCGTGTTGGCGAGGCAGATCCCCTCGTGGATCGCGACGGGCGTCAGGTTGATGCGGTCCGTGACGTCGCCGATGGCGTGGATGCTCGGCACGGACGAGCACGAGTACTCGTCGACGACGACCGCCCCGTTCTCGTCGAGCTCGACACCCACCTCCTCGAGGCCGATTCCCCTGCTGTTCGGATTGCGCCCGGTGGCGCAGAGCAGGTAGTCGGCCTCGACGAGGCCCCCGTCGTCGAGGGTCGCCCGCACCCCGTCCTGCGTGGGCTCGACCTTGACCGCACGGTGGTCGAAGCGCAGGTCGATGCCCTTCTCGCGCATCTCTTCGGCGAGGTGGGTGCGGATGTCGTCGTCGAATCCGCGCAGGAAGAGCGAGCCGCGATAGAGCTGGCACACCTCGACGCCGAGCCCGTGGAAGATGCACGCGAACTCGACCGCGATGTAGCCGCCGCCCACGACGATCACCCGCTTCGGCAGATCCTTCAGGTAGAAAGCCTCGTCGGACGTGATCGCGTGCTCGACGCCCTCGATCTCGGGCGGGCGATGCGCCGTGCTACCCGTCGCCACCAGGATGTGGCGCGCCGTGAAGCGGCGATCGCCCATCGCGACGGTGTGGGGGCCCTCGGCCGTGGCCCGCCCATCGAGGCGCTCGACGTCGGCGTCGTCGAGCAGCCGGGCATAGACGCCGTTCAGCCGCTCGATCTCACGGTTCTTGTTGGCGATCAGGGTCGGCCAGTCGAAGTGCGCCTCGCCCACCGTCCACCCGTAGCCGTCGGTCGCCTCGGCCATCTCTTCCTGGAAGGCCGACGCGTAGACGAAGAGCTTCTTCGGAATGCAGCCGACGTTCACGCAGGTGCCGCCGAGAAAGCGCTCCTCGGCGATCGCCACCCGGGCGCCGAAGGAGGCCGAGAGGCGGCTGGCGCGAACGCCCCCCGAGCCCGCGCCGATCACGAAGAGGTCGTAGTCGAATCCGGACATCTCTGGGGTGGCTCTCCTCGGCGGACCGTACGGGCCGCACGGGTCGCTCGCGTGCGGCGGGCCGGGCGGCGATGCCCTATTGATCTCGCCCGTGGACGAGCGTACCGAAGGGTTGGCAAATCGGAAGGTACCGGCTCTCGTGGTGTCGGGCTTCCTGGGCTCGGGCAAGACCACGCTGATCCGCCATCTGCTCGCCGAGGCGACGCGGCTCGGCGTACGAGTCGCGCTCGTCTCCAACGAGCTCGGCGCGCTGGGCGTCGACCGGGCCCTACTCGGCGGCGGCGGCGAGGCCTACGTCGAACTCGAGGGCGGCTGCGTCTGCTGCGAGCTCTCCGACGACCTCATCGTCACGCTGCAGGAGCTGTACGAGAACGTCCGGCCGGATCGCATCGTGGTGGAAACCTCCGGCGTCGCCCTGCCCTGGGACACCCAGCTGAACTTCTGGCGCGACCCGGTCCGCCAGTGGATCGGCGACGACATGGCGATCGTCGTCGTCAACGCCGAGCAGGTCGCCGAGGGCCGCGACCTCGAGGGGACGTTCACCGACCAGGTCACGTCGGCCGACCTGCTGGTGCTGAACAAGGTCGACCTCGTCGACGAGGCCGGGCTGGAGCGAGCGCGCGAGCGGCTCCGCGAGATCGAGCCCGAGGCGCCGATCGTCACCGCGGTGCAGGGAGACGTCGAGTCGGCGCTGCTGTTTCCGCCGGACGCCGATCAGGTCGACCGCGACGGGGAGGCGCCCGAGGCGCCCGACCACCACCACGAGCACTTCTCCACCGAGATCTGGAGCCCACCTGCCGGGATCGCGCCCGACGCGCTCGAGCAGGCCCTGCAGCAGGACGACCTGCTTCGCGCCAAGGGATTCGTGCAGACGAGCGCCGGCCTCAAGCTCGTACAGGTCGTCGGGCACCGCGTCGACATCCACGACGTCGACGAGCATCCACCCGACGCGCTGCTCGGGCAGATGGTGCTGATCCGGCGCGCCTAGGAGCCCGCTGCGGCTCGCGGGGCGTGTTGGCGCCGGCCGCCAGGCTGCCCGGGCCCCGGGGCGACGTCCTGCCGCGCGCGAGGCGAGGTGGCGACACGGGCCGGTGCAGCGCGGTACGCTCGAAAGATCGCCCGGGAGCCCGCCTCGATGACACAGACCTCCAACGCACCCGACTCGAGCCATGCCGACCGCGTCCCCACCGGCCTCGAGCTGACCGCCCTCGACGAGCGCTTTCGCGACGACCCGTACCCGGTCCTCCATCGCCTGCGGGCCATCGAGCCGATCCACCACGACGAGGTGCTGGGGCGCTTCGTCTTCACGCGCCACGACGACGTGCGCACCATCCTCTACGACCTGCGACTCTGGAGCGACCCACGCAAGGCCCGGCCGGACACCTTCACCTATCGCTTCCTGAGAAACGGCGACGAAGAGCCGTCCATGCTGCTGATGGACGAGCCCGAGCACAAGCGCCTGCGCGCCCTCGTGAGCGGTTCTTTCACGCCGCGCGCCGTCGAGCGCTGGCGCCCGCGCGTGCGCGAGATCGCGCGCCGGCTCGTCGGCGCGCTCGAGGAGGGCGAGCACGACCTGATCGCCGAGGTCGCGGGGCCTCTGCCGACCGTCGTGATCGCCGAGCTGCTCGGCATCGACCCCGGCCGCCACGCCGAGTTCAAGGCGTGGTCGGACGACGTCGTGGCCGTCGGCTTCAACCCGAATCCCGGCGAGGAAGAGCTGCGCATCGGCGAGAAGGCCAACGCGGCCCTCGAGGCGTTCATCCGCGACGAAATCGAGGCGCGGCGGAGCAACCTCGGCGACGACCTGATGAGCGACATGCTGCGCGCACAGCTCGGCGGCGACCGCCTCAGCGACCGCGAGATCGTCCAGCAGTGCAATCTCCTGCTCGTCGCCGGCAACGTCACGACGACCGACCTCATCGGCAACGGCGTGAAGGCCCTCGCCGAGAACCCCGACCAGCAGGCGATCCTGCGCGAGCGGGCGGACCTGATGCCGAACGCCGTCGAGGAGATCCTTCGCTACGACTCGCCCGTCACCAACTCGGGCCGGATCGCCTCCCAGGACATGGAGTTCGACGGCATCCCGGTCCTGAAGGGCGACACGCTCTCGGTCTCGCTGGCCGCCGCCAACCGCGACCCGGCCGTGTACCCCGAGCCCGACCGTTTCGACGTGACACGGAAGGACACCCACCACCACGCCTTCGGCGGCGGCCGCCACCTCTGCATGGGCGCCCACCTCGCGCGCATGGAGGCGCAGGAGACTCTGGCAGCGCTGCTCGAGCGCTTCGACGCACTCGCGCACGGTGAGCGGGGTCACCGCTACGCGGGCATCCCGAGCTTCCGCGCGCTGGAAGAGCTGTGGGTGGCGTTCGGGCGGGGTTGAAGCGCCACCGGCCGCCCCGGCCCGTCTCCGCTCGCGAAGCGCGAACGACGGCCGGCCGGGAGCGCCGCGTCAACCGATCCGCCGGCGCGCCTTCTTCTTCGCGCGGGCCTTCTTCGCCACCGCCTTGCGCGACCGCGGCCCGCCCCCGCCGGCGCGCTCCTCCTCGCGCTTGCGCTTCTCGGTCGCGGCCCACGAGCAGATCGGACAAGCGCGCAGGTCGTGGCCGCGGGCAGGACAGTGCTCGCGCCCGAAGTAGATGATCGCGAGATGGACCCAGCCCCAGTCGTCCGGATCGAACAGCGCCTTCAGGTCGCGCTCGGTCTGCTCGACGCTGCGTCCGTTCGAGAGTCCCCAGCGCGCGGCCAGCCGATGGATGTGCGTGTCGACCGGAAAGGCCGGTCGGCCGAACGCCTGCGCGACGACGACGCTCGCGGTCTTGTGCCCCACGCCCGGCAGCGCTTCGAGAGCCTCGATGTCGTCGGGCACGCGGCCGTCGTGCCGCTCGACGAGCAGCTTCGAGAGCGCCGAGATGTTCTTCGCCTTGCCGGGCGCGAGACCGCACGTACGGATCAGCTCGAGGATTCGGGCGACGGGCAGCTTCGCCATGGCGGCCGCGTCTCCCGCCTGGGCGAAGAGCGCGGGCGTCACCAGATTGACGCGCTCGTCGGTGCACTGCGCCGACAGGAGCACCGCGATCAGCAACGTGAACGGGTCTTCGTGGTGCAGCGGGATCGGCGGCTTCGGGTAGAGGCCGTGCAGGATCCCCCGTATGCGGGCGGCCTTCTCGGCGCGGGTCATGGCGCGCCGCAGCATAGCCGAGCGGATCGACCGCCCTGATCGCATCCTCACGCCTCGCAGCGCTCGTCGAAACTCCGCAGCAGTCTCTCGACCGGGGCGCGAGCCGCTCCATTCACAGCCCGCCGCGAAGCGCCTACCATCCCGTTCGGCGGCGCGCGCGACCGCCCCGCGACCTGCCGGGATCGCCGGGACGAGCCCGGCCCGGACGACTCGGAACGCTGGAGGCAAATCGTCCCGATGAACGAGCGACGAGCGCCCGGCTCGGGCGGTGCCGAAGCGACGCGTCGCAAAGCGGGCACGCGCTTCGACCTCACCGGGGTCGTCGCCGCCGGCGACACCCACGTCGGCCGGGTCCGCAGCGTCAACCAGGACGACCACGGAGAGTGGCGCGACGCGGATCGACCGGCGCAGCTCTTGTTCGTGGCCGACGGCATGGGCGGGCACCGCGGCGGCGAGGTCGCCAGCCGCGTCGCCGTCGAGCAGGTCGGCCTGGCGTTCGGCGCGGACGACCCCGATCCCGAGCGCCTGCTCGGCGATGCGTTCGAACGCGCCAATCGCGAAGTCTTCCAGATGGCCAAACGCGACTTCGAGCTGGCCGGCATGGGGACCACCGGGGTCGCCCTGCTGCTCACCGGCGAGCCGACCGCCTGGGTGGCCCACGTCGGCGACAGCCGCGCGTACCGCCTGCGCGACGGCGAGCTCGAGGCGCTGACCAGCGATCACTCGGTGGTCGGCGAGCTGGTCCGGCGCGGACAGCTCACGCCCGAGCAGGCGCGCGTCCACCCGCAGAGCAACGAGATCCTGCGCGCGATCGGCACGCAGCCCGAGGTAAACGTCGACATCGCCGCCGTGGACGTGCGGCCGGGCGACCGCTTCCTGCTCTGCTCCGACGGCCTCTGCGGCATGCTGCCCGACGACGAGATCGCTCGGGCGCTCGGCGCGGCACCGCCCCCCGAAGCCGTCGGACGGCTGATCGATCTCGCCAACGAGGCCGGAGGCACCGACAACATCACCGTGCAGATCGCCGAGATCCCTCGCGACGCCGCCACCATCGGCACGCCGAACGGCGAGGAGACGCGCGCGCCGTCACCAGGACCCGAGTCGGCTGCGGCCGGCACGGCCATCCGCTGGGTGGTGGCCCTCGCCCTGGTGGGCGCTCTGCTGCTGCTGCTGCTCGGCGGCTCGGGCACGTCGCGCTAGCGCGATGACGTTCGACCGCGACGAGGAGCCCGGCGCCGCGCGCACGGGCTCGCCAACGCGACTGTTCGACTTCCTTCCCGAGGGCGGCATACACGACAGCGCCGTCGTCCTCGATCGCTTCCTCGCCTGGGTGCGCGAGCAGGGCCTCGAGCCCTACGCGGCCCAGGAAGAAGCGCTGCTCGAGCTGATGACCGGGCGCCACGTGATCCTCTCCACGCCGACGGGATCGGGCAAGAGCCTGGTCGCCCTCGGGCTCCACTGGAAGGCGATGTGCGAAGAGCGCCGCTCGTTCTACACGGCGCCCATCAAGGCTCTCGTGAGCGAGAAGTTCTTCGACCTCTGCGGGCACTTCGGCGCCGAGAACGTCGGCATGCTGACGGGCGACGCGAGCCTGAACTGGAGCGCACCGATCATCTGCTGCACCGCCGAGGTGCTGTCGAACATGTCGGTAGCCCAGGGGGCGCGTGCCGACGCGCCCTACGTGGTGATGGACGAGTTCCACTACTACGGCGACCGCGACCGGGGCAGCGCCTGGCAGATCCCGCTGCTCACGCTTCCGCACACGCGCTTCCTGCTGATGTCGGCCACGCTCGGCGACACGCGGGAGATCGAACGGCGCATCTTCGCCCGCACCGGCGTCGAGGTCTCGCGCATCCACACCGAGGAGCGACCGGTTCCGCTCGACTTCCGCTACGTCGAGACACCGATCCACGAGACGGTCGACGATCTCCTCCTGCGCGGCGAGGCGCCGATCTACATCGTGCACTTCACCCAGCGCGAGGCCACCGAGCAGGCTCAGGCGCTGACCAGCGCGAACCTCGTCGACAAGCCGCGGCGGCGGGCCATCCAGGAGGCGATCGGCGACTTCCGCTTCGACACGCCCTTCGGCCGCGACATGCGGCGACTGCTCGGCCACGGCATCGGCCTCCACCACGCGGGCCTGCTCCCGAAGTACCGCCTGCTCTGCGAGCGCCTCGCCCAGCAGGGCCTGCTCGCCGTGATCTGCGGCACCGACACCCTCGGCGTGGGCGTGAACGTGCCGATCCGCACGGTGCTGTTCACGAAGCTCTCCAAGTTCGACGGCGAGAAGGTCTCCATCCTGCGCGTGCGCGACTTCAAGCAGATCGCCGGACGCGCCGGACGCAAGGGCTTCGACGACCGCGGCACGGTCGTCGTGCAGGCGCCGGAGCACGTGATCCTGAACAAACGTGCCGAGGATCGTGCGCGCGGGGCGGGCGGACGGCGCAAGCCCCCGCGCAAGAAGACGCCGCCCAGGGGATTCGTGGGCTGGGGGAAGGACACCTTCGACCGGCTCGTGCACAGCCCGCCCGAGACGCTGCGATCGCGATTCACGGTCACGCACGGGCTGATCGTCGCGTGCCTGCAGAGCGAGGCGGGCCACGGCGACGCAGGCCGGGGCTACCACGCCCTGTCCGACCTGATCGACCTCTGCCACGAGACGCCGGAGCGCAAGCGCCGGCTGCGGCGCCAGGCGGCGGCGCTCTTTCGGTCGCTCCGAAAAGCCGAGGTGGTCGAGCTGGTCCGCGACCGAAGCACGGGACGCGTGGGGGTGCGCGTCAGCCAGGAGCTGCAGCGCGAGTTCTCGCTGCACCAGAGCCTCTCCCTCTACCTGGTCGACGCCGCGGCCGCTCTCGACCCCGAAGCGCCCGACTACGCGCTCGACCTGCTGAGCGTCACCGAAGCGATCCTCGAAGATCCGCGCCCCATCCTCTACGCCCAGGAACGCAAGGCCAAGGGGGAGCTGATCGCGCGGCTCAAGGCCGAGCGCGTCCCCTACGAGGAGCGCATGGAGAAGGTCGATGAGGTGAGCTGGCCCAAGCCGGGCGAGGAGTTCATCCGCGCGACCTTCGCCCTGTTCGCCGACCACCATCCGTGGGTGGGCGGAGACGACATCCATCCGAAGGGCGTCGCGCGCGAGATCTACGAGACGTACTCCGAGTGGAGCGACTACGTGAAGCGGATGGAGATCGCCCGGGTCGAGGGGCTGCTGCTCCGCTATCTCGGCCAGGTGCACGACACGCTGGTGCGCACCGTGCCCGCCTCGCAGAAGACCGAAGAGGTGCACGACATGACGGCTTTCTTTCGCTCGATGGTGGGCCGCGTCGACTCGAGTCTGCTGCAGGCCTGGGAGGAGATGATCCGCCCCGGCGAGCCGGCGCCCACGCCCGAGGAGCCGCGCGAGTACGACCTGGCCCAGGACGAGCGCGGCCTGCGCGCCCGCATTCGCAGCGAGCTCCAGCCGATCGTGCGCGCGCTCGCCGCGAAGCGCTACGGCGACGTCCCCGAGCTGCTCCACCCGGACAGCCGCAAGGGCTGGACGCCCCAGCGCATCGAGCAGGCCCTCGATCCGTTCTACGAGCGCTACGAGGCGATCCTCTACGACCCCCGCGCCAGACAGGCGCACCTTTGCGTGGTCGACGAGATCGAGCCGCGTCTGTGGCGAGTCCGCCAGGTGCTGCTCGACGACGCCGACGACCGCTTCTTCGCCATCGACGGCGAGGTGGACCTGCGCGACGAGAAGAACCCGGGCGACCCGCTGCTGCGCCTGCGCGCGATCGGCGAGTAGCAGCCCGGGCCGGGCGCGGCGTTCACTCGACGCGGTAGCGGGCCTGCTCGGCGTCGTAGTCGGTGAAGCCGACGATCTCGCGCAGCGTCTCGAACGGCAGCAGGCCCGGCGCCGGCTCGCCGTCCCGAAGCGCGGCGAGCGCCTCGTTGATCGCGCGCGTCGCCGCGGACAGCAGCGTCAGGGGATGGGCGGCGATCGCGTAGCCGAGCTCGGCAAGCCGCTCGGGCGGCAGCACGGGCGTATCACCGCCCTCCACCATGTTGGCCATCTTCGGCCCGGGAATCTCGCGGCAGAGCCGGGCCATCTCGTCCTCGCTCTGCGGCGCTTCGAAGAAGACGATGTCCGCGCCGAGATCCGCGAAGGCCTGGCTGCGCCACAGCGCCTCGTCGAAGCCGTGGTCGAAGCGCGCGTCGGTGCGCGCCATCACGAGGATGTCGGCGCCTTCGTCGCGCGCGTCGACAGCGGCCCGCACGCGCGCGCAGGCCTCGTCGCGCGAGACGACCTGCTTACCGCGCGTGTGGCCACAGCGCTTCGGCGCCAGCTGGTCTTCGATCATCGCGCACGCGAAGCCCGCCGCCGCGTAGCCACGCACCGTGCGCTTCGCGTTGACCGCGTTGCCGTAGCCCGTGTCGGCGTCGCCGATGATCGGAATCGAGACCGCCTCGCAGATGTTGCGGCCCTGGTCGAGCATCTCGCCGTACGAGATGAGCCCGGTGTCCGGCAGGCCGAGTCGAGCCGCCGAAACCGCGAAGCCGCTCATGAAGCTGAGCCGAAAGCCGGCGCGCTCGATCAGCCGGGCCGAGAGCGCGTCGAAGCAGCACGGCATCACGAGCAGCTCGTCTGCGTCGAGCAGCGCGCGCAGCTTGGCGGCGGGGCTCGCGGCGGTTCGATCTCCCATGGCTCGTGCTCCTCCGGCCCGTCGTGGCGATCCAGGCGTGGCCCGAGGGTAGCGAGGGCGCCGGGGCTGCAGCTTGACAGCGCAAAACAGAAGAGGAATCCTGCCGCCGATGCCGATCCACGCTCTCGCGCACGGGCGCTCCGCACGACCCTCCTCGGGCCGGCCGGGCCGCCTTGCGCTCCGCCGTGAACGAAGCGCGGCACGCCTCTCGGTCACGACCATGTCGACGACGACCACGACCGTGACGACGACGACGGAGCTCACGCTCTAGTCGGAAGGCCGCGCCGCCCGCCCTGCTCCACCGATCACGCGCCCTTCCGACCGACGGAAGGGCGTTTTCGCTTTTCGGGGCCGGGTGCGCGCCGAATCCGCTCGGGGGGTCGAGGAGACCCGCCGCGCCGCATCGATCAGAATCGAGGAGAATCGAAATGTCCCATCACAGCAATGCGCTCCGCCGCGCGGAGGCGCGAGACGAAGCCAACGGTCTTTCGGTCGCCGTGGTCGGCGCCACGGGCGTGGTCGGCGAGGTGCTGCTCGACGTGCTCGAGCAACGCGCCCTGCCGGTCGACGAGCTGCGGCTGCTGGCCAGCGAGCGCTCCGCCGGTGCGATCGTCCGCTGGCAGGGCCGCGACCACCGCGTGCTGGCCGCCGCCCCCGACGCCTTCGAGGGAGTCGACCTGGTGTTCTTCGCCGCAACCGGCGAGTTGTCCCGCGAACTCGCGCCGGCGGCCGTGCGACGGGGCGCCGTCGTGATCGACAAGTCGAGCACCTGGCGGATGGATGCGGCCGTGCCGCTCGTCGTGCCCGAGATCAACGCCGAGGCTCTCGACGACCACCGCGGCATCATCGCCTGCCCGAACTGCACCACCATCGGCGTCGCGATGGCGCTCGCCCCGCTCGAGCGCGTGGCCTCCCTTCGGAAGGTGGTCGTCACCACCCTCCAGGCCGCCTCCGGGGCCGGGCGCGACGGTGTCGAGGTGCTCGATCGCGAGCGCTCGGGAGACGACGCGCGCGGGCAGCGGCCGCTCTTCGCCGCCCCACTGCACGACAACGTCGTCCCGCTCTGCGAGGCGTTCGCCGACGACGCCTACTCGACCGAAGAGCACAAGCTGCGCGCCGAGGTGCGCAAGATCTTGTCACGCCCGAGCCTGCCCGTGAGCGTCACCTGCGTGCGCGTGCCGGTGGCCGTGGGCCACTCGGCCAGCATCCTGATCGAGAGCGAGCCGGCCCTCGAGCCGGACCGGGCCCGCCGGGCCCTCGAGGCCTTTCCGGGCATCGAGGTGATCGACGACCCCGCCAGCCTCGCCATGCCCACACCCAGGAGCGTCGCCGGCCGCGACACGATCCAGGTGGGCCGCCTGCGGGCCGAGCACGACGCTCCCGGCCTATGGCTCTGGCAGGTGGGCGACAACCTCAGGAAGGGCGCGGCCACCAACGCCGTGCAGATCGCGGAGGCGTTGATTCAGCGCAAGCTGCTCTGATGCGCAAGCTGCTCTGATGGGCAGGCTGCTCTGATGGGCAAGCTGCTCTGAAGGGGGAGGGAGAGGAAGACGGAGACGGGGAACGAGCCGGCCCTCAGATCCCCAGGTCGCTCAGCGCATCCGCGATCTTCCCGACCAGGCTCGTCAGCTGCGGATGCGCGACCTCGAACCGCTCGAGCGCCGCCGACAGCTGCTCGCCCAACGATCCCGCGTCGCCCTCACCGGGCTGCTCGAGCGCCTCGCGGATGTCCGCCGCGGCGCGGCGCAGCGCCTCGCGGCCCTCTTCACCGACCTCCGGCGCCTCCTCGAGGGCGGCGTGAAGCTCATCGAGGATCTCTGCGAGCGACCGAGCGGCTTCCGACATCTTTCTCTACTCCGTGCGTGCGGGTTCGCGTCGTGATCTCTGCGCGCCACGTGAGCGGGCGCACCGCCTCGTCAGGCCGCGTCGAACAACGCGAACAACTCCTCGAAGGCCTTCATCTGATTGCCCTCCGCCGACGAGGGCACGATGATCGGCGTCCGGATGCCCGCCTCGTACCAGGCTGCCAGGCCCTCGCGAACCGCCTCGGCCGGGCCGTACAGCGTGCAGTCCGAGAGCCAGGCGTCGCTCATCAGCGCGGGCAGGCGATCGCGCTCGCCGGCGGAAAGCGCCTTTTCGATGGCCTCCATCTCCTCGACGTACCCCGCCTCCTTCCAGTAGTTGCGGTAGTTGGGCAGCGTCACGTAGAAGGAGAGCGTGCGCCGGTTCACCGCGGCGGCAGCGGCGACGTCGTCCGAGATCACCGTGGGGATCATGCAGCCGACGAAGAAGTCGTCGCGCGAGGCCGCCGCGGCGGGCAGTGCGGCGAGGGAATCGGGCATGTGGGAGCGCGCGCCGTTCGCCCACACGATGCCGTCCCCCGCCTCGCCACCGAGCGCGACCATCTTCTTGCGTAGCGCGGCGACCACGATCGGCGGCTGCTCGCCGGTGCGGGGCGTGCCGCGCCAGGTCTCGATGAAGCGGCGCATGTCGCCGAGGGGCTTGCCGGCGGTGACGCCCATGCGCTCGAGCATCGGGGTGTGGCTCACGCCCACGCCGAAGCGGAAGCGCCCGCCCGACAGCTCGTGGATCAGCGCCGTGGCGGCCGCATAGTCGAACGGTGTGCGGGTGTAGAGGTTGGCGATCGCCGTGCCGAAGGGGATGCGCTCGGTCTCGAGCGCGAGCGCGAGGCACAGCCCCAGGTTGTCACCGACGCTCGCACAGTAGATGCCGCCGAACCCCCGGCGCTCCACCTCCTTCGCCAGCTCGAGGGCGGCCCGCCGCTTCTTGGGCACGGCCGCCACGGCGACGGCCGGCAGAGGCATCTCGACCATCGAAAGCGCTCTCCTACAAAAGGGGGCGAGCGGAGACCGGGGACGCACCCGCGTCCGCGCCCGACCGCTGCGCGGATCGGATGAGGAGGGCCAGCCTAGCAGCCCCGCCGGGGCGGCCCGGCACCGGGAGCCCGGGCGGGTCCGGTGGGGACGACCCGCCCCGGCGACGCTCGGCGCTGCCCTCGCCCGCATCACCCCTGCCCACGGCTCGTGCAGCGAACCGCCCAGATCGGTTCCCCGTGGCCCTGGGCCTGTTCCGGCCCATGCACACTCGGGCGCGAGCGCGCACTCAGACGGGTATCGGCCCTTGGCACGGCCGTTGCTTAATGCCCATCCAACGGACCCCGGCGAAGCCTGCCGGCGTCCGGAGATTCATGACCCGGCGCTCGCGCAATCGCGGGGATGCGCGGCACCGGGACGAGGCGCACGACGCGCACCCATCATGACCCCCGGACCCTGGAGACGATCAATGATTCGGAAGCTCGCCACCCCGGCCCTGCTCGCGGCGCTCGCACTGCCGGGCGTCGCCTTCGCTGAGGACGGCGTGAGCCCCGGCCTCTTCACGGCCAACAACGTATGGATGATGCTCGCGGCCGCCCTGGTCTTCATCATGCACCTCGGCTTCGCGATGGTCGAGACCGGCCTCACGCGCGCCAAGAACTCGGTCAACATCCTCTTCAAGAACACGTTCATCATCTGCGCCGGCATCCTCACCTACTACCTCTGCGGCTTCAACCTGATGTACCCGGGCTTCGCGGAGGGCAGCACCGGCATCATCGGCTTTGCGGGCTTCGGCCTCGGCGCCGGCTTCGACGCCGCCGCTAGCACACCCGCCTACGCGGACGGCGGCTACACGTACTGGACCGACTTCCTCTTCCAGGCGATGTTCGCCGCCACCGCTGCCACGATCGTCTCGGGCGCCGTCGCCGAGCGCATCAAGCTGACCTCGTTCATGGTCTTCTCGGCGATCTTCGTGGCGATCGTCTACACCATCGCCGGCTCGTGGAAGTGGGGCGGCGGCTGGCTCGACGGCCTCGGTTTCTACGACTTCGCGGGCTCGACCCTGGTCCACTCGGTGGGCGGCTGGGGGGCGCTGATGGGCATCCTCTTCCTCGGCCCGCGCATGGGCAAGTACGCCAAGGACGGCCGCATGACGCCGATTCCGGGCAGCAGCATGCCGTCCGCGACGATCGGCGTGTTCCTGCTGTGGCTCGGCTGGTTCGGGTTCAACGGCGGCTCGGTGCTGTCCGCCGACCCGGCGCTGACCTCGTTCGTGCTGGTCACCACGTGCCTGGCAGCGGCCGCGGGCGGGCTCGGCGCGATGATCGCCTACTCGTTCGTCTCGTCGAAGCCCGACCTCTCGATGGCGCTGAACGGCATCCTCGCCGGCCTGGTCGGCATCACGGCCGGTGCAGACGTCATCAACCCGATGGCGGCGATCCTGGTCGGCGGCATCGCGGGCGGGCTGGTGGTGTTCTCGGTGATCACCTTCGACAAGCTCAAGCTCGACGATCCGGTCGGCGCCACCTCGGTGCACCTCACCTGCGGGATCTGGGGCACGCTGGCGGTCGGCATCTTCTCGACGAACCCCGAGCACAGCTTCGGCATCCAGCTGCTCGGCGTCGCGGCCTACGGGGTCTTCACGGCGGCCTGCGCGGCGATGCTCTTCGGCGTCATCAAGGCCACGATGGGCCTGCGCGTCAGCGAAGAGGAGGAGCTCGAGGGCCTCGACCTCGGCGAGCACGGCATGCACGCCTACGACGTCGCGGCCAGCACGGGTCCGTTCGAGGACGCCCACCTGCGCGGCGCCCCGGCGCCGGTGGCGACCACCCAGCTCGCCACCAACGAGGGCTGAGCCCGAGTCGAACGGGGAGGCCCGCCACGCGGGCGGGCCTCCCCGACACTCCCACCCCGCGCACCGCGCGGCGGAACAAAGAGCAAAGAGAGTGAAGCCATGAAGAAGATCGAAGCCATCATCAAGCCCTTCAAGCTCGACGAAGCGAAGGAAGCCCTGAGCGGCATCGGTATCCAGGGCCTGACGGTCAGCGAAGTGAAGGGTTTCGGGCGCCAGAAGGGGCACACCGAGCTCTACCGCGGCGCCGAGTACGTGGTCGACTTCCTGCCGAAGATCAAGCTCGAGATCGTGGTGCCGGACGATCTGGCGGAGAAGGTCGCCCTGACGCTGCAGGAGGCCTGCCAGACCGGCCGGATAGGCGACGGCAAGATCTTCGTGCTGCCGGTCGAGGACGCCGTGCGGATCCGCACCGGCGAGCGCGGTGACGAGGCGGTGAGCCTGACCTGAGCGACGAGGAAATTTCCCGAACCGCCCTTCGCCACTCGCGCGAAGGGCGCCAGGCGGCCGGCCGGGTCTCGCACCCGGTCGGCCGCGCGACGTTCGGCTCCGGGCGGCAACCGGGCGTCAGGGAACGACGACGACCTTGCCGACGGTGCGCCGCTCGGCCAGGTCGGCGAGTGCGCGGCCGACGTCGTCGAGCGCAACGGCGGCGTGGATGAGCGGCGTGATGCCGCCCGAGATGTACAGCCGCATCAGGTCGTCGAAGATGGCGCGCACGGTTTCGGGCTCCTTCTCGCCGTACACCGGCCAGTGAAGCCCGACGACTGCCACGTTCTTCAGCATGATGCGGTTGGCCCGGATCTCGGGAATACGCCCGCCCGCGAAGCCCACCACGAGCAGCCGCCCCTTCCAGGCGATGCACTCGAGCGACCGGTCGGTGGTGTCGCCGCCGACGGAGTCGTAGATGACGTCGGCGCCGCGTCCGTCGGTGGCCTCGAGGACGACCGGCACGAAGTCCTCCTCGCGATAGTCGACCACGATGTCCGCCCCGGCGTCGCGCGCGACCGCCAACTTGTCGGCGCCGCCCGCCGTGGCGATCACGCGGGCCCCGAGCGCCTTGCCGATCTGCACGGCGGCAAGGCCCACGCCCCCGGCCGCCGCGTGAACGAGCAGAGTCTCGCCCGCCTGCAGCGCGCCCCGGTCGACGAGCGCGGCGTGGGAGGTCGGGTAGACGACGGGGATGGCGGCGCCGTGATCGAACGGCATGGCGTCGGGCATGGCGTGCACGTCCGCGGCGTCGGCCACCACCTGCTCCGCGAAGGCGCCGAGATGCGTGTACGCCAGCACGCGATCGCCGACGCCGAAGCTCGACACGCCAGCGCCCACGGCCGCGACCACGCCCGCGGCCTCGCGCCCCGGAACGAACGGAAGTGCAGGCTTCACCTGGTACTCGCCGCGCAGCATCAGCACGTCCGAGAAGTTGCAGCCGGCCGCACGAACGTCGATCAGCACCTGGCCTTCTCCAGCGACCGGCGCAGGCAGCTCGCCCACACCGAGCGCGCTCGGCTCCATCAGACGATCGACGACGGCGGCTCGCATGGTTTGGGCTCGCTCACGGTGTGGCTCGGGGAGTCGAGACGAGTAGCACCGGGGGGCGGCACGTCGGATCGCCGTTAAACTCGCCGGTCTCGCCGGCGCCCGCGCGTGCCGGCCGCGGGGGGAGACGACGCCATCATGGCGACACCGACTCGAGGTCGACGGTGGGGATCGGTGCTGCTGTCCCTCGCCCTGCTCCTGACGGGCACCCTCGGCTGCGCGACCCGCGGCGGCGCGCTCGCCACCCTGGGAGAGCTGCGCGCCGACGAGACGATGCCGCTCTTCTGGCGCGTCGGGTCCGAGCGCGGGGCCACGCTGTACGTGCTGAGCTCGGTCCACATCGGGCCGCCGGGCGGCTGGGCGTACCCGCCCGCCATCGAGCGGGCCTTCGAGCGGTCGAGCGCACTGTGGGTCGAGGCCGAGCCCGAGGAGATCTCGGGCGAGCACATGCAG
Source organism: uncultured Spirochaetaceae bacterium (assembly GCA_964515335.1). Classification (GTDB taxonomy): domain Bacteria; phylum Myxococcota_A; class UBA9160; order UBA9160; family UBA4427; genus TMED88. Next base: position 22,720 of record CAZETS010000016.1, read on the forward strand.
CTGCTGGTCGCCCGCTACGGCATGCTGCCCCTGGGCATGCGGCTGCGCGACCGGGTCTCACCCGAAACCTGGCACCTGCTGCAGCGCGAGCTGGCCCGGTCCACCCTGCCCGTCGAAGCGGCCGACCGCATGCAGCCCTGGCTCGTCAGCAACCTGCTGGTCGCCGAAGCGACGAGGCGGCTCGGGCTCTCGCCGCGCGGCGGCGTCGACATCGGATTCGCCGAGCGGGCCGGCAAGCGCAGCGTGATGGCGCTCGAGAGCGCCGAGTACCAGCTGTCGCTGCTCGCCAGCCTGCCGGAAGACCTGCAGGAATTCACGCTGCGCGACGCGCTGGTCCGCTACGACGAGATCGAGCTCTACGTGTCCCAGCTCGTCGACACCTGGCGCGTGGGAGACGAGGCCGGGCTCGACGCGCTCTTCTTCGGCGGGTACGGCGACGAGCCGGACGTCGAGGCCTTCTACGAGGTGTTCATCTATCGGCGCAATCGCGAGATGGCCGAGCAACTCGGGGTGCTGCTCGAGGCCGAGCAGCACCGGGGCGAGGCCGTCTTCGTGGTCGTCGGCACCGGGCATCTGATCGGACCCAGGGGCATCCCGGCCCTGCTCGCCGATCGCGGCTACGAGGTGTCGCAGAGCGATCGCCACGACCTGCTCCACGGGATGCAGGACGGAGACTGACGTGCAAGCCATCCACGAAGACGTGTTCGTCGCGCCGGGCGTCCAGCTCTACGGCCGGGTCAGCGTGGGCGAGGGCTCGTCGATCTGGCCGAACGCGGTGCTCCGGGCCGAGACGCAGGAGATCCGCATCGGCCGCTACACGAACATCCAGGACTTCGTGATGGTGCACGTCGGTTTCGACGCGCCGACGATCGTCGGCGACCTCTGCTCGATCACCCACCACGTCACCATCCACGGCTGCACGATCGGCGACCAGTGCCTGATCGGCATCAACGCCACCATCATGGACGGCGCGGTGATCGGCGCCGGATCGATCGTCGCGGGCGGCGCGTTCGTCACCGAGGGCAGCGAGTTCCCCGAGCACTCGATCATCGCCGGCGTGCCGGCGAAGCTCGTCAAGCAGCGGGACAGCCGTCGCGCCAACCGGCTGAACGCCTGGCAGTACCACCGCAACGCCCAGGCCTACCTGCGCGGCGAGCATCGCGCCTGGGAGGGCAACGTCTACACGCGCTGGCTCGAGGAGACGCGCGCCGACGTCGAGGCCGACCGGGATCTGGCGCGGCTCGGCGAGGGTTGAGCGCGCTACCGGGTGCCGACGGGCCTCGTGTCCGCGTTGCGCGAAGCAGACGGGGCGGCGCCACGCCGGCTCGACAGGCCGCGGAACAGCAGGTCGACGCCGGTCTGGATGTTCGTGCGACAGGCGTCGGAGTCGACGAGCCCGTTCGCCCAGGCGACGCGCGCCCCCTGCGTGACGTGGAAGATGACCCGCGCGGCCTCGAGGACGTCGACGTCGCGGGCGAGGTCCTTGCGCATCCGTCCCATCTGCAGGATCTCGAGCAGCAGGCCCACCGTGCGGTCGTTCAGCGCCAGCACCTGGCGCGCGACCCTGGCCTCGGGCTTGGTGGTCGAGCGCAGCGCGATCATCGTCAGGTCGCGGTCGGCCACGAGCAGCGTGTGCTGATGATCGAGGAAGGCGCGGACCCGCTCACTCGTCGGCCCGCGCCGGTCGTCGCCTTCGCGGAAGCGGCGCCAGGCCTCGTCCTGCAGCAGGGCGAGCTCGTCGATCAGCAGCTCCTCCTTGCTGCGGACGTGGCGGTAGATGGAGCTCGCCCCCATCCCGGCACGCTCCGCGATAGCGCGGAGCGTGGCGTTGTCGAAGCCCTTCTCGTCGAAGAGCGCACGAGCAGCCTCGCGGATGCGGGCGCGGCTGCGCCGTCCGCGTACGAGTCGGCCGTCGTCGGGCCGCAATGCGTCCCGATTCGACGAGGACCTCCGGGCGCCCTTGCGGACGTCCGGCCGACTCACGAGGCCCCCCGCCCTCGCGTCGCCCATGCTCGCCATTTCGCCGCTCTAGGATCGCATACACGACCCGGATTGCCATGGGGCGGCTCGAAGGGGACTTTTCACCCCGGAATCCGGCCGGCACCCCGGAAACTGCCAGCCCGGGGCAGAACGAGAAGGGCCGGACCGGGTGATGACCCGGCCCGGCCCTCTCAGCCTCAGCGCGCTGAAACCCTTCCCAGACGTTTGAAGCGCGCACTCGATCGGATCGTGGCGACCGGACGCGACGTCGACGTCGCGGGGCCTACCAGAATCCACGCGGCATTGTAGACGTTCGGCGCGACACATTTGTGAGTTATCAGCACCGAAACCGACAGAATTCCCCACAGGGGCATCACCCATCGGCAAGTGCTGCGCAGTACTCAGAGCAGCCTGGTCGGATCCTCGAGCCGCTCCTTGATGCCGGCCATCGTGATGGCCGCATACAGGCCGTCGGCCACCCGCTCGTCGTAGCTGTACTTCACCTCGACGACCCGCGTGCCGTCGCCCCGCTCGCGCACGCGTCCCAGGGTCGCGAAGATCGAGCACGTCCCGTACTCCCAGAGGTGGTGGTAGCCGGCGTCGAGCCCCACCGAGCCGAGGTTGGCGACGAAGATCGAAGCGAACATCGGATCGTCCTCCGTCATCCCGCGAGTGAGCAGCCCCAGCCGATCTGCCAGCCGGAGCATCCGGAGCCCCGCCCGCACGAAGGGGACGGGCAGGCGCAGCAGCAGGTTCACCTCCTTGTCGGCCGTGCTCTGCTTGCCGCGGCGCCGCTCGAGCAGCTCGTCGCGCAGCGCGTCCACCATCTCGAGCAGGCCCTCGCCGTGCTCGAAGGCGCGCTTGACCGTGAGCACCGGCGCACCGTCGATCAGCTCCTGCTTGGCGCTGAAGGTGATCCACACGCCATTGCGCTGATAGACGCGACCGCCCGAGACGAAGCGGTTGACGCCCGGCCGCTCGTGGAAGGCGATCGAGACGCTGCGCAGATACAGGTGGAAGAGCGTGATCCGGCGATCCGGGGGGCGATTCGCGTTCTGCTCGTCGATGAAGCGCAGCGCGGTGTCGATCTCGATCTCGGTCGAGTAGTAGACGAGCGAAGCGTTGCGCCCGGGTGAGAGGAACGGCAGGAAACGCTGGGTGGTGGAGAGGTCCGCCACCTCGATTCCGTCTGCCCTGCGCCCGAACATCGCCCGCACCGCCCCCCGCCCCGCGCCGGGGCCTCCCCCATAGGGTGACCGATTCGTGGCGCGGCGAAAGCGTCTTGCTCCGCTCAGGCCGCGGGGCGCCAGAGCAGGCGCACCTCGACACCGAAGAGCCGCTGCGAGCCGATCGGAGCGAAGCCGAAGCGGCCGTAGAAGTGGACGAGCTCGGCCCGGTCGGTTTCCAGATAGGCGGGCAGCGATGCCGCGTCCACCTCCTCGAGCCAGTCGGCCACCAGCCCGGCGCCACGTCCGGCTCCCTGCTCTTCGGGCGCGACACCGAGCAGTGCGAGGTAGCAGTGCGGCTCTGCGGGATGCACGGTCTGGAGGGCGTCGAAGACCTGCCCCCAACGCCGCGCCGTCGACGGCCCCTGGCCGAGCAGCACGCGCAACTGCTCGAAGACCGGTGGCGGCGGCAGCGGCCAGCTGCCCGGCGCCATGGCGATCAGTCCGCCGGCCGGCCGGCCTCCGGCGTCGCCCGCCACCAGCACCCGGCAGCCGCCGCTCGCCGCGGCCAGCGTCGCCCGCATGCCGGCGCGATTCGAGCGGACGCGGAGGCGAGCGCTTCCGCCGATCACGGCCCTGTTCAGCGGATTGTCGCGGAACGCCCGCGCGAGCACGTCGGCAAGGGCGGACCGCTCGCCGCGCGCCATCGGTCGGGTCGTCGTCACCTGCGTCAATCTACCCCTTCCCCTGGGTCCCCTGGCCCTGGATCCCCTGGCCCTCGCCCCCGACTCCGACGGGCTCGCGCCCCGCCCCTGCGCGGCCGAGCGGAAAACCGACGACAGTATGCCCTGCATCCATTTTGGGGGTTAAAGACCCCATATGTGAACCGCGGCAGGCTGCGGCGTGGCGTGTGACCCGGCGCTTCGGGGGCCTGACGGCCGCCCGGCGCACCTCGTTACACTCGGGCCCCGACCCGGCCGAAACATCGGCAGGGAGACCCCGCGTTGCGCGACTCGAACCGAATCGTCTGCCGGCTGCGCTACGAGGCGGAGCGACCCGAGGACGACTGCATCTTCGTCATCGAAGATCGCACCATGACCCTCGGCCGCGCCGCCGAATGCGACCTGGTGCTCAACCACGAGAGCGTCTCGCGCGCCCACGCTCGCCTCAGCCGTGACGGTGGCGCCTGGCGGATCGAGGATCTCGGCAGCAAGAACGGCATCCGGGTGAACACGTTCCGGGTGGACGCCCAGCAGCTTCGGGACGGGGACCGGATCGACCTCGGCACCGCGCGCCTGTACGTCGAGATCGGCCCGCTCGGCGGCGTGGCGAGCCCGGCCAACGTAGTGATCTCCGAGCAAGAACAGCCCTCGCTTCACACCGAGGTGCTCGAGCTCTCCGAGCTGTCGTCGCTGTTGGCGGCGCCCGAGGCGGGCGACCGGGCAGCCACCGGCCGGGGCGCGGTCGAACGGGCGGCGGCCGAGAGCTCGGATCTTTCGCAGAGCCTCGCCCGGGTCGGCGAGGTCCAGGCCGGGGAAGCCGCCGCCAAGCTGCTGCGCATCGTGGGCGAGGCCGCCGAGGCGCTGATCAGCTGCGACAGCCTCGACGAGACCCTCGACCGCATCCTGTCGCTGGTCTTCGGCAACCTGCCGGCGGAGCGCGGTGTGATCTGCCTCTACGACGAGGCCAGCCGCCGCACCGAGCCGAAGGTGATGCGCACCCTCGACGGCATTCCCGACCAGCCGATCCACATCAGCAGCAACATCGTGCGCCACGTGCTCGACAAGAAGCAGGCGTTGATCGTCAGCGACACCCAGACGGACGAGCGCTTCGGCACCGCAGAGAGCGTGATCACGATGCAGATCCACTCGGTGATGTGCGCGCCGCTGTACCGCGACGGGCGCGCCGCGGGCTTCATCTACACAGATCGCCAGACGAGCAGCGCGCCCTTCGACCTGCCCGACCTGCACGTGCTGAGCGCGCTCGCCATGCTGTCGGCGGTGGCGATCGAGACGGCCGCGCTGCGCGACAGCATCCGCCACGAGCAGGAACTGCGGGCCCGGCTCGCGCGCTACAGCTCGCCGGCCGTGGTCGAGCAGATCCTGCGGGCGTCGTCGCCCACCGGGCATGACATGTCGGCGGACGAGCGTGACGTGACGGTGCTCTTCGCCGACCTGAAGGGCTTCACCTCGATGGCCGAGAACATGCGCTCGGCCGAGGTGATCCGCATCCTCAACCGTGTCTTCGAGCGGCTCACCGCGGTGGTCTTCGATCTCGAGGGCACGCTGGACAAGTTCCGCGGCGACGGCATGATGGCGTTCTTCGGCGCGCCGCTGACCATGCCGGACCACGCCGCCCGCGCCGTGGAGGCGGCGCTTCGCATGCAGGAATCGCTCGCCGAGCTGAACGAGCGGCACAAGAGCCTGCGCGATCTGCGCATGCGCATCGGCATCAACTCGGGGCCGGTGGTCGTGGGCGACATCGGGTCGCCCCAGCGCAAGGACTACACGGTGATCGGCGACGTGGTCAACATCGCCAGCCGACTCGAGTCTTTCGTGGCGGGGCCTGGCGAGGTCGTGGTCGGGCGTGACACCTGGGAGCGCATCGAGGATCGGTTCGCGGGCGAGCCGCTCGAGGCGGTCCAGGTGAAGGGGAAGCAGCAGAGCGTGCATCCCTGGCGGGTGGTGGGGCGGCGCTAGGCGTCGGTCAGCCAGGCGAGGGCGCGTTGCAGCGACCGCTGGGCATCGTCCTCGAGAACGTCGCCGTGGGAGACGATGATGCGGTCGAACTCCCAGCCCAGCACGCGCTCGGCAGAGCTGCGGGCGGCGGCGCGGTCGCGGACGAGCAGGCGCATCAGGCGCGAGGTCGAGAAGCCGCCGTGGACGCCGGTCAGCCGGAAGAACAGCCGGGTGCGAAGGGACGCGGGACGGGCGACGTTGAAGGCGAGGTCGGTCAGGATCAGCGTGCGGCTCGGCCGGTGCAGGAAGGCGACCTCGTTCAGCCGCGGCGCGCCGGCCACGAGGCACTGATCGAGATCGGCCGACCACGCCGGCGGCGGCTCGTCGCCGAGCTCGGCGGTGAACGAGAGCTGCTGCTTGGCGGCCAGACCGGGCGCCAGGTGGATCTCGGCGCTCTGCCACGCCTTCGCGTTCTCGGCGACGAAGAGATGGTGGTAGGCGTTCGGCGCCACGATGAAGCGCACGGGCCCGATCTCTTCGATCTGCTCGGCGAGCGAGACCGAGAGCGGCCCCGGCGAGTGCATGAAGACGCCGCCGTCCGAGAGCCGCACGAGCGTCGTGCGGGTCCCGATCGCGATGCCGCCGGGCATCGTGAAGTCGGGGTGGTCGACCACCCAGATCGCATCGTCGAGCTGTCGTAGCAAGGCTTCTCCGTCCTCGAGCAGGCGTCGCCACCGGGCGGACCCAGTGTAGGAGCCCGTCGCGCCGGCGAACAGCCACGCACGCAGGGCGGGATTCGTGGGATAGGCTCTCCGTGCTTCGCGCTGCGCGCCCCCCGGCTCGCCGCGCACGTCTCACGACCGAATCGCGAGGAGGCCGACCCGATGACCCACAACGCCGAGATCGCCGCGCGCTTCGCCGACGTGCTGACGCCGAACTACCGCCCGCAGCCGATCGCGCTGGTGCGGGGCGAAGGCTGCCACCTCTTCGATGCCGACGACCGCCGCTACCTCGACATGATGGGCGGCATCGCGACCGCGGTGCTGGGCCACTGTCATCCGAGGGTCGTGGCCGCCCTCGAGCAGCAAGCGCACCGCCTCTGGCACGTCTCCAACCTCTACGCGACGGAGCCCCAGGTGGAGCTGGCCGAACGGCTCGTCCGGCACTGCTTCGCCGATCGCGTCTTCTTCTCGAACTCCGGCGCCGAGGCCAATGAGGCCGCCCTCAAGCTGGCGCGGCGGTACCACCGCGAGCGGGGCGAAGACCGCTTCGAGATCGTCGCGTTCGAGGGCGGCTTTCACGGGCGCACGCTCTTCACCGTCAGCGCCACCGGCACACCGGCCTACTGGAAGGGCTTCGAGCCGATGGTGCCCGGCATCCACCACGCCCCCTACGGCGACGTCGAGGCGACCCGCGCGCTGCTCTCCGAACGCACCGCGGCGGTGATCGTCGAGCCCGTGCAGGGCGAGGCCGGCGTCCGGCCGGCGCCGGAAGGGTTCCTCGCGGCGCTGCGCTCGCTCTGCGACGAGAACGGCTGCCTGCTGATCTTCGACGAGGTGCAGACCGGCGTCGGGCGCACGGGACCGCTCTTCGCCCACGAGCGTGACGCTGTCGAGCCCGACGTGATGACCCTCGCCAAGGCGCTCGGCAACGGGATCCCGATCGGCGCCATGCTGACCCGGGCCGAGGTGGCCGAAGCGCTGGTGCCCGGCACCCACGCCTCCACGTTCGGCGGCAATCCGCTGGCCGCCGCCTGCGCGTGCGCGGTGATCGACGAGTTGACCCGGGGCGGCGTGCTCGAGCGCGCCCGCAAGGTCGGCGAGCACCTGGGGGCGCGGCTCTCGGCGCTCGCGCAGCGGCTGGGCGCCGAGCGTGTCACGGAGGTCCGCGGCCTCGGACACCTGCGCGCCGTCGAGCTGCCGGGGCCGGCGGCGCCGGTGATCGATCGCTGTCGCGAGGCCGGCGTGCTCGTGATCGCCGCCGGCGAGCGCAACGTCCGGATCGCTCCGCCGCTGATCATCACCGCCGAGCAGGTCGACGAGGGCGTCGATGCCCTCGAGCAGGCGATCGCAGCCGGCTGAGCGCGCCGGCCGCTACTTCCCGGACCATTTCGGCGGCCGCTTCTCGGCGAACGCGCGCGGTCCCTCGACGAAGTCGTCGCTGCGCACCATCGCCGAGAGCTGGTCGTAGCGTCCCTCCATCGCAGCCTCGAGGCCGCCGGTCTCGAGGCCCTGCATGGCGGCCTGCTTGCTGCCGCGCACGGAGAGCGGCGCGCACTCGACGATCTGATCAGCCCAGCCGCGCGCCGCGGCCATCAGGTCGGCCTGCGGGACGACCTCGTTCACGAAGCCGAGTTCGAGGCCCTCTGCGGCGCTCACCCGCCGGCCGGTCAGCAACATCCCCATCGCGCGCTTGAGCCCGATCTGCCGCGGCAGGCGGTGGACGCCGCCGGCGAGCGCTGCCAGGCCCACGCGCGGCTCCGGCAGCGCGAACACCGCGTTGTCCGAGGCGACGATCAGATCGCAGGCCAGCGCGATCTCGAAGCCGCCGCCCATGGCGACGCCGTTGACGGCGGCGATCACGGGCTTCCAGTTGTCGAAACGCGAGGTCAGGCCGGCGAAGCCCGTGGCGGGCTGCTGGACCGCCGAGCCGCCCTCCTCGGCCTGGAACTTGAGGTCGTTGCCGGCCGAGAAAGCGCGATCGCCCGCTCCCGTGATGATCGCCACCCACAGCTCGTCGTCGGCGACGAACCCGTCGAACACTTCCGCCAGCTCGGCGTTCGCCGCCGGGTGCAGCGCGTTCATGCGCTCGGGTCGATTCATCGTGACGGTGAGGACGCGGCCGTCGCGGGCCGTCTCGCAGAACTCGGGCATCGGGGGGCTTCCTTCCTTGCGCGCCTCGCGCATCGAGGAGTGGGGCGCAGGAGTCTAGCCCCCGATCACCGCAAGCGATCGTGGAAGTCAGGGCGGCGACTGGGAAGCGGCGGAGCTGTCCGCCACGGCCGCGATCTGCTCGGCGATCTCGCGGTAGCCGCGGCCGTTCGGGTGGTCGTCGGCCGAGCGCAGGAAGATCCGCTCGCGGCGAGCGAGGCGCCACATCGCCTCGGAGACGTCCACGTACGGAATGCCCTGCTCCTCCAGGAAGGCGTGCACTCGCGCCCGAATCACGTCCTCGGCGTCGATGATCGACTTCGCGAACTGCTCGCATTCCGAAAACGGCCCCTCCATGGGCCGGAGCAGGATCGACTCCTTGGTGGGAATCACCACGACGTGGAACTCGATGCCGCGGCTCGCCGCCATCGCGTGCATCTGCTCGATGAAGGTGAACGTCAGATCGATGCCGCCGGTCACCGCCGGATCGTCGAGGTTCATGCCCTGGAACCGGCTCTGCGGCTGGAAGATCGTCTTGAAAGGCTCGGACGTGCGGAGCGAGCAGCCGACACCGCTGAAGAAGGCGCGCTGGTCGCCGAAGGCGTTCACCAGCTCTCCGACCGGGCCGGCCTCGATCGAGCGGAACACCATGCTGTTGACTCGCAGCCAGTCGCGCACTGCCTTGACGGGATTGTCGCGCCGCTTCGATTCCATGACGATCACTGGATGCACCCAGTCCGGCCCGCGCTCGACGTGCTCCATGGAAGGCAGTCGCAGATCGCCCCAATAGTCGGTGTACGACACGGTGTTGTAGGAGTCGTAGAAGTCGTTGCCGAGATAGAGGCCCACAACGATCCGTTTCGGCGAGAGCGAGAGCGCGCGGTGCTCGAGCAGGTAGCGGTACTGGGCGGGCCCGTAGCCGCCGACGCCCATGTTGTAGACCTCGAGCCCGGTGATCCGGGCGTACCACGCGGGCCAGTTCTCGCTCGCGACGGCTGCGATGCCCCAGGTCTGCGAGTCGCCGATCGTGACGACGTCGACCCGCTCGGGGACGCGCTCGTTCCGGAACCCCCACTCGTCGTGTCCGCCGCTGCCGGGCGCCACCTGCCACCCGAGCACCGGATGGGCCACGAGATCGGGGCGCAGCAGGTCCATAGGATGGGAGACGGTGCGGAGCGCCAGCTCCATCACGACGACCGCGATGGCCACGGAGGCGACGGCGAGCAGCGGCTTCGCGAGCGACACGCCGGCAAGCGTGACATCGATCGACCGTCGCGCAAGGCAGACCGCGAGGAGCAGCTACGGGACGGGCGGCGGCCCGCCCCCCGTCAGCCGAATCGCTGTACCAGGTAGGCGACGATGTCCGCCGACTCGGGCAGCCAGCTCACCGAGCCGTCGGGCTCCTCGATGCGCAGGACCGGCACCGTGGGCCGCCCGTTCGCAGCGATCAGCTCCCGGCTGTGTCCCTCGTCGTGCAGCACGTTCCGCAGCTCGAGGTCGAGGCCGAGCTGATCCAGCACGGCCCGCACGCGCAGGCAGTAGGGGCAGGTGTCGAAGTGATAGAGGGCCAGGCCCTCCACGGACCCGGGCGCGGCGGACATGGTGTTGCTCCGTGCAGATTGGATGGCCCTCGCGGGCGCGAACCTTAGCCCCGATTCGGAGCTCCCGTCGTCGGGGATCCGCCGCTGGTGTCGGGATACCGTCGCGACGGTGACGGCGACACGACCCTCGGGGCGCGGCCGGGCAATGTGGAAGCGGCCGGAATAGAAGCGAAATCCTGATTCGAAACACGACCCCGCCGCCCTCCACCCGGACGGCACACAGCCTGCATCGGGTGATTCCGGGGGGAACATGATGGACGCCGTAGAGATCGAGGCACCCGAGCTCGCACAGGCCGACGAGGCCGGCACGGGCTCGCTCGTCGAGCTGATCGTCGCCGCCTGCGACGAGAGCGAGGACCTCTGGGAGATCGGCGACCGGGTCGACGCGCTCGTCGAATCCGGGCGGTTGCAGCCCGGCGCCTTCGCCTGATCGCGTCGCGGCCGGTGCACGCCGGATCCCGCCCGGAGCGCCTCAAGCCGGGCGGACGGGCGGCCGATTCCGCGGGTCCAACGCGCGCTCGCGCTCGAAAGGAGCGTGCGGTTGGCGGATGGCCATGAGCAATCCCCGCATCGTGCTTCCGATCGTCACGCTCGTCGTCGGCTTCGTGGCCGGCGGCGGCATGATCGCCACCCGGCGCGCGCCGCTCACCGAGCGGCCCGAGCGAGAGCTGCCGCTCGTGCACGTGCAACGCGCGCAGCTCGAATCGGTGCGGCTCTCGGTCCGGACCCGCGGCACGGTGGTGCGAGCGCCCTCCCCCGGACGGGCGCGCGACGAATACGTCGGCCGCGGCCAGCTCGCCGGGCGGGGCGCAGCGATCGCGCGCCTCGACCCGGCCGACTACGCGGAGGTGCGGCTGCCGATTCCGGACGCCGAGGCCGCGTACGTGGACCTGCCCACCGCGCAGCACGACGTCGCCCGCGACGGCGGCGACGAAGCCATGCCCGAGCTGATCCTGCGCGCGCGGCTCGCCGGCCGCGGCTACGAGTGGCGCGGGCGCATCGTGCGCACCGAGCCAGCACCCGACCCGCTCACGGGCACGATCCACGCGGTGGCGCGGGTCGAGGACCCGTACGGGCGCGGCGACGCCCCCGACCGGCCTCCGCTGGCCGTCGGGCTCTCCGTCGAGGCCGAGATCCCCGGCCGCCGCGTCGACGACGTCGCCGTGCTGCCGCGCCGCGCGCTGCGCGGCCACGCCCGCGTGGCGATCGTCGACCGCGACGGGCTGCTCAGGCTACGAGCCGTCGAAGTGCTCGAGCGCAATCCCGACACGGTGCTCGTCTCGCGCGGCGTCCTGGACGGCGACCGGATCTGCACCTCTCCGCTGCCGATCTCGGTGGACGCCATGGCGGTGCGCGTGGTCGAGGCCGACGCACTCGCGAGCGACGAGCGCGGCTCGCTGCGCCGCGACGGCGAGGGGGTGTTCGTCGCAGGCGAGACGGCCCGGGGTGCGCTCTAGAGGCCCACGGCTTCCAGGTCCGCGATCAGGAGAGCCCCATCCTGCGCGCGATGATGACCTTCATGATCTCGTTGGTGCCCGCGTAGATGGACTGCACGGCGGCGTCGCGGTAGTCCTGCGAGATCGGATACTCGTCCATGAACCCGTAGCCGCCGAAGAGCTGCAGGCACTCGGCGGCGACCTTCTTCTGCAGGTCGCTCGCCCACCACTTCGCCATGCTGACCTCCTTGACGATCTCCTCGCCGCGCACGTGGGCGGCGAGGAGCTTGTCGACGAAGGCCTGTCCGATCTCGATCTCGCTGGCCAGCTCGGCGAGCTTGAACTGCGTGTTCTGGAACCCCGCGATCGGCCGCCCGAAGGCCTTGCGCTCGCGCACGTAGTCGACGGTGTCGTCGAGCGACCGCCTCGCCGAGGCGATCGAGCCCACGCCGATGACGAGACGCTCCTGCTGGAGCTTCTCCATCAGCATCTTGAAGCCCTGCCCCTCCTGGCCGAGCAGGCTCTCGGCGGGCACGCGGCAGTCGTGGAAGAACAGCTCGCTGGTGTCCTGCCCCTTCAGGCCGAGCTTCGAGAGGTTGCGGCCGCGCTCGAAGCCGGGTGCGCCGGCCTCGACGAGGAGCAGGCTGATGCCCTTGTGGGGCGGCTCGGCGTCGGGCTCGGTCTTCGCCACCACGATCACGAGGTCGCAGTTCTGGCCATTCGAGATGAACGTCTTTGCGCCGTCGATCACGTACTCGTCGCCGTCCCGGATCGCCCGGGTCTGCACGTTGGCGAGGTCCGAACCGGTGCCGGGCTCGGTCATCGCGATGGCGAGCAGACACTCGCCGGTGATGGCGCGCGTCAGGTACTTCTGCTTCTGCGCCTCGGTCCCGTAGGCGGTGAGGTACGGCATGCAGATGTCGGAGTGCAGCGAGGTCTGCAGCGCGTGGGCCCGCAGATAGGCGAGCTCTTCGATCACGATCGCGTCGAAGAGGAAGTCGGCGCCGGCGCCGCCGTACTCCTCGGGCGCGTTGGCGCCGAGGTAGCCGGCCTCGCCCAGCTTGCGCCAGGCCGCCTTGTCGCTGAGGCCGCGCGCGTTCCACTCGTCGAGGTGCGGAGCGATCTCGGCCTCGGCGAAGCGGCGGAACTCGGCGCGGAAGTGGTCGTGCTCGTCGCTGAAGATGTCTCGTCTCATGGGGTCTCCCGGGCGGCCGGCGGGCGCGGCGGCAGAGGGGGGGAGGAGCGGCAGAAGGGGAATCTAGCGGCCGGGCGCCGGCGGCGACCACCGGACGCGGGCGCCTTGCTAGCGTCCCGCGCATGACGCTGCGGATCGGCCGGGCCGAGGTGGGGGACGGCGCGCCGCTCGTCCTGATCGCGGGTCTCAACGTGATCGAGGACGAGGCGCGGGCGATCGCCTGCGCGGAGACCGTGGCCGAGCTGGGCGCCCGACACGGCCTCGGCACGGTCTTCAAGGCGTCCTTCGACAAGGCGAATCGGACGCGGGCGAACGCGTTTCGGGGGCCGGGCATCGACGAGGGCCTGCGCGTGCTCTCGGCCGTCAAGCGGACGACCGGGCTCCCGCTGCTGACCGACGTCCACGAGCCCGACCAGGCCAAGCGCGCCGCCGACGTGGTCGACTGCCTGCAGGTGCCCGCGATGCTCTGTCGTCAGACCGACCTGCTCGAAGCCTGTGCGCGAACCGGACTGCCCGTGAACCTGAAGAAGGGGCAGTTCGTCGCCCCCGCCGACATGGCCCACGCCGTCACGAAGATCGCGGACTTCGGCGGCTCCGGAGCGATGGTGACCGAGCGCGGCACCTCGTTCGGTCACCGCGACCTGGTGGTCGACATGCGCGGGTTGGTCGAGATGCGGTCGTTCGCGCCGGTCTGCTTCGATGCCACCCACGCCGTCCAGCACCCGGGCGCCGCCGACGGTGCCTCGGGAGGCGACCGCCGGATGGTCGCTCCGCTCGCCCGGGCTGCGGCTGCCATCGGGATCGACGCGCTCTTCGTCGAGGTGCACGCCGAGCCCGACCGCGCGCCCGTCGACGGGCCGAGTCAGATCACGCCCGATGCCCTCGACGCGCTGCTGCGCGACGTGAGGGCGATCGATGCCGCGCTGCGCGACACTCGGACCTGATTCGAATCGATCCCGAGGGAGAAGCAAGTCATGGATCTGAAGGGCAAGGCCGCGATCGTGACCGGCGGCGGCACCGGCGTCGGCCGGCAGACGGCGTTGATGCTCGCCGACGCGGGCTGCTCGGTGCTGGTCAACTACAGCCGCTCGAAGGACGGCGCCGAGGAAACCGCCAAGCAGGCCCGCGAGGCGGGCGTCGACGCGCTGGCCTTCCAGGCCGACGTGGCCGAAGACGATGCCTGCCGGGCGATGGTGGCCGAGGCCGAGCGGGCCTTCGGGCGGTTGGACGTGCTCGTCAACAACGCGGGCACCACGAAGTTCGTCCCGCACCAGAACCTCGACGGCCTCGACTTCGACGACTGGATGCGCATCCTGGCCGTCAACACCGTCGGTCCGTTTCAGTGCACCCGCGCCGCGCTGCCCCTGCTGTCGGCCGACGGCGGCGGCGAGGTCGTGATGACGTCGAGCGTCGCCGGGCTGATCGCCACCGGCAGCTCGATCGCGTACTGCGCGTCGAAGGCGGGACTCAACAACCTCACCGTCTCGCTCGCGCGCGTCTGCGGACCGAACGTGCGCGTCAACGCTGTGGCGCCGGGCTTCATCGACGGCGAGTGGCTCCAGCAGGGGCTCGGCGACGCCTACGAGGCCGTGAAATCCGCCATGGAGGCGCGCTCGCCGATCGGCCGTGTCGCCACGCCGCGCACCGTCGCCGAGGCGATCCTGTCGCTCCTGACCGGCTCGGACGTGGTCACCGGCCACGTCCTGCCCGTCGAAGGCGGCATGATCATCGGCATGGGATGAGCAAAGCCGCGGCACAGCGCGTGCTCATAACGGGCGCGTCTTCGGGCATCGGCGCGGCGACGGCGGCTCACCTCGTCGCCCGCGGCCACCACGTGTACGGCACGAGCCGGCGGCCGCGCGAGGAGCCGGGCGACGGCGTGCGCTGGCTGCGCATGGACGTGTGCGAGGACGAGTCCGTGCGCAAGGGCGTCGAGACGATGCTCGGCGAGGCCGGCGCGATCGACGCGGTCGTCTGCAACGCCGGCATCGGCATCTTCGGATCCGTCGAGGAGGTCACGATCGACGACGCGCGCCGGCAGCTCGAGACGAACTTCTTCGGCGTGCTGCGGGTGCTGCGCGCAGTGCTGCCCGGCATGCGGGCCGCGCGGTCGGGGCGCGTGATCGTGGTCGGCTCGCTCGCCGGACGCGCTCCGATCCCCTTCCAGGCCCACTACTCGGCCAGCAAGGCGGCGCTCGACGCGCTCACGGCGAGCCTCGCGAACGAGGTCCGGGAGTTCGGCGTGCACGCCAGCCTCGTCGAGCCGGGCGACATCCGCACACCGTTCAACGACGCCATGGACTGGACCACCAGCCCGACCGACAGCGCCTACGGCGAGCGGATCCGCAGTGCGGCTGACGTCATCCGCAAGTCGCTCCCCGAGGCGCCGCCGCCGGAGGTCGTCGCCCGGTCGATCACGCGCGCCCTCGAGGCGCGGCACCCCCGCGCCCGCTACGCGGTCGGCGCAGAGGCGCGCATCGTTCCCTTCGGCCGAAGGCTGCTGCCCGACCGGATCAACCTGGCGCTGATCCGCCGACACTTTGGTCTCCGATGAAGCGGGGGCTTCGGCGAGGAAGAACGGAGTTCTGATGGGCGGCGGCATGTCGATGACGCACGAGCGAGGTCCTTTCTTCGGTCTGCTGATCGCGCAGCTCTTCTTCATCGGCGTCTCTCCGTTCGTGAGCGACACCGGCGCGGGACGCACGTTCCTGTTCGCGGCCATCTTCGCCATCATGGGCGCGAGCGCCTACGCGTCGGCTTCCAGCCGGAACCTGCTGATCGTCTCGATCGCGGTGCTGCTGACCGCGGGAATGGCGTGGCTCGGGCCCGACGTGATGCCCGGCAACAGCGACGAATTCCTGCGGCTCGGGGTCGTCGGCTTCGGAACCGCCTTCACCGCAGTAACCGTGCTCGTGACAGTGGCCCACCACCATCGCGTCACCACCGACACGATCCTCGGCGGCATCAACGCGTACCTGCTGATCGCCATCGCGTTCACCTTCTTCCACGCCATCGTGATAGTCGTCGAGACGGACGCGTACACGTTGGGCGGTGTCCCGATCCGCGACATCCTCGACAGCCACCAGGACACGCACGGCTACGCGACGCTTTTGTACTTCAGCTTCACGACGCTCACGACCCTGGGCTACGGAGACATGGTGCCCGTGCACCCGGTCGCCCGGCTCCTGGCCAGCGGCGAGGCGGTGCTCGGGCAGCTCTTCGTGGCAATCTTCATCGCGCGCCTCGTCAGCCTGGAGGTCAGCCAGCGGACCTCGCCGTCCGGAGAGGACGCGAACGACCGATGACGCGCGACGCCGCGAGGGTGCTTCGCTGCATCTCGCCCGCGGATGGGCGCGTCTACGTGGAGCGCCCGCTGCTCGACGATCGCGAGGTCGCGGCCGCGCTCGAGCGCGCGCGGATCGCGCAGCGAGGCTGGGCCGCCACGCCGCTCGGCGAGCGCGAGGCGATCGTCGGGCGCGCCGTCGACGCGATGCTGAGCCGACGCGAGGCCGTCGCCGAGGAGATCACGCTGCAGATGGGGCGGCCGATCGCGCAGTCACCCGGCGAGATCGGCGGCTTCGAGGAGCGCGCACGCCACATGGCGTCGATCGCGGCCGGGTGCCTGGCGGAGGTGGCGCCCGAGCCGAAGCCGGGCTTCACGCGGTTCATCCGCCGCGAGCCCCTCGGCGTGGTCTTCGTCGTCGCGCCGTGGAACTACCCCTACCTGACGGCCGTGAACGCGGTGGTGCCCGCCCTGCTCGCCGGCAACGCGGTGCTCCTCAAGCACTCGTCGCAGACGCCGCTCTGCGCCGAGCGCTTCGCCGAGGTGTTCGACGAGGCCGGCCTGCCCGCCGGCGCCCTGCAGGCCCTCCACCTCTCGCACGAGAGCACCCTCGGCCTGGTCGGTCGCGATGGCGTCGACTTCGTGGCCTTCACCGGCTCGGTGGAAGGCGGCCACGCGATCTCGCGCGCCGCCGCCGACCGCTTCATCGCCACCGGCCTCGAGCTCGGCGGCAAGGATCCCGCCTACGTGGCAGCGGACGCCGACGTCGAGGAGGCGGCCGCGGGTCTCGTCGACGGCGCGTTCTTCAACTCGGGGCAGTCGTGCTGCGGGATCGAGCGCATCTACGCCCACCGCGATCTCTACGATCGGTTCGTCGACGCCGCCGTCGGCGCCGCGCTCGACTACCGCCTCGGCGACCCGCGCGACGAGCACACCACGCTCGGCCCGATGGTGCGCAGCGCCGCCGCGGACTTCGTTCGCGAGCAGACCGCCGAGGCCATCGCCGCGGGCGGCCGCGCGCTGATCGATCCGTCGCGCTTTCCCGCCGACGCGGCCGGCACCGCCTACCTGGCGCCGCAGATCCTCGTCGACGTCCACCACGGAATGCGCGTGATGACGGAGGAGAGCTTTGGCCCGGTGGTCGGCATCATGCCCGTCTCGTCCGACGACGAGGCCGTCGCCCTGATGAACGACAGCCGCTACGGCCTCACTGCCTCGATCTGGACCGGCGACGAAGCGCGCGCCATCGACATCGGCGGTCGCCTCGAGACCGGCACGGTCTTCATGAACCGCTGCGACTACCTCGACCCGGCCCTCGCCTGGACGGGCGTCAAGGACTCGGGGCGGGGCGTGACGCTCTCGAAGCTGGGCTACGAGGTGCTGACGCGGGCGAAGTCGTTCCACCTGCGCGCCTAGCTCCGGGATACGCGGGGCTCAGATTCCCTCGTCGGCCAGCCGCAGCGCCGCCTCGACGCTGCCGTCGCTCTCGCGCAGCAGCCTTCGCGCCTCGAGCTTCTCGACGTTTGCGAGCGACATCACGATGCGCACGGCGCGCCCACGGAGCTTGCTCGACACCGGGTCGACGTGGGTCATCAGATTGCCGCGCACCTTGCCCAGTCTCACCATCACAGCGGTCGACAGGAGCGACAGCACCATCTTCTGCGCCAGGCCGCCCTTCATGCGCGTCGAGCCAGCGACGACTTCGGGACCCACCACCGGAGCGATGCTGATCTCCGCGGCCTCGGCCAGCGGCGAGTGGGGGTCGCAGGTGATCGCGATCGTGCGCGCGCCCACCTCGTGGGCGGCGTCGAGCCCGCCGAGCGCAAAGGGCGTGCGACCGCTCGCCGAGATGGCCACCACTGCGTCGCCGAGGGTCAGGCCGCGCTCCTGCAGCTCGAAGACGGCCGACTTGGGATCGTCCTCGGCGCCCTCCACCGCGTGGCGCAGCGCACGGTCGCCGCCGGCGATCAGGCCCTGCACGGTGCGCGGCGGGATACCGTAGGTGGGCGGCATCTCCGAGGCGTCGAGCACACCGAGCCGCCCGCTCGTGCCGGCACCCACGTTGAACCAGCGCCCGCCGCCACCGATCACGGTGGCGAGCACCTCCACCGCCTCGGCGATGCAGGGCAGCACGCGGCCGACGGCGGCGTGCGCGTTGGCGTCCTCGTCGTGGATCAGGCGGAGCACGTCGGCGACCGGGCGGCGATCGAGATCGCGCGCCGCGTCGAGCAGAGCCTCGGTGGGGAAGTCCGTGCCGTTGCCAGCCATCGACAGAGGCTTTCGGCCGATCGCCCGCCAGTCATGAGGGCCGGAAGCTACAGTTCGTCCGTGATGTTCCGCGTCGACCAGCAGACCCTCGAAGCGCTCGAGTGGCCCGAGGTGATGGCGCGCCTCGCCGACGCCTGCCGGACCGAGCGCGCGCGCCGACAGCTTCTCGAACAGGCCGCTACACCCACGTCGGAAGAGTCCGCCGAGGTGGCAGACTGCGTGTTCCCTGCCGATCGGGCGGAAACCCTCGCACGGCTTCGCGAGACCGACGAGGCGCGAGCCCTGCTCGACGCCGACGAGGCGCCGCCGATCGGCGCCACGGCCGACGTCGCCCGCCTGCTCGATCGCGCCGAGCGGGGCGCCGTGCTCGATGCGGGCGAGCTGCTCGACGTACGCGCCTGCGCGGAGACGCTGCGCGGGGTGTCGCGCTTTCTCTGCGCGCCGGGCCGCTCCGAGCGCGCACCGGCGCTCGCCGAAACCGCGTGGGTCATCGAGGCGCCCGAGGGCATCGATCACGAGATCGCTCGCTGCATCGATCCCGGCGGAGAGCTGCGCGACGCGGCGTCGCCCGCGCTCGCCGAGGCGCGCCGCGCGAGCCTCCGGCTCGGCGGCGAGCTCAAGCGTCGCCTCGAGCGCTACCTGCAGGACACGGACGTCACCGGTCACCTGTCCGACCGCTACTTCACGGTGCGCAACGACCGCTACGTGCTGCCCGTCAAGGCCGACGCCAAGGGCCACGTGCGCGGCATCGTGCACGACGCCTCGCGCTCGGGCACGACGCTCTTCATCGAGCCCGAGGGCGCCGTCGAGCTGAACAACCAGCTGAAGCGCGCCGAGCTCGACGTCGAGCGCGAGACCGAGCGCGTGCTGCGCGCGCTGTCGGCCGCCGTCGCCGGGGTGGCGCCGGCCCTGCGCGCCGGACTCGACGCGCTCACCCGCATCGACCACGCGTTCGCGCGCGGGCGACTCTCGCAGCAGATGGACGCCACCTCGCCGAGCACCGCTGAGGACGGCGTCTTCGAGCTGCCCGCCCTGCGCCACCCGCTGATCCACCCCGACGAGTGCGTGCCCAACGACGTGCGCCTCGGCGCGGACTTCCAGGTGCTCGTGCTGTCCGGGCCGAACGCCGGCGGCAAGACGGTCACCCTCAAGGCGACGGCCCTCGCCGCCTTGCTGGTGCGCGCGGGGCTGCACGTCCCGTGCGGCACGGGTGCGCGCGTGGATCTCGTCGAGGACGTGATCGCCGACATCGGCGACGGACAGGACATCGGCGAGAGCCTCTCGACCTTCTCGGCCCACATGGCCAAGCAGGCGCGCATCGTCGAGCGCGCCGGACCGCACACCCTCGTCGTGCTCGACGAGATCGGCGTCGGCACCGACCCGAGCGAGGGCGCGGCTCTCGCCCAGGCGATCCTCGAGCGCCTTTCGGACGCGGGCGCTCGTGTCGTCACCACGACCCACTACGGGCTGCTCAAGGAGATGGCCAACGTCGATCCGCGCTTCGAGAACGCCAGCGTCGAGTTCGATGCGGAGACGCTCGCGCCGACCTACCGCCTGCGCGTCGGCGAGCCGGGCTCCTCGTCGGCTGCCGCGGTGGCTTCGCGCATGGGCATGCCGAGCGACGTGCTCGAGCGCGCCGATGCGCTGCAGCGTCGCGAGGACCGCCAGCTCGACCGCATGCTCGCCGAGCTGTCCGCCAGCCGCGCGACACTCGAAAGCGAGCGCCGCCAGATGGCCGAGCTGCGGGCCGAGAGCGAGGCGGTGCGCGACGACTACCGGGCCCGGCTCGAGCGGCTGCAGGAGCGGCGCGACGACCTGTACCGCAGCATGCGTGACGACCTCGACGCCGCGTTCAAGGAAGCGCACCAGGAGGTCGCCGGCGTGATCCGCGAGCTGCAGGGCGGCCCCACCTCGCAGAAGGCCGCGGCGGCCCGCGAGCGCCTCGTCGAGCTCGAAGCCAGGGCCCGCGCCGACGAGGCCGCAGCGGGCGTGCCGCGGGCACCGGTCCGTCCTCCGGACGCCGCTCCCGTCGACTGGCGCCGGGCACGAGCCGGCGACACCGTGCGCGTGTCGGGCGGGCGCGAGGGCGTGCTGCTGAGCCTCCCCGATCGCCGGGGGCGGGCGACGGTTCGCGTGGGCGCCGCCAAGCTCGTGCTGCCCGCCGAGCAGATCGGGCAGGCCGCGCCGGGCAGCGCGCAGACGCGCGCCGGAGCCGGCGATCGCGTGCGTGTGGAGCGGGCCCGGGCGACCGGCGACGACGCCTCGCTGGCGGGCGGGACGAGCGAGTGCGACCTGCGTGGTCTGCGCGTAGACGAGGCGCTCGACCGCCTGGGCGAGCTGATCGACCGCGCGGCCGCCGACGGACGGGACACCGTGCGCGTCGTCCACGGCCACGGGTCCGGCGCTTTGCGGCGTGCGGTGCGCGACCAGCTCGCCGCGTCGCCCCTGGTGGCGGATCTCCGCGCCGGCGGCAACGACGAAGGCGGAGAAGGCGCGACCATCGCGACACTTCGCTGACCGGCCGTGCGGCCGGCGCACGAGTTCGCTGTGATACGATCGACGTCAAGGTGATCCGAGTTGGCGCTTGACGACCCCGAGCTGCTGGGCGACCTGGTTCGAGGTGCATTGGCGCTCGGCATCATGATGCTCGCCTCGGGGGTGGCGGCCCGCCTCTGCAGCGATCGCAGGAGCTGGCTCGTCGCGTCGGCCTCGCTGCTGCTGGTCTTCGTGTGGCTGCTGGTCGGCGTCGTGCCCCACCCCCACCAGGCGGGGCTGCTCTACGCCATGCAGTGGGGCTTCTTCGGCGCAGGGCTGTACGCGGCGGCCCGCGCCTACCGCAGCGAGGCCGCGGGGGGCGCCGAGGCGCCGGACTTCGAGGCGCTGCTCGGGTTCTGGTTCGGCGACGACCTGTCCACACCCGAAGCCGTGGCCGAGCGCTCCAGGCGCTGGTTCCAGGCCGACGACGCCTTCGACGCCGAGCTGCGCCAGCGCTTCGGCGACTGGCCGGGGCCGGCCCTGGCCGGCGAGTTCTCGGCCTGGACCCGATCGCCCCGCGGCTCGCTGGCCCTGGTGATCACCCTCGACCAGCTGCCCCGCAATCTGCATCGCGGCAGTGCGGCCGCGTTCTCGGCCGACGAGCGCGCCCTCGAGGAGGCGCTCGCCGCGATCGAGCGCGGCGCCGACGAGGCGCTGCACCCCCTCGAGGCCGCCTTCCTGTATCTGCCGCTCGAGCACGCCGAGGACGCCGCCATGCAGGCGCGCTGCGTCGAGCTGTTCGATGCTCTGCGCGCCCGGGCCCCCGAGGCCTTCGGGACGCAGCTCGCCGGGTACCGCGACCACGCGGTGCGGCATCGCGACGTGATCGAGCGCTTCGGACGCTTCCCCCACCGCAACGAGCTGCTCGGGCGCGAGACGACCGAAGAAGAATCACTCTGGCTCGCCGAAGGCGGCGACCGTTTCGGAGGCAAGGCATCGTGACCGACCCGACCGATCTCTTCTCGCTCTCGGACCGCGTCGCGGTCGTGACGGGCGGCAGCCGCGGGCTCGGCCGCGAGATGGTGCTGGCCTTCGCGCGCCAGGGGGCGGACGTCGCGATCGCGAGCCGCAAGCAGGAAGCCTGCGACGCCCTCGCCAAGGAGGTTCGCGAGGAGACCGGCCGCGAGGCGATCGGCATCGGCTGCCACGTCGGGCGCTGGGACGAGTGCGACAAGCTCGTGGAGACGCTGTACGAACGCTTCGGACGCATCGACGTGCTCGTCAACAACGCCGGCATGTCGCCCCTCTACGACGGCCTCGACCAGATCTCCGAGGAGCTCTTCGACAAGGTGCTCGCCGTCAACCTGAAGGGCCCCTTCCGGCTCTCGTCGGTCGTGGGCGCCCGCATGGCGGCGGGCGACGGCGGCTCGATCATCAACGTGAGCAGCACGGCGGCCGTCAACCCCTCGCCCGTCGAGGCGCCGTATGGCACCGCGAAGGCGGGCCTCAACAACATGACGGTCTCGATGGCCCGCGCCTTCGGACCCGCGGTCCGCGTCAACTGCATCATGCCCGGCCCCTTCGGCACCGACATCAGCAAGGCCTGGTCGCCGGAGATGGTCGCCGCCGTGGAGAGGCAGGCGCCCCTGCGCCGCGTAGGCCGGCCCGACGAGATCGTCGGCGTCGCGCTCTATCTCGCGAGCGAAGCCAGCAGCTACACGAGCGGCGCCGTCATCAAGGTCGACGGCGGCATCACGGCCTGAGGTCACCGCGAATGCGCATCGCTACCTGGAACGTCAACGGGCTGCGCGCCCGCCTCGACTTCGTGCTCGCGTGGCTCGACGAGCGGCAGCCCGACGTAGTGGGCCTGCAGGAGCTCAAGCTGACCGACGAGCAGCTGCCCGCCGACGTCTTCGAGTCGGCCGGCTATCACGCCGCCAGCCACGGCCAGAAGGCCTGGAACGGCGTGGCGATCCTGACCCGCGAGCCCGCCGAGGTGCTGCAGAGCGGCCTGCCCGGCCAGGAGGACTTCGGGGCTCGGCTGATCACGGCTCGCGTGGCCGGCGGGCTCGTGTTCACGACCGTGTACTGCCCGAACGGCAAGTCGGTGTCGCACGACGACTACCCGCGCAAGCTCGCCTGGTTCGACGCCCTGCTCGCGCACCTCTCGGCAGCGCGCAGCGCCGACGACGCCGCGGTGATCTGCGGCGACTTCAACATCTGTCCGACGGGGCTCGACTCCTGGGACGAGGAGGCCCACGCCGGCGGGATCTTCCACACCGAGGCCGAGCGCGATCGCATGAAGGCCCTCTACGCGTGGGGGCTCGACGATCTCTACCGCCGGCTGCACCCCGACGAGCGCGCCTTCTCGTGGTGGGACTATCGCGGCGGGGCCTTTCATCGCGGCCACGGCCTGCGCATCGACTTCCTGCTCGCCACGACGCCGGTGGTCGAGCGCCTCGAGTCCGTCACGATCGACCGCGACTGGAGGAAGAAGCGCGGAGACCTCAAGGCCTCCGACCACTGTCCGGTCTTCGCCGACCTGCGATAGCCGGTCACCACGGGTGACCGGGCCCCCGCTCAGGCCCCGGAGGCGTCCGCGAGCAGGTCCGCCGCGGCGCGCAGGCCCGACACGATGCCGTCCTCGGCAGCGGGCCCGACCAGGTGGTCTCCCGCGAAGTAGAGCCGGCGGCCGAGCGCCCGCCGGTCGGCCTGCACCCGCCGAAAGCGGTCGAGGGATCGGTAGGCGCCGACGTCGAAGCGCGGTCGCGAGTCACCCCGGCGATGCAACACGGCGTGCTCGATGCTGGCGGCCGCCTCGGGGAGCAGCCGCTCGAGGCCGGCGAGAAGGCCCTTCTCGACCACGTCGTCCGCGGTCGCGGCGTTGGCCCGGGCGAAGCGATCGGTCGCGCGCAGCACGGCGAGCCCCCGGCCCTGTGGCGCGCGGCCTCCCGGACCGCCCGGCTCGACGAGCAGGCTCTCGATCGGCTGATCCTCGCCGCGCGGTACGCGGACGCGCATCGGCAGCCCACAGGGGGGCGCATCCAGCGCGAGCGACAGCCCGATCTCCGGGTCGACGCGTACCCGGGCGAGGTGATCGCGCTCGGGCGGTGTGGTGATCGATCCGGCCAGGCGCTGGGCGGTCGCCGCGGACGTCGCCAGCACCACCGCATCGGCGTCGAGCTCGCCCCGCCCGCCGGCCCGCGCCTCGCACGCCACCTCGAAGCCGCCCGAAGCGCGCACCTCGACGCGCGCCGCCTCGACCCCGTAACGCACGTCGAGCCCCTCGGCGGCCCGCTCGACGAGTTCGTGCAGCGGCTGGCGGGGCACGCCGTGCACCGCCGAGGGCGTGCGGCCGGTCGAGCGGGACCGCCACAGCAGCAGCGCGGCCACGCGCGAGAGCGATTCGCCGTCGGCCCCGAAGGCGTCGCCCACCTCGGGTGCGACCCAGCGCGCGTACATGCTCTCGCCGAAGTAGAGCCGCGCAAAGTCGGCTGCGCTGCGGAAGTCGAGCGATGCGGCGCGCTCGGGCGCGGTCGGATCGAGCAGCGGCGCGTAGCGGGCCATCAGCCGTGACCAACGCAGCAGCCGCGCCGCGTCGCGCCGGCGCACACCGGCAATGCCCGCGACACCGCGGAGACTCTGCGGATCGATCGGCGCCGAGCGGCCGGCGTACACCTGCGCGATCTGCAGCGGGCGCAGCGGCAGCATTTCGTCGGCCAGCCCGAGCGTACGAATCCAGGCGAGCAGGTGACGATCGCCGCTGTGAAGCGTCTCGACGCTGCGGGGCAGCCGGAACGAGCCGTGCACGTCGGCCCCGACCCGGCCACCGGCGCGGTCGCTGCGCTCGAGCAGGCCGACCTCGTGGCCCGCCGCCCGAAGGCGCCAGCCCGCGGCGAGTCCGGCCAGACCCGCGCCGATCACGATCACGTTCATCGATGTGCTCCACCCGGCGCCGGCCGGGCGGAGGACGTTAGCAGCCGGCCGGGGGCGGTGTGTACGCCGCGCCTCTTCCCCGTTCGCCCGATTTCCCCCGTTCGCCCCATTCGGCCTCCAGGGCGGCGACCACGTCGAGCAGGGTCTCGAAGCGCGTGTAGACGACGCCGCGGTCGTCGAGATCGTCGGCCAGCGTGTCCTTGGCGAACGCGAGGTCCGCCGCCTCGGCCCCGCAGCGGTCGGACACGCGGCCGTTGCCGATGTGCACGATGCAGTGCCCGGGGCGGCTCGCCCGGTAGGCCTCGATGACGGCGCGCTTGCAGGCGCCGGTCCCGCAGTCGCAGGCCGGGTTGCGGCCAGCCGGTGAGATGCGCCAGCGCTCGCCCTCGAAGCGCAGGTGGTTGGCGGTGAACGCGAAGCGCAGGTCGTGGATGTCCTGCAACCGATCGATGTTGTAGTCGAAGCCGTCGGAGAGGATGCGCAGCGGCACGTCGCGGGCCGCGCACCAGTCGACCAGCTTCCGGGCGCCGGGATCGAGGTCGATCGTCCGGAGAAACGCCTCGAGCCGCTCGCGACCGAACGCGAATCCGTCGAAGAGCAGCTCGGCGTACCGCCAGGCGTCGATCTCGCCCTGCACGTAGCGGCCCCACAGCGAGGTGCGCTCCTCGGAAAGGTGCTGGAGAGCGATCGTGCTGCCGACGTCGCGGATGGAGAACGTGCCGTCGAAGTCGCTGAAGACCGCGAGCGGCCGGCACCCGGCGTGACGCGTCGCGCGCGACGCGTGAGGCGCGAGCAGGTCGCCGCCCTGCCCCGCGCCGGGCGCGCTGATCTCGGCGAGCGCGACTCCGTCGCCCGCCCAATCGACCTCCGGGGCGGCAGCCTGCGCGGAGGGCGAGTCCCCCAGATTGATCGCAGCCCGGTACACGTCCGCACCGACGCGGGCTTCGAGCCGCTGCAGCGTGCCGGGCGCCAACGGATCGAGCAGGCGCGCGGCGCCGACCGCCGCCCGGTCGATCTCGGCGCCGTTGCCCAGCACCTGCGACACCATGCTGCGTTCGCCCGCGTCGAGCAGCGCGAGATCGTCGGAGAGCACCATCATGCCGCCCGAGACCGCGATCGCTGCGGCGAGGCTGCGCGCCTCCTCGGGCCGCAGCGCCGTCTCGCGGCGCCGGGCCATCAGGCAGTCGGGATCGTTCAGCCAGAGGCGCCGGTGCATGAAGAGCCGCGCCGCGATGCTGCGCAGCGCGCTCGCCGTCGAAGGCAGCACCGGCTCGAGGCCGGGGATCACCACCGGCTGGTCGACGCCCCAGGTCGGCGCCACATCGGGCCCGATCCGCATGCCGTCCACCACGCCCACCGCCGGGCCGAGCGGACAGCCGCAGCCCAGCAGGAAGGCCTCGTCGCCCGCGCCGCGTCGCACCGCGGACAGACCCGCCCGCAGCCGCGCGGCGCGGGTGAGCGACGGATCCGACGCCCGGCCCTGCATGGCCGCCATGTAGAGGAAGTCGAGCTTCTGATACGTGAACCCCAGCGCGGCGAGCGCACGGAACGTCTCCTCGAGGTGCGCGAGCAGCCCCGGCTGGCTGGCGTCGAGCGCGTACACCCAGCCGTCGGCGCTCCACTCCGGGTTCAGCGTGCCACGCAGCCAGTCTCCCCGGTCTCCCGACTCGTCACCCAGCGCCCATTCGGGATGGGCGCGCAGCAGCTCGCTCTCGGCCGAGGCCGCAAACGGCGCCGTCCAGATGCCCGCCGCGAAGCCCGCGTCGCGGATCGCGCCGGCGACGCGCGCGAGTCCGCCGGGGAGCTGCTCGTTGGTGTGGAGCCAGTCGCCGATCGCGCGCTGGTAGCCGTCGTCGAGCTGGACGACGGCCACCGGGATCTCGTCGCGCACGCCCGCGAGGGCGTCGAGGTTGCGCAACAGGTCGTCCTCGGTGACGCGGTGGAAGAAGTGGTACCAGCTGCACCAACCCACCTGGTAGGGCGCGCCGGTGCGCGCGCGGCCGCGCCTTCCCCAGAGCGCGGCGAAGCGTTCGAGCAGCTCGCTCGGGTCGGGTCCGACCGCCACGCGCACGGCCTCGAGGGCGCGCCGCTCACCCGGTGCCAGCGGCGCCTCGACGCGCAGCTCGACCTCGATGTCGACCGGGCGCTCGAGCTCGCCGGGCGTCGCCCCGGCGGCGCGCAGGTGCACCACGCCGAAAGCAAGCCCCGTCTCGAGCACCCCCGCCAGACAAGCGGGCCCCTCGCCGGCGCCTGCTCCGATCACGGCGAACGTCGCCGACTCGTGCCAACCGTCCCACTCGCCGGACGGGGCGCCCACGCAGTGGTGCATGCCACGCAGCCACGGCCCGGACGGAAACGGCGGCTCGCCGGCGTCGTCGAGATCCCGCGAGCCGGTGAACGACCACGATTGCCAGCCGTGGCGCAGGAAGCGGTGCGACGCCGCACCGTGGCCGCACCAGCGAAGGCCGAGCGAGAGCGACTCGACGAAGACCGGCGCGTCGGCGTGGCTCACGAGCGCGACCTCGAGGGTCGCCGCGGCGCCGTGGTCGGTGCGGGTGAGCACGACCTCTAGGTCGGAGAGCCGCCTCGACCCCTCGCAGAGGTCGTCGGAGACCTCGAGGGTGGTGGACGACTCGTGCTCGCCGAGCCGCAACACGACCGATCGCGGCTCGACGCGGGGGGCGCGCCGTTCCGGTACCGTGCGCGCGAGGGGCGTCGCCATCGGCAGAGGTATAGCGGCGCCGCGCGCCACCGGGGAGGCGGATTGGAGGGGCCGGACGCAGGCCAGGCGCTTCGTCGACGACTCGAGTCGGGACCGGTCGTCGTGCTCGACGGCGCGACGGGCACCGAGCTCGAGCGGCGCGGCGTGCCGACGGGCCTGCCGCTCTGGTCGACCCATGCGCTGCTCGACGCGCCCGAGGTGGTGTCGTCGATCCACGCCGACTACGTACGGGCCGGCGCCGAGGTGCTGATCGCGAACACCTTCCGCACCCAGCGCCGGACGCTGGCCCGCGCCGGCCGGGGCGGCCAACTCACCCAGCGCGACGCCGAGCTCACGGCGCTGGCCGTCGAGCTGGCGCGTGGCGCCGCCCGCAGCGCCGATCGACGTGTGTGGGTGGCGGGCTCGGCGCCACCCCTCGAGGACTGCTACCGGCCCGACCTCGTGCCCGACGACGCCGCGCTCCGCGACGAGCACGCTCGCCATGCCAACTGCGTGGCCGGGTCCGGCGTCGACTTCGCGATGGTGGAGACCATGAACACGCTTCGGGAGGCCCACGCAGCCGCCGTGGCCGCCCGCGAGGCCGGGCTGGAGGTGGTCGTGAGCTTCGTGTGCTGGAACGGCGCGCAGCTGCTCTCGGGCGAGCCCCTCGCCGAGGCCTGCGCCCGGATCGCCGCACTCGAGCCGTTGGCGATCGGGGTGAACTGCCTGCCGCCGTCGAACGTGTCCGCCTGTCTCGAGGTGCTGGCCGACTGCGGGGCGCCATTCGGCGTCTACGCGAATCTCGGCGAGCCCGAGGACGAACGCGGCTTTCGCCGCAGCGAGGACACCCGCCCGGCCGACTTCGCCGAGCACGCGAGCGAGTGGGTGGCGGCGGGCGCGAGCTACGTCGGAGGCTGCTGCGGAACCGGACCCGGGCACGTCCACACCCTGGCGGAGCGCTGCGCACGAACCTGACGGTCGAAGGCCGCCGTGGCCGCAATTTGCGTCACTGACTGCCTCGATCTGCGACGCGCGAAAATCGCGCTGCGTGTTCGCCTCACGAGGCCTTCCGCCTCTTCAGGCAGTGGTTGCGCGTAGTTGCCGCTGAGCTGCGCGTGGTTTTACGGTGCGGGGTCCGGCACACGCCTTGCTTTGTGTACGCCCTGCGGCGACGCGGGAATCACATCGAGGAGCGGGTCCGCATCGCTCAGGGGTCTGGCGCCCGGACCTGCTACCCCTCCCTTCGCACTCCGGTGCGAGGTGCAGGTCCGGGCGCTTTCGGCTCCAGGGCTCGCCGGAAGGCAACCAACGCCGCGTATCATCCGGCTGATGTGTGCCGCCCGGGCGAAGCCCCGACCCACCGACCTGCCGCCGCTGCTGCCCGAGCCCCTGTCCACCACCCGGCGACGCGGCGCGTTCCGGCTCGCGGCCGGGATGCCGATCGTGCTGCCACCGGAGGGTGACGGCGCCGCCGACGCCACGGCCCGCCGCCTGCGCGACGGCCTGGCGGCGATCTGCGGCGCGACGCTTTCGATCGAGGGCCACCGGCGCAGCGACGCACTCGGACCGCACGTCGCGCTGGTGATCGACCCCGCCGTCGGCGTGGTCTCGCGGCCGGACGTGCGCGAGCAGGCCTACCGTCTCGACGTCGCCGAACCGGGCGTGTGCATCACCGGGGGGGGCGCTCCCGGCTTGCGCCACGGCGTGGAGACCCTGCTGCAGCTCGTCGACTCGCGCGGCCGGCTGCCCGCCTGCCGCATCGACGACGCGCCCGCGCTCGCGCGAAGGGGCATCATGCTCGACGTCTCGCGCGGGAAGGTGCCCACCGAGCAGAGCCTCGTCGAGCTGATCGAGCTCTGCGCGGTGCTCCGCCTGAACGTGCTGATGCTGTACACCGAGCACACGTTCCGCTTTCGGCGCCACCCCGAGATCGGCCGCGAAGCGGGCTCGCTCGACGCCGACACGATGCGGCGCCTCGACCGCACCGCGGCCGAGCACGCCGTCGAACTCGTCCCGTGCCTGCAGTCGCTCGGCCACATGGAGCACGTGCTCTCGCTGCCCGCGTATCGCGACCTCGCCGAGACCGACATGGGCTGGACGATCGCGCCCACCGCCGACGGCACCTACCCCCTGCTCGCCGACCTCTACGACGAGTATCTGCCGAACTTCCGCTCGCCCCTCTTCAATGCCAACTGCGACGAGCCGTGGGACCTCGGACGCGGGCGCTCGGCCGAGCGGAGCGAGCGGCTCGGCCCCGGCGGCCTGTATCTCGAACACGTCCGCCGCATCCGCGAACTCGCCGCGCGCAACGGCAAGCGTACGATGATCTGGGCGGACGTCGTCCACGCCCACCCCGAGCGCGTCGAGGATCTCCACCGCGACCTCGTGCTGCTCGACTGGTGGTACGAGGCCAGCTTCGACTACGACCGGGTCTCGGTCTTCGCGAAGCACGACCTCGAGTTCATGGTGTGCCCGGGCACGTCCACCTGGAACGCGCTCTTTCCGCGCATCGACAACTCGGCGCAGAACATCTCGGCCTGGGCCGAGGCGGGCCGGCGCCACGGCGCACTGGGCCTGTTGAACACCGACTGGGGCGACTTCGGTCACTACAACCTGCAGGGCAACTCGCTCTTCGCCTACGCGTGGGGGGCCCAGGAGGCCTGGTCGGGGCCGGCCGACCGCACACGCTTCGACCGCGCCTTCTCGCGGGTGCTCTTCGGGGACGCGAGCGGGGGGATCGCGCGGCTGGTTCGCGCCCTGGGCGCGATCCACGACCCCGGCTTCACGATGTTCAACGGCTCCGCGCTGCAGTACCTGTTCTTCGAAGACGTCGAGCGCGGCTACTTCGTCGACGCGACACGCCCTGCCCGGCTGCGGGCCTGCCGGGGACGACTCGAGCGCCTGCGGCCGCGCATCGAGCGCGCGACCCGGCAGACCCCGCGCGAACACCGGGCGCTTCGCGAAATGCTCTACGCCTGCGACGCGTCGGCGTTCGCGGTGCGCAAGGCCGAGGCCGGGCGCGAGGTGCTGGCGTGGCGCCGCGGCGAGCAACGACTCGACGCGCCGGGCCGCCGCCGGCTGGCGAAGCGCCTGTCGACCCTGGCCGACGAGCAGGCCGCCCTGGGGCGGCGGCTGCGCGGGCTCTGGCTCGATCGCGCAAGGCCGTCGAACCTCGAGTTCACGCTGCGGCGCATCCGCCGCGCGACCCGCATGCTGCGGCGATCCGCGAAGCGGCTGACCGCGAATCAGCCCGGCCGAGCCCCGCAGCGGACCGCGTTCAGCCACGAGGGCGCGATCCGGGCGATGCGCGACACGGCGCCCTGACGGGCGCAGCGAGTCCGCGCGCTCAGTCCGTAAACGATGGCCGTGTGCCGGCGAGGCGCTCGACGAGCACGCCGCGGGCCGCGCCCGCGAGGTAGACCGAGCCCGTGCAGCAGAGCAGGTCGTCGGCGCCGAGCGCGGCGGCGGCCGCGCGCGTGGCGTCTCGCGGGTCTTCGATGCAGTGGCGCCGGGCGCGGGGCATGCACTCGGCGGCGCGCGCCTCGAGGAAATCGAGCTGGCACGAGCGAATCGGGTCGGCGCGGGTCAGCCAGACCTCGTCGCTGACGGGTGCGAGGGCCGAGAGGATTGCGTCGGGCGGCTTGTCGCTCGAGATCGAGACGACCAGGTGACGGCGTGCGGCGCCGATCGCAGCGAGCACTTCGGCGAGCGAGCGAGCCGATGCCGAGGTGTGCGCCGAGTCGACGATGATGGTCGGACGCACGCCGAGCACCTCGAGCCGGCCGGGAAGGACCGCCTCCCGAAGCCCGCGTTCGACGGCCGCCGCAAGCGCCTGAGCGTCGTGGGCGCCCAGCCGCCGAACCGCCGCGATGGCGAGAGCCGCGTTGAGCGGCTGGTGGCGACCGAGCAGGGGCAGCACGAGATCGTCTAGCTCGAAGCCGGACTCGCGGTACGCGAAGTGTCGCCCCGTCGCGGGAGGAAGCGCCGGGGTCTCGGCAGGGGCGGTGGCGTACTCGATGTCGAAGTCGGACCCGAGCGCGCTGACGGCCGACCCGACCCGGCCTGCGGTCTCCCTCACGACCTGCTCCGCCTCGGGCGCGAGCGCACCGATCACGCAGGGCGCGCCCGGCTTGATGATGCCGGCCTTCTCGGCCGCGATCGCGGCGAGGGTGTCGCCGAGCTTGTCGGTGTGCTCGAGCTCGATGTGGGTCACCACCGTCACCGCCGGCACGATGGCGTTCGTCGAGTCGAGGCGGCCGCCCAGCCCCACCTCGATCAGGGCCCGATCCACGCCCGCCCGCGCGAACAGCACCAGTGCGATGGCGGTGGTGGCGTCGAAGAACGTGGGCGACGCCACCTCCTCGTCGCGCCGCAACGCCTCGACGTGGGGGCGCACGATCTCCGCGGCGGCGGCCAGGTCTGCATCGGCCACCTCGCGCCCCGCGATGCGAAAGCGCTCGGTCCAGCGCTCGAGATGAGGCGACGTGAACGTGCCCACGCGCTCGCCGGCGGCGCCCAGGATCGACTCCGCGAGCAGACACACCGATCCCTTGCCCTTCGAGCCGGCGAC
Source organism: uncultured Spirochaetaceae bacterium (assembly GCA_964515335.1). GTDB lineage: Bacteria > Myxococcota_A > UBA9160 > UBA9160 > UBA4427 > TMED88. The sequence goes on from CAZETS010000016.1 coordinate 54,879, forward strand.
GTGAACCACCGAGAGGTCGCGCTCGGGGTGACCGAGCCGCTCGAGCAGCGCGACGATCGCCTCGAGGTCGAGCCGCGCGTAGCGGAAGCCCGGCGCGCGCTCGTGGTTGATCAGACCCTCGAGCCAGGCGCCGGCGTCCGCCGCCGTCCTGATCGCCCCGCCTGCGACCGTCACGACCCGCCCCCCGATCCTCGCTGCGCCCCGTCGTAGCGTGCCGCCGCCGTGCCCCGAAACGCAACCAGGGCGGCCCGTGAGGGACCGCCCTGGCGCGAATGGGTCGCTTCGCCCACCGGCTCTCCGGCCGATGGTGGCGCGAGGCCTACTGGAGCAGGTACCGCTGGCTGTCGCGGTACTTGCGGACGGCCTCGCTCGTCGACTCGATGGCGGGGAAGAAGTACTTCACCGCGTGACCGCACTCCTGGCAGACCCTGTAACAGAACTTGAAGCCCTCGACCTCGCGCACGCTGCCGACGCTGATGCGGTTCTTGTCCGTGCAACAGCCGCTCGGGCGAGGCGGGGAGACGATGCGCCGCGGGTAGTCGTTCTTCGGCGCCTCGCTCGTCGAGTACTCGATGATGTTCTGGGTCAGCCGGTGCGACCGCTCTTCGGAGTTCTTCTTCCGGATGTTGCTGCCGATTCTTCTCAACTGGTCGTCCTCGTGGGTGCCTCCGCCGATCCGTAGCCTGGCGACTGCCTCAGCTCGGTCAGCAGAGATGAAAAATCGTCGTACGGAGCGCTGCACGGTGCGCCCTCCGCGTACAGCAGGCGGCTGTTCTCGGGCGCGTGCGCAATCTCGAGCAGGATCGAGCTGCGCGTCCCGTAGGTGTCCGCCATGTGGACGCAGGTGTCGTCGAGAGGCGTCTGGCCGGTGCCGTGCTCGCGGCAGACGTCGGCGAGGGAGGACAGCACCTCTTCGGGAGGCAACTCGGCGGTAGTGCGGGCGCGGTCGTGCACGCGATCGACCTTTGCCTGGCGCACGTCTGCCTGGAGCACATCCGCTCTAAGCGAGTCCGCCCCAAGAACATCCGCCGCCCCTGCGTCGCCGCCGGCCGCGGGAGCAGTGGAGGCGGATCCGTTGCGGATCGCCGCGGCCGCGTCGGCGTTGCCCACGACGTGGACGCCCGGCGCAAGCGAGTGGACCTCGGGGCGGTCGCGATAGGTGATCAGGTAGGCGGCGGCGGGGTCGGCCACGAAACAGTTGAAGGAGTTGTAGGTGTCGCGCGGCAGCCGGGCCAGGGCGCCCGCCGTGGCGTCGGCCGAGCCGAACGCGAGCGCATCCATCACGACGGCCCCACGCGACTTCAAGGTGGGGTTCGGCTCACCGGTGCGCAGATTCGTGAGCGCCACGAAGACGCCGTGCGCATTGAGGCCGAGCCAGGTGCCGCCGGCCTGGGCGTCGAGCGGAGCGACCACTGCGCCACCCGGTCCACGCCGGAGAGCGGGCCCCTCGGCGGGCCGGTCCAGGTACTCGTCGCGGTTCGCCGCAACGACGAGCCAACGTCCGGGGACCTTGCGATGGATGGCGATCAGGGTGCACATCGACGGGGTCGAAGGTGCCTCTCGTCTTTCGCGTCTTACGCGCCTTGCGTTTTGCGCGTCTCGCGTTTCGGGTTTCGCGCGTTCCCGGCTTCGTCGCGCGTCGTCGCACCGCCGCTGGACGATCCGCTCGCAAACGCCTGCTCGGCTGGCTGGCGAAGTGGCGAGCGGCAGCGCGACGGCAGCCATTCTCGCGGGGCCCGGGCGGCCCACGAAACCGACGCTCCGCGGCCAGCGGGCGCCGGATACACCTCGGGGCACACTGCCCCCACTGGTGTTGACGGCAAAATATAACGCCACTGTAACCAGTTGGCAACGGCTGCGACCCGATTCGGCCTCAGGCGCCGACCAGTCGCAGCGGGCGGCTCGCCTCGCCGCCCTCGAGGTCCGGATCGACCTCCCAGCCGCGTTCGTCGCGAATCGCCTCGGCGCGCTCGGCGGCGTTGTCCCGGCTCATCTCGAGGCCGTACTGGCCGAACACCTCGCTGAGCTGGTCGAAGTTGCGCTCGATGGTGTCGTGCACCGACTCGAATCCGTGCTGCACGGCCTCCGCCCGCTTCCAGAACGCGATCGGATTCACATCGAAGAACTGGCGGTCGTGCTCGCGCGGCTCGATCAGCACGATGTCGCCGCGGAAGCGGTCGTCGGCGAGGTAGCGCTGCAGACCCAGCTTCAGGCGCGAATGGAGCAGCGTGCGGAAGACCTGGTTGAGCACGAGTTTGAGGCCGCGGTCGGACAGGTAGCGACCGTCCGCGAAGTACTGGGGGTCGAAGTTCTCGTCGTCGGTGCGGTTCAGGAAAGGGCGGAACGGGTTGTAACAGATGATCAAGTCGGCGCCCTTCTCGATCGCGACGTCGATGTTCGCGGTGTTGCGCACGCCGCCGTCCACGTAGTCGATGCCGTTCAGACGCGCGGGCCGGTAGAAGATAGGCAGCGCGGTCGACGCCTGGATGCTCTGCGCGATCGTCACCGCACTGTTCTCGTCGGCGCCGAAGATCACGCGCTCGGCCGTGTCGAGATCACAGGCCGACAGGTACAGCCGCACGTTGCGCTTGCGCTGAAAGGCCCGGAAGTCGTTGGGCAGGCCGCTGCGCTCGAGACCGCGCCTCATCCAGCGCTCGAGCGAGCTGTTGTCGAAGAAGCCGGAGGGGAAGTGGTTGGTCAGGCCGGGCTGCTCGCGGCTCGGCGACGTGTGGTCGATGAGCGCCATCACGAGATTCTCGACGTGCGCCCAGCTCGGCTCCCGGGTGAGGCGCCGCGCGTGGTCGCCGACCGCGTCCGGCAGGCCCGGCAGGCCGCGCAGGAACTCGACCGTGATGCCCGGCAGGTACGAGGCGAGGTCGTAACCGAACATGGCCGGGCGGCTCACGAACTCGCGCCAGTTCGGGTTGTAGAAGTCCAGGGGCCGCAGCTGCTCGAAGCGATCGCTCGTACCCTCGAGCACGCGGATCATCTCGTCGGGACCGATGCCACCGGCGAGCGGCACCGCGAGCATCGCGCCCGCCGACAACCCCACGTAGGTGTCGAGCTCGGTCACGTCGCGGCCGACCAGGTAGTCGTTCAGCGCCTTCAGGCCGCCCACCTTGAAGGCGCCTCCCGACACGGCGCCACCGGCGAGAACCAGCGCCACCTTGGGGTTGCGCTTGGGCGGCTGCCCGATGCTCTTGCGAATGAGCGTGAGTCCCACGACCGACCTCCCCGTGCGCCGGTGATCGGACCGCCGGCGCCACCCCCCCACGGGATGCTGTGTAGCGCTCGACCCGCCGAGGTCGCTGTTGCCCCCCCGGCCGGGTCGATCGGCCCCTGGGTTTCGCCGCAGTGCGTCAGCAGGGACGACTACGAGCGGCCCATCAGGGCGCCTCTTGCCACGACATCAATCTATACCAGCCGTCCTCCAAAGTGAATCCGGCGAAACACTCGCCACTTACCCGGGCTTCCCGACCCTCCCCGCCGGCTCGGCGCTGTGCGGCAGCTGTACGCAGTATCGCGATACGCGTGCTGCGCTGCGTCGTCCAGCCGCTTTTCCGGGCCGACCGGCTGTGGAACCCTCGTCGGTGGTCGGCCCGCGGCACGCACGGGCTCGCGGCCGATCGGAAACGAGCTCGAGAGAGCCGAGCGAGGCGTAGCCGGAGAAGTGGACCGCAGGACGACGACGAGTGGCGCCTCGCGGTGGCGCGCCGCTGCGCTGGCACTGCTGGTGGTAGCGCCCGGCGTCGCGGGCGCCGAGCCCGAGACCGCCGATCCCGCAGGGATGGACGCCGGGCTGCTGCGCCAGCTCGAGGAGGCCGCGCGGCTCGATCGCGAGACGCGGGCCCAGCGCGAGGCACGGGAGGCCGCCTTGCGGGCGAGCCGCGAGGCCGAGCGGAGCGCCGAGGAGGCCCGCCTCCGCGAGGCGGAGCGCGCCGAGCGGGCGCCGCTCGAGCAGGCGATCGCCGACCAGCAGGCCCACCAGGTGGATCTGCTCGACGCGGTCGACGGGGGCGGCGATGCGCGCGGCCTCGTCCCGGCGCCCGCCCCGCTCGACCCCGGCGTCGCCGACCCACGCGTCGCCGCGCCGAGTCCGACCCTTCGCCCCCTGCCCGACGAGATCTTCGACCGCAGCGACGAGGTGATCCGCGCCGGGACCTGGGGCAACCGCGAGGACCTCCGCGTGACGCGCCTCGTCCTCGATGCCGACGGTGACGGACGCCCCGAGCTGATCCGCATCGTCGACCGCCGCTCCGGCGAGCTGGTCCGTCAGGAGGAGGACCGCAACTACGACGGCGTGCTCGACGCCTGGACGCGCTTCCGTTCCGGCCAGCCCAGTAGCCGCGCCCTCGACGGCAACGACGACGGCAACCCGGACGCCTTCGAGAGCTATCGCGACGGCCGTGTCGCGTTGCGCGAGCTCGACCGCGACGACGACGGCGTGCGCGACGTCTTCTACCGCTACCGCGGCGACTCGCTGGTCGAGGAGCGCCACGACGCCGACAACGACGGCCTCGTCGACCTGGTGATCGTCTACGAAGAGCGTCTTCGCGTGCGCGCCGAAGAAGACGTGGACCGGGACGGCCGCATGGACCTCTGGACGAGCTACGTGAGCGACGCCGGCCTCGAGCGCGTCGCGCGCGTCGAACGCGACCGGCGGGGCCTCGGGTTCGCCGACACCATCGAGGTCTTCGAGACCCGAGGCGGCGCCTCGGTGCTGCTGCGGCGCGAGGAAGACCTGAACGGCGACGGCGAGATCGACGTGGTGTCGTTCTACGTGGGCGGCAAGCTGAAGCGACGCCAGATCCGCGATCCCGACGGGACGCCGATGTAGCCCCGGGCGCCGGCCGCGGCCGCCCTCAACGCTCCTCCGCCTCGACCTCCACGCGCCTGCGCTGCCGCTCGCGGAACGCCTCGATGCGCCTCTGCTCGATGAGCCGCATCAGCGCCTGGTTGCGCTTCTTGATGCGCTCGAGCTCCACCGCCAGCTCACGTGGCGTCATCCCCGACTTCTCGAAATCGAGGTCGAGCTGCACGCGCTGCTCGCCCCCGTCCGACGCGAGCGCGGCGACCTCCACGCGATTGAGGCCCTCGCGCACCGGAACGAACGCCGAGAAGCTGCCGTCGGGTGCGAGCTGGACGTCGTAGGAGATCTCGCCGGTCGTGAGGTTGGTGACGATCACGTCGTCGACGTTCGCGAACGAGACGCCGGAGAGGAAGCCGACGATGTCGCCCGGATTGCGGACCGGCGTGAACGTGCCGAGCGTGATGCGCGAGATCTCGGACAATGCCAGCGGCGACATCAGGGCCTGCTGGCCGAGCGCGAAGGTGTTGATCGTGATGCCCGCGCGGTGGGCGAGCCGCGAGGCGCTGATCGCCGCCTCGGTGTCCTCGGGATCGGGCGAGGTCGCCTTGCCGAACGGAAAGGTCGGCACACCGTCGGTCAGCAACAGCACGACCTTGCGCGCACCGGGCCGCGGCTCGCTGTACGACCGCGTCAGCCCCGCCAGCTCGACGACACCGAGCTGGATCGCCGCCGCGAAGTTGGTCGCGCCGTAGGATCCCTCCTCGAGGATCTCGTCGAGCACCGACGACACGGCCTCGAAGTCGTGGGTGAGCGGGATCTTCAAGAGCGCGTCCCGCTGCTCGGCGCTGACCCGCTCGCCGGTGGCGGGGTCGACCGCGCCCGAGAAGACGAGCACGCCGACCCGCGTCTGCTCCGCATCGAGCACCTCGAGCAGATGCCGCGCCGCCAGGATCTCGGCGGCCAGGATGGTGTCGTCCGCATCGCTGCAGACCGTGCCGTCGGGATAGGTGCCGGGCGGCACCAGCTCCTGCTCGGGATTGATGGCGACCTCGCCGTCGCGGTCGACATCGATGCCGCTCGGGTACCGGGTCGAGTGCGAGACGTCGATCGCCAGCATCACGTCGAAGTCGGTCGGCGCCCCGCTGCCCGAGCGCGCCCGGCCGCGCACCGGCGCCATCGTGACCTTGTTGCGCACCACCTCGCCGTCGCCCGGAGACGAGATGGTGATCTGCACCGGCGCGGCGCCGTCGGTGGCGGCCTGCGCGGGCCGCGAACCGCCGGGCCAGGGGGCCAGGGCGAGCCATCCCGCACACGCGAGCGCGCCGGCTGCGCGGCGGACTGTCTGGGGCGATCGCTCCGGCAAGCCAATCTCCTCGCAAGCAGGCGCCATCGGACGGACACCCCGAGGCGGGTGTTTCGGGTGCTGCGGCCGAGCGCCGAGCATAGTCGAGCGCTTCGACGCCCCTCCAGCGCGTCCGCCGGCGCGCTCGCGGCCGGCTCGCCGCTCTCTCGATTTCTCTCGCTCTCTCTACGGGGCTCTACGGCGGCGGCGCGCTCGCGAAGGAGTCGATGCGGCTCAAGCGGTTCGCGATGCCTTCGAGCGCATCGAGCACCACTGCGCCGAACTCGTCGAGCCGGGTCGCCGTCGCGGCCGCGAACGCCTCGCCGCCGCGTCCCGCCTCGGGCGCCCCGCCCTCGCCCACCAGCGCGACGACGGCGCGGAAGTCGTGCGCGAGTAGCAGGCGATGCGCCGCGGCCGGCGAACCGAACGGCGAGTCGGGAACGAACACCGCCTCGAGGCCGAGGGCGCGAGCGCTGCTCCAGAACGACTCGCGATGCACGCGATGCGATCGCAGATCGCGCACCACCCGAAGATCGGGAAGCGCGAGCGACTCGAAGAACACCGCCAGCCGCACGCGATCGAGCCACAAGGCCTCGACGGTCGGGGGCGGGCCGGAAGGGCTCGAGTCGTCGCCGGCGGGCGCCTCCTCGACCCGGGGAACGAACGCGAGCCACACCGTGTAGGGACGGGGCCGGGCCGCCAGCGCTCGCCCCAGTTCGAGCAGCACCGCGCCCCCCGATGCGGCAGTGATCGCGGCCGGGTCGTCGGCCGCCGTGTGCCGCGGACCCGGTCCGTAGCTCGCCCCGAGCAGGATCACGTCGGTCGAGCGGCCGGGCAGCACACCAACGAGCACGCCCGACGCGGCTTCGTCGCCTGCCTCGCCGGAGACCTCGTCCGCTGCCTGTCGATCTACGGCGCCGGAAGTGTCAGCGGCGCGGGCGCGGCGACCGGTGTCCGCGCCCATCCGGTGAAGCTCGTCGGCGAGCCACGCGCGAAGGCGTCGGGCATCGTCGTCCGCGCCGTGCTCGAGGCGCGCGAGTCGGCGCGCGTCCTCGAGGGCGGTCGAACCGCTGAAGCCACGCGTCGAAACGTCGGGGGCGATGTCGATGCCGGGCAACCAGGCGGGCTCGACGGCGTCCGGCCCCCCTCGACAGGCCAATGCCATCAGAGCACACGCCAGAACACGAGCCACCAGCAACACCGCCGGACGGCCGCTATGCGTCATCCGGCGCCAAACGGACCCACCCATCTCGCTCGCCCACCCCGGCGGTGAAGGCTAACGCCCCCGAACAGCCAACGCCCACGTGCGCAAATATCGGCGATAGGCCTTTGATTTCGCACCAATTCAATTTTTATTTGCGATTCTTCGCCACATCGAACGGAAACAATCCACTTTATGTTCGATAGGCCCGCTCCTCGCGGGGCTTTTCAGAAGTTGGAGGGCAGGGTTCCGCCCTGAGAACCCTGTCCTCCCAACTTCCGGAACCGCCTCCCCGAGCGACCGCCTCCCACCCCCTCGATCCCACGCCCGACATCTGCGGTCCCGCGGAGCCAGGACCCGTGTCACGCGTGATGAGCGCCGCGCTGCTCGGCGTAGACGGACACCCCGTCGAAGTCGAAGTTCGCATCAGCTCGCAGCTGCCGCGCATCGACATCGTCGGACTCGCCGAGGCGTCGGTTCGCGAGAGCGCGGCGCGCGTGCGGGCGGCCATCTCGGCCTCGAACGAGCGGTTCCCCCAGAGCCGCGTCACCGTCAATCTCGCGCCCGCGTCGCTGCGCAAGTCGGGCGCGGCGCTCGATCTCGCGATCGCGGCGGGGGTGTTGCTCGCGAGCGACGCGATCGCGCCCGAGGCGGCCGACGGCACCGCGTTCGTCGGCGAACTCGCCCTCGACGGCCGCCTGCGTCCGGTCCGCGGCATGCTCGCGATGGCGCTCGCCGCCCGCCACGCAGGCTGCAAGCGCCTCGTGGCGCCGGCGGCGTGCGCCGAACAGGCGGCCCTCGCCCCCGACATCGAGGTGCTCGCCGCGGAGAGCCTCTGCGCGGTGATCGAGCATCTGCGCGGCGGCGAGCCACTGCAGCGGGCCGTGCCCCTGCCACGCGCGGCCATCGCTTTGGAGGGCGCGTGCCTGAGCGAGGTGCGGGGCCAGGCGATCGCCAAACGCGGCCTGCTCATCGCGGCCGCCGGCGGCCACGGACTGCTGCTGATCGGGCCTCCCGGGGCCGGCAAGACGATGCTGGCCCGGCGCCTGCCCGGCCTGCTGCCGCCCCTCGACGAGGCCGAAATGCTCGAGGCCACCCGGGTCCACGGTGCGGCGGGCCTGCTGCCCGAGCAGGGCGGCGCCGTGCGGACGCGTCCCTTCCGCGCCCCGCACCACAGCGCGAGCGCAGCGGGCGTGTTCGGCGGCGGACAGCCGCTGCGACCCGGCGAGGTGTCGCTCGCACATACCGGCGTGCTCTTCCTCGACGAGCTGCCCGAGTTCGAACGGCGCGTCCGCGAGTCGCTGCGTCAGGTGGTCGAGGAACGCGACATCGTGCTGTCGAGAGCCGGCCACGCCTGTCGCTTTCCGGCAGACTTCATGCTGGTCTGTGCCGCCAACCCGTGTCCGTGCGGCTGGTACGGCAGCGATCGGCAGGACTGCCGCTGCGACGAGCAGACCGTCGAGCGCTATCGGCGACGCATCTCGGGGCCGCTGCTCGATCGCATCGATCTCCACGTGAGCGTGCCCGCGCAGCCCTGGGCCGAGATCGCGGGCGAGGTCGACGGCGAGACGAGCGCCGCCCTGGCCGAGCGCGTGCGCGACGTGCGCGACCGGCAGCGCGCGCGCGGCGCTCCGTGCAGCGCACGCATCGCCGACCGACACCTCGACGACCACGTGCGCGCCGACACCGGGGCCCGGGCGCTGCTCGGGCACGCGGTGGACCGGCTGGCGCTCTCGGCGCGTGCGGCCCGGCGCGTGCTGCGGGTGGCGCGCACCATCGAGGATCTCGAGGGCGGCGAGCGGGTCGGCGCCGACGCGATCGCCGAGGCGCTCGCCTACCGCTCCGAGCGTCCGCGGGGGCCGGCCTGGTGAGCCCGGGCCGGGGTGACCGTACGTATTTCGACACCCCGCGACCGAGAATCGTCACCCCGTACGTGCCCGCGGGTTCGCGCCGCTTGCGGCGGCGCGCAGCAAACCTCCGGAATCACGAGTGTTTCCAGATCCGAGGCCGGCCCTGCAAAGACTGGCACGCCTGATGCAACTGCAATGGCTACGCGCGCAGAGCGCGCGTGCCCGGCTGACCGACCCAGGGCTGCCGGCAGGCGCACGAGCAGGGGAAGACGAGCCATGAGCGCACCGGCGACCACCGTACCGATCCAGCACAACCAGGTAGTCCACCAGGTCCGCACGAGGCGGACCGACGACGCCCGAGCGGCGTCACCGGCGCCCGCCGCGAGGGTGCCCGAAGAGCCCATCCGCGGGCACAGCGTGAGCGGGCAGTACACGCTGCTCGAGCTCGTCGAGGCCATCAGCGACGTCACCGACGACGAGCGCGAGGTCGTCGTCACGGTCGTGCACCTGCTCGCCACCGGTCGGGTCAAGCTCTGCGGCAACTTCCGCGACGAGCCGATCGAGCGCTTCCTCGCCGGCTAGGAGCCGGGCCCGATCCACACGGCCGCGTCCCGCCCGAACGTGATCTATGATCGCGTCGGAATCGCTGGGGGGCGAGGACGGTGGCCACCGCGAAACGGGGCAGCGCAAAGTCGCGCGGACGCGCCAGCAAGGCGTCGGGCAAGCGCGCGGCGAAGAAGCGCGCACGGGGCCGGGCCAAGGCAAAGGCAAAGGCGAAGGCGAAGACGAAGGCCGGGGCGAAGGCCGGGGCCAAAGCCACCACCAGGGCCAGCGCCAAGGCGGCGGGCCGGCGCGGCGCCGGGGCGACCGCCCGCAAGCGCTCCGCCGCGAAGGCCAGCGCGGCCCGCAAGCGCGCCGCCACCCCGAAGCAGCCCGTCGCGGGCGACGCCGCCGAGGAGATGGCGGCCAGGCAGCGGGACATCTCGGTCTCCGAGTTCTTCGCCAAGAACCGCCACCTGCTCGGCTTCGACAACCCCTCGAAGGCGCTGCTCACCACCGTCAAGGAAGGCGTCGACAACGCCCTCGACGCCTGCGAGGAGGCGGGCGTCCTCCCCGACATCCGCGTCGAGATCACCGCGGTGAGCGACGCCCGCTACCGCATCGCCATCGAGGACAACGGCCCGGGCATCCTGCGCGCCCAGGTGCCGAAGATCTTCGGGCGGCTGCTCTACGGCTCGAAGTTCCACCGGCTGCGCCAGAGCCGGGGCCAGCAGGGCATCGGCATCAGCGCGGCGGGCATGTACGGCCTGCTCACCACCGGCAAGCCGGTCGTCATCCTCACCCGCACCGGCAAGCGCCGCGACGCCCACCACTTCGAGCTCGTGATCGACACGCAGAAGAACCGCCCGCACGTCCGCAAGGACGACGTCGTCAAGTGGAAGAAGGACCACGGCACGCGCGTCGAGATCGAGCTCGAGGGCAACTACCGCGGCGGTCAGCACTCGGTCGACAACTACATCCGGCAGATCTCGCTCGCCAACCCGCACGCCCGCATCACCTACGTGCCGCCGGTCGCCGAGGAGCACGGCGAGGAACACGACTTTCCGCGCGTCACGAAGACGCTTCCGCCGCAGACCGACGAGATCAAGCCGCACCCCTACGGGGTCGAGCTCGGCGTGCTGATGCAGATGTTCCGCGACACCGGCTCGCGCCAGCTCGCCGCCTGCCTGAAGACCGACTTCTCCCGCGTGTCGCCGCGGGTCGCCGCCGAGATCTGCGAGAAGGCGGGCGTCTCGCCCAAGCGTCGGCCCGGCGAGATCAAGCGCGAAGAGGCTGACGCCATCTACAAAGCGATCCAGAAGACGAAGATCATGAGCCCGCCGACGGACTGCATCGCGCCGATCGGCGAGGAGCTGATCGTCAAGGCCATGAAGGCCGAGGTCGACGCCGATTTCTACACGGCCGTGACGCGGCGGCCGACGGTCTACCGCGGCAACCCGTTCCTGGCGGAGGTGGGCATCGCCTACGGGGGCAGCATGGGGGCCGAAGACAGCGCCACCGTCTACCGCTACGCGAACCGCGTGCCGCTGCAGTACCAGCAGGGCGCCTGCGCGATCACCCGCGCGGTCTCCACCACCAACTGGAAGTCCTACGGGCTGCAGCATCCGCGCGGCGCGCTGCCGATCGGGCCGATGCTGGTGATGGTCCACATCGCGAGCGTCTGGGTGCCGTTCACCTCCGAGAGCAAGGACGCCGTCGCCCACTACCCCGAGATCATCAAGGAGTTCCGCTTCGCCCTGCAGGAGTGCGGCCGGCGCATGGGCAACTTCGTGAGGCGGCGGCAACGCGAGGCCGACGCCGCCAAGAAGGCGGCCTACATCGAGCAGTACATCCCTCAGGTCGCGATCGGCATCCAGCACATCCTCGACCTCGGCGAGCGCGACACATCGCGACTCGTGAACGGACTCACCGACGTGCTCGAGCGCACCCGCAAGCTCTGAAGCGCGGGGCGGACGACCGGATCGCGCAGAGAGGCAACGCCGTGGCGGCACGCAAGAAGGCAGCAGCAAAGAAGAAGCGGCGGGCCGCCGCGCCCGCGAAGCGCAAGGCCGCGGCGCGCAAGGGCGGCGCCCGCAAGAAGGCAGCGCGCGGCGCGAAGAAGCGCGCAACGAAGAAGCGCGCCGCCAAGAAGAAGGCGGCCGCTCCGAAGCGCGGCGGGCGCAAGCCGAAGGGCAAGGACTCGACGACCGTGCGCCTGATCGTCGACACCGCGAAGGAGGTGCGCGGCGAGATCCTCAAGAAGCGCAAGCCCGACCTGACGTTTCCCGTGCGCTCCCTCGGCAACGTCTCCTACTCGACGAAAAAGGGCTACTTCGAGATCGGCCGACAGCGCAAGACGCGAACCCTCACGGTCAACACCGTGCGCAGCTTCGCGCAGACGCTGCGGCTGATGGGCCTCTCGAAGGATCTGATCGAGGCCAGCGACTTCGCGACGAAGCGGGACGCCTACTACCAGAGCAAGAACTGGGAGGCCGCCAAGTTCGACGACCAGAGCGAGTCGGACACCGTGATGGACGACATCGAGGCGCTGTTCAGCGTGCGGGGCGTCTCCCGCGAGCAGCTGCGCTTCGTGCCCGACGAGCACGGCGGTGCGGTGGCCGGCCGGCTGACCGTGCTCGACCCCGACCTCGACACCGGCCGCGTCGAGCGCATCGACTGCACGCGCTTCGGCTCGGGCGCCTACTCGATCCCCTCCAGCGTCGAGCAGCTCTCGTTCGAGACGAAGGCGAAGTTCATTCTGGCCGTCGAGACCGGCGGCGTATTCCAGCGGCTGCAGAGCCACAAGTTCTGGCAAACGGCGAACTGCATCCTGGTCTCGCTGGCCGGCGTGCCGACGCGTTCGACGCGGCGCTTCATCCGCAAGCTGTCCGACGACTGCAAGCTGCCGGTCTACGCCTTCGTCGACTGCGACCCCTACGGCTTCTCGAACATCTACCGCACCCTCAAGGTCGGCTCGGGCAACGCGGCCCACATCTCGCAGTTCTTCTCGGTCCCCCAGGCCCGCTACCTCGGGGTGACACCGCAGGACATCATCGACTACGAGCTGCCCACGCATCCGCTGCAGGAAGTCGACATCAAGCGCGCCCGCGACGCCCTCAAGAACGACCCGTTCTTCAAGACCCACAAGCCGTGGCAGAAGGCCATCGAGCAACTGATCGAGATGGGGGTGCGCGCCGAGCAGCAGGCACTGGCAATGTGGGGACTGAATTACGTCATCGACGAGTACCTGCCCGCCAAGCTCCGCCGCACCGCCGATTTCCTGCCCTGAGCCGTGCGATCTGACGTAGGATGAGCGCCGCGGGACGAGTGCGAAGCTGGGGCGAGAGCAAAGCTGGGACGAGAGCAAAGCCGGGGCGAGGAGCGGGAAGCAATGAAGGGGATCATCCTGGCGGGCGGCTCGGGGACCCGCCTGTACCCCATCACGCTCGGCGTCAGCAAGCAGCTGCTGCCCGTGTACGACAAGCCGATGATCTACTACCCGCTGTCGATGCTGATGCTGGCGGGCATTCGCGACATCCTCGTCATCTCGACGCCCCACGATCGCCCGGCCTTCGAGCGGGTGCTGGGCGACGGCTCGCGGATCGGGCTGCGCATCGAGTACGCCGAGCAACCCGCGCCGGAGGGCATCGCGCAGGCGTTCCTGATTGGCGAGTCGTTCCTGGACGGGCAGCCGGTCGCGCTCGCGCTCGGCGACAACATCTTCTATGGCACGGGCCTGCGCGCGAGCCTCCAGCGCGCCGCGGAACGCAGCGAAGGCGCCACGATCTTCGGCTACCGGGTGCGCGATCCCGAGCGCTACGGCGTCGTCGAGTTCGACGAGAGCGGACGCGCCGTGAGCATCGAGGAGAAGCCCGCGCACCCGAAGTCCCACCACGCGGTGACCGGCCTCTACTTCTACGACGCCGACGTCGTCGAGATCGCGAAGTCGCTGTCGCCGTCGGCTCGCGGCGAGCTCGAGATCACCGACGTGAACGTCGCCTACCTCGAACGGGGAGCCCTGCACGTCGAGCTGCTCGGACGCGGCGTGGCCTGGCTCGACACGGGCACCCACGAATCGCTCCAGCAGGCGTCGAGCTTCATCCAGGCCATCCAGGAGCGACAGGGTCTCGAGATCTCGTGCATCGAGGAGATCGCCTTCCGGCAGGGCTGGATCGGCGCAGCCGAGCTGGCCGAGATCGGCCGCCGCATGAGCAACAACCGCTACGGCGCGTATCTCCTCGAGCTGGCCGAGAACGCGGAGTCGCGGTGATGAAGTTCGTCCCCACCGAGATCGTAGGCGTGGTGATCGTCGAGCCCGACCCGATGGACCGGCTGCCCCGCTACGCGGGCTGATCCGTCCCGGCCGGGTCGCTCAGACGTCCTCTTCGGCGTCGAGGTGGTCGTCGCCGTAGTTGGCCGTGAGCACGAGCGGCGCCCCGCAGACCGAGCAGAAGATCTCTTCGCCCTTGCGCTCGTCGCCACCGAGCGGCACGTCGGCGCTGCAGATCGGGCAGCTGACCTCGTTCTTCATGCCTTCCCGATCGGTCTCTCGCGGAAGGCCCTTGAGGGGCGACGGCGCTACGACGCCTCGCCGGCACCGTCGGCCGGCGGCGGCGCCTCCTCGCGCATCTCGCGAAGCGGCAGGATCCGCCCCTCGAGGCCTTCCGGCGCCGCGACGCCCAGCTCGGCGGCCAGCGTCGGTGCAATGTCGACCGGCGCGGCGCTCCCGCGCACCCGGCCCGCCTCGACGCCCGGCCCCATGAAGACCAGCGGCACGTCGCGGTCGTAGTCGTGGGGCGAGCCGTGACTGGTGCCGACGGGCCACGGCAGGAAGAGGCACCCGTAGGCGGGCTCGATGATCAGGTCGGCCCCGTCGGCCGCGATCCGCGAGGCGCGGTAGAGGCCGAGCATGGGCTCGGACCCGCGGCTCGCGTCGACGTCGCCGCCGCGCCAGGCCCGGGCCACCCCGGCCTGCTGCTCGAGCCAGGCGTCCGCGACCTCCACCACCCGCTCGAGCGGCGCACCGCTCATCGACACCCGCTCGGGCCGCAGGAAGATCTCGTAGCCGTCGCGCAGCATCCACGGCGAGGCCTCGTCGCCTTCGAGACTCGCGGGCGCTGCTCCGAAGACGTCGTCGAGATGCGCGGCCAGGCCTTCGTCGATCGACTTCGGGTGGACCCGCCCGCCGGCGACCGGGCAGCTGTTGCCCTGCTCGGCCAGCCACTCGGGCAGCGGCAGGACACCGTGATCGGCCGTCAGCACGACCAGCACACGACCCCGGCCGAAGCGCTCGTCGAGGAAGTCGAGGAACGCGCCGAGGTCGCGGTCGAGGCGCAGCAGCGCATCGCGTGACTCCTGGCTGAACGGCCCGTAGCTGTGGCCGATGTAGTCGGTACCCGAGAGAGAGATCGCGAGCAGGTCGGTCTCGCCCCGCGCTCCGAGCGCCTCCTCGACGACCAGGTCGCGCGCGAAGTCGAGGGTGCGCGCGTCGAGGTAGGGCGACCTCACGAAGGCGCCCAGCGAGCCAGGCCCATCACCTTCGGGCTTGACGGGATGCGGGCTGGTCGCCGACCAGGTCGGCGCCTCGCCGGGAAAGGCGTCGGCCCGCGCGCCGTTCGGCGGATCGCCGCTCGGATGCTCCCAGACATCGGGCACCGGGCCCAGCAGGCCGGGGGCGGTCCAGCGCTCGAGCCACGCGGGCAGCCGCTCGAGGTAGTAGCGGCTGGTGGTGATACCACCGCTGCCCCTGCGATCCAGCCAGAAGGCCGCGTTCGGCCGGCGTCCGCCGAGGGTGATCGCCGAGCGGTCCTTGGCGGACACGCTGTAGACCCGAGCACCGGGCCTCGCCTCGCCGAGCCAATCGCCGAGGGTGGTGGCCCGCATCGTCGAGGGCGAGCGCCCCTCGTCGGGCGAGCTGGCGCGGCCGAGGATGGCGCCGGCGGCGGTCTCGTCGACCACGCAGTAGCGGACCTCCATGCGCTCGCGATCCACGAAGGTGTTTCCCGGGATGCCGGCCGAAGCGGGCTGGCGCCCCGTCAGCATGGTGGCGTGGCCCGAGCAGGTCTCGGTTCGTGCGTGCTCGAGGCTCGCGTCGACGAACACGCGGCCCTCGCGAGCGAGCCGTCCGAGGCCGCCGGGTTGTCGTGCATCGAGTCGGTCGGCCCGCAGCTGATCGACGGCCAGCAACAGGACGAGCGCGGGGCCCGCGGGCGGGGGCGTCGCGGCCGCCGGCCCCGCCGCCCCGGCCGGCTCCTCGCCGGCCGCGCAGGCGAGCAGCGCGAGCGCGCAGCCGATCGCCACCACGGCGTCGCGAACGCCGGACCGCGCGCCGGGGTTCGTCTTCATCGACTCAATCGTCGATGCAGTCCGCGCAGTGGCCGTACAGTTCGTGGCGGTGACGAAGCACCCGGAAGCCATACTTCTCCGCGATCTCGTTCTGCGCCTTCTCGATCAGCTCGCACTCGAACTCGACGATCTTGCCGCACATCGTGCACACGAGATGATCGTGGTGCTCGTGCTCGATCTCGTAGCGCGCCACACCGTCGTCGAAGTGCCGCTCCTCGGCCAGCCCGGCCTCGACGAGCAGCTTCATGGTGCGATAGACGGTCGTGTACCCGATGCGGGGGTTGGCGGCGCGGATCTTCTGGTAGAGGTCCTCGCTGCTGACGTGCCCCTTCGCGTCGAGGAAGGTCTCGAGGATGATCTCGCGCTGCCGCGTGCGCTTGAGGTTGTGATCCTCGAGATAGCGCGCGAGCGCCTCCCGCTCGACTTCGTGTGCCATGCCAGGCAGATTAGCAGCCCGCGCTTGCGCCCCGCGCACCGGCCCGGGAGTCGACGCCGCGGCCCCGCGGGTGGGCCTCCGCGATCGGCTGCAGCCCTCGCCGAATCGAGAGGTCGCCGCCGGCGAAGGCATACACTTTATCGAGTCGAGCATGCACTACGGATTGAAACCCGGATCGCTCCGTGGTACTCAACGACCCGAGGTGGAGCGAACCATGTGTGGCAACCCGCAGAACAGTCCTGCCCGCCGAGGCGGGACGGAGCCCGGCGGCCGGCGCGAACGCACCGGCCACTCCCGCCGAACGCCCCGTCCCTTTGCCGGCAGCGGCAGGACAGGCGGTCGCGACCACCCATGACCGTGCGCACCATCAGGGGCTGAGAAGCCCGGGACCCGGCTCGAGCGCAGAGACAGACGCAGCGCAGAGAGCCAGTCGAAGGGGTCCGGAAGCGGAATCGAGGGGTCGCGACGCGCAAGCAGCCGCGGCCCCTTTTCTTTTGCCGCGCTTCCGATCCACCACGACCACACGCCCGGAGCACACCGTCCCATGACGCTTCCCCTCGAACCGCCGATGCGCGAGCAGCCGCAGGGCGAGGAGACCGCCAGGCAACGCGCCTCGGCCGGACAGGCCGAGCAGCGCCCGCAGCCCGCCTCGCAGCGCGGCGGTCTGCGCGAAGTCTGGCAGCTCGCCTTGCCGGTGATCCTCACGCAGATCTCGATGACGACGATGGGCGTCGTCGACAGCGCCATGGTGGGCCGGCTGGGCGCCACCGAGCTGGCGGCCACCGGCTTCGGCAGCATCTGGACCTGGACGATCTTCTGCGGGTTCATCGGCACGGCGACGGGCGTCCAGACGTTCGTCTCCCAGGACTACGGGGCCGACCAGAAGGCGCGCTGCGGCAGCTGGACGTGGCACGGCGCCTGGATCATGGCGCCGGTCACGCTGGCTGCGGCGCTCGGGGTGATCGCCCTCGTCGAGCCGATGCTGGCGCTGCTCGCGCCGTCCGCCGAAGTGCAGCCGCTCGCGGCCAACTACATGTCGATCCGCGCGATCGGCGCCGTGGGGCTGTGCATCGCGACCGTGTTCTCGGCGTTCTTCCGCGGCATCGGCGACACGCGCACGCCGCTCTACGTCACCGTCACCGTCAACCTGCTGAACGCGGTGCTCGACTACGGGCTGATCTTCGGCCGTCTCGGCCTGCCGCAGTGGGGCGTCGCCGGCGCCGCGACCGCCACGGCGATCGCCGAGTGGGCGTACGCCGCCATCATGATCGGCTTCTTCCTGCGACCGCGCATCCGCGCCGCCTACACGACGCGGCCCACCGCGCCGAGCTGGCAGAGTCAGCAGCGGCTGCTGCGCGTGGGGCTGCCGATCGGTGGCCAGTGGCTGCTCGAGATGGCGTCTTTCGCGGTCTTCCTGACCTTCGTGGCCCGCATGGGAGACGCCTCGATGGCCGCCAGCCAGGCGTTCATCGCGCTGCTCTCGATGTCTTTCATGCAGGCGGTGGGCATCGGGATCGCCGCGTCGACGCTGGTGGGGCAATACATCGGCGCCCGCGACCTGGACTCGGCGGCGCGCAGCTTCTCGTCCGCGCAGAAGCTGACGGTCGTGCTGTCGGCCGTGGTCGCCCTGCTCTTCGTGGCGGTGCCCGAGACGCTGATGAGCATCTTCACCGACGACCCCGAGGTGCTCGCCCTGGGCCGGCCGCTGCTGCTCGTGGGCGCGTTCTTCCAGCTCTTCGACGCGTTCGGCATCGTGGCTGACGGCGCGCTGCGCGGCGCGGGCGACACGCGCGTGCCCTTCGTGGTGCGCTTCGTGCTGGCCTGGGGGCTGCAGCTGCCCGCCGCGTGGCTGCTCGGCGTGGCGCTCGAGGGTGGGCTGACCGGCGCGTGGATCGGCAGCGCGTTCTACGTGATGGTGCTGACGGTATTCCTGGTCTGGCGCTTCCGATCGGGCGCCTGGCAGCGGATCCGGATCTGAGGCCGCGGACCGATGGCCCGAACCGACCGACGACCGTGGACGAGCGGCGCGCCGGGGCGCGCGCCCTCACGCGTCCTTGTCGACCTCGATGAGCGCGATCACCGGCAGGTGGTCGGAGGCGCGGCGCGAGGCGGCGGTGTCGTGGGCCTCGATCTCGAGCACCTCGGCGCCCTTCGCGTAGATGCGATCGAGGGCCAGCAGCGGCCGGGCGGCGGGGAACGTGGCCGGCCATCGGGCGTTGTTGTGCCGACTGAGCGAGTCGTCGAGGTTCTGCGACGCCTTGCACTTGCGCCAGGCGTTCATGTCACCGACCAGCACGGCGGGGCCTGCGTTCAGCTGCGGGTGCTCGAGCAGCATCTGCACCTGCCGGTGCCGGGTGCGGTCGACCAGCGAGAGGTGCGTGGCCACGATGCCGAGCGACCCGTTCGGCCCCTCGAACTGCGCGGCCAGCGCGCCGCGACGCTCGATCCGCGAGTAGGAGATGTCGAGCACCGAGATGGCGGTGATCGGGTAGCGGGAGAGGATCGCGTTGCCGAGCTCGCCGCGCCGGTGCATGCGGGTGGCCGCGAAGGCGAGGTGCAGACCGAGGCTCTCGCAGAGCGCCTCGAGGGGATCGTCGCCGTCGCCGGGGCGCAGCACCTCCTGCAGGGCGATCACGTCGGCGTCGATCTCGGAGATCACGAAGCCCGCGCGAGCGGCGTCGGGACCGGCGCGGCCGTTGATGCCCGTCCAGCGGTGGACGTTGTAGCTGGCGACCCTGATCTCCTGCCCCATCGCACCCTGCGCTATCGGCACGCTGGGCGCTCGAACCAAGGACAAATGGGGCACCGGATAGGTCTGCGGCTGCATGGCGCCGCGGGCCTGGTCACGCAGGCCGCGCATGCGCTCGACCGACTGCAGGGCGGCGGTGCGGGTGGTGGAGACGCGCTCGCGGGTGCGCCGGGCCAGCTCGCTGGCGCTCTCGCGGGCGGCCGAGACCGCCCGGGCCTCGCCCTCTCGGCTCGGGCGCCGTGCCTGCCGCTTCCGGCGGGTCGTCCCGCTGCGTCTTTGCGCCACTTCGGAGTTCTCCGCTGCCCGACGGGCACGCCAGCTTTCGATCGTCCCGATCGCAGGCGTCTCCGTCGACGCGGGCGCCCTCGGGGGGCGGCGATCGTGGTGGCTCGACACTCTAGCTCTCCTCGGGTGTGGGGCCTTTACGGCAAACGGCTGATCGGGCGCGTCCCGAACAGCCGTCACCGCCAACCTGAAGGGCGCCCGGCACTGTAGGCACCAGCCGTGGCGGCCGAGTTGCAACCCCACGGCAGTGCTGCGACGGCATTTCATCTTTTGATCGAAAGTGCGGTGGGTTCGTGGCCGATAAGCCAGTTCACGCCCCTGCCCGGCGACGCGACCCGCCCCGAACCGGAGGCCGGTTTGCCGCGTCGCACACAGAGAAGACAGACATGGCCCGAAAGAACAGATCTCCGCTTCCGTCCCTCGTCGAATCCACAGCGGTGCGCGACGCCGCGCGCGCGCTGATCGAAGCGGTCCGCGAGGAGGCGCCGGTTTGCGCCCTCGGCCCCAAGCAGTACGCCAAGGCGCTGCGCGACGTCGAGCGGCACCGGGGCCGGCCCCTCTTCTACCCGGTGCTCGCCGGCGGCTTCGGCCAGGGCGCCCGGGTGCAGCTCGCCGACGGCACGACCAAGCTCGACTTCATCAGCGGCATCGGGGTGTACGCGTTCGGGCACGGCGACGCCGACCTGCTCGAGCATGCGGTGGTCGCCGCGGCGTCGGACGTCCTCTACCAGGGCCACCTGGTGCCCGGCCCCGAATACGCCCGGCTGAGCCGCGCCCTGCTCCGCCACGCCGGCCCGCGCATCAAGCACGCCTGGCTGACGATGACCGGCGCCGGCGCCAACGAGAACGCGCTGAAGATGATCTACCAGAAGCGCTCGCCCGCCGACCGGGTGATCGCGTTCGAGGACGCCTTTCACGGCCGCACGCTCGCCATGACCGAGCTGACCGACCGACCGGCGTACCGCGTGGGCCTGCCCCAGCGCGGCAAGATGCACCACGTGCCGTTCTACGACCCCGACGACGAAAACTCGACCGAGCGCACCCTCGAGGCGGTCGAGAAGATCCTCGACCGCTTCCCCGGACAGGTCGCCGCGTTCTGCATGGAGTTGGTGCAGGGCGAAGGCGGATTCCGCACGGCGCCGCGCGAGTTCTTCGCCGCGCTGATGCAGCGCTGCCACGCCGCCGGCGTCGTCGTGTGGGTCGACGAGGTGCAGACGTTCGCCCGCACCGGCGAGCTCTTCGCCTACAAGACGCTCGGCCTCGAGGAGTGGGTAGACATCGTGACGGTGGGCAAGGTGCTGCAGGGCAGCGCGACGCTCTTCACGAAGGCGCTGAACCCCAAGCCCGGCCTCGTCTCGGGCACCTTCGCGGGCAACACTGTGGGCATGGCGGTGGCGGCGCGCATCATCGAGCGGCTCGAGGACGAGGGCTACCTCGGCGCCGAGGGCCGCGTGGCCGTGCTCGGCCGCCGCATCGAGAAGCGCTTCGAGGCGCTGGCCCGGCGCATGCCGAAGGCGATCGGCCCGCAGAGCGGCGTCGGCGCCATGCAGGCCTTCGTGCCCTGGCACGGCACGCCCGACGTGGCGAGCGCCCTGCTCGAAGCGTGCTTCGACGAGGGGCTGATCCTGCTCAACACCGGCAGCCATCCCACGAAGATCCGCATGCTGCCGCCCGTCAACACGACCGACGAAGAGCTGGAAGCCGCCTTCAGCGTGCTCGAGAAGGCGCTGCGCCGCGTCGCCGAGGAGCGCGAGCTGCCGTGCTGATCCTGCGCCCGATCGCGGCGGGAGATCTGGACGACCTGGTCGCGCTGGCCGGCATGCTCGACTCGATGAACCTGCCGCGCGATCCGGCCTTCCTCGAGCAGCGCATCGCCCACTCGCTGCGCACCTTCGGCGGACGCCTCGAAGGCGGCGAGCCGGGCCTCTCGGTGTTCGTCCTCGAGGACCGCGAGGTCAAGCGCTGCGTCGGCACGTCGATGATCCTCCACCAGCACGGCGTGCCGGGATCGCCCTACTACTGGCTCGAGGTGTCGAGCGAGGAGCGACGCAGCGTCGAGCTCGACCGGCGGTTCCTCCACACCCGCCTGCGGCTGCGCTCGACCGAGGATGGTCCGACCGAGGTCGGAGGTCTGATCCTCGACCCCGCCTACCGGCGCCACGGGGAGAAGTGCGGCAAGGCGCTCTCGATCGTGCGATTCGCCTACATCTCCATGCACCCCGAGCAGTTCGAGCGCGAGGTGATCGCCGAGATGCTCTCGCCCTTCGAAGCCTCGGGCGAGAACCTGCTGTGGGAGGCCTTCGGCGCACGCTTCACCGGGCTCTCGTATCGCGAGGCCGACCGGCTCTCGGCGCGCGACAAGCGCTTCATCGCCGACCTCTTCCCGCGCGAGAGCGTGTACGCGACGCTCTTCCCCGAGAAGGTCCAGCAGGCGATCGGGCAGGTGAACGAGACCGCCAAGGCCGCCGTCCGCATCCTCGAGCACATCGGCTTCCACTACCTCAACCAGGTCGACCCCTTCGACGGCGGCCCGTACTACGGCGCCTCGCGCGACGCCATCTCGTCGGTGCGCGAGCGCCGCGAGCTGGTGTTGCCGGGCACGGTGCGGGAGATGGACGCCTCGTACGAAGGACCGCTGGCGCTCGTCAGCACCGAGACCGATCTCGGCTTTCGCGCGACGGTGGTGCCGCTGGACGAGGACCTCGCCCCGATCGTCAGCGAGGATTGCCGGGACGCGCTCGGCGTGAGGGGCGGCGACCGCGTGTGCGTGACGCCGCTGCCATGACGACGACCCGGTGCGCGAGGACGCCATGAGCGGAGCCCACGCCGAGCTGGTGAGCGTGTCGCCGGCCGACGAGCGCGACTGCCTCGGCCGCTTCGCGATCGCCCGGCCCGACGCGGTGGCCGACGCCGCCGCCCGTGCGCGGGCGGCCTTCCCCGCCTGGCGCGACGCCGGCTTCGAGGCACGCGCCGCGATCATCCGCCGCTTTCGCGACCTCGCCGCCGAGCGCAGCGACGCGCTCGCGAACCTGATCGCGCGCGAGGTCGGCAAGGCGATCTGGGACGCCCGCGGCGAAGCCAGGCTCCTGCCCGCCAAGGTCGACGTGACCCTCGGCGAAGGCATGAAGACCGTCGCGCCCCTCGAAGCGGGCCCGGGTGCGCGCGCCACCTTCCATCCGCGAGGCGTACTCGCCGTGCTCGGCCCGTTCAACTTTCCCGCCCACCTCCCGAACGGCCACATCGTGCCCGCGCTCGCCACCGGCAACACCGTCGTCTTCAAGCCGAGCGAGCTCACCCCCGCCGTGGGCGCCTGGATGGCCGAGCTGTGGGCCGAGGCGGGCCTGCCGGAAGGCGTGCTGGAGATCGTGCAGGGCATGGGGGAAACGGGCGCCGCGCTCGCTGGACACGAAGACGTGGACGGCGTGCTGTTCACCGGCTCGTACGCGACCGGGCGCGCCCTGCAGGAGCTGACCCTCGACCAGCCGCGAAAGATCCTCGCCCTCGAAATGGGCGGCAAGAACGCCGTCGTCGTCCTCGAGGACGCCGACTTGCCGCTGGCCGTCGCGGAGACCGCCCTCTCGATCGCCGTGACGACCGGACAACGGTGCTCGTGCGCGAGCCGCCTGTTCGTACACGAGCGGGTCATCGACGCGTTCAGCGAGCAGCTCGCTTCGGTGCTGTCGCGGGTGGAGGTGGGCATGCCCCTCGACGAGGGCGTCTTCATGGGCCCGCTCGTCTCGCTCGAGGCCGCCCGCAAGGTCGAACGCTTTCGGGCGCTGGCCGAAGAGGCCGGCGGCGAGCGCATCCTGCTCGTCGATCCGGGACGACCCGCGCCGTGGGTCGGGGCCGGACTGGTGCGCTTCGCGACGGCCGCGCAGACGCACGCCTATCAACGCGAAGAGATGTTCGGGCCCGAGGCCGCCCTCTACCCGATCGGCGACCTCGACGAAGCCATCGCCGCGGTGAACGACAGCGACTACGGGCTCGTCGCCAGCGTGATGACCCGCGACCGTCACCGCTACGAACACGCAGTCGGCCGCATCCGCACCGGCCTGCTCAACTGGAACAAGGGCACCACCGGCGCGAGCGGCAAGCTGCCCTTCGGCGGCAGCGGCAAGAGCGGCAACGACCGGCCGGCCGGCATCAGCGCCGCGCTCTACTGCACCGAGCCCCAATCGCACCTCGAGAGCGAAGGCGGCTTCGACCCGCACACCCTCCCGCCCGGCATCCCGAGCCCGACCGGAGAGAACCGTTGAGCGACACCCCGCAGCGAACCGTCCTGATGGGCGACCCCAGCCACTTCAGCGTGCAGGGCGGCGCCAACCCGCACACCCGCACGCGCTGGGGCACGCGTCGCTACGTCGACCGCCGGCTCGCCATCGAGCAGTGGCACGGCCTCAAGGCCACACTGGAGGGCCTCGGCATCCGCGTGCTCGTCGTCCCGCCGGACGCCGCCCAACCGGGCCTCGTCTATCCCGCGAACGCCGGCTTCCAGAGCCGCGTCGACACGCCCGAGCCGATCGGCGACAAAGTGTTCACCCTGGCCAACCTGCTGCCGACGCGCGCCGGCGAGAAGCCCCACTACAAACGGCTCATCGAGGCCGCCGGATACCGCACCCGCGAAATCGACGGGCAATATCGATTAGAAGGCGAAGCCGACCTGTTTCCGGCGGGCGGCGTCTACCTGCTGACGCACGGACGCATCGAGCGACAGCGCTTCGTGCCGAAGCTGGGGATACCGCCGTGGAAGCGCGTGTACGGCTTCCGCACCGATGCGCGCGTGAAGGGCATCGTGGAGCCGATGGTGGCGCCGAGCGAGGTGGTGGTGGTCGAGCTGCTGCTCGAGGCCCACTACCACGGAGACACGGCCCTGTGTGCGTTCGGGCCTGACCGGCGTTACCTGCTGGCGTACCGGGACGGCATCGAGCCCGGAGCGTGGAAGCAGCTGGCAGACCGCTTCGGCGACCGGCTAATCGAAATCGACCCGCCCGACGCCCGACGCTACGCGGCGAACAGCTTCACCTACACCTCGGGCCAAACGAGCGTGCTCGTGATGCCCGAAGGCGTATCACGCGGCCTTCAGGACGCGGTGCGGGACCGGGGCGTGGAACCGGTGCTCGTCGACGTCTCCGAGTTCCTGAAGAAGGGCGGCGGGAGCGTGAAGTGCATGATCGGGGATCTGGGGGTGGTG
>CAZETS010000017.1:0-77498 GCA_964515335.1 uncultured Spirochaetaceae bacterium
CCACCGTTCATGCTATGCCGGGACGGGTGAGGTGAGCTGCGTGGTCCGCGCGCAGTTCCGCAGGCCGCGCTCCAGAGACCCGGTCGCCCGCTAATCGCCGTCCAGCATGTCCGCTGCCATCTCCGGCGCGTAGCCCGGGTCGGTGCCGTTCACGATGCTCTCGGCGCGTGCCCGGATGGTGTCGGCCTGGATCGGGTGCGTGTAGATCCAGAAGCGTCTCGACCGCACGCCTTCGAGCACGATCTCGCCGACCTCGTCGGGGGGCATCCCCGCCCCGACGCCGCTTCGCAACATCTCATCGAAGGTCTTCTCGGCGGGTGTGCGCAGGGGCCGGGTCTGCGAGCGGTCCGGCGGCCGGATCCTCTCGGAGTCGCTGATGCCCGTCGCGATCGGACCGGGGCAGAGCGCCGAGATCCCGACCGGCGCGTCGAGAGCGGCGAGTTCGTGGAAGACCGATTCGGAGAGCGCCACGACGGCGTGTTTCGACACGATGTAGGGCGACAGGTAGGGGCCGACCATCAACCCGCCCACCGAAGCCGTGTTGACGATGTGGGCAGGCTCTCCCTGTTCGAGCAGGATGGGGACGAACGTCCGCAGCCCGTTCACGACGCCGAAGAGGTTGACGTCGATCACCCAGCGCCAGTCGTCCTCGGTGCGCTCCCAGGCGTGGCCGCCGACCAGCACGCCGGCGTTGTTGCAGACGAGGTGCACGGCCCCGTAGGCGTCGAGCGTCGCCGCTGCGAGCGCCTCGAGTTCGGCGGCGTGCCGTACGTCGGTGCGCACGAATCGCACCTCGGCGCCCTCGTCTCGAAGGCCGCTCGCGACCGCCTCGGCGCCGCCCTCGTCGACGTCGGCCAGCACCAGACGCATGCCGGCGCGCGCCGCCGCGCGCGCGATTCCGCTTCCGATGCCACTCGCGGCGCCGGTCACCACGGCAACCCTGCCCTGCAGATCCCGCATTACCCTACCTCCCCGTCGGCGGCGAGCATCGCACGCGTTCGGCGCGCCCGCCCGGCGGCGCCGAAGGGCTTCGCGAAGAGCCCGCCGATCAGTACGGGCGGTCGCCGGCGATCGTCACGCGCTCGACCCGGCGCGTGTGCGGCTTGTAGTCGAAGGCCGCGTAGTGCTGCGCGCCTCGGTTGTCCCAGAACGCCACCGAGTTCTCCTGCCAGCGGAAGCGGCACTGGTACTCGGGCACCTGGGCCTGCCGGTACAGGTCGCGCAGGAGACGCCGCCCCTCGTCGTCGTCCATGCCGATGATGCGGGTCGCGAAGGCGATGTTGACGTAGATCGACTTCGCGCCCGTCTCGGGATGTGTGCGCACCACCGGATGCACCGCGTCCGGGTACTGGTCGCGCATGCGCTCGAGCTTCTCGGGCGACATGCCCCGGCCGAAGGAGTGCACGAAGGAGTGCACGGCCTCGAGGCCGTCGATCTTCTCCTTGACCTCGTCGGAGAGGCCTTCCCAGGCAGCGTTCATGTCGGCGAAGAGGGTGTCGCCGCCCACCGGCGGCACGATGATGGCGCGCAGGATCGAGCCGAGCGACGGCTCGAGGCGCCAGGTCACGTCGCTGTGCCAGTCGTTCTGCCCGCGCTTGGAGTTCTCGTCGTGGTGGATCACCACGATCTCGGGATGATCGGGGTGATTCGGAGTAAAGGGGTGCACCTCGAGCTCGCCGAAGAGCCGACCGAAGGCGACGTGCTCGTCACGGGTGACGTCCTGGTCGCGGAAGAAGATCACCTTCCAGTCGAGCAGCGCGCGCCGGATCTCCTCGACCTGCTCGGGCGAAACGTCGCCGTTCATCCGCACACCGCCGATCTCGGCGCCGATGGTGGGCGTCAAGGGCTGTACGCTGAGAGTCTGGTAGTCGTCGATCGCAGGCGCGGCCATGGACGTCGGGCCTCCTCTGCCGGGGGGTGGGCCCATCCTCGCAGATGGGCGCCCGCCTAGTCTACCCTCGTGAGGTTTCCCGCGCGCCCGAGGAAGAGCAATCCCCATGACAGGAGCATCCCCCTCACGCCGGCGCCCTCGCTCGAGCTTCCGCCACGGCGCAATCACCGCAACCGGGCTGGCCGCCCTCGCGACCCTGGGCTGCGGCGGACCGTTCCTCATGTTTCCCGGCGGCCCGCTCGCAGGCGACGTCCAGCCCGCGGCGGTGACCGACTGGTCGTTCGCGGACGACCGCTTCGTCGACCTCGAGGTGCGCCCGTCCGACCCGTACTCGGTCGAGGTCAACTACACGGTGAAGGACGGCAAGCTCTACGTCGACCCCGCCGAGGGTCGACGCTGGCTCGACTACATCCGGGAGGACCCGAACGTCCGCGTCCGCTTCGACGGCAAGGTGTACGCGGCCCGCGCGGTGCTCGTCGAAGACCCGGCCGAGCTCGAGGGCTTCGGCGACGACCGCTTCGTCTACCGCCTCGACGGCGTCGCGGCCTCCCGCTGACCCCGCGCCCCGGGCCCCCCACTCCGAAAGGAACCACGATGTCTCTCAAGATGAGCGTCGCCGAGCGCGAAGCATTCCTGGCCGACCTGCACGTCGGCGTGATCTCGATCGAGCGCGAGAACGAAGCGCCCCTCGCCGTGCCCATCTGGTACGACTACGAGCCGGAGGTCGGCGTCTGGGTGATCACGGATGCCGGATCCGAGAAGGGCCGCGCCCTCCGGGCCGCCGGCCGCTTCACCCTCTGCGCACAGGTCGAACAGCCGCCGGCCTACAAGTACGTGAGCGTCGAGGGCCCGATCGTCGAGACGCGGCCCGGCGACAAGGACGCCGATACGCGGCCGATGGCGCATCGCTACTTCGGACCCGAGCTCGGCGACGCGTACGTCGACTCGCAGTCCAGCGGGGACAGCCTCGTGTTCGTGATGCGTCCCGAGCGCTGGCGCACGGTCGACTACGCGAAGCTCGGGGCGAATCTCGGAGCGAATCCCGGAGCGAATCCCGGAGCGAATCCCGGAGACAGCTGAGCGTGGTCGATCGGGCAGAAGCCCCGGGGACGGACGCCAAGAATACCTATCGCGCGGATCCACATCCGATTCGTCGTTGCGCTCGGGGCGCTCTGCTGCGCGCTCGGCGGGACGGGCTGCAGCACCTTCTCGTCCTTCGACCCGACCCCGCTCGACCAGGTGCCCTTCCGCGAGCGGCTCACCACACGATCGCGCGGCGGCCTGACGATCTCCACGGCGGTGCTGAGTCGCGACGCCCACGAGGCCGCCTACCGCAGCCACTTCACCTGGCGGCCTGGAACCAACCGCAAGATCGACCGCCACTTCGACGCCCTGCACCTCGAGGGCCTCATGCTGCCCGGAAGTCGCGACCAGGGCTTCGTGTTCACGAACCTCGAGCTCGGCACCAAGGAGGTGCGAGTCAGTTTGTTCGGCCTGGCGCACCTTCAAGGCGTTCTTCGGGGGCGAGTACAAGTACTCGCCGATGAGTTCGCTCTACCACGAAGGCCGCTCGCAGGATGCCGGCTTCCAGAAGGCCCGCGACACCATCCATCAACGCAACCACCTGCGGCTCTGGCTCTCGGACATGAAATTCCAGGGACGCCACGTCTGGATCGGCACGATCACCCGCGACATCGGCGTCTACTTCACGTGGCGCGCGTGGAACTTCACCACCCACGCCATCAACCCGTACGTCGACGAGGCGCGCGGCTCGGTGATCGAGGACTTCGCCGGCGCACGGGCCGTGGCGCGATTCGGCTACCTGGGCGGGGTGGGGCGGGCGAGCGAGCAGGAGCCGCACCGCAATCTCATGAACGCTCCCTGGTGGACCGACGGCGACCGGCTCGTCGTGGAGCTGTCGGCGGAGGACGTCGCGATGCAGGACATCGACTTCCTCTACTGGGAGTGGGGCGCCGGGCCGGAGGAAGACGCCTCGATCAACGACGCCCTGCACAGGGCCCGCGAGGAAGCGCGCAGTGAGAAGTCCGGCGAGACGCAGCCCTGACGGGCCGGCCCGCGGAGCGCTCACGCGGGTCGCCGGAAGCGCCTCCGTTCCACCTCGACCTCGCTGCGGAACGCGCAGGTCTCGAGGTGGTCGTTCACCATTCCCATCGACTGCATGAAGGCGTAGAGGGTGGTGGGGCCGACGAATCGCCAGCCTCGCGCGCGGAGCTCGCGGCTCATCGCCCGCGAGGCCGCCGATTCGGTGAGCCGGCGAAGGGTTGCCGGCGTGATGCGCTTCGGGCGGCTCGCCGGATCGGGCTCGAAGCGCCAGAGCCACGCGGCGATCGAGCCCGCCTCGTCGGCCAGCTCGCAGGCGAGCCGCGCGTTCGCGATGGCAGCCTCGATCTTGCCCCGATGGCGCACGATGTCCGCGTCGCCGAGCAGGCGCTCGACGCTCCTGCCGTTGAAGCGGGCGACCTTCTCGTAGTCGAAATCTCGAAACGCGCGCCGGAACGCCTCGCGCTTGCGCAGGATCGTGAGCCAGCTGAGGCCCGACTGGAAGCCTTCGAGGCAGACCTTCTCGAACAGGCGCTGGTCGTCGGCAACCGGGCGCCCCCACTCGAAGTCGTGGTAGGCGCGGTAGTCGGCATGACGCCCGGGCCAGGGGCAGCGACGCAGGCCGTCGTCCGGCGCCGCTTCGGCCGTCACGTCGCGACTCACTCGACGCGCTCGCTCGTCTCGCCGCCTCAAACCCGCTCGACTCCCCGCGTCACCACACACCCATTCCGTGACGAGCGCGATGCTAGCCTCCGCCGAAACCAAGAAGGTGGGGGCGAGGCACGATGACCGAGCGGTGCACGGGCCCGCGGCGCCGGAGACCGCACAGGGAGCGCGGAGAGCGCAGGAAGAGGCACGCGGGCGGACAGCGGCCGAATCACCTTCTCGCAGCCGCCCTGATCGCCCTGTCGGTCGCCTGCACGGCGGAGCGGTCGCCCGACGAGCAGCGCGCCGCGTTCTGCGAAACGCTCGGCCGGGTGAATGCGGGCGAGGTGGAAACGGCCGGACTCCCCCAGCTCGCCGGTCACGCCGAGGTGCTCAGGACGCTCGTCGACGTGGCTCCCGACGCCATCGCGGACGACCTCGCGCAGCTCCACGGCGTCTTCGAGTCGTGGGCGAGGGTGATCAGCGGCGAGCACACGATGCTCGACACCTTCGACGAGCTGACGGACCCGAGCCTCGCGACCGCCCAGGGACGCATCGGCGACTACATGGCGGAGCACTGCGGGCTGCGGCTCGGCGACGGGCAGTACAACGCGGCGCCGCGCCCGTCCGCCCAGGACATCTGCCCAGGCTGGCCACGCGTCGGCAGCCCCCTCACCTTCAACAACTTCCCGAACCTTCCCGACATCTCGGGCGCCAACTACTTCGGGAACGACTTCCTGATGTCGAGCGTGGGCCTGTCGGTCAACGGCGCGTTTCCGGTCGAGTGGGGGGGGCGGGTGGAGCTGCGCGGCCGCTATCCGCGCTCGCGGTACTTCGCCTACCACCCGAACGACATGGACCTGAACAACCTCGAGACGCTGCGCGACGTCGACCTCGAACCCGATCCGGGCAGCATCAACCCGTATCGCGAGCTCGCGGAGCCAGGCCGGCCCAACTACTACACGGCCCGGCTGGTGTTCACCGGCCGGCCCGAGAGCCCCGAGCCGAACACGAGCTACGTCGGGCTGAAGAAGGACGGCCAGACCACCAACCGCTACCTGATCAACATGTTGCGCCTCTACGCTTCGGACATCGGAGACGGCGCCAATTCGGGCGGCGTCCCGCTTCCCGAAGTGACCATCTACGACGCAGACGGCGAGGTCACGCATCACTTCGAAGAGTGCGACCTCTACGCGCCCGGCAACGAGCCGCTGCGCAGCGAGCTGCGCTTTCCCGCCCTGCCGATCGCCGATCACCGCGGCGCCAACCCGCCGTACTGGAGCACCTCCTCCAACTTCGGCGCGCCCTCGGACACGATGGCGAACGCCGACGTCCAGTATCTCCTCACCGTCTACAGCCGCCGCTTCGGCGACATCTTCGTGGTTCGCGCGAAGTTCCTGACGGCGCCCGACACCCGCTCCGGCGAGCCGCACAGCGCGAACGACAAGGACGTGCGGCTCTACACGCTCTGCACGTACAACATCTGGGCGGGCAGCGCGATCGACTGCATGCTCGACAACGAGCTGCGCGTCGACGAGGACGGCTACTACACCCTCGTGATCTCGGACGCCGAGCGCCGGCCCCGCAACCTGGAGGCCGAGTCCGCCACCTGGATCGACTGGGGGCCCTACCTCGACGGGCAGCTGAGCTACCGCTACGTGTACCGCGAGAACGAAATGGTCCAGCAGATCGCTCGCGGCGTGCTCGGCAAGAGTGTAGACGCCGACATGCGGCCCTACGTGCCCCTCGCGATTCCGTGTACGAAGGCCACGTTCGAAGCCGGCGGGTGGGCGGCCTGCGAGGCCGCGAACTGAGCCTCGCTCACTCACCGGGTCGACGATCCCGGGTCGCGGGCGATCAGCCGATCAGCGCGCCGGTCGACACCGCAGCGTGATGGCCGACCGGCAGACCATCGGACCAGCCTGTAACCTCTGAGTCATGATCTTCCGGCAGCTCTACGACGCCGAAACGTCGACGCTCACCTATCTGCTCGCCGACGAGGAGACCCGCAAGGCCCTGCTGATCGACTGCGTGTTCGAGCAGCACCTGCGCGACCTCGCGCTGATTCGCGAGCTGCAGCTCGATCTCACCTGCACGCTCGAGACCCACGTCCACGCCGATCACGTCACCGGCGCCTGGCTGATGAAGCAGGCGGTCGGCAGCCGCATCGCGCTGGCGGCCGCGGCCGGCGCGAAGGGAGCGGATCGAGAACTCGCGCCGGGCCACTCGGTGGCGGCGGGCGGCGTCCGGCTCGACGTGCGCGCCACCCCCGGCCACACGGACGGCTGCTTGACCTTCGCGCTCGGCGACGAGAGCATGGCGTTCACCGGCGACGCCCTGCTGATCCGCGGCGCCGGCCGCACCGACTTCCAGCAGGGCAGCGCGAAGACCCTCTTCCACTCCGTGCGCGAGCAGATCCTCGCGCTGCCGGGCGACTGCCTCCTCTATCCCGGCCACGACTACAGCGGGCGAACCGTGACGACGGTCGCGGAGGAGCGCGCCTTCAACCCCCGCCTCGGTGACGGCGTCCGCGAGGCGGACTTCGTGGGCTACATGGAGAACCTCGGGCTGCCGCATCCGCAGCGCATGGAGGCGGCGGTGCCCGCGAATCTTCGCTGCGGCGAGCCCGACGATCCCGACAGCGCCCCGCATCCGCCCGACTGGGGCCCGGTGATCCGCACCTTCGCGGGCGTCTGGCAGATCGAGCCGGAGTGGGTGCACGAGAACGAGTCGGGGGTGCGCGTGGTCGACGTGCGCGAGCGCGAGGAGGTGGCGGCGAGTCCGATGGGGCTGGTCCCGAAGTCGACCGTCATCCCGCTGAGCGAGCTGCGCGACCGGGCCGGCGAGGTGCCGAACGACCGGCCGATCGTCTGCGTGTGCCCGGCCGGGGCGCGCTCGGCGGTCGCCGCCGGCATCCTCGAGAAGGCGGGCGCGACGGCGGTCGCGAACATGCGGGGCGGCCTGCTGGCGTGGCGGGCGGCGGGACTGCCGATCGAGCAGGGCCGAAGCGGCTGACCGGGCCGACCTGGCCCCGCAGGCAGCCGACTCCGCGTCACGCCGCGCTCACGTGCTGGCCCCCATCGCGGCCAGCACGTTCGCACGGTGACCCAGCGTGTGCGCGATCCCCGACAGGAACGAGAACACGCGCCCCACCAACACGAAGTCCGTGGGAACGTCGACGAGCGGATTCTCGCGGATCGCCTCGAAGAGCTCGTCCGTCATCTCCTCGGTGAACTCGCCCTCGAAGCGGCCGGTGTCGCTGCGCCGGATCATGCGGCGGGCGATCATCAGCAAGACTTCGGTGTCGTCGTCCGCGGTGCGGAAGCCGAGCTCGGTGAAGGCGCGGACCATCGCCGACTCGTTGACGGTCATCATCGAGAAGAGCAGCTCGAAGAGCCCCATCCCGAAGCCCTCGGGCAGCTGCTTGCAGAGCCCGTAGTCGAGCACCACGATGTCCCGGTCGGGGCGAACCATCAGGTTGCCGGGGTGGGGGTCGGCCTGGAAGAAGCCCGCCGCGAAGATCATCCGCACGAAGATCTGCATCAGATCCTGAACGACGAGCTCGAGGTCGAGACCTGCCGCGCGGAGCGCATCCGCATCGGTGATCTTGATGCCGTCGACGAGCTGCATCGTGATGACGCGGCGGCTCGACCACTCGCGATACATCTCGGGCACCACGACACCGTCGCCGGGCGGGAAGATCTCGCGCACCCGGTCGGCGTTGTCGGCCTCGCGCTCGAAGTCGAGCTCCATGCCTAGGTGGTTGGTGATCTCGGTGAGCAACGGCAGCAGCTCGATGGGCTGCGGGTCGAAGTACTCGTAGACCCGGCACGCGCGGCGCACGTTCGTCAGGTCGAGATCGACCAGCGCGTCGAGACCGGGGTACTGCACCTTCACGGCCACCTCGCGCCCGTCGTGAAGCCGCGCCCGGTGCACCTGCGCGAGCGACGCCGACGCGATCGGCTCGCGGTCGAACTCGCTGAAGAGCGCGTCGAGCGGCTTGCCGAGCTGCTCCTCGACGACGCCCTTCACGACCACGAAGTCACGAGGCGGGACGGCGTCGTGACACTGCTTGAGGATCTCGACGAACGGACGCGGAAAGACGTCGGCGCGGGTCGCCACCGCCTGGCAGACCTTGATGATCACGCCCCGCATGTCGAGCGCACAGGCGAGCACCGCACGCGCCGCTCGCTCATGGGTGGGCGTGAGGTCGGGCTCGGGCCGGCCGCTGAGCCTGCGCGTCCAGGCGGGCAGCTTGTAGATCGCCCAGATGTAGACACCCGTGCGACCGACCCGCCACGTCCGCCACAGGAGCGTGGCGAGATTCACTGCACGGCGTCCGCGGCGCTCGGCTCGAAACCCGTGCGATCCGGCGGCGTCCAGGGCGTGTCGAGCGACTCGAACTCCTCCTGGAGGGCCCGCGGGCTCGCGGCGCCCGAGAGCGCCTCGGCGAGGCTCTCGCGGGTCTGCTCGCGCTGCTCCTCGGGCCGCGCCCGCACGACCTGCGAGAGCATGGCGTGCAGCAGGCCGTGCACGACCTCGCGGCCAGCGATCGTCCCGCCGTCGACGGTGCGCAGCGTCCGCGCCGCGATCTCGGACAGCGCCACTCGGAGATATTCGACGTGGGGGCTCTCGTCGCTCTGGATGTATCCCACCATCGCGGCCGCGCGCCCGGGCTCGGCCGAAATGGTCTCGTCCGAGAGCACCTGCTTGCCCCACTCGAAGATCTCCTCGGCGAAGATCTCGACGATCAGCACGTTGGCCATCATGGTGATCATCGATTCGAGGGTCTCGTCTATCTGCGGGAAGCGTCGCTCGCGCTTGCGGGCGCGGCGACCACCCCGGCCCATGATGCGCATCAACACGTCCGGCGGGACCTTCGGGTTGTCGAAGGCGAGGTCGCGGGCGGCTTCCCACATCTGCTTGTGGCCGCCCTGCTCGCCCCAGCCCGCCTCGTCGCGCGCGTGCGCCTCGAGGAGCCCCTGGTCGAGGTGCGCGAGCGCCGTGCCGGCGATCGGCTCGACGAGGATCTCGCCGAGGGCGGGCACCTTCACGTCGCGGATGACCGCCCCGAAGCCCTCGACGACCGAGATGACCGTGAGCGCCCGCACGATCGGGTCGCGCACGCCGTGGCGGCAGAGCAGTACGGCCTGCTCGACGTTCGGGTACTGGGGGGGGAGCAGGTCCTTGGAGACCTCGATGAGCGAACCGCCTGCGTCGACGAGGGCGTCCTGCCAGGCCGCGATCGCCGGCCCGCGGTGGATGGTGCGCGGCGAGCGATAGGCGCCGTCGGTCGTGAAGCCGCCGTGGCAGCGCACGCCGTTGGCGACGAGGGGCTCCTCGTAGGCGCCGTCCTCGAGCAGCTCGTGGAAGGAGAACGAGGTACGGGCATCGGCGCTGCGGGGCTCGGTGGACATTCCGTCGGCTCCTCTCTCCATCTGATGCGGCCGCCGGGCCCCGCTGCGTTCGCGGCCGGCAAGACCGCCCCCAGGTTAGCAACCGGTCACGAGGCCACCGTGAGGTGCGGGCATCCGGTGCCCTGCCGCTCCGTTCGCTCTAAGCTTGCCGATTCCCGACTCCCTTCCGCCCAACCACGCCCAGGAGCCTCATCGATGTCGTACGCGCCCATCGTGCGAACCCTCACCGTCCTCGCCCTGCTCACCTGCACGGCCTGCGCGACCACGCCGAGCGGCACGGCCTCGATGCCGCGGACCGACGCCGACATCGTCTTCTACGGCGAGCACATCCTCAGCGTCGACGAGGCGACGCGCGACGCCGAGGCGGTCGTGGTGGTCGGCGATCGCATCGCGGCGGTCGGGAGCCGCGACTTCGCGGCCGAATGGGTGGGCGACGGCACGCGCGTCGTCGAGCTCGGCGACCGCGCGCTCCTGCCGGGCTTCATCGACGCGCACGGTCACGTCGCCATGGTGATGCGTCTGCTGCCACAGGTGAACGCTTCCTCACCTCCGGTGGGTCCGGCCCAAGGAATCGACGACATCATCGAGCTGCTGCGCGCCCGCATCAGCGAGCAGAACATTGCCCCGGGCGAGTGGGTGCTGGGCTACGGGTACGACGACTCCCTGCTCGCCGAGGGGCGCCACCCGAATCGCGACGACCTCGACCGCGCGTCGACCGAACACAAGATCGCGCTCCTCCACGTCTCCGGCCACCTGGCCACGGCGAACTCCGCCGCGCTGGCGGCGAGCGGCATCGACGCGAGCACCCCCAACCCGCCGGGCGGCGTCTTCCGGCGGCGTCCCGGCACCAGCGAGCCGAACGGCGTCATGGAAGAGACCGCCGCGATGGGCGTGCTGCAGTCGGTCTACATGGCTGGCGCCGCCGAGGCCTTCCCGCGCGAACTCGTCGACGCGCTCCTCTATCACGCGAGCTTCGGCATCACGACGGTGCAGGACGGCGCCTCGTCGCTCGCCTTCGCCGAGGGCGTTCGCCAGCTCGCGGCCGCGCGACCGCTGCCGGTGGACCTCGTCGCCTTTCCGCACAGCATCGAGATCGGCGAGCTGCCGTCGCTCGACGCCGCCGGCTACAGCCGCGGCTACGTGGACGGGTTCCGGATCGGCGGCGTCAAGTTCGTGCTCGACGGCTCGCCGCAAGGCCGCACCGCGTGGCTCACCGAGCCCTACACCGCGGGCCCTCCGGGCGCCGGCGCCGACTACGTCGCCTACCCGATCGTCGATCCGCAGCACTACTACGATCTCTCGGCCCGGCTGATCGACGCCGGCATTCCCTTCCTCGCGCATGCGAACGGCGACGCCGCCATCGACCTGATGATCGATGGCCTCGCGAAGGCGCCGGCCGCCGCCGACCGCGACCACCGCTCGGTCGCGATCCACGCCCAGCTCACGCGCGACGACCAGATCGACGCCATGAAGAAGCACGGCGTCGTGCCCTCGTATTTCTCCGCGCACACCTTCTTCTGGGGCGACTGGCACCGAAAGAGCTTCGGGGACGCGCGCGCCTCGCACATCAGCCCCACCCGCTCGACCCTCGAGCGCGGGGTGCCGTTCACGATCCACAACGACGCGCCCATCGTCCCCCCCGACGTGATGCGGCTGATCGAGATCACCGTCCGGCGCACGACGCGCAGCGGGTACGTGCTGGGTCCGGATCAGCGCCTCAGCGTCGAGCAGGCCGTGCATGCGGTGACACTCGGCGCCGCGTACCAGTACTTCGAGGAGGACGACAAGGGCTCGATCACCCCGGGCAAGCGGGCCGACCTGGTGGTGCTCGCCCGCGACCCACGCGACGTGCCGCCCGAAGAGATCGCGGAGATCGGGGTGCTCGAGACGATCGCCCGGGGGCAGAGCGTGTTCACACGGTCGAGCGACCGGGCCGCCACGGGAAGCGGCGGCTAGGAGCCCGCGGGCGGGGACGCAATCGTCTGCTTGTGGATCCGTCCGTCCTTCATGATCAGCACGAGCACCTCTTCGGGCCGCTCGAGGATCGAGACGTCCTCGAGCGGGTTGCCGTCGACGATCAGCAGGTCGGCGAGCGCGCCTTCCTCGATCACCCCGAAGCGGCCGTAGCGATTGAGCGGACCAGACATGTCGATCAGCTCGAAGGCCTGTGAGGTGGCCTGACGCAGCACCTCGGCCGGCGGAAAGATCTCGCCCCGAAGCGTGAACTCGCGGTTCTGGAAGTGCTGGTGGGGCCCGACGATGTCGGTGCCGAACGCCGGCGCCATGTCGTGCTTCGCGAGCAGCCGGAAGAACTCGGCGGACCGATCGAGCACCTGGCGGTTCTTCGACAGGCGGTCCTCGCCGAGGCCGAGCCTGCGCCCGAACTCGTCGTTGAGCTGCGACCACACCAGCTCGGACTGGATCTTGACGCCCTTCTTGGCCGCGTAGCGGATCGTCTTCTCGCTGAGCAGATGGCCGTGGACGATCTGGCGGACCCCGTTGTCGACGAGCATCCGGATCGAGCGGTCGTGGTAGGCGTGGGCGACCACGTAGGTGCCCTGGTTCTCGGCCACTTGCACGGCCGCGCGGACCTCTTCGGGCGTGTACTGCACGACGTGAAGCGGATCGTACTCGGAGGTGACGCCGCCTCCGCCCATGATCTTGATCTGCGTGGCGCCGTTCTTGAGGTTCTCGCGCGCCGCGCGAAGCACCTCGGCGCGGCCGTCCGCGATGACGCCCACGCCCCGAAAGTTGCGAAAGAAGTGCGCCCCTTCGAGGGCCGGGTGCGGGGTGGCGGGGGGCCGGAAGTCGCCGTGGCCGCCCGTCTGCGTGATCGCCGGCCCCGATGGAAAGACCCGCGGTCCCTCGATCAGTCCGTCGTCGACCGCCCGGGCGATGCTCCCGTCGGCGCCTGCGGCATCGCGAACCGTCGTGAAGCCGCGCATCAGCATGCTGCGCATGTTGTCGGCCGCGGCGGCCCCGCGATACCAGGCGGTCGCGTTCTCGACCCTCTCGAGCGGCAGCGCCAGCATCAGGTGCACGTGGGTGTCGACGAAGCCGGGAGTCAGTACGCGCCCGCCACCGTCGATCACGCGCGCGCCCGGCGGCGCCTCCAGGGCGGACTCCGAGATCCTCGAGATCTTCCCGTCCTCCACGAGCAGCTGACTGGGCGGGGAAAGCTCGTCGTTCACGCCGTCGAAGATGCGCACGTCACGGATCAGCGTCGGGGGCAGGGAGTCGGACGCGTGGGCGATCGGTGCGGCGAGCAAGAGGACGACGGCGGAGAACGCCACGAGCGCGCGGGCAGTTGAGACCATTCCACCAGTCTCGGATAGACGCTGCCGACGGGCAATCGAGCACGAGCGCCTTCGTCGACCTCGGCGGATCGGCCACCGGACCGATCGGCTGGGGCAGTTCGACTCGACCGGTCACGTCTGGCGCCGCTCGGCGCGGCGCCAGATGGCACGGGGATTGCTGTTCTCGTGACAGGAGGAAATTCATGACCCGTCGCAATCGCATCCACCCGCTGGTCGCGAGGCGCGCGATGCGCGTGCTCCGCAACGATCCCGACGACACGACGGCGGCAATCCGCGTGATCGGCGCCCTCTCCGGCAGCTCGGGGAAGCGCGACTTCGAGCGATTCCGCCGATCGGCGGCCGGCACCTTGATCCTGCGCGAGAAGGACGACCTCTACGACCTGCTCGCCGATCAGGGCGGGCTCGCCGCGATGCCGCCGGAATCCGTCGGCCGGACCATCGTCGAGTGGTTCTGGCGAGAGAACATCAGCACGCAGGGATTGGCGGCGGCGAGTGAGGCCGCGGTGGCCTCTGCGGATCTGCAGCTCGACGAGCAGCAGCAGATCTACCGGGCGCGATTGCGCAACCTCCACGACGTCTTCCACGTCCTCGCCGGCTACGACCGCGATCTGCGCGGCGAGGCCGCCGTGTTGGCCTTCACGATCGCCCAGAACTACAACCGCGGCATCGCGTATCTCGTCTGGAACGCGCTGCGCGCGGAGGGGTGGAGCTCGCCCGGCGGCAGGCTGATTCGCGACGCATACCGGCGCGGCCGTCGCGCGAAGCGGCTCGTCGAGCAGGACTGGCGGGCGCTCTTCGAGCGGCCGATCGGAGAGGTGCGGGAGGCCCTCGGCGTCGGGGCGCCGCCCGTCTACGAGCAGATCCGCACGGCGGGGGCTCCCGCGCTGAGTGCCTGAAGCGGATCGTGAGAGCAAGCGGTTCCGACCGGTAGAAGAGCCGCGCGGCCCGATTCGGCCATCGGCGTCGACTCGGCGGCCTGTGGTGAGCGGCCGCATTCGGGCGCTGCGAAGTGGGGCGCGGAGGCACACGCAGCCCGAGGGACGACCTTCCGGCCCGCAGCGGGCCGCGTGGAGAGGAACGCCACTTGCAGTGTTCGAGGCAAGCAGCAGAGGGCCCACGACCGACCACGCCCCGAGCGAAGAGAGCGGCATGACGAAGGTGACCGTCAAGGTCGTCGGTGGGCAGAACGCCGGCGCGACACGGCGAGCGGCCGGCACGTTCGACCTTCACCTTCGCGACGGCGTCACCGCGGGAGAGCTGCTGCACGTGCTGGCCGAGCGCTGCGGGCCTCCATTCCATGAAGCGCTCGAGTCGACGGATCCGCGTCTGCCGCGACACATCCGCATGTTCGCTGACGGCGAAATGCTCGTCACCCGCAAGCAGGCACTTGCCCCCGGCCACGGCGCGCAGCGTGGCGTCACCGTCGTGCTGCTGCGGCCGATGATGGGGGGTTGATTGGGAGATGGACCGATGACAGCGCCCGAGACAGCCCGGCCGACGAAGGGAGAGGATGTCTGGATCCCGAGCGCCTGCGGGATGTGTTACAACCAGTGCGGGATTCGCGGCCACCGCGTCGACGACACCCTCGTCAAGATCGAGGGCAACCCCGACAACCCGATCGGACGCGGTCGTCTCTGCGCCCGCGGTCTGGCGGGCATCCAGCTCCTCTACGATCCCCATCGCGTCGACCGGCCGCTGCGCCGCACCAATCCCGAGAAGGGGATCGGCGTCGATCCGGGCTGGCAGGAGATCGGCTGGGACGAGGCCCTCGACGAGATCACCGCCCGCCTGCGGGCGGTGCGCGAGAAGGACCCGCGCGGGTTGTTCTTCAGCGGCACCGTGATCTCGATGGCGCCGCTCATGCATGCACTCGCGACCTTCCTGCCCGCCTTCGGCTCGCCGAGCGCCTTCGTGTCCGACGGCCACCACTGCGGCAACGCCGAGCACATCCTCGCGCGCACGCTTCACGGGTCGGTGACCACCAATCCCGACGTCGCGCACTGCGACTACCTGATCCTCTTCGGCTGCCAGGCCGGGCTCGGCACCTACTACGCGCTCACCACCATGGCGCAGGACGTCGCCGACGCGCGCGCGCGCGGCATGAAGTTGGTGGTCGTCGATCCGTACCTGGGCTCGGCGGCCGAGAAGGCCGACGAGTGGGTGCCCATCAAGCCGGGCAGCGATGGCGCGCTGGCCTGCGCGATCCTCCACCTGCTCCTCAACGAGTACCGCCTCTTCGACCCCGACTACCTGCGCGAGCACGCCGACGGGCCGTACCTCCTCACCGCCGACGGCTGGTACGCGCGCGACCCCGAGACCGGCAAGCCGCTGGTCTGGGACCTCGATGCCGGCGCGGCGAGAGCCTTCGACGTCCCCGATCTCGGCGCGGTCGCGCTCGAAGGCACCTACAGGGTGAACGGCGGCTCGTGTCGCACGGTCTTCCAGGCGCTTCGCGACCAGGTCGCGAAGTGGACGCCGGAGGCCGCCGAAGCGGTGACCACGATTCCTGCCGACACGATCCGCCGCATCGCGCGCGAGTTCGGCGAGGCCGCCTCGCTCCGCAGCACGATCGAGATCGACGGCCGCGAGCTGCCGCTTCGGCCGGCAGCGGCGCTGTACTTCAAGGGCGCACACGGCCACGACAACGCGTGGCCGACGTCGCTCGCCATCGAGTTGCTCAACGAAGTGGTGGGGGCGAGCAACGTGCCGGGCGGGCTCCTGGGCACGGCCCCGGTGTGCTTCGGCCACCCGGAGACCGGCTTTCCGCGCTGGCAGCCTGGGCCCGACGCCGACGGCCTGCTCGAGGCCGGCGCGCTGATGTACAACGACCCCTACGGCCGGATGCCCGGCTGGCCGCCCCCGCCCGAGAGCGCCGAGTTGCCGAACCTCCGCGATCTCATCGGCTGGCCCATCACGACCTGCTTCACGCCGGCCGCCCTGAACGACCGGGAGAACTTCTCCTTCGACCACCGCCCCGAGGTTCTGCTCAATTACGGCTCGAACCTGCTGATGAGCGCGGCGCGGCCCGAGGTCTGCTTCGAGGCCTTCGAGGACGCTTACGTGGTGTGCGTCAACCTCTACTCGGACGAGACCGCGGAGGCGTTGGCCGACA
This sequence comes from uncultured Spirochaetaceae bacterium, assembly GCA_964515335.1. Classification (GTDB taxonomy): domain Bacteria; phylum Myxococcota_A; class UBA9160; order UBA9160; family UBA4427; genus TMED88. The sequence continues at coordinate 16,444 of CAZETS010000017.1, forward strand.
TCGTCCTCCCCGACACCTGCTATCTCGAGCGCCTCGACCCCCTGCCGAACTTCACGCGGCACCATCATCCGGTGGGTCTCGGCGATTGGGGTCATGCGATCCGCCAGCCCATCGTGCCGCCGCTCCACGAGCGGCGGCACTTCTCGGAGGTTCTGCTCGAGCTGGCCGAACGACTCGACATCACCGAAACGATGAATCTCTTGACCAACAACCTCTACGGGCTCGTCCCGCCCCACGCCCTCGAGCCCGACGTCCACTACTCGTGGACGGAGATCTCCGACCGCGCCTACAAGTGCTGGTTCGGCGACGAGCACGGCCTCGCCTGGTTCGAGGAGAACGGCGTGATCACCTGGCCCAAGCAGGTCGAGGAGGTCTTCTGGAAGCCCTTCACCCACGGCCGGGCGCCGCTCTACAACGAGTGGGTGAAGCGCTCCGGCGAGCAGATCGAAAAGATCGCGCGCGAGCGCAACATGAAGGACGTCGACACCAGCGGCTTCTTTCCGCTTCCGGACTGGAAACCGTGCCGGGCCTGGCGCCCGCGAGAAGGCTACGACCTCCAGGCCATCTACTACCGCGTGCCGTGGCACACCTTCTCGATGACCTACGAGAATCCGTGGCTCGACGAAATCTCCCGCGGCGAGGCGTACAGCTACTTCATCTGCATCAATGCGGCTACGGCCCGCAAGAAGGGCATCGCGGACGGCGACCCGATCGTGGTGGAGGGCGCGGACGGAGGATCGATCGAGGGCCGCGCACGGCTGACCGAGGGCGTGCACCCGGAGGTGCTGGCGGTCGCCAACAACGGCGGCCACTGGGCGAAGGGAATGCCCTTCGCCCGCGGCAAGGGGGTCTTCTTCAACCAGCTGCTGCCCATGGATCTCCCGCACACCGACCTGGTCTCCCTCTCCATGGACTGCGACGCGCGCGTTCGCGTGCGAAGGGCCGAGGAGATCTGACGTGCGGCTCGGAATGGTCATCGACCTCAAGCGCTGCATCGGGTGCTACGGCTGCCAGATCGCCTGCAAGGCCGAGAAGGGAACCCGTCCCGGAACCACCTATGCGCGGGTCGTCAAACGCGAGTGGGGCGAGTACCCGAACGTCAAGAAGCTCTCGATTCCGGTGCTCTGCATGCACTGCGGCGAGCCGCCGTGCGTCGACGTGTGCCCGACGGGCGCGAGCCAGAAGCGCGACCAGGACGGCATCGTCTTCGTCGAAGGGGACGTCTGCGTCGGCTGCCGTGCATGCGTGATGGCCTGCCCCTATGGGGCGCGCTACTTCCAGGACGAGAGCCGCGACTACTTCGGGGGCGGCGAGAACGCCTACGAGGAGTCCGTGTACGGCGCCCACGAGAGGGGCGTCGTCGAGAAGTGCGACCTCTGCCGCCCCCGCCTCGCGCAGGGCCAGGAGCCTGCCTGCTCGGCGAACTGCATGTGCAAGGCGCGGACCTTCGGCGACCTCGACGACCTGGACAGCGAGGTGAGCCGCCTGATCCGCGAAGAAGGCGGTTTCCAGCTCAATCCCGAACTCGGTACGGATCCTTCGGTCTGGTACCTGCCGCCCGAGCGATAGCGCGGCCAGGAACCAGGAAGTAGAGAGGTCAGGCGCGATGTCGTTTCCCGATCGGCTCGATCTGCAGCGACAGGACCTCGCGCAGGTCTATCGGCCCCAGCGCGAGTGGATCGACGGGCGAGGCCTGCTGATCGTCGTCGCCCACTTCTTCTCGGGCATCGGCGCCGGGGCGTGGCTGTGGTCGACGCTGTACGACTTCCGGCTGGGCCAGCTGCTTGCCGTCTTCTGTGTGCTCGCGCTCTCGGGTGTCGCGCACCTCGCCTTCCTCGGCCGCTGGAGCCGTTTCTGGCGCATCCTCCGCCGGCCGCACAGCTCGTGGATCAGTCGCGGCATCTGGTCGATCGGGATCTTCGGCGCGGGGGCCTGCGCGGTGCTGCTGCTCGACCCCGGGCGGGGCGCTCCGGTCGGGCTGGCGATCGCGACCTCGCTGGTCGGAGCCTGCGGGATCCTGCTCTACGAGGGCTTCGTGTATGCGTCTTCGCGAGCGATTCCGTTCTGGCGGACGCGACTGCTTCCGCTCCTCTACATCGCCTACGGGCTGCGCGGCGGCGCGGCGCTGCTGCTGATCGCGGCGGCCTTCGGCGGTGACGGCTTCGACGTCGATGCCGTCGAAGCCGTCAAGCTATGGGTCGTCGTCTCCAGCGCCGTGCTCGTCCTCGTCTACCTGGTCAGCGGCAGCCGCGCCGGCGGGGCGGCCCGCGAGTCGGTCTCGCAGCTGATCACCGGGCGTATCGCCCCGTCGTTCTACGGCGGAACCGTGCTGGCCGGCATCCTGCTTCCCGTAGGGCTCGCGCTCGGCCGCGAGACGCTCGGGGCGCCCGACCTCGTCGTGCTGGCGCTGATCGGGCTGACTTCGCTCGTAGGCGACTTCTACGTGAAGTACTGCATCGTGAAGGCCGGTGTCTACGTGCCGCTGGTCGGCCGCGAGGGTTTCCGGGCGGGATCTCGCGCATAGGCTGTCACGGTGCACCGCGAGCGGGCGCCTCGACGAGGCGGTGGCCCGCGTGGCCGACAGCGATGACGAAGCCGCCCAGCGACCGCATCACCGACGCGTTGCGAGGCGCTCCGGGGGGGCCACGCTCCGTACCTCGCCAGGCTGCTCGAGCGCTCGCTGCAGGTGGACGCGCTGCTCGGCCCCGGCTGGCTCGGCCATCCCGACTTCACGGGACCGCGCGTGCTGTGCGGCGACCTCGACGCGATGCCCTTCCTTCCCGGTCTGCCGCCGCATCGGCCGCGTGCAGGGCGACCGCCAGGGGGGAGGCGGCAAGCCCCGCCGTGGACGTGGCGATCGAGTGATGGCACGGCGCCCCGCGGGTGACCATTCACCGGCCGGCCGTCGCGATCCGCCCCATTGTCTTGACATTCGGGCTCACTCTCCCCAAAATCCGGAACCGAAATCCGATTCCGGTCTGCCTCCCGTCCAATGCCCCGACCCACCGAGCCCCTCCACTGGATCCGCCCGCCCCGACAGGCGCGCACCCAGGAGAGCCTCGAGCGACTGCTCGATGCCGCCGAAGCGCTGTTGGCCGAGAAGTGCTTCGAGGACGTGCACGTCGCCGAGGTCGCCAACCGGGCGGGCAGCTCGGTGGCCGCCTTCTACCGGCGCTTCAAGGACAAGGAGGGGCTGCTCCACGCCCTCCACGAGCGGCTCTGCGAGGAGGCCTTCGCGACCGCGGACGACGCCCTCGAGCCGTCGCGCTGGGAGGGTGCGGGGATTCGCGAGATCCTCGAGACGGTGGTGCCGTTCCTCATCGAGGTGCTCGACCGGCGGCAGGCCCTCGACCGCGCCGTCTTCCAGCGCGGGCTCAGCGACGAGGCGATGCGCGAGCGCTCGCATCGGCTCAACCGCTACGTGCTCGAAGGCCTGTCCGCTCTGCTGCTCGAGCGCCGCGAGGAGATCGCGCATCCCGAGCCCGAACGGGCCGTCTCCTTCGCCCTGATGGAGACGACGGCGCTCCTCATCCACCTCTACACCGCGGGCTTCCGCGACGTCACGCTCGTGCCGATGGGCGACGAGCAGGTCGCCGGCGAGCTCGTTCGAAGCTGTCTCGCGTACCTCGGGGTGCGCGACGCATCACGATCCGAAGACCCCCCTCAACCCGCAGGAGAGACGAGATGAGGCGATTCATCGATCCCAACGAATTGGCCCGCGACAGCCGGTTCATCCGGCAGGACAACGCGCTGTCGACCGTACTGGCGGCGATGCCCGACGACGTCGACACCGTGGTCGGCGCCTTCGAACAATTCTCGCCGATGATCGAGGAGTCGGTTCGCGGCACCACCGCCGAGCCGCTCTTCGAGGAGTACGGCCCGGCCTTCTCGCTGGTGATCCTCAACCAGCCCCTCGACCCCGACTCGCCGGTCGCCACGCTGCGCCTGCTGCTGCGCATGCACGGCATCTTCGCGGGCGAGCTGCAGGCGCTGGAGGGCGCGGCGCGCTCGATCTGGGACTTTCCCGACTCACCGTGGGAATTCAAGATGAACATGGCGCGCCAGTGCTGGGACGAGGCACGGCACGTGCAGATCTTCGAGAAGCTGCTGACCCACCTCGGCGGCAAGGTCGGCATGTTCCCGGAGAGCACGTTCCTCTTCGAGGCGGCGTGCGTCGACGACCCGGCCATGCGCGTGGCGGGTGTGAACCGCGGGCTCGAGGGCCTGGCCTGCGACGTCTTCCGCGACATGATCCGCTACGCGGACAAGACGGGCGACGAGACCATGAAGCAGGCGATCGACTACGTGCTGGCCGACGAGATCACCCACGTGCGATTCGGCAGCGACTGGGTGAAGGAGTTCACGAAGGGCGACCCCGAGCACCTGAAGCGCACCCAGGAGTTCCGGCGCCAGGTCGACAAGCAATTCAGCTTCGGCGGGGCCCGGTCGGACCGCGAGGACGCCGCCATTCCGATCGCCCGGGAGGATCGCGTGGAGGCGGGCTTCACCGAAGAAGAGCTCGAAGAACTGAGCGAGCTCTCCAGCGAGGGGCCGTCGCGCGAGACGCTCATCGAAGCCGCCCGGATCCTGCGCGAGCGTCACGTCGCCAAGAAGGCCGGGGCCGCTGCCGAGCAAGGAGTCGCATCGTGAGCGAGCGAATGTATCCCGGCATGAGCCCGGACGAGCGCACCACCTTCGCCCCCTACTCGGCGTTCGACATCCCCGCCGACCTGCGCGAGCTGCACGGCCGCTACGACGTCGAGTCGGTGGCCAGGCGCGTCCGCAACTTCCGCTACGCGGAGGAGTGGATGATGATGATCATGGGCGGCTGGGTGGCCACGGTTCCCGAGGTGCCCGTCAAGACCGGTCTGGGCAAGGTCATCTGGGAGGGCGCGCAGGCCGCCGACGAGCTCGGCAAGCGCCTCCCCGAGCTGCGCTGCGGACGCAAGGCCATCGAGGCCTCCGAGGCATCGAACGACGGGTTCGCGGGATTCGTCCAGGAAGTGGCCGAGCCGGAGCGGCCCGACCTCACGATCGAGAAGCTCGCGGGCATCTTCGACGTCCTGAAGCCGCACCTCGTCGAGGTGTACGAGACGACGATGCGTGAGACCGACCAGATCTCCGACGCCCCGACGATCGAGATCCTCGAGACGATCGTGCGCAAGACCCGGCGCCACATCGCGTGGGGCCAGGAAGTGCTCGACCGGCTCTGCGATACCGACGGCCTGCGCGAGCGCCGCCGCCAGCGCGCCGACGCCCTGTCGGCGAAGCTCGCCGACAGCGGCGGTGTGACGGGCACGCTCAGGGCGGACCGGGGCCAGCTGAACTGATCCGGCTCCCGGCGGGCCGCGGCGGGACGGCCGAGGTGATTGTCGAAAGCTTTCGGGCAAGATAGGATCGATCGGCGCGCGCCCGGGCCCGGCCGGCCCGCGGCGCGCCCGCCGACGAGAGCATGCCCGAGCACCGCGACTGGATCGACGAGATCTACGAGGCCTGGGATCGCGAGTTCCCCGGCTCCGACACCGCGGCCCTGAAGACGATCACGCGGCTGGCCCGGCTGACGGTGCTCCTCGAGTCGTTCCAGGTGGACGTGCTCGCGCCGGTCGGTCTGGTGATGAGCGACTTCACCGTGCTCGCCGCCCTGAGGCGGTTGGGACCGGACTACCAGGCCTCGCCCAGCGAGCTGTACAACGTGCTCGACCGCTCGTCGGGCGGAATGACGAAGATGATCCAACGGCTCGAACGACTCGAGTTGGTCGAGCGCTTCCCCGACCCGGACGATGGCAGGAGCAGCCTCGTCAGGCTCACGCCCGCCGGTCTCGAGGTGCACGAGCGCGCATTCGACGCCTTCCTCGAAGCGTCCCACGCTCTGCTCGGCGATTCGTCTTCGCGCCGGCTCGGCGAACTCGACCGGTCGCTCCAGACCATGGTGGGCGCATTCGAGAAGTACTTCTATCGCTGAGATCCACGAGAACCTGGCGATCGCGCGATCGGAGCGCCGGCGCCTCTACCCGCGACCCCGCGTCGCGCCTCGCGATCCGGCCGCCAACGCGGCCGCCGCTTCGCCGGCCAGGCGCTCGACCTCGAGCAGGCGCTCGGCCAGCGCGGCGGGGTCGACGTCGTCGAGCAGGTGCTCGCCGCCCACCTCGGCCAGCATCGCGCGCAGGCGGCCACCCTCGCCGCGCGTAGCGTCGCGCAGCAGCGTCATCACCCAGCCAGGCATCGCGCCGAACGCCACGCGATCGAACTGCACGATCGTCTGCGATTCGCCGGATCGGTGGATGTAGTGGTAGTGGGGGTCGTGATCGAACATGTCGAAGCGCAGGTACTCGTGGCGATCGTGCACGCCCTCGACGTGAATCGACACGCCGTTGTCGTCGATGGCCCCATCACCCACGGCCTCCTCGATCTCGGCGAGGTCGTCCCCGCTGTAGTTCGCGGCGAGCGCCGCATCGTCGAGCAGCCGGGACTCCACCCCGATTCGCATGGCGCCGATCTCGACCCAGATCGTATGGGCCGGATCCGGGGGAATGGGAGCCACCGCGTAGGTCGTTCCAATCGCGTAGGTCGTTCCGATCATGCAGTCTCCCCGGGCACCTCGTGGGTCGCCGGCGCCAGCAGCGGAAAGGCCGTCCGCGCCGCACCTTCGAGCAACGCGTCGAGGGTCGGCCCGTCGAGGGAGAGCGAGTCCAGGCGCGCCAGCGCGTCGACGTGCCCCACCGTCGGAAAGCTCGTGCCAAAGAGGGTCTTCCCGCGGCCCGGGCCACGGAGGAAGTCGACCAACGCCGCCGGCCAGCGGTGCGGAGGGTGCGAGGCCGTGCCGAGGAATACGCTCGGGTGCTTGAGCGACATCGCGATCGCCTCCTCGACCCACGGCCAGCCGGTGTGGGAAAGCACGATCGGCAGATCGCGGAAGTAGAGGGCTGGCCGATCGATCGCGATCGGCCGGCCGCACTCGCTCGGCATGAGGCCCCCCGACGCCCCCGTCTGCACGACGATCGTCGCCCCGCGCTCGGCGGCCAGCGCGTAGTAGGGGTAGAGGCTTCGGTCGTCGAGGGGCGCGTCCCAGCTGTGCGGGTGAAGCAGCAGCCCGACGCAGGCCCGGTGCTCGAGGATCGCCGAGGATCGCCGGACGCCCGACATCCCGAGCGTGGGATCGATGACCCCGAGCGAGGCGAAGCGGCCGGGCCAGTCTGCAGCGAGCTGCTCGAACGCTTCGGCGGCCGTGCAGTAACGCTCGAAGGCGAGCAGGTCGCCCTTCTCGACATCGTCCGCGACGGGGAGAATCAGGCACTCGATGCCGAGCCGGTCCATCCGCGCCACCATTTCGCCGGGCGAGGCGAAGTCGTCCTCGCCACTGCGGATGCGTATCGGTATGCCCTGGGCGGCGATCGAAGCCTCCCAGAGCGCCCGGCGCTCGGGCACGAAGGCGTTGCACCAGTAGTCGATCGCTCTCGCCGCCACCGCTCAGCTCCTCTCGTCGCGAAAGCGCCTGGGCTTGGGCGACGTGTGGAGTTCCGTCCAGTCGTCGAGGGCGCCCGGCCGCTCGACCGAAACCGTGATCCGAACGCCGAGACGATCCTTCAGCCGAGCCTCGGCGGCGGCGCGGATCTCCTCGTGGAACTCGTCCGCCGTGCGCGTGACGACGTGCGCGACCATCTCGTCGCGATTGCCCTCGCGGACGGCGCGCACGAAGTAGTCGGGATCCAGGCGGGGATCGTCGAGGGCCACCTCCCCGATCGCCTCGGGCCAGACGTTCACGCCCCTCAGCTTCACCATGTTGTCGGCTCGGCCCGCGAACGGCCCCATCCGGCGGAGCCAACTCCCACACGCGCAGCGCTCTCGCGGATGGAGGAACGACAGATCCATGATGTTGTACCGGAACTGCGGACTCCCGGTCTTGTAGATCTCCGTTACCACCAGGCAGCCCGTCTCACCGTCGGGCAGCCGTTCGCCCGTCTCGGGGTCGACGACCTGCACCACGAATGCGTCCTCGAAGATGTGGAGCCCCTGACGCGCGGGACACTCGACCGCAACCCATTGCACCTCGTGGAAGCCGTAAGAGTGGTAGGTAGGAAGACCGAAGGTCTCTTCGAGCTTCTCGCGGTCGCCGATGTTCGGCAGCGCGCGCAGCGCGAAGTCGCGCCTGGGATCGAGGCCCATCTCTGTCGCCACCTCGGCGAGGTGCAGCAGGTAGTCGCCTGTGGTGAGGATCGCGCTGGCCTGGTACTCGACCGCGAGTTCGACCTGCCGACGGCTGCTCGTCACGTTGCCCGTTCCGGTCGTCAGCACCACGCAGCTCAGCCAGCGGTGCAGCGCCTCGTCGAACGCGAACGCGCCGTTGTGGGTGGAGTACGCCCAGGCGTTCAAGACGACGTCGCCCGGCCGCACGCCCTGCATGTAGAGCGCACGCGCCATCAGGATGGCGCCGACCTCGCGATCCCACTGCGTGTAGACCGTGGGCCGCGGGGCGCCTGTCGTCGCACCCGACATGAAGATGCGGACGGGCTCTTCGTGCGCGCGGGCGATGTCGGCCCCCTGATAGTCGCCGAGAGGTGGATGCATCTCGATGCTCTTGCGGATGTCCTCGACCGTGTACGCGGGAAACGCCCACAGGTCGTCGAGACACTGCAGGTCGCGCGGCGAGACGCCGGCTTCGGACCAGCGCTCGCGGAAGAAGGGCACCTGCGCGGCCCGCTCGGCGCGATCGCGCAGACGAGCGAGCTGAAGAGCTTCGATCTCCTGCGGCTCGGCCAGGTAGTCCGACTCGAAGTACTCCGGGGGCGGCGCATAGCTGCGCATCAGCGCCTGGTAGTCGACGGCCTCGAAGGGCCTTCGCAGGCCGCCCTGGGTCATCTGACCGGCGCCCCCTCTTTGAGCTCCCCGGGCAGATGGGAGTCTGGAAAGCGGTAGAAGTCGATCGCGTTGTCCCAGAGGATCTTGCGCTTGCTCTCTTCGGAAACGCGCTCCTGGCCGAGGAACGTCGACACCGCACGGGGATACTTCGAGTCGGGATGCGGGAAGTCGGTCTCGAAGAGGATCCGATCGTCGCCGAGCTCGTCGATTGCGTGGTAGAGCAGATGCTCGTCGCACTCGGTCGTCACCCAGCAGTTCGAGAGGAAGTAGTCCTTCGGCGCTTTCGTACACTGCGGCGCCTCGAGCCAGCCGGCCAGCTCGACGTGCTCTTCGACGCGATGCAGCCACCAGGGCACCCAGGCCGACCCCGCCTCCATGTAGGCGACGCGAAGCCGGGGAAACCTCTCGTAGACGCCGTTGGCGATCATCGACAGCATCGCCATCTGGGCCTCCATGGGGTGCACGCACGCGTGCCACTCGACGAAGCTCTCGAAGCGGTCCTCGCCGGCCGAAGTGCCGACGAGCCCCATGAACTCGTGGGTCGCAAACGAAACGTCGAGGTCCTGGAGGAGGGCGTAGAGCGGGTCGTAGTAGGCATCGCCGAGCGTGCGATGACCGAACGGATTCGGGCGCGCCCAGAAGCAGCGGATGCCGAGGTGCTCGTAGGCGTACTGGACCTCCTCGACGGCGCGCGTGACATCGCCGAGCGGAACGGGGCCGGCGGCCAGCACGCGTCCTCCCGAGGTCTCACGCATCTCTTCGGCCCACCGGCAGTAGGCCCGGGCCATCGCGGCCTGCAGGTCGGGATCGATGCCCTCGATCCACATGTCGTAGCCGGGTCCGTACAGGACGCAGAGGTCGACGCCCTCGACCTCGAGCGACTCGGCGACGCTGGCCCCGTCGAAGCCGCGCGTCACGACGTCACCGTACTTGGCCACCATGGCCTCGGTGGTCCAACGCACGGCCTCCTGCTGCCGACCGTAGAGCGTCTTGTGGCTCTGCGTGTACCTTCCGTCCACCGTCGCGGGCCGGAAGCGGTCCATGCCCTCGAAGGGCTGCCGCCACGAGACCCGGGCCCGATAGGGCTCGTCGAGGAAGCGCTCCCAGAGGTCCTTCGGCTCGACGACGTGTGCGTCAGCATCGAAGACCTTGAATCCGTCTCGCATCGACCCGACCTCCCCGGCGACTCTAGATCGCAGATAGCTTCCGCGCAAGATAAATGCGGCCGGACGCGAGCGGCGGCTGAGGTCGATCAGAGGCCCTTGGGGTCGGCCACGAACTCGCCGTCGCGCATCACGGCGAGCAGGTTCACCGGATCACCGAGGACCGAGATGTTCTTGCTGGGATCCCCCTTCACGGCCACCAGATCCGCGATCCGACCCGGCGCCACGACGCCGAGAGCGTCGCCCATCCCCATGCACTCCGTCCCGTTCCGACACGCCCAGCGGATCACGTCCAGCGGATCGATCCCCACTTCGTCGACGTAGAGCTCCATCTCACGCACGTAGTCGCCGTGGGGCGTCATCTCCGTCCCCCAGTCGTCGCCCACCATCAGCTTGACGCCGGCGGCATTGGCTTCGGGGAGAATCTCGCACATGTGCTCGAAGTCGCGTTGCAGCGTCATGCCGAAGGGCTCGTTCTCGGAGCCGTCGCCGCGGGACTTCAAGGTGTCGATGATGGCCCGCGTGAGATAGAGGCTGGGGCAGACGAAGGTGCCCGCTTCGAGCATCGCGTCGATGCACGCGCGGTCCATGCCATCGACGTGGTCGAGCACGTCGACGCCGGCGCGTATGCACTCGAGGATCCGGTCGCGATGGGTGACGTGGCAGCGGATCAGACGGCCGCGATGATGGGTCGACTCGACGGCCGCCTCGAGCTCGTCCTGCGTCATCGAGACGAAGTCGGCGCCGTAGATGAGCGCATGGCCGCTGTCGGCAAAGATCTTGATGATCTCGGCCCCCTCGCGGATCTCGGCGCGCACGCCCTTGCGAAACTCGTCGGCACCATCGCAGATGCGCTGACCGCCGCGCGCGGTGATCCCCCACCACCAGAACTCGGGCAGCTCGTTGGAGTCGCCGGTGGTGATGAGCCAACGGCCACTCGCCATGATCCGCGGCCCGGGTAGCACGCCGTCGTCGATGGCCTGCTTGAGCTGGGCGTCGATCGCATCGCCCACAGCAGCGCCGATCACGCTCGTGAAGCCGCGATCGAGGGCCAGGCGCGCGTTCTTCGCGGCAAGCAGCATCAGGTAGCCGGGCGGCTTCTCGAGTCCGACCGGAGGCGGCGTGAAGTCGAGCCCCTGGTACGACCCGTGCCAGTGGGCCTGCACCATGCCGGGCATCAGCGTATGGCCGTCCATTGCGACCACGCGATCTCCCGGACGGATCGTGACGGCGCCGTCCGGGGCCACCTCGGCTATCCGGCCGTGCTCGACGACCACGCTCTGGTGGGGGCGCGACGGGCTCTCGCCGTCCAGCAGATTGGCGCCGGTGAAGACGATGCGGGGCTGAGTGGACGGCGACTGCATGTCGGGACCTCGCGCTCGGGGCGCAACGGGAGCCATCGCCGGGCTGGCCACCCGTCCGCGCGCCGTTTTCGATCGACAATCCTGGCGGACCCGAGGTTGACTCGTCAACCGCGGATTCGTGCGCGGAGTCTCCCCGCGCAGCGCTACCCTTCGCCCTCGAGCCGGCGGTCGGAAGCGACCCGACGGGCTCGCCGGAGGCCCCATGAGTCGTTGCGCGCTCTTCGGAGCGCACCTGGTCGACCCCGAACTCGACGAGCCCGTCGAAGCGACCCTGCTCGTCGAGAACGGCCACATCGTCGATCGGCTCCGTCCGGACGCCGAGCCGGGCGGCGACTGGCCGCGCGCCGACCTGTTCGGGCGCCTGGTCGCGCCGGGCTTCATCGACCTCCACTTCCACGGAGAGCTGTTCGCAGCGCCCTGCGACGCGTTCGCCGGCGCGCTGGCGAGGGCCGGTGACGAGATGCTCGCGCACGGCACGACCGCCTTTCTCGCCACCACGGTCAGCTGGGACCACGAGGCGACGCTCGAACGCGTCGGCGAGCTGACCCGGCTGATCGGCTCGGGCAACGCCCCCGGAGCTGCCTGCCTCGGGCTGCACCTCGAGGGGCCGTGGCTCAGCGCCGAAGCGCCGGGCGCCATGGCGGCCGGCTGCCTCCGCCCGTTCGAGCCCCGGCGCGACCGCGACGTGCTCGACCGCGCCGGCGAGCTGCTTCGCATGGTGACGCTCGCCCCCGAGATCGAAGGCGCCGCCGCGTTGCTCGACGAGCTGGCGCGAAGGGACGTGGTGGCCTCGCTCGGACACTCGCGGGCCGCTCGCGATCAGATCGACGCCGGCATCGCGCGCGGCCTGCGCCACGTCACGCATCTCTTCAACGCGATGGGTCCCTTCCATCACCGCGCGCCGGGTGTCGCTGGCCACGTGCTCGCCGAGGACCGCCTCAGCTGCGACCTCATCTGCGACGGACACCACGTGCACCCCGACGCCTTCCGGATCGCGGCGCGTACGCTCTCCGAACGGCTGCTGCTCATCAGCGACCGGGTCGACCTGCCGGGCTGGTCGGACGACGCAGCCTCGCCCGGCGCTCCCGCGCGACTCGCCGACGGCACCATCGCGGGCAGCCGGCTCGGCCAACACCAGGCCGTCCGCAACGCGATGGCGTTCGGCGGGCTGCCGCTCACCCGGGCCGTCGCCGCCGCGAGCCTGCGCCCTGCCCGACTGCTAGGCATCGAGCACACGCACGGCACGCTTCGGCGCGGCGCCCGCGCCGACCTGGCGATCCTCGACGACGAGGGTCGACTGCTCGAGACGTGGATGGGCGGCCGCCCGGTCTGGGTGCGCGGCGCAGCCGCCGCCTGAGCGATCGGGAACCCGGCGCCGTCGCGCGGCCCCTATACGGCCGCGCGCTCGAGCGTGCGGCCGCCGCGCTCCGCCGGCGTTAGACTCGCAGTTCATCTCCGGAGACCCGGTTGGCCGAACACACCGCTTCTTCCCCCGCACGCCGCCTGCTGCGTCCGGCCATCGGGCTCGTGGTTCTCGGCGTACTCGTCGTGGCCGCTCAGCAGATGCGCAGCGAGTTGGGCATCGAGTGGTCGGCCGAATCGATCCAGTCGGCGGTGCGGCGGCTCGGCCCCCTCGCGCCGATCGGCTTCGTCGTCATGGTGATGGTCCGGCAGCTGCTCGCACTGCCCTCGGTGATCGTGATGACCTCGGCGGGCCTGCTCTTCGGCGCGCCGCTCGGGGCGCTGGTCGCCGGCGCAGGCATCGGCCTGAACGCCCTGGTCCTCTATGGCATGGCTCGCTTCATGGGGCGCGACTGGGTGCTGCCGCGCCTCGAGGCCCGCTACCCCGACTTCGAGTCCCGCACGAACGCCGCGGGACCGTTCTTCGTGGCCGCCATGACCGCGCACCCGATGGGCCTGCTCACTCCCTTCCACTTCGCGGCCGGCATCACCCGCATGTCGCTGCCCGTGTTCGCGCTCGCGGTCTTCCCGGCCGCGCTCTTCCGCGCCGCCTGCTACGCGTTCCTCGGCGCGAACCTGCTCGAGCCGGGCTCGCCGCGCTTCTGGCTCGCCACCGGGGTTCTGATCGCCGTGGGCGTGCTTCCGCTCGCGCATCCGGGATTCCGGGCGCGGCTGCTGGGGCGGAGCTGAGACCGGGCTTCCACCTCGCGCCGGCGACGTGGCCCGCGCAGCATCAAACGCGGACGCGTACGCGCGCTCCGCTGCGCTCGACCGCGAAGCTGCGGATCGGCTGGCGGGCCGGCAAAGCCAGCGCTTCGCCTGTGCGCACGTCGAAGACCGCGCCGTGCAGCACGCACTCGAGCTCGCACCCCTCGAGCACACCTTCCGACAGCGGCACCGTGGCGTGGCTGCAGATGTTCTCCACCGCGTAGATCTCGCCGTCCACGTTGCAGAGCAGCACGCTCGTGCCGTCGTGCTCGACCACCCGCATGGCGCCGGGGGCGAGGTCCGAGACGTCCACCTCCAGAGCGGCGTCGTCGCTCACGCGAGCCCTCGCGCGGCGCGGGCGTCGGGAGTCACGTAGCGGTCGAGCACCGAGTGGAAGTGCCGAATGCGGATCTCCTGCTCGCCGAGGTGCAGACCCGTGAATCCCGAAGAGTGCATGCCCTGCTGGATGCGCGGCAGGTTGAAGGTGTCCTGCGCGAGCAGCTCACCGCCGCCGCCGAGCACCTCGAGCACCAATCCGTCGCGGCTCACGTGGTGCTGGGCCGCCGGGCGCGGGATGTCGGCTTCGGGCGCGCGCAGCAGATTCCAGAAGTCGAAGTACATCCGGTTCGGATCCGTCGGGTGCGGGCGGTGACGGAACACCCAGGCGCTGCGACCGAAGATGTTGAAGGTGACGTTCGGGAAGATGCTGTAGTGGAAGTCGTCGACGAGCTGGGCGTCGTGGAGCTCCGAGAAGTCGACGCCCATCGCCGGCCCCTGCACTTCGCGAACGGCCTTCGCGATCGCCGGGCGCACCTCGTCGGCCGATCCGCTGAACGAATCGGGATCGATGCCGGCGGTGGCGAGAAAGTGGCTGCGAATCGTCTCCGTGACCTGGCCGTGCTCGGGATGCCGGGGACTGGCCATCGCCAGCTTCAGCAGCATCCGCGAGTGCCTCTCGTAGCAGTCGATCGGCACGTGCACGTCGTCGTTGACGTCGAGTGTGTCGGGATGCGTGCCGTAGATGTGGTACGCCTCGTGGAAGGCATCCATCGAAGTCTTCCAGTTGCAGGCGATCTCGAGCGTGTACTCGCCGACGATCTTCATCTCCTCGAAGTGGTACGGGTCGAGGTGGCGCGGGATGACGCCGAGGTGGTCGCCGAGCGGCTCGGCGTCCGGGTCGAGGTTGATCCACACGAAGCCCCCCCAGCTCTCGCACGAGACGCGCCGCAGGTCGAGGGCGTCGCGCGGACAGCCCTGCGGAAAGCTGTGCTCGTCGAGGGCCTCTTCGAGCCCGCCGTCGACCCCGTACCTCCAGGCGTGGTAGAGGCACGTGAAGCGACGGGCGTGGCCGCGTCCCGGCTCGACCAGGCGGTTGCCCCGGTGCATGCAGACGTTGTGGAAGGCCGCGATTCCGCCGTCGCTCTGCCGCACCACGAGAACCGACTCGCGGCCGATCTCGCAGGTCAGGTAGTCGCCGGGCGCGGCCAGATCGCAAACCAGTCCCGCCAGCAGCCACACGCGCGGCCAGAGGTGCTCGGCCTCGAGCTCGAGCCACTCGCGGGAGAGGTAGCGCTCCTTGGGGATCGGGGCGTCGCCGAGATCGGGGACCGGCGCGCGCTCGAGCGGAGTGTGCGGTACGGGCGCATCTCGGTGGCTGGCCGACATCCGGGCCTCTCGGGAGAACGGGAGAGCGGGCAAAGCGGGCAAAGCGGAATCGCCGGGCGCGGACTCTCCCGACGGAGCGGTGCATTGTAACCTCTACCCGCGGTGCTGCCGGATGCCGTCGGGCATCCCTGTGCGCGCACCTCGAGCGCCTTCGAGCCTCGGGCCGCCAAGGAGGCCGACGCGACATGCAGAACGTCCGGCGCATCGACCTGCGCGACGCCGAGGGTGACGAAGCGAAGCGGCGATCGTTCCGCGACACGCTGCTCGACGGGCTCGTCGAGACCGGCTTCGTGCGCGTCGCCGGGCACGGGGTCGGCGACGCGCTCGTGGCCCGCACACACGCACTCTACGCCGACTTCTTCGCCCTCGAACAAGCCGAGAAGCAGCTGGTCGGCGGGCTCGCGGGGGGACAGCGCGGCTTCACGCCCTTTGGCGTCGAGCACGCGCGAGACTCGGCGCGGCCCGACCAGAAGGAGTTCTTCCACGTCGGCCAGGAGCCCGCGCCGGACAGCCCGCTGCGCGGCGTCTACCCCGAGAACGTCTGGCCCGACGCGCCGGCGGGGCTTCGCGAGACGTCGATGACGCTCTACCGCGAGCTGGAGCGCGTCGCCGGTACGCTGCTGCGTGAGATCGCCCTGGCGTTCGGCCTGTCGCCCGACAGGTTCTCGTCGATGATCGTCGAGGGAAACAGCATCCTGCGCGCCGCCCACTACCCACCCGAGCCCGAGGGCGCAGATCCTCACGCCATGCGGGCTGCGCCGCACGAAGACATCAACCTCGTCACGCTGCTCTGCCACGCGACAGACGAGGGCCTCGAGCTGCTGCCGCGATCGGGGGAGTGGATGGCCGTCGAGGGGCGCCCGGGCGAGATCGTCGCGGACGTCGGCGACATGCTGGCGCGGATCACGAACGGCCGGCTGCCCGCCACCACCCATCGCGTGGTCGCGCGGGGCGAGGCGGCGGGACGGCACCGCTACGCGCTGCCCTTCTTCGCCCACCCGCGGCCCGAGTGCGACCTGAGCGTTCTGCCGGCCTTCGTGCGCGAAGGCGAGCGGCCGCACTTTCCGCCCATCACCGCGCAGGTTTTCCTCGAGGAGCGATTGCGCGAGATCGGCCTGATCTCGTAGCGTGTCGACGACGCGATGAACGAACCCACCAACCAAGAGCCGGCCGGCGACGAGCCGCAGGACGCCTTCGGGCGCTGGGTGCTGCCCTACTTCGAGGACTCGGCGCTCTGGCCGGTGCTCCTCGTGGTGGTGGCAGTGCTGGCCGCGACCCTCACACCCGTCCTGCTGAACGCGATCCGCCACCTCGATCTGCGCGCGATCCTCGCGACGCTGGTGCTGCTGATCGCGACGGGACGCGGCATCCGCTGGGAGTGGCGGACGCGCGGGCGGCCGGGCGGCGTCAGCGCCTCGCTGGTGGCGATCTGGGTGATGGCGCTCGCGGCGGTCGTGTACGGGAGCCGCACGGGGCTTCTCTGACGACTGCGGGTGCCGGTTCGGTGGCTTGAAGGCCGCGCAGCGTCGAGTAGTCTGGCGCGCGATGAGGGACGACGAGCAGGACAGCGCCGAGACGACCGACCGCGAGTCCGAGACGACATCGCTGCTCGCCGAAGCGGCCGAGCACCCCGGCGCCACGGCGGCGCTGGTTGTCTGCATCGTCGGCGGCGCGGCGCTCGCGGGCCTCTACATGCCCGAGAGCATTTCGCTGCCGCGCCGCGTCACGGGCGGCGCCGTGATGGGCGGCATGTCGTGGCTGCTCGTGATGGTGGGCCGCTTGCTGGGCCGCTGAGGGGCGCTTCAGCGGGTGCGGCCGACCAGCGCGTCGAGGGTCTCGCGCCGGTCCGCTTCCTCCTGCTCGCGCTCGTGGGCGAGCGTGCGGCGCACGAACCAGCCGGCCCCGATGCCGAGGATCAGAAGCGGGAAGAAGGTGAGGAAGGCCGTGGTGCCCACGAACGCCTTGCGGCTCTCCTCTTCCTGGCCCCCCATGCAGACCGTGCAGGCCGCGGCGAGGCCCGGCAGGAGCCAGGTCGTCACGAAGACGACGAGCGCGAGACCCGCCCTGCGCGCGGCGGGCGCCGTCACAGGTACACCACCCCGTACACGAAAGGCCAGACGCCCACGACGAACAGCCACAGCACCTCGGCGGCGCCGAACAGACTCGACGTCAGGAACCCGCGCTGCAGCCGCACGCACGCATAGCCGAGCAGCCCGACCGCGCCCACGGCGTGCAGCGCATGCATGCCGACGATCGTGTAGAAGAAGGCGCCGAGCGAACTCGACGTGATCGTCAGCCCCTGCGAGATCAGCTGAACCCACTCGTAGCCCTGGAAGAGCACGAAGAAGGCGCCGAACCCGAGGGCCCCCCATAGCGGGCGCAGCATGGCGGCCCGGTCACCGCGATGGAACGCCCGATGGGCGACGATCAGCAGCACCCCGGAGAGGACCAACATCCCGGTGTTGAAAGCCGTCGCCTCGACCGGTAGCCGAGGCTGATCGGGCGGCGGCCACACCGGCGCCGCCGCCTTGACGATCGTGAATGCGCTGATGAAGCCCGCGAACAGCATGGCCTCGGTGAGCACGAAGACGAGCATCCCGAACAGGCCGTTCGAGACGACGCCCCGGCGCTCGCGCGGAGCGGGGCCGACGGGGCCCGTGGGTCGCAGTGTCATCGGCGAGGCCACCGCTCAGTGGCCTGCGGCGCTGTGCGCCTCCGTGCCGTGGTGGGCCGGCGGCGGGCTGTAGAGCCACTCGTCGAGGTTCTTCCGCCAGTTGTCGCCCCGCGACTCCATGACGTCGGGCGAAGCTCCCGCGAAGAACAGCAGCATGAAGACCAGGCACGTCGCCATCAAGTAGCTGACGAACCGGGGCGCCATGTTGATGTGCATGAAGTGCTTCGCGACGAGGAAAGCCTTCACGCACGCGATCCCGAAGGCGGTGATCAACGTGACGACCTGGATCTCGAGCATCGGACCCACGATGCTGATCGCCAGCAGGACCAGCAGGATGCCGTAGATCTTCGGATAGTTGTGCGCGTGTTCGTGGTCGGCCATGGAATGTCCACCTGCCTCGTGAGGTCGCCTGGCGACTCTACTTGGCGATGTAGAGGAGAGGGAAGAGGAAGATCCAGACGATGTCGACGAAGTGCCAGTAGATGCCGATCAGCTCGACCCGGTGCAGCTCGAGGCCCTTCGCGGCGTCCCTGGCGACGATCGCCATGATGATCGCGCCGGCGATCACGTGCAGGGCGTGGATGCCCGCCGCCGTGTAGTAGAACGACCAGAACGTGTTCGACGTGATCGTGAACCCGTGCAGGATCTCGGTCGTCCACTCGTAGCTCTTCACGGCGACGAACGTCGCCGCACCTCCGATCGTGTACCAGAGGTACCGGGCCGCCTTCTTGCCGTCGCCCTGCTCGGCGGCCGCGTGCCCCATGACGGCGAAGAAGCTCGACGTCAGCAGCACGAAGGTGTTGAAGGCGCCGATCGCGGTATTCGTGTTGGCCGCCTGCTCGGCCCAGGCGTCGTGCGAGAGCCGGTACATGATGTACGACGCCAGCAGGCCGCCGAAGATCACGATTTCCGAGGCGACCACCCACCAGACGGCGAGCAATCCGGTCGGCATTCCTGAAGCGCTGCGGGTCGTTGCGATGGGTCTCATTCGTCGTCCGTTGTCTCGATTCGTCGCCGGCGAGCGGCTTGGAGTCGGTCTCGAACCTCATCCGGTCAGCGGCGACCCGGGTGGGGCGGATGGCTGGCTCAGCTGGGCAGATGCTGGGGCCAGTAGTCCTCCTCGCGATCGGGATGGCTGTACTCGTAGGGGGGCCGGTAGACGGTGGGCAGCTCGGGCCAATTGCCGTGGGGCGGCGGCGACTCGGCCGACCACTCGAGGGTGTTGGCCTTCCAGGGGTTCTTCCCGGCCTTGGGACCGCGAATCATGCTGTTGATGAAGTCGTAGAGCCACACGAACTGAAAGCCGAGCATGACCACGAACGCCATGGTCGCGAGGACGCGCAGGTTCTGATACTCGGGAAGCGCGAGCTCGGGGAAGTTGCGGTAGTCGAAGATCCGCCTGTGCTGGCCCGCGGCTCCGAGAACGAAGAGCGGAATGAAGATGAAGTTGAACGTGATGATCGAGCCCCAGAAATGGATCTTGC
Source organism: uncultured Spirochaetaceae bacterium (assembly GCA_964515335.1). Taxonomy (GTDB): domain Bacteria; phylum Myxococcota_A; class UBA9160; order UBA9160; family UBA4427; genus TMED88. The sequence goes on from CAZETS010000017.1 coordinate 35,819, forward strand.
CGAGGGTCTCGTTCATCATGCGCCCGAACATCTTCGGGAACCAGTACGAGACGGCCGCGAAGGTGGCGATGATCGCGATCGGATAGAAGGTGTAGTGGAAGTGGGCGAGCACGAAGTAGGTGTCGTGGAAGTAGATGTCCGCCCCGCTCGCCCCGAGGAAGATGCCGGTCACGCCGCCGATCAGGAACTCGCCGATGAAGGCGAGGGCCCAGAGCATGGGGGTCGTCAGCCGGATCGACCCGCCGTAGAGGGTGGCGATGTAGACGAACATCATCTCGGCGATCGGGATGGAGATGAGCAGGGTCGTCAGCGTGAAGATGTGGGCCATCCGCGGGTCGATGCCCGCCACGAACTGGTGGTGGGCCCACACCGTGAAGCTCAGCACACCGGTCCCGACGGCCGTGTGCAGCACCGTCTTGTAGGCGAAGAGCTTCTTGCGGGAGAAGACGGTGATGATCTCGGCCGTGATGCCGACCGCCGGCAGGAGCACCACGTAGACCTCGGGGTGCCCGAAGAACCAGAAGAGGTGCTGCCAGAGGATCGGGTCGCCGCCGCGGGCAGGATCGTAGAACGCGGTGCCGAGAACCTGGTCGAAGAACAGCATGATGGCGCCGGCGATCAGCGGCCCCACCGACACCATGAAGAGGATGCTCGCGATCACGATCATCCAGATCACCATCGGGATGTCGTAGAGCTTCATCCCCGGGGCGCGGCTATTCATCGCCGTGGTGATGAAGTTGATGCCGCCGAGCAGGAAGGCGACGAACTCGAGCGCCACCGCCAGGAGCCACAACGACGAGCCCAATGGCGTGAGACTGTATTCGGCCTTGGCGGAGAGCGGCGGATACGCGGTCCAGGCGCCGCCGAAGCCGCCTCCCTCTACGAAGAACGAGGCGATCAGCACGATCGCGCTGATCAGGAAGATCTGATAGCTGAGCCGGTTGATCTTCGGGAAGACCATGTCGTCGGCGCCGCACATCAGCGGAATCAGGTAGTTGCCGAAGGCCGCGATCAGCACCGGCATCGCGACCCAGAAGATCATGATGGTGCCGTGGTTGGTGACCAGCGCGTTGTAGTTGGCCGGCGTCACGAGGCCGAAGCCCGGCACGCTCTCACCCGGGAAGGCGAGCTGCATGCGGAACGCGTAGGCCATGAAGCCGCCGATCACGGCCATGAACATGCCCGTGAACATGTACTGCATGGCGATGATCTTGTGGTCGGTCGACAGCAGGTACTTGCCGACGAAACCCTGCTCTTCGTGGTGGTGATCGCCGTGCGACTCGGCTGCTTCGTGGGGAATGGACTCGGCCATGTCTACTCCTGCACCGCCCGATCGAGGGTCGCGGCTGTGTGGTCCTGGTGGGCGGCCGCCAGCTGGACCGGGGCCTCGGCCTCCAGCCAGGCGGCGTGCTGAGCCGGGCTCTCGACGAAGATCCGGGCGGCCATCAGCCCGTGGCCGATGCCGCAGATCTCCGCGCACTGAATGTCCCACTCGCCCTCGAGGGTGGGCTCGAACCAGCCGGTGATGACGCGGCCGGGAATGGCGTCCTGCTTGAGGCGGAAGACCGGCACGCTGAAGTCGTGCAGGACGTCGACGCTCTCGAGCTTGTAGTGGTAGGTGACGCCCTTCTGGACGTGCAGCTCGTTGACCTTCGCGATGTCGTCGGCCGTATCGAGCTTTCCGTCGGGGCCGGGGTGGACGAACGTCCAGGTCCACTGCTGCCCGATCACGCGGACCGTCTGGTCGGGCTCGGGCAGGTACTGCTTGACGTTGTACCAGACCTGCACCGCACCCACGATGATGAAGACGTCGCAGATGAGCACCAGGATGTGGGGAATGGTGATCCACCGCTTCTGGCTCTTCTCCTCACCGGTGATGTACTCCGCGGACGCGCCGTCGCGCGCCCTGAAGCGGATGATCAGCCAGAAGAAGGTGCCGAGCGACAGCACGAACCAGAAGCCGACGAGCACCCCGATCAGCGTGATGAGGTTGTCGATGTCGCCCGCGTAGGTGGAGGCCTGCGGCAGGTATCTCTCGATCATTGGATCTTCCCGCTCGATGCCAGTGGATGGCTGGAAAATGCTGCCTACAGTGCTCTAGACGATGACTAGCGGAGACTAGAGGATGAAGAGGAACACGGCGGCGATGAAGGCGCCCACGCCCGCCATGCTGATGTAGAAGATCCGCTGGGCCAGATCCTCGGGTTCGTAAGCCTTGGCCATGTGGGTGTCGCCTCCTGCTGGGAGCGCGGCTGGCGCGTTGCGCGGGCCGCGTCGATCCGTGTGCCGATCCGCCGGGCGCGGCGGACCTATCAGTTGCCGAGCGAGTCGATGTAGGTGACCACGTCGATGATCGCCTGCTGGTTGGGCAGGATGTTGGCCATGCCGCGCATCAGCACCGCGTTGGTGTTGGCCGGGTTGCTGCCGCGCACCCCGGCCTTGTACTTCTCGAGCGCGCTCACCAGGTACCAGTCGCTCATGTTTCGCAGCGCCGGCGAGTTCTTCGCCTGGTCGCCCTGGCCCTCCGCGCCGTGGCAGGCCGCGCAGGTCTGGTAGAGGGCCTTGCCCGCTGCGGCGTTGCCGCCCTCGATGGTCGGCTTCGGCCGCGCCAGCGGCATGCTGGCCACGTAGCTCGCCACCGCGGTGATGTCCTCGTCCTTGCGCAGCCAGAGCGACATGGGGTGCATGCGCATCCCGCCGACGTCGTCGGGGTTCATGCCCCGCGCGCCGCTGCGGAACATCTTCAGCTGCGACTCGACGTACCACTGGTCCATGCCCCCGATGGACGGCGCGAGCGAGAGCTGCATGCCGTCACCGTTCGGACCGTGGCACTGCGCACACAGCGCGTAGAGTTCGCGCCCGCGCGCGTCATCGGCGGCAAGGGCGGGCAGGGCCACGGTGGCAGCCAGGAAGGCGCCGGCCAGGGCGGCGGAGATCCGGGTCGAATGCATTCTCGATTCTCGGGGCTTCCTTGGAATCGCTGTGTGCAATCCAGGGGTTGGAGGTGCGGCCAGAGGGTACATGCTGGCTGGGAGCGAAGCGGACGTAGAGGTGCAACGGATCGCTGCGGGGAGCGCCGTACGAGCTACCGGCGGCGGTCCCGCGAAGCCATCGAATTCGCTCGACCGGGCGCTCTCCCCCACTCGGGAAATAGCCTAGCGGCAACGCGCGCGTCAAGAGTCGAGGCCACTCGAAGCCAGCCGCGCCAGGAGCAGCGAGCGGCAGAGAGCAGTAGCAGGAAGCACCGGGCCACCGGCTGCATCGTGATAGCCTCGGCGCAACCCGTCTCCGCCCCGCCCGAAGACCGGAGGAAACCGAGTGCTGGCGACGCGCACCGAGATCGCGTGGGCCGAGCCCCACGTATATGCGGCGCTTTCGCCCACCGCTCAGATCGCCTGGCCGCTGCTCGCGAAGCGCGCGGGCTGCGAGGTCTGGGTCAAGCACGAGAACCACCAGCCGACCGGCGCCTTCAAGGTCCGCGGCGGCCTCGTCTGGGCGGCCGCAAACCCCGAAGCCCGCGACTGGGTGGCCGCCACCCGTGGCAATCATGGACAGAGTGTGGCGTTTGCGGCGCGGCGGCGCGGCGCGGCGGCCACGGTCGTCGTCCCCCACGGCAACAGCCCCGAGAAGAACGCCGCGATGGTCGGCTGGGGGGCCCGGCTGCTCGAGCACGGCCGAGACTTCCAGGAGGCCCTGGGGCACGCCCGCGACCTGGCCGACGAGCCGGGTCGCAGCTTCGTGCCGTCCCTCGATCCGCTGCTGGTCCGCGGGGTCGCGACCGCCGCCAAGGAGCTCTTCTCCGCGGCGGGCGAGCTCGACGCCCTCTACGTGCCGATCGGGCTCGGCTCGGGGGTGCTCGGCGCGCTCTCGGCCCGCGAAGCGCTCGGCCGCCGCACCGACGTGATCGGCGTGGTGGCCGCCCGGGCCGACGCCTACGCGCGCTCGCTGGAGCGGGGCGAGCCCACCGAGACGCCCAGTGCAGAGACCTTCGCCGACGGCATCGCGGTGCGAGTCCCCCACCCCGACGCGGTCGCCGTGATGCAGGAGCGGCTCGCGCGGATCGTGCGGGTAGAAGAAGAAGCCATCGAGGCCGCTGTGCGCCACTACCTGAGCGACACCCACCAGCTCGCCGAGGGGGCCGGAGCCGCGCCGCTCGCAGCGCTGCTCGCCGAGCGCGAGCGCATGCGCGGCAAGCGCGTCGGCCTGATGCTGACGGGGGGAAACCTCGACCGCGCGGTGCTCGCCCGCATCCTGGCGCGGGACGAAGAGGGCTGAGCTAGGCCGAGCGGAAGCGGCTCTTCTCCGGCCCGACCCGCGCCACGATCGGCGCGAGCTTCTCCGTGTCGAACGAGAACATCTCGACGAGGTTTCCGCCGAGCATCCGGGCGATCTCGTCTTCGGGCAGGTCCATGAAGGTTTCGTTCATCTGCGCGGCGGTCTCGGGCCAGGTGCCCTCCGGGTGCGGATAGTCGCTCCCCCAGGCGATGTTTCCGACGCCGATCTCGTGACGCATCTCCGCCTCGCGCCGCGGCATGCACGACGCACCGACCATGATGTTGCGCGCGAAGTACTCGCTCGGCTTCATCGACAGGTGGCTCGTGTAGTCGCCGAGCTTCGCGCTGTAGGGCGTGTCCGCATAGCGGAAGTCGAGCAGGCGCAGGTACTCGGGCACCCACACCGCCGTGCCCTCGGTGAACATCACGCGCAGGTCCGGGAAGCGCTCGAAGACGCCGCTCCAGATCATGAAGGTGAGCGGCCGCGCGAGGAACCAGCAGACCTCGCTGATGTATACGCCCACCATGCCCGGGTTGTCGGGGTAGTAGTCGTTCATGGGCGCCGGACCCGAATGGAAGCTCGCCACCATCCCGAGCTCCTGACACTCGGCCCAGAAGGGGTCGTACTTCGGATGGTCGTAGCCGTCGTTCTTGCCCCAGAGCACCGGCAGCATGCAGCCGCGCAATCCGTTCTGCTTCGCCCAGCGCAGCTCGCGGAGCGCCTCGTCGACGTCCCACAGGATCGGCACGATCGCCATGCCGGCCCGGCGCTCGGGCGCCATCTGGCACAGCTCGGCCAGCCAGCGGTTGTGGGCGCGCGCGCCCGCCCACTGCAGCTCGGGCACGACGTCTTCGACCGGCAGGGAGATGCCCGCGCCGAAGGGGGGCATGTTCATCTCGGTGATGCCGTCGGGGTAGATGACCTCGCCCGCGCAGCCGTCGGTGTCGAGCACCTTGTTGCGTTCGTCGCTGTCCCACGCTCCGGTGAGGCCGTCCTCGTGGCCCTTGCGCCACTCGGCGTTGATGTCGGCGACCAGGAACTTCTTCGCCGCCTCCTGGGTCGCCTCGATCTGGATGGGCAGCGCGGCGTCGAAGGCGTCGCGGTACTGGGGATCGACGTAGTCGCGGTACTGCTCGGGCGGCAGTCCGGCGTGGCAATCCGACGAGATGACGAGATAGCGGTCCATCGAGCTCTTCCTCCGACGTGCGCGACGTCGCTCAGGCTTGTTCGGGCGTTCTCAGGCCTTCTCGGGCGGCCTGGTATAGAACTGCTTGGTCCAGCGGCGGAACTCGGCGAGCAGCTTGTCGCCTTCGCAGAGCACCGGATCGGGCCGGTGGACCTTGTTGGCCCAGATTCGCATGTCGTCGTTCACGCCCTTCGTGATGGCGTCGAACCACTCCTCGCCCGCCGTGTCGACCATGTTCTTGGTCGCGGTGAGCGCCCAGCGTGACACCGTGTTGTAGCGGTCGATGGGCGACGTCGACGAGAACAGGTAGAGCCCCACGTTCGGGATGCCCCGGCTCTCGACGCTCGACATCCCGATGCACCAGGTGTCGCGCAGCAGCTCCATCTTGAACGTGCCGTAAGGCGTCTCCTGCTCGCTGTGGCTGATCGCATGGAAGAAGCGTCCGTCGTCGCCCCAGCGGATTTCGGTCTCGGGCACGTTCACCGCCGAGTGGACGACCTGGAAGTGCACGGGATCGAGGTTGTTCTCCGCCATGTCCTGTACGTGAACGGGCACCTCGATCTCGAACGTCCGCACCTCGGACCACTCGGGGTCGGCGAACTGCGACGCTTCGGGCACCTCCCAGTCCGGATCGGCCTGCTGGTCGTGGTGCCAGACGAAGATCATGCCGTTGCGCTCGCAGACGTCCCACTTGCGCACCCGGGCCTTCGGCGGGATGCGCTCGCTGTACGGGATCTTCACGCAGCGGCCGCTCTCGCCGTCGTAATGCCACGCGTGGAACGGGCAGCGGATCGTCTCGCCGACGACGCGGCCGCCCTCGGCGAGGTGCGCACCGAGGTGCGGGCAGTACGCCGACAGCACGCGGGCCGCGCCGGTGCGGGTGCGGAAGAGCGCGAGCTCCTCTTCGAAGTAGCGGATGCGCTTCACCTCCCCCGGATGCACATCGGTGCTCCAGGCCACCGCGTACCAGCCGTTGGGGATGCCCGGTGCGTTCTCGTCTTCGACCATTGGTCTCGTCTCCGGAAGGTTCGACCGACCGTCAGCAGGTGGCGCGCGCTAGCGCGTCATCGCCTCCGCGAGGAATCGCGCCATGGCCTGCGAGTTCTCGCGGAGCGGATAGTCGTCGAGGTTGGCCCAGTTGAACATCAGTACGTAGAAGGCGCCCATCAGCATGCCGGTGAGCGTCTCGGCGCCGTGCGCGTCGCTGAGATCGCCTTCGGCGAGCCCCTCGGCGACCAGCGCCCCGAAGCCGTCGTGCAGCCGCCGCGCCTGATCGTGCTCGGCGCCGGCCTCGTGGGCGACGTGCACCATCTCGGTGAGCACCTCGCGCTGCATCGGGCCGGCCTGCTCCATGTTGTCGACGATCTGCTCGAAGAAGAGCCGGATGCGCTCGGCGCTCGACACCGGCTGCTTGCGGACCGCCTCGATGTCCTCGACGAGCTCGCGCACGCCCTCCTCGGCGAACTCGCGCATCAGGTGCCGCTTCGAGGGGAAGTGGTTGAAGAACGTCTTCTCGGCGATGTCCGCCCGGGCGCAGATCTCCTGCACGCGCGTCGACTCGACGCCCTGCCCGGCGAAGAGCTCGCGCGCGGCCTCGAGGACGCGGTTGCGCAGCTCGAGCTTGCGTCGCTCGCGGCGGCCGAGGTCGGCCGGCTGGGGGGTCGCGGTGCTCGCCATCGGAGTGACGGATACCCGAACGTACAGTCGAGTGCAAATTTACAGCCGCGTGAACGCGGATTCGCGCCTCGACGCGCGAGCGGGCGCCCTCAAGTGGACGGGGGCGTCCCCTCGGCTGAAGGTGTCCCGGTCGCCGCCTTGATGGCCGCCCACCGGAACGGTGACAGCTCCTGGGCGAGCCAGGTCATCGGGTAGCCGGGGAGATCGGGAATCCCGATCTCCTCGGGCGGCTGGCGGTCGGCGGGCAGGAAGCGGGTGCCGAAGACGATGTCCCAGAGGATCAGGGTCTGGCCGTAGTTGGTGTTGGCCTCGACGAGCGTCTTCGAGTGATGCCAGCGGTGCAGCTCCGCCATGCTGAACACCCAGTTCAGCGGCCCGAGCCGCACCGGCATGTTGGCGTGCTGGAAGATGCCGTGGATCGACGTCACCAGCAGCCACAGCGACAGCACTTCCAGGCCGGCGCCGAGCGCCGCCAGCGGCACCGTGGCCGCGAAGTTGTTCAGCAGGATGTCGATCGGATGGAAGCGTGCGGCATTCAGCCAGTAGAGGCGCGGCGCGCTGTGGTGGAGCGCGTGGAAGCGCCACAGCCAGTCCTTCTCGTGCTCGAGCCGGTGCACCCAGTACTGCCCGAACTCGCCGACCACCAGGGCGAGCGCGAGCTGGGCGACGATCGGCCACTCGTGGGGCCAGAGGCCGAGGGCGCCCCCACCGAAGAGCCACGCCGCCGCCCCGACCCCGACGATCCGGAACAGCGGATCCGCGAGGCCCGTGAGGAGCGAAATCGTCACCATGTGGCCCACGTCGACGCCGAGATCACCGTGGTTGCGGTTCCACGCGGCGTGGTGGGGGGCCATGCGCTCGAGGGCGATCACCGCGAGAAAGGCCGGCACCTGAGCGGACAGCATCGCGGCGAACGGATCGAGGCCGGCGTCGATCAGCCCGACCGCCGCCGCCACCGCGCCGCCGAGCACCAGCGGAAAAGCCAGACGTGCCACCCACCGTCGCCCGCCCGGACCCAGCTCGATCATGACTCGCTCCCGGGCGACGTCATCGGGGATCTCGGCGCGGCGGCCGGATGAACTCGATCATGTTGCCAGCCGGGTCGGCGACGAACATCTGCCCGGCCTCTGCGCCGAGCGAGATGACCGAGTGACCCGCGGCCTCGAGCTCGGCGTGCACGGCGTCCATGTCCTCGATCTCGAAGGCGAGGTGGTTGGCGAGCGGCGTCGGCGACGAGGCCGGCGCGCCCACGTCGACGCCTTCGGGCACCACGATGAGGTGCAGCTGCACGGGACCGGCCTGGTACCAGACGCCGGGAAACCCGAAGTCGGGCCGGTCGATCTCGGGCAGGCCGAGCAGCTCCCCGTAGAAGGCCTGCGCGGCAGCGAGGTCACTCACGTCGAGCGAGACGTGATGGGCGCCCTTGGTCAGCACGGAACTCTCTCCTCCGCAGGGGTCGCCCGACACGATATCATGGCTCATCGCCCGAGGATGCAGCGCGCCGTCCCGGGCGGGCGGTAGAAGGAGGTCGGCGGTGACGAAACGATCAGTCCGGCGGACGCTCCTGGCCGGCGCCCTCTCGGCCGCACTGCTCGTGTGGACCTCGCTGGCCGCGGCCGAAGGCGTGGTGATCGCCTCGGGGAAGAAAGGCGGCTACTACCACTCCGTCGCGCGAGGCCTGCGCGCCGTGCTGTTCAGCGAGCACGGCATTCCGACCGACGTGCTCACGACGGGCGGGTCGATGGAGAACCTCGCCGCGCTGGCCGATCCCGACAGCCTGGTCAACGTCGCGCTCGTGCAGGCGGACGCCCTGCTGAGCTACCTGGCCTCGCACCCCGGCTTCGCGGACGACTACTTGCAGTTGAGCGACGCCGGCAAGGAGTGCGCGTTCATCGTGGCGCGCGCCGGAGCCGGGATCGATTCGCTCGCCGGGCTGGCCGGCGGCAGCATCGCGGTCGGCGAGGAGGGCAGCGGAGCGGCGGTGACCTGGGCCAATCTCACGCGTCTGCGACCGGACCTGGCGCCGACCCGAGCCGAGCCGAGCGGTGTCATCGAGACGCTGCTCGCGATGCGCGCGCCGCGCCCGGACGCGAACGGGCCCGTCGCCGCCATGCTGGTGCAGCGGCCGATGGCGGTCGCCACGCCCCTCGAGATCGTGCTGCAGAACGAGGCCGACTACGCGCTGGTGCCGATCCGCGAGGACGACCTCGAGAAGCGCAGCCACCTCGACGGCGCGCCCGTCTACAGCTACGAGAAGGTGGTGGTGGGCTTCGGGCGCGACTACCAGGCCAGCGTCGACACCCTCTGCACGCGCGCCCTGGTGCTGGCCGCCCGCGGCAAGCTGTCGGCCGAAGAATTCGAGACGGTCGGCGAGGCGGTGCTCACGAGCAGGCGCTACGTGATGCCCGGCAGCCGCTGATCCGGACGAGAGATACCCACCCCCTCAACCACACCCCACACCCCACACCCCACACGGAGCGACCCGATGCCCCTCGACACCGAACGCGTACGAATCCCCCTCGCCGGCGGCGGCGAGATGGGCGGCTACCTGGCCCGACCCTCGGGCGGCGACACGCTTCCCGGCGTGATCGTCTTCATGGAGATCTTCGGCATCAACTCGCACATCCGCAGCGTGACCGAGCGGATCGCCGGCGAGGGCTTCGTGGCGCTCGCACCCGACTATTTCCATCGCACCGGTCCGGGCATCGAGCTCGGCTACGACGACGCCGGCATGGAGGAGGGCATGAAGCTCCTCGGCCAGCTCGACGCCGGCGAGATGGCGAGCGACGCCCAGGCGGCCTTCGACTTCCTCTCTGCTCGAAGCGACGTCGGCGGCGCGGGCATCGGCGCGATGGGCTTCTGCATCGGCGGCCACATGGCCTACCTGGCCGCCTGCGCGATCGACCTGAAGGCCGCGGCCTCCTACTACGGCGGCGGCATCGCGGCGCCGGCCGGGCCCGGCGGCGGCGCGGCGACGGTGTCGCGCACGCCGGACATCAAGGGGCGCATCAACTGCTACTTCGGCGGCCAGGACACGATGATCCCGGCCGACCAGGTCGACACCGTCCGCCAGGCGCTCGCCGAAGCCGGGACCCGCCACGAAGTGGTCGTCTACGCCGACGCCGACCACGGCTTCAACTGCGACCAGCGCGCGACCTGGCACGAGGCCTCCGCGACGGACGCCTGGGGCCGCACGGTGGCGCTCTTCAACGAGGAGCTGCGGGAATAGCCGAGCCGGACGGGAACGACCGAACCTCCGCTCCGGTGGCACCGGGCGGACCGGGCGACTTCGCGCGCGCATCCGAGTACGCGGCGACGCTCAGCGCCGAAGATCGCCGCATCGTCCGGATCAGCCTGACGATGCTCGGCGTGCTCGGTACGGGGTCGCTCGTCGGCGTCGCGTTCTCGCTGTACCTCGTCGAGGAGGCGCCGCTGCTGCTGATCGGGCTGAGCCCGCTCGGACGGCACTTCGTACTGGTCGCGCCGCAGGTCGATCTCCCCGCCTTCCTGGCGGTGGGGACGTTGCGGCGACTGGCCTTCTACGGCGCCTGCTATGCGCTCGGCCGCGCCCTCGGCCCCGTCGCCCTGGTCTGGCTCGAGGCCCGCTCGCGGGTCTTCGCGCGTTGGGTGCGCTGGACCGAGCGCCTCTTCGAGCGCGCGGGGCACGCGGTCGTGCTGTTGATGGCCGGACCCACCACCTGCACGCTCGCCGGCATCGCCCGCATGAATCCCGCCGTCGTGGCGGGAATGGCGACCGTCTCGCTCGTGGTCCGGCTGGTCGTCTACTACGAGTTCGCCGACTACTTCCGCGAGCCGATCGAGCAGCTGCTCGCGCTGATCGAAGCCGGGCGACTGCCGGGAACCGCCGTGCTCGTCGCGGGCATCGCGATCTGGCAGCTGCGCAAGCGCAAACAGGCGCGGGCGCGATGACCGGCGCAGCCACGTGCTGAAGACGACGGCCGGCCGGCGCGCGGGCTTCGTGCTGCTCGTCGTCGTGGCGACCGCCGCCGCGTACGCGCCGGCCCTGCAGGGCGGCTTCGTGTGGGACGACGACGTCCACATCGTCGCCAACGAGACCCTGCAGGCGGAGGGCGGGCTCGCGCGCATCTGGCTCGATCCGCGCGCCAACACCCAGTACTACCCGCTCGTCTTCACCACGTTCTGGATCGAGCGCGCGCTGTGGGGGCTCGAGCCGGCCGGCTACCACGCCCTCAACGTCCTGCTCCACGTCGCCAACGCCCTGCTGCTGTGGCGCCTGCTCGCCGGGCTCTCGCTGCCCGGCGCGCGGCTCGCCGCGCTGCTCTTCGCCCTGCACCCGGTCCACGTCGAGTCCGTGGCCTGGATCATGGAGCGGAAGAACCTGCTGTCGGGGATGTTCTACCTGCTGTCGGCGCTCGCCTTCCTGCGCTTCCGGCCGCTCGGCGAAGCCCGCCGCCTGGGACCACAGCGGCTCTACTGGCTGGCGCTGCTGCTGTTCGTGTGCGCGTTGCTCTCGAAGTCCGTGACGGCCAGCCTGCCCGCCGCGATCCTGCTCGCCATCTACTGGAAGACCGGGCGGGTCGAGGGGCGGGACGTGGTGCTCGTGCTGCCGTTCTTCGTGCTCGGGATCGCGGCGGGGCTGAACACGGCATGGCTCGAGAAGAGCGCGGTGGGGGCGGCCGGGGCCGACTGGAGCTTTTCGCCGATCGAGCGCGTGCTGATCGCGGGGCGCGCGCTCTGCTTCTATCCCGCGAAGCTGCTCTGGCCCGAGCCGCTGATCTTCACGTATCCGCGTTGGACGATCGACGCGAGTGCTGCGTCGCAGTACCTCTACCCGGCCGCCGTCGCGGGCGTGCTCGCACTGCTCTGGTCGGCGCGCGGGCGGATCGGCCGCGGTCCGCTCGTCGCCGCGCTCTTCTTCGCCGGCACCCTCGTCCCGGCGCTCGGCTTCGTCGACGTCTACCCGATGCGGTTCTCCTTCGTCGCCGACCACTTCCAGTACCTCGCGAGCCTGGGCGTGCTGGTGCCGCTGGCGGCCGGGGCCGCCGAGCTGGCCGCAACGATCGACGCGCGGGCCGGTCGGTGGCCGCTGCGGCTGTATCGGGCAGCCGTCGGCTTGGTGATCGTGACGCTCGCCGTGCAGACCAACCTGCAGAGCCGGATCTATCGCAATCAGGAGACGCTCTGGCGTGACACGCTCGCGAAGAACCCGGCGTCGTGGATGGCCCACAACAACCTCGGGCACCTTCACGGCCAACGGGGCGACCACGAGCGGGCCGCGCATCACTTCCGGCACACCACCGAGCTGAAGCCCGACTACACGGTCGCCGCCGTCAACCTCGGTGAGGCGCTCGTCAGGCTCGGCCGCCACGAAGAGGCCGTGCCGCACCTCGAGCAGGCCCTCGAACGGACCCCCGACCAGGACAACGCCCACTACGTGCTCTGGGTCGCCTACAGCCACCTCGGCCGCTGGGACGAGGCCATGACGCACCTCCGCAGCGGGGGCGCCCAGCAGTGGGGCTTCGACACACAGCTCGAAGCCGCGCGGGTGCTCGTCCGGGCCGGCCGGCTGCGCGACGCGTTGACGCCTCTCTCCCGTGCCGCGCGGCTGCGTCCGGACGACGCCACCGTGGCGTTCGAGCGAGGCAACGTGCACCTGGCCCTCGGCGAGCCCGAGCAGGCGATTCGCGCCTACCGGCTCGCGATGGCGCTGCACGGTGAGTGGGCGGTCGCGCATGCCCGTCTCGGCAACGCCTTCGAGCGGCTCGGCGACCCCGCCCGCGCCGAGCACCACTACGCGGAGGCGGTCCGCCTCGACCCCGCCCTCGAAGTCCCGCGGCAGCGGCTCGAAGCGCTGCGCGAGCAGCAAGGCGCCGGGGCGAGCGGAGCGAGAGGCGGCTGATCGACCGCGAAGCCGACGGGCGCCCGAATCACTCGGTTCGCTGTGGCTGGAAGACGATCGGCTTCGCGAGCACGCGCCAGAAGAACCCGGCGCCGTCCGAGAACAGCTGCCCACCCCGGGTCTTGCGCTCGAGCTCGTTCGTGGGCGCGACCTTCTCGATGGGAGGCGCGCTCGCGTCGAAGCCCAGCGAGACGCTGCGCGCCACGAGGGTCACGGGGGCGACCGCCCCGACCGCCAGCGCGCCGACCAACGCCCAGCCGGCACTGCGGCGCCGCCACTCGACCCCCGCCAGCGCGTGCGCGATGCAGAGCTGCAGCACGAGCAGCGCCGGGATGCTCGCCTTGGTGGTGAAGTCGCTGTGGTCGCCGACGCGGTACCAGGGAAGAACCAGCAGCACGCCGACGGCCGTGTAGAGCCACGCCGGGTGGGCGATACCGACCCGTGACGACTCGGTCCAGCGCACGAGCACCGCCTGGATGCCGAACTCGATCACGCAGACCATCGACAGGACGAGTCCCGTCTGGCGTAGATCCTGAAAGGCCCACAGTGGTCCGTGCAGGTAGTCGCCGTTGTTCGAGCCGATGTAGAGCAGCGTGACACCCAGCACGCAGACGCCCGCACCGAGGTTCTCGAAGCTCCACATGCCCCGCCCCCGCGTCAGGACGAGCGCCAGCAGGACGAAGGGCGCGAGGCCGACGAAGCTGAACGCCGACCACAGCAGCGCAAACGCCGAGAGCAACCCGGCCCGGCGGACGGTGCCGCGATGCACCGCGTCGTCGACGACCATCAGCAGCACGATCCAGCTGCAGAGCACGTGGTGGGGCGAGTTGTAGAGGATGGTGAGGTTCGCGGGGAAGATCCAGAACGTGTGCCCCATCTCCTTCGCGCGGATCGCGTAGTGGACGATCCACAGATCGAGCTCGGTCATCAGCCGATCGTACGGCCCGAGCACCGCCCAGAAACCGACGATGTCGAGCCCGCCGAAGAGCAGGAAGAACCAGATCCAGCGCGGGCGGCGCTGACCGATCACGCGCATCAGCCAGGCGATCGCGAGACCGACACCGACGCCGGTCCAGAGCAGCTGGAAGACGAAGCCCGCCTGCCACCCGAGCCAGGACGCGACCAGCGCCGGCGTGATGGCATTCGCGACGTAGAAGGCCAGCACTCCGGGGGAGCCGTCGCGTCCGACGCTCTCGAAACCGAGCGGCCAGGGGTGGGCGGCGAGATCGTGGATGAACGAGTTGTTGCGCCAGTGCCCGCCGAACTGGAACGCGAAGCCTCCCGTCCCCGAGTAGACGAGCACGAAGACGACCGCCGCGGCAGCCAACGACCAGTAGAGCAGCGGCCAAGCGCGGGCGTCGGCGGGCCGCGGCGCCGCAGCGGCGTCGCCCGAAGCGGCCGTCCGGTTGGCGGTGGGCCGGGCGGCGCGCAGCAAGCCGGCCAGCGTGACGACCACCACCGGCACGGCCACCCACGGCCTGAGCCAGCCGACCACGAAGATCAGGAAGGGAAGCGCGACGAAGCCGAGGGACGCCCACTCGAGCAGGCGCCCGCTGGCCGCGAGGTCGCGCAATCGCTCTGCGCCGCTCATCTCGAGCCAGTGTACACGCGGTTCACTCCGGCTCTCGCGTGCGCCCGCCGGCGCTCACTCGAGTCCGACGATGCGTCCGTCCCGCACGCCGATCCGCTCGGCCAGCGGACGGCGGGGCAGCCCCGGCATGCGGAGGATGTCGCCCGTCAGCACCACCAGGAACCCCGCGCCTGCATTGATCTGCAGGCCGCGCACGGTCACCTCGAAGTCGGTCGGGCGGCCCCGGAGCTTCGGATCGTCGGAGAGCGAGGCGGGCGTCTTGGCGATGCAGACGGGCAGGCCCGCGTGGCCGAGGCGTTCGACGTCGGCCAGATCGCGGCGGGCCTGCCGGGTGTAGAAGACGTCGCGCGCACCGTACATCTTCCGGCACACGGCGAGGATCTTCTGCTCGACGCTCGCATCGAGCGGATACAGGGGGGTGAACGGCTCGCCGGACTCTGCGCGCTCGGCGTGAGCGACGAGCGTACGGGCCAGCTCCTCGGCGCCCGCACCACCGAGCGCGTGGTGGTCGGAGACCGCGAAGGGCACGCCCAGCGCGGCGCAGCGCTCGCGCACCACCGCGATCTCTTCTTCGTCGTCGCTGCCGAACCGGTTCAGCGCGACGATCGGCACCTCGCCGAACACTTGGATGCTCTCGACGTGCTTCTCGAGATTGGGGAGGCCGCGCCGCACCGCCTCGGGGTCGGCGGCGGACAGCTCCTGCAGTCCGACGCCTCCGTGCATCTTCAGCGCGCGTAGCGTCGCCACCAGCACCACCGCCGAGGTGTCGAGGCCGGCGCTGCGGCACTTGATGTCGAAGAATTTCTCGGCCCCGAGGTCGAAGCCGAACCCCGCCTCGGTGATCGCCCAGTCGGCGAGGTGCATCGCCATGCGGGTGGCGACGACGCTGTTGCAGCCATGGGCGATGTTCGCGAACGGCCCCCCGTGGATCAGCGCCGGCGTGCCCTCGAGGGTCTGCACCAGATTGGGCCAGAGGGCGTCGCGCAGCAGCGCCAGCATCGCACCCGAGCCGCCGAGCTGCTCGGCGGTCACCGGGTCGCCGCCGTACGTGAACCCGACGAGCAGCCGGTCGAGCCGGGCGCGCAGATCGTTCTCGTCCTCGGCGAGGCACAGCACCGCCATCACCTCCGAGGCGGCCGTGATGTCGAATCCCGTCTCGCGCGGCACACCCTGGGTGCGGCCGCCGAGCCCCACGATCGCCTCGCGCAGGGCCCGGTCGTTCATGTCCATCACCCGGCGCCAGAGGATTCGCCGCGGGTCGATGTCGAGCGGGTTGTCGAAGTAGACGTGGTTGTCGAGCAGCGCCGCCAACAGGTTGTGGGCGCTGGTGATCGCGTGGAAGTCACCGGTGAAGTGCAGGTTGATCCGGTCCATCGGAATCACCTGACTGCGCCCGCCTCCGGTGGCCCCGCCCTTCATGCCGAAGGCCGGCCCGAGCGAGGGCTCGCGCAGCGCGAGGCAGGTCGACTCGCCGAGTCGCGCCAGCCCCTGGGCGAGACCGATACTGGTGGTCGTCTTGCCTTCACCCGCTGGTGTCGGCGTGATGGCCGAGACGAGGACGAGGCGCGACGGTCCCGGCCGGGTCCGCGGCGAAGCGAGCACCTCCGGCGCGATCTTTGCGGTGTCGTGCCCGTACGGGCGTACGTACTCGGGCGAAAGACCCAGGCCGGACGCGACATCCGCAATCGGTCGCGGCTCGACGGAGCGGGCGATCTCGATGTCGGTGGCCACGACGGGCACGGTAGCAGCGAACGGCAAGAGGCGTTTCGGATCGAAAGCCCCCGAGTCGTTCGTCTGCCGTGACCGAAGCCGGGGTTTCGCCGAGACGACCCTTCAGCACCCGCGCCGACCGGCCGATGTCATGCAGGCACACCGACCTGGAGCAACGGCACCTTGCGTACTCTCGCGACACCGACGACCGAAACGATCCGCACGACCCTCTCGAGCCTCGTGGACCGAGACGCGCGGGTCAAGGAAGCCGAGGCCTTTGCGCCCGACGACGAGCCCATCGGCCTGGCCTGCTATCGCTACGACGACGGCTCGGTGGCGGCGGTCGCGATCTGCGACCTCGCCTTCGTGGCGCGCTTCGGTGCATGCCTGTCCCTGGTGCCCGCGGCGGCGGCCGACGAGATGCTCTCGAGCGGCGAGCTGACGGAGATGGCCCAGGACAACACCCGCGAGGTGTTCAACGTGCTCGCCGTCACCCTCATCGAGACCGACTCCACCCACTTCCGACTGGGCGAGGTGTCGTTCGGCAGCGAGGCCCCCGACGCGGACGTCAAGGCCGCCATCGACGGATCCGGCAACAGCGTCTCGATGCAGATCGAGCTGGACGGCTACGGAGAGACGCGGCTGGCGATCTGGATCGCCTAGCGGTCCTCGCGTCGCCCCCGCTCCACGACCCCCGCGCGCCGCTCGCCCACCACCGCCGCCGTGGCTCGCGCCGCCGACGCCATCGCGCGCTCGCGCTCCATTTCGAGCGCGGCGCCCAGCGGCATCGCGAGGCCGTCGTCGATCAGCCGCTTGTAGCCGCGAAGCACCTCGGGCACGCAGGACGCCATGTCGCCGGCCAGCGCGAGGGCGCTGGGCAGCAGCGCATCGTGCTCGACCACGTGGTTCACCAACCCCCACGCCAGCGCCTGCTCGGCGTCGATGAAGTTGCCCGTGTACGACAGCTCCCTGGCGCGCGCGGCGCCGATCAGCCGCGGCAGCTTCTGGCTGAGCCCCCAGCCGGGCAGGATGCCGACACGAGCGTGCGTATCGGCGAAGCGCGCCTTCTCGGAGGCGATCAGCAGGTCGCACGCCAGGGCCAGCTCGAACCCACCGGTGATCGCGTGGCCGTTCACCGCGCCGATGATCGGGCGATCGAAGGCCGCGATCGCATCGGCCATGTCGCTCTGCGCCGAGTCGGCCGCCTCGCCGGTGGCGCCGGCCGCGAGCTCCTTCAGGTCGTAGCCGGCGCAAAAGGCGCGACCGGCGCCCGTGAGCACGACCACGCGTACGTGGTCGTCCTGCTGGAGGGCGCGAAAGGTGCGGCCGAGTGCGTCGCGGAGCGCCGCCGAGAGCGCGTTCATCGCGTCGGGTCGGTCGAGCGTGAGCGTGATGACCGGTCCGTCCCGCTCGACCCGCAGCACTTCCTCGGACACGTCGACCTCCGCGCTCCCGGTCGACGCCCGAAACGGACGGCGACACGCCGATGATCGCGCGCGAGCGACCGGCGCGCGAGCACCGGCCCGAGTCGCCACAGCGGGGCCTCGGCGGGCCGTCGAGGGCCGCCCCCGGGCGAACGCGGCGCACGGGCTGTGCGGACGTGGGCCCGCGGCGCTAATCGTTCGCCGTGAGCGACGCCTCTCCCGACAGGCCGCCGTTCGCCGCACGCGGGCTCGAGGTCGGCGTCGTGGCTTTCGCGGCCTTCACGGTCGTCACCAACGCCTGCGTGGCGGTCGGCGCCAGCCTCGACGCACTGCTGCTCGTCTGCGCGGCGGGCATCGCGGTCGCGCTGGTCTCGGTGGCGATGCGCTCGCGCCGCGGCGGCGCGGGTCCGGCCACCCCGCTCGCCCCGCCGCCGGGGCTGCGGCAGAACCGCGCGCAGTCAGCCGGCCTGCGCTCCCTGCTGATCGGCGGCGCGCTCGCGGCGGCCACGACCGGGGCGCTCTTCGAATCGATCCTCGCCTGGTGGGCGATCGCGCTTCCGACCTTCGCCGCCGCGCTCTGGGGCGAGGCGCGCACGGACGTCGCCGCGCCCGCGCCAATGCGATCGGCATTCACGGACCGGCTGCTCGTGGCGCTGGCGGTGCTGTTCGCCTGCGTGGTCTCGATCGCCCAGCGCGCCGACGCCGACGACGCCTTCTACGTGAATCTCGTGCTGGCCGCCGCGGCCCGGCCCGACGCGCCGCTGCTCGCCGGCGACACGCTGCACGGCTACCCGGGCGTCGCGATGGCGCTGCCGGTCTTCGAGGTGCTGTCGTGGGAGGTCCTGCAGGCCGCGATCGTCCGCCTCACCGGCGCCAGCACGCTCACCGTCACACACGTCGTGGTTCCACCGCTCGTCGCGCTGATCGTCCCGCTCGCCTGGGCGCGTCTGGCGACGCGGCTGCTGCCGGCCAGCTGGCCGTGGGCGGTCGTCTGTGTGGTGATCGGGCTGCTCGCGGTCGGCGACGGGCGCGCCGGACACGGCGACTTCGGGCTGCTGCGCCTCCACCAGGGCAAGTCGGTGATGCTCCACATCGCGCTTCCCCTCTGCACGGCGTTCGCGATCGAGTACGGGATGGCGCCGTCTCGCTGGGGGCTCGTGCGACTCGCGGCGGCTCAGATCGCCGCCGTCGGGCTCTCGGCCAGTGGGCTCTGGCTGGGACCCGTCGCCGCCGGACTGGGCCTGCTGGCGACGACTCCGCTGCGGCCCCGGGCGCTACGGACGAGCTGGCGAACGCTCGCAGCGGGTCTCTGCGCGTCCGCCTATCCCGTGGCGCTCGCCCTCTTGCTGCGCGGCGAGACGCTGCGCGCGATGAGCGAGGCGCCCCGGCCACTCGACGGCGCGAGCTGGGACGGCCCCCGCCTGATGGAGCACGCCGCCGACCTCGTGCTCGGGAGCGGGCCGTATCGCTGGATCGCACTTCTCGCGCTGGTGGCCGCCACCGCCTCGAGCGGATCGCCGATGGCGCGCCGCTTCGGCGCGATCGCGGGCGCCGCCTTCGTGGTGGTGCTCTTCGACCCGCTGACGGCGCCCTTCGTGGCCAACGGCGTGACCGGAGCGGACACCTACTTCCGGGTCTTCTGGGCGCTGCCGCTCCCCCTGCTCGTGGCGTCCCTGCTCGTCGAGCCACTCGTCGCGAGCCTGCCCGGCCGGCTCGATCGACCGTCGATCCGACGAGCCGGCGCGGCGATCACTGCCCTGTTCGTGCTGGTGGCAGCGCCGCGCTTCCACACCCTGTCGGCGGAGAACGGCACGCGTCTCGCCACCCCGGGCCCCAGGCTGCCGCCCGACGAGCTGGCCGCCGCGCGAACCATCAACCGCCTCGCCGATCCCGATCACTTCGTGCTCGCCCCCCTCGCCGTCGCACGCTGGATCCCGCTCGTCGAAGGGCACCCGAAGCCGCTGATGGTGAGAGAGCTCTACCTCGACCGGCTCGCCCCGTTGCTCGGCCGCGAAGAGCTCGACCGCCGCCGCGCCCTCGCCCACCTGGTGGGCGGTGCGATCCGCCCACGGGCGGGCGAGGCGCTGCTCGCCGACGCGATCGAGCGCTACCCGCTCGAGGTGGTCGCCGTGGCGGGCCCGGCGCTGGGCTGGCCCGGGATCCGGCGCGCCCTGCGCGAATCTCCGCTCGAGGTCGCAGAGCGAACTGCCGATCTCGAAATCTGGGTGCGTGGCCCGAGCGCGGGCCCCTGAGGGCTGCCGCGCGAGCGCCGGGGTACCCTGTGCGGGCCGATGATCCCTGGGAGGCGGACATGAGGGCGACCGAAGGGCCGATCGCCGCCGCCGAGCCGGCGGCGAGCGCCCGGCCGACCCGCATCGCGATCGTGATCCCGTGCCACGACGAGGCCGACTCGGTGGCGCGCGTGGTGACGCGCTTCCGCGAGCAGCTGCCAGGCGCCGAGGTGGTCGTCGTCGACAACGCGTCGACGGACGACACCGCCGAGCGCGCCCGGCAGGCCGGCGCGCGGGTGGTCGTCGAGTCGCGGCTCGGCAAGGGATTCGCCCTGCTGACCGGCTTCGCGCAGACCCGTGACGCCGACATCACGGTGATGGTCGACGGCGACGACACCTACCCCGCCGCCGACGTCACACAGCTCATCGACGCGGCCACGAAGGAACGCGCCGACATGGTGATCGGCACGCGCCTCGAGGCCGCCGGCGCGGGCGCCCTGCCCGCCGGACACGGCCTCGGCAACCGGCTCTTCATCGCGCTGGTGCGATTGCTCTTCGGGATCCGGACGCGCGACCTCTTCTCGGGCTACCGGGTGCTCTCGCGCCGCTTCCTCGACACTACGCCGCTGGTCGCCACGGGCTTCGACGTGGAGGCCGAGCTGTCCGTGCAGGCACAGGTGCACGGCTTCCGGGTCGCCGAGGTGCCGATCGCCTACCGGGCGCGGCCATCCGGCAGCACGAGCAAGCTGCACACCTGGCGGGACGGCTACCGGATCCTGCGCGGCATCATGATCCTGTTTCGCGACTACCGTCCGATGGCGTTCTTCGGCTCGCTCGCCGGCGCGCTGCTCGTAGCGTCTCTCTGGAGCGGCTACGCGCCGATCGACGACTTCGTGCGCACCGGACTGGTCCACCACCTGCCGCGCGCCGTACTGGCGGCAGCGCTCTTCATCCTGGCGGCGCTGTCGATCGCGCTCGGCATCCTGCTCTCGTCCATCAACCGGCGGTCCGTCGAGCTGGCCGCGTTGATCCGGAAACGCCCGAATTGAGCGGGACCGACGAGACGCCGCCCGACGTCTCGATCGTGGTGGTCAACTTCGAGGGCGCCTGCTCGGTCGAGGCGTGTCTCGACTCGCTCGTCGCCGACGCGACCCGGTCGCGCGAGATCCTCGTCGTCGACAACGCCTCGACGGACGGCAGCCCCGACCTGATCGAGCGGATCGCCGCCGCGGCCGGCGACGTCCGGCTGCTGCGCAGCGATCACAACCTCGGCTACGCGGGCGCAGTGGACCTCGCCCTGCCCCACTGCCGCGGCCGTTACGTGGCGGTGCTCAACATGGACGTCGTCGTCGAGCCGGGCTGGCTCGAGCCGTTGGTCGGCTACCTCGATGGCCACGACGAGGTCGCCGCAGCGAGCCCGCTGCTGCTGCTCGCCGAGGGCGACAGCGTGAACGCCGCGGGGCAGTGGATCCACGTCACCGGCCTCGGCTTCAACCGCGAGCTCGAGAGCCCGCGCGAAGTCATGGGCGACGAGCCCTTCGCGGTGGCCGGCCTGCACGGGGCGGCCTTCGCGGTGCGACGCGAGCTGCTCGATCGCATCGGCGGCATGGATGCGGGCGGCTTCCTCTACCACGAGGACGTGAACCTCTCGTGGCTGCTCCGCATGATGGGCTACGAGCTCGCGTGCGTGCCGGCCTCGGTGGTGCGGCACGACTACTTCCTGTCGATGCACCCCGGCAAGCTCGAGCTGCTCGAGCGCAACCGCGAAGCCATGCTGCGCGCCTACCTCGAGCCGGCGACGCGGCGGCGACTGCTGCCGTGGCGCCTGCTCACGGAGCTGATGCTGTGGGGCTACGCGCTGCTGCGCGGGCCGGACTTCCTGCGCGCCAAGCAGCGGGCCCTGCGCTGGGTGCGCGGGCACGACGAGCTGATCAGGCAGCGCCGCGCGCTCGCCACGAGGCTACGCGTGCGGTCCGACGAGGAGGTCATGCGACCGATGACGCGCGGTTATCCGATCCGGCAGCTGCTCACGCTGGCTTCCGAGCGCGGGGCGCCTCGGCGGCCGCTCCCGTAGCGGGCTTCGGGTCGCGGGCGGGGGCGGGGTCGGGGTCGGGGTCGATCTCCATGCGGCGCAGGCGGTACGACACGTCCTCGAGGATCGAGCGGCTCGAGTTGATCAGGTCGGCAACGATGCCGGTCAGCAGCATCTGGAACCCGGCCAGCATCAGGATGGCGGCCAGGATGAGCGACTGCACGTGAAGATGGTCGGTCTCGGTGAAGAAGAAGAAGTAGAGGAAGCGAAGGCCGAGCAGGACGCCCACCGCGAAGGTCGCGATGCCGAACGTCGCGAAGACCCGGAGCGCCCCGTACGACGAGTAGACGCGGATCATCACGCCTGCGGAGCGGGCCACGAACTCGGCGACGCTTCCGAACAGCCGCGACTCGCGTAGCTTGTCGTTCGTCCCGATCGGCACGCTCACGGTCGGGATCCGGCGACGCCCGGCCTGGATGAGGTGGTCGACCGTATGGTCGAAGGCCGTCGACATGTTGATCATCGACGCGGCCTGGCGCGAGTAGGCCTTGAATCCGCTGGCCGCGTCGGGCACTTCGAGGTTGGCGAGGCGGCTGACGGTGCGGCTGCCGAAGCGCTGCAGCCACTTCTTGCCGGCCGAGAAGTGCTCGACGTCGGCGGTGCCGCGGTCGCCGATGACCAGCTCCGCGTGGCCCTCGAGGACCGGAGCCACGAGCTTCGCGATGTCCGCGCCGGCGTACTGGTTGTCGCCGTCGGTGTTCACGATGATGTCCGCGCCGTGCCGCAGGCAGTAGTCCATGCCGGCCGCGAAGGCGTGGCCGAGACCGCGATTTCGCGCGAAGCGGAGCACGTGCTGGACGCCGTGCTCGCGGGCCACCTCCGAGGTGCGGTCGCTGCTGCCGTCGTCGATGACGAGGACCTCGATCTCGTCGATACCGGGAAGGCTGCTCGGAATGTCGCGGAGCGTCGCCGGGAGGGTCTCCTCCTCGTTGAAGCAGGGAATCTGGACCATCAGCTTCAAGGCGCGCTTCCTCCGACGATGCGAACGGACGTCTACGAGAATACGGCATTCCCCGGGCGCCCGAACACCGAGGCCAGCGGATCCGGCCGGATTCCCTCTCGTGTCTGCTAGCCTGAGCGCCGATCCCCCCCTGTCGAGCGGCCACGCTGCGCCCACCATCGGGCCAACGCCGGCGCCGCCGATACAAAGTCGACACAACGCCGATACGAATCGGGGGAGTTCTACAGATGGCAATCCGTCGCCTCATCGTGACCGCACTCGCCGCGGCCGCGCTCTTCCTGGCCTCTCCGGTCCACGCCGGCGACTTCGGCAAGCGCGGGCTCTACCTGGGCGTGAACGGCGCCTACGGGCTCGACCTGCTCAGCACCGAGCTCGCGGGCGCGGTGGGCGTTCCGCTGCCGCCGGTCAGCTACGACAACTCGTGGGGGCTGAACGCACGCGTCGGCTACCGGGCCTTCAGCTTCCTCGCCCTCGAGGCCGAGTACGAGTGGATGAAGGGCATCGGCATCAACGTCAACGGCGCCCCGGTCGCCACCTACAAGCCGCACACGCTCACCGGCAACGTCAAGCTCTTCCTGCCGATCTGGCGCGTTCAGCCCTACCTGCTCGCCGGTGGCGGCGTGTCGATCTACGACGTCGAGGCAGTGGGCACGGGCACCAGCCTCGCTTCGGGCACCGGCTTCGGATTTCGCGGCGGAGCGGGCCTCGACCTCTACGTCACCGAGTCGTTGTCGCTCAACGCGGAGGCGACCGCCGTCTTGAACACGTCGAAGTTCGACACGGACATCGGGGCCGCGACAGAGACCAGCCTCTATTACTTCTCGCTGTCGGCGGGGCTCGCCTACCACTTCTAGCAGCTCTCCGATCAGGCCCCCCGCGCCGTCTGCTAGCGTTGGAGACGCGCGACCGACCCGCGCAACGGCGGAACGGCCGACGGCAAGGGGAGCCCGGAAATGCGGATTCGTCGACTCGGCCGCGTCGCTTTCGCGACGGCCTGCACACTCTTCCTGGGCGTCCCGGGCGTCCCTGGAGGCAAGGCGTTCGCCAACGACGAGTTCTCACGCGAGGGCTACTACGTCGCCGCCGGCGGCGTGTACGGGGTCGAGCTGCTCGACACGAGCCCGCTCTCGCAGCTGATCCTCACACCGCTCTCGACCAGCAACGGGTGGGGGCTGAACGTGCGCGCCGGCAACCGCGTGCAGAGCTGGCTGGCCTTCGAGCTCCAGTACGAGTGGATGCAGGGCATCGATATCTCGCAGCCCGCCGCATCGATCGCGTCGCCCGGCCCCGGCACCATCGGCACCTACAGTCCCGACGTGATCACCGTGAACGCGAAGTTCCTGCTGCCGATCGGGCCAGCGCAGCCCTACCTGCTGGTCGGCGGTGGTCTGGTCAGCTACGACCTCGAGTTCCTCGGCGGCCTCAACGCCTGGAGCACCAGCTCCAACGGGTTCGCGTTTCGCGCAGGAGGCGGCGTCGACGCGTACCTGACCAAGCGGATCGTCTTCTTCGCGGAAGGCTCGCTCGTCCTGAATACCGACATCACCGAGTTTCCGGTCGCTCCCACCGGCCAGACCCCGAGCATCCAGGACCTCTACTACATCTCGGTCAGCGCCGGCTTCGCGTACCGGTTCTAGCGCGCGACATGGCGAGCAGCCGGCTGGAGCGACGCGCCGGCCTCATCGCGGCCGCGGTCGTCCTGCTCGTCGCTAGCGCGTCCGGCGCCGACGCCCCCGACGCCCTTCTCGCCGACCCCGCCGACGCGGGACTCGGCGCCCTCGACGCGGGCGATTACGCGCTGGCCCTGCCGCTGCTCGAGCGCGCCGCCGAGATCGAGCCGGACGACGCCTTCCTCCACTACGCGCTCGGGGTGGCCGCCGTACAGCTCGGTCGCGACGTCGTGGCGAGCCGGGCGCTTCGCCGCGCCGCCGCCCTCGACCCGGAGCTGCCCGGCGTGCAGGCCGAGCTGGGGCTCGCGCTGGCCCGGCTGGACGACGACGAGGGCGCCGAGCGCCACCTCCTCGAGGCGCTGCTGCAGGGCCCGGAAGACCCCGACGTCTTGCTGCAGCTCGGCGTGCTCGACGCGAAGCGAGGACGCTTCGACCGGGCGATCCGCTACTTCGAGGACGCCGCGATCGTCGACCCCAGCTTCGCCGCCGTCGCCTGGTACGAGGCGGCCGGCGTCGCCCTCGACCGCGGCGACCTCGAGGCCGCGATCGCCTATCTGGAGCGCGCCTCCGTGGCGTCGGGCAGCGTGGCCGTGCGCGAACGAGCGGCCGAGCTGCTCGCCGCGCTCAGGCCCGCGCCGCCCCGGCGCATCGAGCTGTCGGCCGGCGCCGGCATCGAGTACGACGACAACCTGACGGTCGTGGTGGCGGACGCCGTCACGGGCCGCAGCGACGTCGCGGGGGTCTTCGACGGCAGCATCGGCCTGTACGCGGTGCGACGCCCCGACCTGCAGCTCTCGGTCGGCTACGACTTCTTCCAGAGCGTGTATGCCGAAACGTCGCCGCTCGACCTGCAGTCCCACTCACCCTACGTCGCGCTCGCTGCCGGCGAGGGCCGGCTCGTCGGCCTCGCGAGCTACCGCTACGCGACCGACACGCTGGGCGGAAGCGGATTCATGTCGACCCACAGGGGCGACATCGAAGCCGAGCTGACGATCACATCGTGGCTGTGGGCGACGCTCGGGACGCGGGTGGAGGGCATGGCGTTCGACCAGTCGCCCGCCCGCGACGCCCAGCGAATCTCACTCGGGATCGGCGCCAGCGTCTCCGGTCCCGCCGACGGCGTCTCCCTCGAGTTCGGCTGGCGGCCGGTCTGGACCGACGCACGGGGACCCGAGTTCGACTACCGGGGCGACGTCGTCTCGACGAGCCTCTACTTCTCGCTGCCGCTCTCGCCCGATCGCCGCGTCGACCTCCGGCTCGGCCACGACTGGGAGGGGCGCGACTACGACCACGACGACCCGCTCATCGGCGCCCGGCGGCGCGACTCCCGGCACCTGTTCGGCGCCGGCGCGTCGATGCTGCTGATGGGCCCCACGGAGATCGGCCTCGACTACCTGCACGTCTCGTCCAGCTCGAACATCCCCGAGCTGAACTACGGCGAGAACATCGCGACGCTCCGGCTCGGCGCCTTCTACTGAGGGGCCGCCGCCGCGGTCGCTGACGGAAAGGCCGCGTGGACGGCTACCACTGCTCTTTGTGGGGACGCAGATCCAGCTCGAAGGTCCACGCCGAGGGATGCTGGGCGTGCAGCATCCAGAACGCGTCCGCGATTGCGTCGATGTCGAGCATCCCGTACTCGCCCTGGCGCTCGCGCAGGTCGGGAAACCGCGTGTTCAGCTGATCGCCGTCGATCATCCCGTCGATCACGACGTGCCCGACGTGGATGCCGCGGGGGCCGAACTCGCGGGCCATCCCCTGAGCGACGCCGCGCAGCGCGGCCTTCGCCGACGCGAAGGCGGTGAAGGGCGGCCGCGAACGGATCGACGCGGTCGCGCCGGTGAAGAGGAGGCTGCCCGAGCCCTGGCCGACCATGCGCGTCGCGGCCTCGCGGCCGACCAGGAAGCCGCCGAAGCAGCAAAGGCGCCAGACGTCCTCGAAGAAGTCGTCGTCCATGTCGAGCAGGGCGCTGGGGCGATTGTTGCCGGCGTTGAAGGCCACCAGATCGAGTGACCCGCCCTCTTCCACCGCGCGATCGAGCAGCGCCCGGACGTCGTCGCTCACCGTGGTGTCGGTGGGCACGGCGCTCGCGCGGCCTCCGTCGCGTTCGATCTCGCCGACGACTCCCTCGAGCCGCTCCCGGGTGCGCCCGGCCGCGAAGACGTGAAGCCCCTCCCTGGCGAATCGCCGGCACAGCGCCGCGCCGAGCCCCTGGCTCGCGCCCACGCCCACCACCACTGCGACTCGCCCGACTTCGCCGATCGCCATGCCTCGTCCTCCGCGCCCCTGGCGTGGCGCGATGCCTGCACCCCGAACCGGAGCCCAGCCGACGAACCCTTGCCGTCGTCCGGCCCCTACAGCGACACGCAACTCGGCTGCAACTCGGCTGCAGCCCGCTCTCCGGTTCCGCGCGAACGGATCGCGCACCTACAGTCTAGAACGACCGGTGACGAAGAAGTTAAGTAGAAGGCACCACCGGGAAAATGCTGGTTGGCATCAGACGGGAAGGCCGAAATCGATGCGCAAACGCACCCGCGGGTTCACCCTGGCCGAGCTGATGATCGTCGTCGCGATCATGGGCATCCTGGCCGCTGCGGCGATTCCCGTGTTCCACCGCTTCCAGCTGCGCGCGAAGACCTCCGAGGCCAAGGTGAACCTCGGCGCAATCCGCACGGCCGAGATGGCCGCCGTCTCGGAGTTCGGCCTCTTCATCGCCGCATCGACCTCCCCGGCCAGCTACGGCGGAACCAGCAGCATCACCTTCACCGACACCGGCCCGCCCGGCGCGAACTTCTCGACGCTCGGCTTCCAGCCGGAGGGCGAGGTGTACTTCAACTACTCGGTCTCGATCACGGACGCGGCGTTCACCGCGGAGGCCTCGGCCGACATCGACGGCAACAACACCGCCCAGGTTTGGGGCTACCTGCTCCTGGACCCGAGCGGAGCCGCGGCCCCGCCCGTGATGGGATGCAACGGCGTCTTCGACTCGACGACGGGCCTCGCGAATCTGACCAGCACGGTCGGGCCGTGCGCGGCCTCCTTCGGATTGAGCGAGTTCTAGCACCGCACCAGCGTGCTACATCTGTCGGGCAATGGACCGCAGCCCGGCCCCTCGCGACGGCGCTTCGCTCGTAGCCGCGCGGTTCGCCGACGTTTCGCTACGAGCGCGACGACTCGCGCCCACCCTCGCCCTGGCGGTCGCACTGCTCGCCCCGGGCTGCGGCGAAACCGTGGCGCCGCGGCCGAACGTCCTCGTCTACGTCGTCGACACGCTGCGCGCCGACGCCCTGGGCAGCTACGGCAACGCCGAGGCGCACACCCCCCACTTCGACGCGCTGGCGAGCGAAGGCGTCGCCTTCGATAACGCGTACGCGACCTCGTCGTGGACGCGGGCCTCGATGGCGACGCTGCTCACGGGCCTTCACCCGTGGCACCACGGCGCCGAGTCGCGCGACGATCGCCTGCCCGAGACCGCGAGGACACTCGCCGAGCTGTTCGCCGAGCAGGGGTACTCGACGGCGCTGATCAGCTCGAACCCCAACGTCAGCAGCGTGTTCGGCTTCCGGCAGGCCTTCGACGAGCTCGCCGAGCTGTACGCCCGCTCGAAGCCCGGCGTGGTCGGCGCCACCGAGCTCGTCACCCCTTCCAACGTGGTGACCAACGAGGTGATCGGCTGGCTGCGCGGCGCCTCGAAGCCCTTCTTCGTGGTGGCGTTGGCGATCGACCCGCACTTTCCCTACAGGCCGCCGGCGCGCCACGATCCGGGGCTTCACCGCAGCGCCGCCACCGCACACGTGGGAACGCGCCGGCCGGGACGAAGCGGCGCGAACACGCCCGAGGCGAAAGCGCGGGCGCGCGAGCTCTACCAGGCCGAGGTCGCCTTCAACGACGAGTCGTTCGGCGCCCTCGTCGCGGCCATGAAGCAGCTCGGCCTGTGGGACGACACCGTCGTCGTGGTGACCTCCGACCACGGCGAGGAGTTCTGGGAGTACGACCGCGCCGGCCACGGCCAGTCGCTCACGGAAGAGGTGCTGCGCGTGCCGCTGATCGTTCGCAAGCCGGGCGATGCGCGCCTGCCGGCCGGTGTGCGGACCGAGCGGCCCATCTCGCTCGTCGACCTGGCGCCGACGCTGCTCGAGCTCGCGGGCATCCCCGTGCCCGAAGAGCTGGACGGGCAGAGCATCTTCTCGGCGAGCGACGAGCCGCGCGTCGTGCTGGCGGGCCTGCGCCTCGACGGCCGCCACCTGCTGGCCGCGGTCGACGGGCACGACAAGCTCGTGTGGGACCTCCGGTCGGACCGGCGTCAGCTGTACGACCTGAGCGGCGGGCGGCCCGAGCTCTGGCCCCTCGAGGTCGGCGACGACCCGCGAAGACAGGCCGCGTCGAGCCGCCTGGCCGCGGCGATCGAGACCAGCGTCGCCCGGCCCGGACGCGCCCTCGACAAGAGCCGCGCCGGCAAGCTGCCCGAGGCGGTCGAAGAGTCGCTGCGCGCCCTGGGCTATCTCGAGTAGCCGCTCTCGTCGCGGGAGCGGATCCCGATCCGCGCGGCGGCCGCCCGGGAGCCGCGGACGCTCAGTCGCCGACCAGGAAGAGGCTCAACGCCGGCCAGTAGGTGATGACGAGGACCGTCAGCAGCAGGATCACGAAGAACGGCACGGTGGCCCGGTAGACGTCGAGCACGTTCCGGCGGAAGCGATAGCTCGAGATGAAGAGGTTCATCCCCACCGGAGGCGTGATGTAGCCGATCTGCATGTTGGCCAGGAAGATGATGCCGAGGTGCACGGGATGGATCCCGTAGCCGATCGCGATGGGCAGGATGATCGGCACCACGATCACCAGGGCCGAGAAGATGTCGAGCATCATGCCGAGAGCCAGCAGGAAGACGTTCAGCAGGATCAGGAAGGTCAGCTTGCTGTCGATGCGGGCGCGGATCATCTCGAAGAGCTGCGTGGGCACCTCGGTGTCGATCAGGTAGTTGGTGGAGGCGAGCGAGACGCCGAGGATGATGAGGATCGCACCGACGAGCACCATCGACTCACGCATCACCGCGGGCACCTGACGCAGCGGGATCTCGCGCCGGATGACGACCTCGACGATCAGCACGTAGAGGGCCGTCACGGCGGCCGCTTCGGAGAGCGCGAAGACGCCGCCGTAGATGCCACCGAGCACCACCACGGGAAGCGGGATCTCCCACGCCGACTCGCGGACCGCCGCCCACGCCTCGCGGGCCGAGAAGGCGGCGCCGGTACGGGCCACGCCGCGCACCCGCCACATGCTGTACAGCGAGAGCAGTACCACCATCAGCAGGCCCGGAATCAGCCCGGCGGCGAAGAGGTCGTCGATCTTCACGGGCGGATCGAGATTCATCTGCTGCGCGACCACGCCGTAGAGGATCAGCGGCAGGGCCGGGGCGAACAGCAGCCCGAGGCTGCCCGAGGTGGTGATCAGGCCCAGGCTGAAGCGCTCCGGGTAGTGGGCCTCGCGCAGGGCCGGATAGAGCAGCGCACCGAGCGCCACGATGGTCACCCCGGAAGCGCCCGTGAACGCGGTGAAGAGCGCACACGCGGCGAGTGACACGATGGCCAGCCCGCCCGACAACCAGCCGAGCAGAGCGTTGGTGAGACGCACGAGCCGCCCGGGCGCCTGGCTCTCGCCGAGCACGTAGCCCGCGAAGGTGAAGAGGGGAATCGCGAGCAGCACCGGCATCTCGGCGAGCCGGTAGATCTCGATCGCGACGACCGAGAGATCGACCTCTTCGCGCGAGAAGCCGAGCAGCGCGCTCGCGGCGATCACGGCGAAGAGCGGCGCCCCGGCAAGGGCGGCCAGCAGCAGCAGCAGGCTCGCCGTCACGAGAGCGCCTCCGGCTCTTCGGGCTCGCGCAGGCCGAGCAGCACGGCCGCCTGCGGGAAGGTGCCGAGCGCGTAGCGGAGGGCGATCATCGCGAACGCGAACGGCAGCACCGACTGCAGGATCCAGGTGGGCACGCCGAGGAAGGCCACGTCGCCGAACTCGCGCTCGCTCTGCACGAAGCGCCACGAGTGCCAGGCCAGCAGCCCGCAAATCGTCACCGTGAAGAGGTGCACGGCGACCGACGCCGCGGCGCGTGCGCGCCCGGGCAGCAGCCGCGGAAAGACGTCGACGGTGATGTGCCGATCGCCGCGGCTCGCCGAGATCGCGCCGAACATCCCCACCCAGAGCACCAGCACCCGGATCATCGGGTCGGCCCAGGTGAGACCGGCGTCGAAGAAGACGCGCAGGAAGATCTGCAGCGGGGCGAGCAGGATCATCGCGCCGAGCAGCAGGGCGAGGATCGTGTCCTCGACCCGGTGCAGCAGGTGGATGGCCCGGGCAAGGCCGCCTTGGCGGACGGGATCGCTCATTCGGAGGCGGGCGGGGCTGCCGATCGGTGCTCGTCGAGCAGAGACAGGATCTCCTGGATGGTGGCGTCCGAGTAGATCCCCTTCTCGCGCAGCCGGGCGATCGCGTCGCTGCTGATCTGCCGCCAGCGCTCCACCTCTTCGTCCGAGGTCGCCGACACGAACTCGATCCCCTGATTGGCGAGCGCGTCGCGGGCGTTGGCCTCGCCCGCGCGGCTCTCGGCGTCGAGCCGGCTTCCGGCTTCGGCGACGACCTCGCGCACCACCTGCTGGTCTTCGGCCGACAGCTTCGAGAACGCGCGCTCGTCGATGGCGAGCACGCCCGTGAGATACATGACGGGCACGTCGGTGAGGTACTTCACCTTGGTGTGCCACTGAAAGGCGATCGCTCCCTGCGGCGGGGCCGCCACGGTGTCGACCAGACCGGTCTGCAGCGCCGTGTAGACGTCGGCGACCGGCAGTGGCACCGGCGACACGCCGGCAATTTCGAAGGCGATCTCGCTCATCCGGTCGTCCTCGACGAGCCAGACCTTCGACCCGGACAGGTCCTCGACCTCGCGGACGGGATCCTGGGAGAGCACGTAGGCGAACCCGCCGTCCGTGATGGCGAGCGAAACGAAGCCCTTCTCGGCGAGCCCGGCCTCGAGCTTCGCGTCCATGCGCTCGCGCACATACGTCACCTCGCCGTAGTCGCGGAAGAGGAACGGCAGGCTGTACAGCTCGATGTCGGGGGAGATGCCGGCCAGGGCGCCGCTCGTGAAGGCGCCGCCGTGGAGCTGACCGGCGCGCACCTTGCGGAGTACCGTCTTGTCGTTGCCCATCACGCCGCCGGGATAGAACTTGAGCTTCACGCGCCCGGCGGTTCGCTGCTTGATGTCGTCGGCGGCGCGCCGCATCTCGGCCATCCAGCTGGTGCCGTCGGGCACGACCGTGGCGATCTTGAGGGTTCGCGCCGAGGCGGCGCCCGCGGCCAGGAGCAGTCCGGCGACGATCAGGGAAAGGAAGCGACGGAACGACATGCTGGCTCCTCGGTTCTCGGGCTGGCAGAGCGGGCTGGGGGGCGCGAAGTCCTGAAGGTCAGAAGTACTCGTCGGACTCGGCGAGGAGTTCGTCGGCCAGATCCCGCGCCATGGAGTTGGAGAGCGTGTAGCCGGGCTCCACCGGATCGGCCACGACGACCTCGCCCAGCAGGCGGTCGTGGAGCTCCTGGTCGAAAACCAGCCGCGCGTACTGCCGGGCGAAGAGCACCTTCGCCATCAGGTTGCGCCCGTCCGACATCGACACCGCCTTCTCGAAGTGCTCGCGGCCGAGTTCGGGCTTCCCGCCGAGGCTCGCGGGCCGCAGCGTGTAGAGGACTCCGAGGAAGAGATGCGCGCCGCCGTCCTCGTAGCCGTCGTCGAGGGCCACCACGCGTTCCATCAGGGCCTGCACCTTCGGCAGATCGGCGATCGCGTTCCAGTCGGAAGAGTTCATCTGGACCCAGGTCGCCCAGGCGCTCCCGTAGCCGTAGAGGGCCGCCAGATCGTCCTCGTCGGTGGTCGCGAGCGCCGCCGTGAAGTCGTCGAACGTCTGCCCGGCCGCCTCGCAGACCGCCTCGCTGCGCTGGCACATGGCCCGGTGTCCGTAGCCCCTGGCCCGCGTCGTGAGCCGCGTGAGCCGCTCCTGCTCCTCGACGAACGCCGACGCGTAGGCGGCGTAGAGGCGGGCGCCGGCCAGCAGCAGGGTCTCGTTCTCCGGGTCGCCCTCGATCAGCCCGTCGATCGCGATCAGGTACGCGGGCGCACCGTCGCGGACGAGGGCGGCGTCCTCCTGATCGAGGACCGCTGCGCTGACGTTCTCGGCAAGGCCGGTGGTCGCCGAGCTGACCAGCGTCCCACAGCCGATCGAAGGCCCGAAAGTGGCGACACAAGTCACGAGAAGGACGACGCTGGCAACCCGGTGACCCATGGCGGGCCGGATGTTAGCAGCCCGAACGGGCCTCCTGACCGCCCGGAGCCGATGGGCCACACTCGAAGTCCAGGGGAACCAACCGGCCCGTCCCGGTGCCGGATTCCCGACTGGCAGCAATGCCTCGCCGCCCCGCCGGAACCTCTGCGATCGAGGCCGGCGGGATGGCGGGATGGAGACCGACGGCAGCCGTCCGATGACCGACTTCGAGCCCGACCCGGCCCGCGCTCGCTCGGGGAGCCGGCCGCCACTCCTGCCCTGGCTGCTCGCCACCCCCCTGCTGATCGTCTCGGGATCGGCGCTCTGCGGCGTCGGGCTCGCGCGCGGGCTCGCACCGTACGCGGCGCTGGCCGGCGCCGCCGCGCTGCTGGCCCTGCCGACCGCGGGCCTCGCCCGCCTCGGGCGCGGCCGGGCCGCCGCGACGCCGATCGCCGCGATCGTCTGGTGCGCGGCGGTGTTGATCGCCCTGCCGGCGTGGTTTCCGGGCGAGCGCGCCGAGGCGACCGAGCGCGGCCTGCGCACGCTCGCCGCGCCCACCGGCGACACGTCGGCCCGCGCACTGGCCGGGCTCGCGCGGAACTTCGTGGACCTGTTCGGCGAGCACGGCGGCGGAGCGACGCGAGCGAGACCCCCGGCGAAGACCTCCCCGGGCGGGTCGACACCCGGGCCCGCGGATGCCGCGCAGAGCTCGGCGCCGGCACCCGCGCGCGCGGCCCGCGTCGAGCCCGCCGAGCGGCGACCGGCTGCGCCTCGACGCCCGACCACCACGATCCTTCCCTACGAAGGAGACTCCACGAGCCTGCGTGTGCGGGTCGACTTCGACGGTCCCGTGATCGGCGAGCAGTTCGAGATGATCCTCGACACCGGCGCCACGCTCACGACGCTCGATCACGCCAGCCTGTCGCGTCTGGGCGTCGAGGTCGGCGCCGACGCACCGTGGATCCGGCTGCGCACAGCCAACGGAATGATCGACGCGCCGCTCGTCCTGTTGGACGCGGTCTGGCTCGGCGGCGAGCCCGTCGAGTGGGTGACGGTGGCGGTCTGCGACAGCTGCGCGAATCCTCCGATCGCCGGCCTGCTCGGCCTGAACGTCACCGGGCGCTTCCGGGTGTCGCTCGACCACGACCGGCAGCGCGTCGAGCTCGCGCCGAGGCGCCGCGCCGGCGGCAGTGCACTCGACGTCGGTCAGTGGCTCGAGGTGCGCTCCCGCGCCGTGCGAAGACCGACCGGCGCCGTCGACCTGGCGCTGACTGCCGCCAACCGGTCAGCGCGCGACATCGAAGAGGCGGTGGTCAATCTCAGCTGCGGCGAGCAGACCTTTGCGATCCAGGTGGACGACATCCCGGCGCGCGACGAGCGCACCACCGAGATCTCCCTGCCGCGGGGCACCGACTGCAGCGAGCAGAGCGTCACGGTCTCGCGCGGACGCTTCCTGCTCGACCGCTTCTGAGCCCGCGCGCGCGTCGACCGGGTCGGACGACTGCGAGGCGCTGCCCGTCGCCGTCAGTCCGCGGCCGCCTCGGCGACGGCGCCCGATGCCACCAGCGAGTCGATCTCTGCGGGCGAGCGGCCGAGCTCGGCGAGCAGCTCGCGTGTGTGTCGGCCAGGAACGGGGGGCGGCCCGTGCACGCCGGCCGGCGTCTCCGAGAGCGTCACGGGGTGCCGAAGCAGGTCCATGCGGCCGTGCTCTTCGTGATCGACGGGCCGCGACACGTCGAGGTGCTCGACCTGAGGATCGGCGAAGACCTCGTCGACCGCGAGGATCGGGCCGCAGGGCAGGTCGGCGTCGGAGAAGATCTCGATCCACTCGGCGGTGCTGCGCTGCCGCAGCTTCTCCTCGACGGCGAGCCGCAGGGGCTCGCGGTTGCGAATCCGCTCGAGGGCGTCGGCGAAGCGCGGATCGCTGCCGAGCTCGGGGGCCTCGATGGCCCGCACGAAGCGTTCCCACCCGGTCAGCACGGCGATGTTGATCAGCCCATCGCTCGTCTCGAACGCCCCCATCGGAAACAGCGTCGGGTGGTCGTTGCCCGCCTGCCCGGGCACCACGCCGTCCACCAGCCAGCGCGCCGCCTGGAAGTCCATGAAGTTGATCATCGCCTCGAGGAGCGAGGTGTGGACCCACTGCCCGCGCCCGGTTCGCTCGCGGGCGTAGAGGGCGGCGAGCACACCCTGGGCGAGGAACGTGCCCGAAGCCGTGTCCGAGATCGCGATGCCGGCCCGCCAGGGACCGCCGCCCGGCGGGCCGGTCACGCTCATCAGTCCGCCCATGCCCTGGGCGACCTGGTCGAGCCCCGGACGGCTCGCGTACGGACCGTCCTGCCCGAAGCCCGAGATGCTCGCGTACACGAGCCGCGGGTTGCGGGCCGAGAGCGTCTCGTAGTCGATTCCGAGCCTTCGCTTCACGTCGGCGCGGAAGTTCTCGACCAGCACGTCCGCGCGATCGACCAGCTCGTAGAAGACGGCGAGCCCGTCGGAGTGCTTCAGGTCGATCAGCGCCGAGCGCTTGGCGCGGTGCAGGTTCCAGGCGTCGCTGCCGCCCAGGTCGCCGCGCCCGGGCATCGAGACGCGCACCACGTCGGCGCCGAGGTCGGCCAGCTGACGCACGCAGGTCGGGCCGGCGCGGGCGATGGTGACGTCGAGGACGCGCACACCAGCGAGTGGCCCGGCTTCTTCGTCGCGACGGCGGTAGATGCCCTCGGGCGCCACCGTGCCCCTCCTCGTTGCCGCCGCGGCGCCGACCCTAGCGGCCCTTGAAGACCGGCGGGCGCTTCTCCATGAAGGCGCGCACGCCCTCGCCGAAGTCCTCGCTCTGGAAGCAGTCGTCCACCACCTTGCGGACCGCCTCGACGTCGCGCTCGGCAGCCGGACGGCGGAGCTCGCGCGAGATCACCTTCACGCTGCGCACGGTCAGCGGCGCATTGCCCGCGATCCGCTCGGCCTGGCCGCGGACGAAGGTCTCGAGCTCGTCCTTCGGGAGCACGCGATCGATCAGCCCCATGGCGAGCGCCTCGTCGGCGGGATAGCGGCTCGCCGTGAAGAGGATCTCCTTCGCGCGCGCCGGCCCCACCACCGCCTCGAGGGCCGCCACGCCTGCCATGCCGTATCCCACTCCGAGGCGCGCGGCGGGAATGCCGAACGCGGCGCCTTCGGACGCGTAGCGGAGGTCGGCCGACAGGGCGACCGCGAGCCCGCCGCCGATGCAGTGGCCGTGGATCATCGCCAGCACGGGCTTGTCGATCTGCTCGAGTTCGGCGAACGCGTTGCCGCCGCCCTGCGCGAGCTTCGACGACGTCGCCGAGCCGTCGTCCACCTCGAAGGTCGAGATGTCGGCACCCGACACGAAGGCGGTGTCACCGGCTCCGCGCATCACGACGACGCGGACCTCGCGGCTCTCGCGATGCTGCCGCACCGCGTCGGCGAGCTCCGACCACATCTCGGGCGAGAGCGCGTTGCGGCGCTCCGGGTGGTCGAAGACGATCCATCCGATGGCGCCGTCGACTTCCCGATGCACCCGGCCCGGCATGGAGTCCGAGTCTATCAAGCGACCCGGTGCCGTGCCGCGACTCATCTGCGAACCTCTCGGAAGCTGCCGGTGAGCCGCACCGCCAAGCACCGGCCCGGAGGTGCCCTCGATGCGACGAGCCCCGACGTCCAAGAGCCGCTTCGACGTGCACCGCGCGGCTCTCTCTGCGCGCGCGCTGCCGGTCGCCGTCGTGGCGCTGCTGGTCCTGCCCTCGGGCTGCCAGAGCCGCAGCGGCCTGGGGCCCGGCCTGTCGGGCACGCGCACCGCCATGCAGGTGGTGGGAAGCGGGCCGCTCGGCCCCTACCTCGCCGCGCGGCTCGACATGAACGGCAAGCCGCTCGACGCCTACGTGATGCCCTCGGACGAGTGCCGCGCGGTATTCGTGACCGGCGCAGAGATCACCTACGTCGACAACGGACCGCAGGGCGTCTACCAGCGCGGCGAGCATCGCTGCCAGGGCATGGGGGTCGGCAACCTGCTCGTCTGGCGCAACCGCAGCCGGCACTCGAGCGCGGCGCCGGCGCCGCGCTCGCAGGCGGCCTTCCACGTGATCCACCGGGGCGACGAGTACTCGCTGCTGCGCGGGCAGTTCCCCGGAGCTTCGATGATCGGGTTCACGGGGGACTACGATCTCGTCGCGATCGTGCCTTCCGGCGGCGAGTGCGCCGGGATCCTGTCACAACGCACGGCCTCGCTCGAGTATCGCGACAAGGGCAGCCGGGTCTATTCGCTCGTCGGCGCCACCGGGCTGTGCGACGTCCACGGGTTCGCTCAGCCTCCGCCCCAGCAGTAGCGCTCGGAGGCCGGCCGGCTTCGGAAGAGGCCGCGCTCCTCAGCGCGCTCGCGCGTCGA
The DNA here is from genome assembly GCA_964515335.1 of uncultured Spirochaetaceae bacterium. Taxonomy (GTDB): domain Bacteria; phylum Myxococcota_A; class UBA9160; order UBA9160; family UBA4427; genus TMED88. The sequence goes on from CAZETS010000017.1 coordinate 73,213, forward strand.
GTTCGCCGCGGATGCGCGCGTGCTCGGCCTCGTCGAGGCGGAACCGCAAGAGCAGCAACGCACCGACCAGGTAGCAGGCCAGCGGGAAGATCGCGTACAGCCCCTTCAGCGCCAGCCGGGCGCTCTCGGTCTGCGCCTGGTTGGGGGCGAAGCCCGCTGCCTCGAGGACGACTCCGGTCAGCATGATGGTGACGCCTGTCGCGAGCTTGTAGACGAAGTTCCAAGCCGAGAAGTAGGCGCCTTCCTTGCGTTGCCCGGTCGTCAGCTCGTCGTAGTCGATCACGTCCGCCTGGATCGAGGGAGCCACGACGCCCCCCGCCCCCGACGCGAAGCCCAGCCCGAACGCCAGTGCCGAGATCAGACCGACCGACCCTTCACCGAGAAAGGCCATCGAGCCGAACCCCAGGCCGGCGGCGATCGTCGAGAAGATCCAGAGGCGCTTCTTGCCGAAGCGGCGCGACAGCCGCACCCAGAGCGGCACCGACAGGGCGGACGGAACCATGTACAGGACGATGTAGAGAGCAGTGTACTCGGGCGTACCGACGATGTACTCGGCCACGAAGGCGGTCAGCACCGAGATCGTGGCGCCTCCCAGGCTCTCGATCAGGAAGATGAGCAGCAGCAGCCTGGCATGGGGGTTGCGAAGGACGTCACGAAACGCCTTGAAGGGATTCCCCTCACCGCGCCCCTGGAATTCGACACGTTCGCCGACGCCCACCACCATCCACACCAGCATCGCGCTCGTCGCCAGAATGGCCGCGATCGCGAGCCACGACGCGGCCGTCCTCGGATCGCTCGACGAGATCAGCACCGCCATCCCGCCCACGGCCAGGAACGACCCGAACACCCAGGTGAAGTGGCGCATGCCGAAGATGCGAGTGCGCTCGTGGTGGTCGAGGCTGAGTTCGGCGCCGAGCGAGGTGTGCGGCACGATGAAGATCGTCATGGCGCTGTAGAAGAGGAAGATGCCGGCGGCCATCCAGGCGGTCAGCCATCCCTCGGTGAACGCCAGCGGCGGGCTCCACACCATGTAGAAGGCGAGGCCGATCGGCACGATGGAAGCGAGGATCCAGGGGCGGCGGCGGCCGAGACGCGACCGCGTCCGGTCGCTCAGGTAGCCGGCCAGTGGATCCGTCAACGCATCCCAGATGCGCGAAACCCCGAAGATCAGCCCGATCGTCGACGGGGCGATCAGAAGCTCGTCGGTCGCGAACTTCATCATGTACATGTTCACGACGAGGAACATGTACCCGACGCCCACGGTCGGGACGTTGTAGGCCGCGATCACCCCGAGGCCGATCGGCTCGGCGGGCGCTCGCGGCGGTCCGCCGCCGTTCGTATCGACGGGCTCGCCCGAGTCCGCGGCCCCGTCTGACGTCATGGCGCCTTCCCGACCCAGCGGCCGGGTGGCTGCCGCGGTCCCTTCGAGTCGAGCGCGTCGCGCGCGCCTCGACCGGCCGGCGTCGCCCGGCCGCGCCGGTCTCGAGAGGATCCCGCGTGGCGATCGATCACGCCAGCGCCCCGCAATCAGGGCCGAGGCGGGCGGCGGGCGGCGGGACGCTTCAGCTCTTCTCGGGGAACAGCACCCGGCAGACCTGCGAGGAGGCCTCGAAGGCCGCGCCGCCCCGGATCGAGGTCTCGACGCAGTGCTCGTAGCTCGTCACGCCCGTGTGCACGGCGTGCGTGCACTCGGCATGATGGGCAGGCTTTTCGTGCGAGACGTCCGCGCCTTCGGGCGTGGCCGCCTCGGGCGTGCCCCCGCCCTGGCTCGCCTCGATCTCCGAACCCGACATCCCGACATTGTCGTTCGACAGCACCAGCGGCAGGTCGTCGCCGGACGCGGCACCCGCCAACGCGAACGCCATCGCCCAGACCAATCCGCTCAGCCCAAGGCGGGCAACTCTCCACTCGTTCGACTTCCGTCTAGACACTGTTATGCGTACCTCCTTGGCTCGCAGAGCACGGGACCTACGCGGACGAGGTGGACGATCCGCGCTTGCCGGGCTCTCAGGCTCGATTCTACCACCGCTCGAGCCCGTCCCGAAACCGCGCCAGGATCACCCGCGCAAAGTTGCCCGTGCATGCGCGTGCAACTGCCTTCGCAAACAGACGCACCGCCATCACGAACCTGTCGAGTGCGCCCACCTGTGCGATTCTCGGGAGCCCGAGCCGCAACCCGCCGCCGGACAGGGAGCGTCAACCCATGCGAGGGCTCTTCGTTGCGCTGATGTGTGTCGTGCTATGCGGATGCGGACCCGAGGACGCCTTCGAGGCCCGACCCGCAGAGCCGCTCGTCGGGCGCTCGGCGCCCGAGGCCGAGTGCGAGATCCACGAGCCGCTCGGCCGCGCTCTGTTCGGCGACCTGCACGTTCACACCTCGGTCTCCTCCGACGCCTATGCGTTCGGGGTGCGGGTCACGCCCGACGACGCCTACCGGTACGCGTTCGGCGGCGAGCTGCGGCTGCCCCCCTACGAGGCGGATGGAAGCGGCGGGCGAGCGGCGCGAATCGATCGCCCCCTCGACTTCACGGCCGTCACCGACCACGCCGAGTTCCTCGGCGAGAGCCGCCTCTGCACCGACCCCGGCTCCGAAGCCTTCGAGACCGGCTTCTGCGAGTCGTACCGCGAGGGAAGTGGCCGCAACCCCTGGCTCGTGATGCGGATCATGCTTCCGTTTCCCTGGCGGAGCAGCTCGGCGTGCGGCAACGGCGACCGTGCCTGCGCACGGGAAGCCGCCGCCGCCTGGCGGGAGACGATCGAAGCGGCCGAGCGCTGGAACGACACCACGTCCGCCTGTGAGCGCACGACCTTCGTCGCCTACGAGTACAGCTCGCACCGCCTCGGCTCGAACCTCCACCGCAACGTGGTCTTCCGCAACGCCACGGTGCCCTCGCTGCCGATCAGCTACCTCGAGGCCCGCCGCGAGTGGCATCTATGGGAGCGGCTCGGCGAGACCTGCCTCGCGGCCGGCAACGGCTGCGACGTAATCGCAATCCCCCACAACTCGAACATCAGCAACGGCCGCATGTTCTCGACCGACTATCCCGGCGCCGAAGACATCGAGGCACAGCGCGCCCGCGCGCGGCTGCGCGCCCGGGTGGAGCCGATCGTCGAGATCATGCAGCACAAGGGCGACAGCGAGTGCCGCGTCGAGATGCCGGGCGTCGAGGCGCCGGCCGACGAGCTCTGCGGCTTCGAGAAGTTCGAGGACTTCGCGATGGACCTCGAACCCGGCGAGACGCCGCCCGGGCCGTGCAGCGACGGATGGCTCGGCGACGTCGCCCCCCACCTCGGACCGGACTGCGTGTCGCCGGCCAGCTACGTCCGCTATGCGCTCGCCGCCGGGCTCGGCGAGGCGCAGCGCCTGGGCGTGAATCCCTTCCGGTTCGGACTGACGGCCAGCACCGACACCCACAACGGCCTCGCCGGCGGCGTGCGCGAGCGCGACTTTCCCGGCCATCTCGGCCTCGGTGACGACACCGCGGCGAAGCGCGTGCAGTGGAGCCGCGGCGTCGCCGGCAACGCGTCCAACAACCCGGGCGGGCTGATCGGCGTCTGGGCCGAGGAGAACAGCCGCGATGCGATCTTCGCCGCCATGAAGCGACGCGAGGTCTTCGGCACGAGCGGCCCACGCATCCGCGTACGCTTCTACGGCAGTCACGACTTCAGCGGCGATCTCTGCGACGTCGGCGACCCCGTCGAGGCGGCCGCGCTCGAAGGCGTGCCGATGGGCAGCGAGCTGCCGGAGCGCGACGACGGCGACGGCCCGCCGTCCTTCGTCAGCCTCGCGATCCGCGACGCGGGCACCCCCGAAGCGCCGGGGGGCCTGCTGCAGCGCGTGCAGATCGTGAAGGGATGGCAGGACGACGAGGGAACGACCCACGGCCGGGTCTACGACGTCGCGGGCAACGGCGACAACGGCGCCGACGTCGACCTCGACAGCTGCACGCCCCGCGGCGACGGCTACGACACCCTCTGCTCCACCTGGCACGACCCGGACTGGGACCCCGACCGGCCCGCCGTCTACTACGCGCGCGTCGTCGAGAACCCGAGCTGCCGCTACTCGACCTGGCAGTGCCTGGCGCTCGCCCCGGAAGACCGGCCGCCCGACTGCAGCGACCCGGACCGGCCGGCCACCATCCAGGAACGCGCCTGGAGCTCGCCGATCTGGTACAGCCCGTAAGCGGTGGCTCGAAGACTCGGAGGTGGCTCGAAGATTGGGCCCAAGACAACTCGAAGTTGTCGATTCGCGGTGGTTTTCGGCGCTTAGACGGCGAACCGTGCCG
>CAZETS010000018.1:0-75558 GCA_964515335.1 uncultured Spirochaetaceae bacterium
CACACCGAGCGACTCGGCCGCCACTGTCTGCTCTTCCACGAGCGACTGAGACCGAAAGGGGCGCCCGCGGAGCCCCTGGTCCTGGACGGCTTCCGCACCTTCGAACACAGCCAGTACTGGCCCTTCGATCTGAACCTCCTCGTCGGCACCTCCCACTACGTCTACGGGTTCGGAGAGGCCGAGCTGCGCAGGAGCGGCACGATGAGGCCCTCTCAGAAGGCAAAGCGGGCCCGACTCGAAGGCAAGCACGGACGTCCCGCCCCCCAGGCCACCCGGGACAGCGTCAAGGAGCTGGTCGGCCGGATCGTGCCACCCGGGGCCTCGGCGACGATCCACTCGGACGAGCACCAGAGCTACCCGAGGGCTCTGCGGCAGCTCCCGGACCGGACCATCCAGCACGAGACGACCTCGTCGAAGGCGAGCCGGACGACGCAGAACCCGCTGTTCCCGGTGAACCTGGCGGATCTGCTGCTGCGCCACAGCAGTGCGAACCACAAGCGGGAGACGATCGCGTTCTCGAAGCGTCGGCAGGGGGCGCTCTACCGGATGGCGATCTTTGCGGTGTGGCGCAACTACGTGAAGTCGACCTCGGAGAACCGGAGGGATGAGCCTCCGGGGGTGACGATCGGGGTGATCGGGAAGCGGCTCACTGTCCGCAAGATCCTCAAGACCCGATTGGTTCCCCGGAAGCGGGAGCTCTCGCCCTGGCTCGAGCGGTGCTACTGGGGACGGATCCCGACGAGGCGGTTGCCGCAGATCCGGGTCCACGCGGCACGGTTCGCCGTCTAAGCGCCGAAACCCACCGCGAATCGACAACTTCGAGTGGTCTTGGGCCCAATCTTCGAGCCACTTCTCATCCCCTGAACGGTTAGTGGCGCAGCGCGCTCGCGGTGCCCAGCGCGACGCGGGTGCCGTCGTCCTTCTCGACCCAGACGTCGCAGTGGACCCGTTCGGCGGTGCCCTCGTGGACGCTCTCGCGGACCTTGCCTCGAGCGACGATGTGTTCGTCCACCCAGAGCACATTGGTCAGCTTGACTGACATCTTGCCGCCGCTGAGCCAGCCCTCGCCGAAGGCCCGGTGCATGACCTCGGAGACGAAGCAGGTCGACATCATCCCCTGCACGACGATGTTCGGGAAGCCGAGCTTCTTTGCCTGCTCGCGGTCGGTGTGGTAGTTGCGGCCCGGGCCCGAGAACATCCAGCAGGTGCGCTCGTCGATGGTCTTCTCGACGGTGCCGAGAGCGGGCCCGGTCGCGGTGGGGAAGGGCGGGCGAGGCTTCTTCTTGGCAGCGCTCCCGCCGTCGACCACGTACTCGCCCTCGTCGGGCTTCGTGAGGCCCTCCGGGAGGAAGGACTGGTGGGTGCGGCTGCGGACCAGCAAAGCGTGGGTCGCCTCGTCGAAGAGGTCCGTCTCGTTCACCACGTAGAGCCGGCCACGCTTCGAGTAGCGGTCGACGATGGTCGAGACGCTGCGGACGGCGCCGCCTACCGGAACGGGCGCGAACATCTCCCAGTCCTGCTGGGCGTGCAGGTTGCCGAAGAGGTTCTTCAAGTACCACTCGCCGAGGAACTTGTAGCACTCGGAGTGGTGGAGCAGCGGCGGGGCGGCGTCGCCGTAGTCGGCTGCGCGACCGCAGAGGGCATCACAGTAGAAGGCGACGACCTCGGGCGTGACGTCGTAGCGGTTCGAGCCGCAGAAGCGACCGACGTGGGCAGGCTGACCGAGAAGATTCATGGATGGGACCTCCGCGCTCGACTATAGCGGCGATGCTCCGAGCGAGTTCGAGAGCCGTGGCTGCGCGCTCTCTCGAGCAGGGGTTGCCAGCGCCCGGGCCGGGTGCTCTCATCCTTCGCCGATGAGCTCCGACGACTCGATCGATGACGCGCAGGAGAGGGCGCAGTTCGCTCTCGCGGAGGCGACGCGGCGCGTGATTGCCGAGGTGCGCGCGACGCGTGCGCCCGTCGAGGTGCTCGAGGAGGCGCGGCGCGCGCTCGAGCAGGCGGCGGCGCGGCTCGAGCCGCATCGGTACGAGGGCGGATACGCCCAGGCCGACCTGCTGGGCGGCGTCGGTCGCTTCGAGCAGACCGACGATCCCATGGAGTACTTCCCGTACAGCCCCTTCGTCGGCCGCGGAAACCCGATCTCGCTGCCGGTCGAGTTCGTGGTGGACGACGGCATCGTGCGCGGCCGCGCGACCTTCACGCCGCCGTTCTGTGGGCCGCCCAACCACGTGCACGGTGGTGTGGTGGCGGCGGTCTTCGACGAGTTGCTCGGCACCGTCAACGTCGTCAACGGGCTCGGCGCAATGACGGGGACGCTGACCGTCCGCTACCGCAAGCCGACGCCGCTCCTCGAGGAGATCCGCATGGAGGGGCGCCCGGCCGGCGTCGACGGCCGCAAGGTCTACGCCGAGGGCACCATGTGGTGCGGCGAGACGCTGCTCGCCGAGGCCGAGGGCGTGTTCGTGCGCGTCGGCGACTGGACGCGCGACGAACTCTTCGGCTCGGGCACCTGAGCGCCGGCGGGCTACGACGGGCCGCGCAGGCGAGGCAGTACGCTGCTCGCGAGCAGCTCGAGGCTCGGCCAGGCCAGCTCGGGAGGCAGGCCGCCGCAGAGCGGCACGGCGACGAAGATGCCGTTGGCTCGCACGTGCTCGACGGCCTCGTCCGGCGTCATGATGCGGTAGATGCCTTCGTTGGCGCGTAGCTGCTCGATGCTGTCGGCGAGCTGCCCGGTCACGCGCGCCTGGTCGGGGCCCATCCAGCTCGCGTACATCTTCGCGTCGTGCAGCAGGTGTGGGCCCATCTCCGCCCAGGCGCGATCCGGGTCCTCGGCGACGAAGCCCGCGGTCACGGCGCCGGGCGGCGGGTTGACGAAGAACCCGGGCTCACGGCCGAGCCGCTCGCACTCTTCACGGTAGACACTCTCGAGGTTCGGGTTCACGCCGCCCGCGATCATGCCGAGCCCGTAGCGGGCGGCGCGCCGCGCGGCCACCGGCGAGTTGCCGCCCATCAGCAGGGCGGGGCCGCCGGGGGTGATGGGTCGGGGGGTGACGCGGGCCGGCCGGCCTTCGAACTCGAAGGGCTCGCCCGTCCAGGCTTCGCGCAGGGCGTCGAGACACGCCTCCATGCGGCGACCGCGCCCCGCGAAGGAGTGTCCGAACATCGCGTACTCGTCGGGCCGATAGCCGACCGCCACCACGTACGAAACACGCCCGGCGCTCGTGATGTCGAGCACGGCCATCTGCTCGGCGAGCTCGATGGGATCGTGGAGGGGCAAGACGAGCGCCGCGACCTGGATCGGGATGCGCTGCGTCCGCGCGGCCATCGCGGACGCGAGCAGCAGGGGCGAGGGCAGGTAGCCGTCGCCGACGCCGTGGTGCTCGGAGACGACGAGCTGCACGCCTCCGTTGCGCTCGGCCCACTCGGCCATCTCGAGCGCCGCGGCGTAGAGGCTCTCGATCGGCGCCGGGCCCCACTCGGGTGCCCGCATGTCGAAGCGCAGCAGGAACACGGGTCGGCGTCCTCCATTGGTGGGGTCGAGGCGCGGAGCTACACCTCGGCGGCGCGCAGCTTGGCGGCAACTCGTGCGCAGTCCGCCGGGTCGCCTTGACGAGTCTCTTGGCTCCGTGATAGAAAGCTTTCAGTCCCTGCGGAACCGTATCGGATCGAAAGTGTTTTTCGCGGCGGGCGGAAGTGAGCCGCAGCAAGCCGCACGTAGCGACGCGACCGGGTCCGCGCGTAGATCACGCGGCGGCCCACTCTGGCGTTTCGGCGTTTTGGCATTTTGGCATTTTGGAGAGTCGATGATGAGGATTCGGACCTTGATTGCGTTGGCGATGTTCTTGCCCGGCGCCGCCTGCGCCGGAGCGAAGGAACCCCAGTCCGGCGAGGCGAGCGTCGCCGCGGCCGCTCGCACGGTCGATTGTCCCGCCCTCACGCAGGAGAAGTATCCCTTTCTGCGCTGCACGACCGACGCGACGGGGCAGGTCGTATTCGCCGGCGGGCCCGACCGGATCGAGGGCAGCCGCTTGCCGGCTCTCGATTCGTTCACCGAGAGTGACGACTACTTGGGAAACTGAGCGCGCGCGTGTCGCCGTGACGACACGCTCCGCCCGGCGCTTCAGTGCCACCGCGAATTTCGGGCCGCGCAAGCGTGAAAACGCTCGCCCGGCGCCCGCCCAGCGCGCGCTCGCGTCGCGATTCGGAGCTACCCTGCCGGCCGCCACGCGCTCGGCGCCCGTTCGTTGAGTCAGCGGGCGAGCACGAGCACCGTGCCGAGTGAACGCGCCAGGGAGAGTTGCACCGTTGGACTTCGGGCTGAGCGAAGAGCAGAAGCTGCTGCAGCAGACGCTGCGTGGCTTCGTCGAGAACGAGTGCCCGGCTTCACGGGTGCGCGAGCTGTTCGACGCCGGGCAGGGGCACGATCCCGCGCTCTGGCAGGCACTCGCCGAGATGGGCGTCGCGGGCCTCGTCGTTCCCGAAGCCTTCGGCGGCGCCGGGCTGGAGGTGCTCGATCTCGCTCTCGTGTGCGAAGTGCTCGGTGGGGGGGCGGTCCCGACACCGCTGCTCGGTCACGCCCTGGCCACGCTCGCGCTGGCCGAAGGCGGCAGCGAGGCGCTGAAGCAGAAGTGGCTGCCGAGGCTGGCCGACGGCTCGGCGATCGCGACGGTCGCCCTGGCCGAAGAGGGAAGTGGCTGGGAGCCCGAAGTGTGGCGCACCACGGTAAGCGGAGCGGCGCTCGCGGGCAGCAAGCACTACGTCCCGCACGCGCACCTCGCCGATCTGCTCGTGGTGGGCGTCGAGGGCGGCGGGCTGGCCCTGGTCGAAGGGGTGGCGCCCGGTGTCAAGCTCGAGGCGCAGCAAGGCGTCGACCGCTCGCGGCCGATCTTTCGCGTCGACTTCGACGGTGCCGCCTGCGAGCTGCTCACCGCCGACCCGCGGCTGGCGGGCCGGGTTCGGGACGCGGGGCTCTCGTTGCTCGCCGCGGACGCCTTCGGCGCCGCGGCCCGGCTCGTCGACATCACCGTCGAGTACGCGAAGACCCGCGATCAGTTCGGCCGGAAGATCGCCGAGTTCCAGGCCGTCAAGCATCAGCTCGCGCGCCTCGGTCTCGCGATCGAGCCGACGCGCGGCATGTGGTGGCACGCCGCCTACGCGGTCGATCACCTGCCCGACGAGGCAGAGCGGGCACCGGCCCTCGCCAAGTCGCACATCACGGATCGCGCCGTCGAGGTCGGGCGCGGGGCGGTCGAGCTGCACGGTGGCCTCGGCTTCACCTGGGAGTGTGATGTGCAGATCTGGCTCAAGCGCGTGATGTTCGACCGCGCATTCCTCGGGACGCCCGAAGCGCTGCGCGAGCGCTGCGCCGTGCTGGCGGGTTGGTGAGAGGCGATGGATCTCGAGTACAGCGAGGCGTACCGCGCCTACCGGGACGAGGTCAGGCGCTTCCTGGCCGGCTGGCCGCTCACCGGCGACGAGGCGAAGCTTCCCCGGGACGAGCAGGAGGCGATCTTCCGTCAGCGGGGCGTCGAGGCGGGCTTCGTCTACCGCACGATCCCGAAGGCGTTCGGCGGGGCGGGCCAGGAGCCCGACGAGCTGAAGGATCAGATCGTCGTCGAGGAGTTCCACAAGGCCGACGCGCCGGGTGATCTGCGCAGCCAGGGAGCGGGTCTACTCGCTCCGACCCTGCTCGAGTTCGGCACCGAGGAACAGAAGCGCCGCTTCGTCCCCAAGGCGCTGAGCGGCGAGGAGAGCTGGTGCCAGGGCTACAGCGAGCCCGGCTCGGGAAGCGACCTCGCTTCGCTCTCCTGCACGGGCCGGGAGGACGGTGAAGACTTCGTACTGAACGGGCAGAAGATCTGGACGAGCAACGCCGACGAGGCGGACTGGATGTTCGGCCTGTTTCGCACCGAGCCCGACCAGTCGAAGCACGGCGGCATCTCCTATCTGCTCGTCGACATGAGGACGCCTGGCATCGATGTGCGTCCCCTGACGACGCTGACCGGAGGGCTCGAGTTCAACGAGGTGTTCTTCGACGACGTCCGTGTCCCGATGGCCAACCTGGTGGGCCGCCGCGGTGAGGGCTGGGCAGTCTCGCGGGCCACGCTGATCCACGAGCGCAACCTGATCGGCAACCCCAACATGCTGCGCGACACGTGGAACGATCTCGTCGAGCTCGCCCGTCGGACCGATCGAGGCGGCCGACCGGCCATCGAGGACCCCCACGTCAGGCAGAGACTGGTCGAGATCGAGGGCTACGTGCGTGCGCAGAAGACCTCGACCATGCTGCAGTTCACCGCGCAGCTGCGGGGCGAGATGCTCGAGGTCATGCGCCCCATGATGATGAACAAGCTCTACAGCACCGACACCACCCAGCGCATTGTCGAGTGTGCCTACGACCTGCTCGGCGCCGACGGACTGCTCGCGCCCGGCGACGAGGACATCGCGGGCTGGTTGCGCAACACCACCGCGACCGGCTGGGTGGAGGCGTACCTCTTCTCGCTCGGGCCGGCGATCGCCGGCGGCGCCAGCAACATACAGCTGAACATCATCGGCGAGCGCGGATACGGCCTGCCGCGCGACCCGAAGCCGCCCTCCGCCTGAAGGTCCGTGGCTACGATTCGTCCGCGCCGAGGCGGAGCGATGCGAAGTAGCGGTCGACCTCCTCGCCGCTGATCGCGGGGGTCACCTCCGCCCAGATGATGTACAGGCGGTTCTTCACGAAGAACATCCGAGCCCGACCGCGCAGGGCGGGGCGGCCAGCCTGGGCGGGGATGTCGTAGACCAACTCGCGCGCCGGCCGCCCGAAGGCTTCGCTCTGGTCGTACGACACTTCGGTGGCGTTCGAATCCTCGATGAAGCCGTCGCGCGCGGAGTCGAAGATCTGCGCGTTGGAGGTGACCCACATCGCGACACGGGGCAGGTCTGTGTGGTTGAGCCCGAAGGCGTCGTCGCCGACCCGCGCCGTGTAGACCGTGCTCACGAAGTCCGAGATCGGGAACCAGCGTTCCTTGCGCTCGGTCGTCGGCTCGGCGGGCATCTCCACCCGGAACGCCGAGTCCGGTGGGACGAAGGGCTGCCAGCCGTCGAGCGAGTGGGCGATCGGCGTGACGAAGGCGACGGCTGCGACCAGGGCCGTTGCTGCGACGGTGGTCCCGGGCGAGGGCTGCATCGACATGACGGTCTCCACGGGAGATGCGCCCCGGGGCGCTGCGTCCGGCCGCGCCGAACGCGGGTGCGGCGGACTGCTGAGCGGCGGTCCGGCCGCCCGGGGGCGCACCATAGCCTGGGGGTGGATCGGGAGGAAGTCGCGTCGTGGCGCTGCGTTGGCGTTACGAGTTGCGGCTCGGTTGAGGGCTGCCCCGGAGGGAAAATCGCGGAGGTCGTCGATTCATCGCGCCACCACTGGGAGGAATCGGCCACATAACTATCAGTCGGCCGTAAGGCTGGCGACTGGGGAGGGACGACGCGAGGAGATCGTTGCGTTGGCCCGATGCATACCTGAATCCGAGACCCCGCTCAGCCCCGCAGCCCTGCGTGAGCTGAGCGACGCCGAACTGCTGGAAGGACTGCGCACCGGCAGCGAGGCGCACTTCAACACGCTCTACGATCGCTATTTCGCCCGTATCTACGCCTTCGTGCACGGGCGCATCCGAAGCCACTCGGACGCGGAGGAGATCACCCAGGAGACTTTCGTCTCGGTCTTCAAGTCGATCGAGAACTATCGCGGCCAGTCGTCGCTGCTCTCGTGGATGTTCGGCATCGCGAAGAATCTCTCGAACAATGCCATCCGGCGAGCCAAGAGCCAGCGCGAGAAGCTCGAGACCGTCGACCCGCAGCACTTCGTACCGGGCCCGGCTTTCGGTCGCGGAGCGCCGGACGAAGAACTCGGCTTCCACCGCTACGCGAGCGCGGTCCGCGACCAGATGGGGTCGATGCCCGAGTGGCAGCAGCGCATCTTCGAGATGCGTCACCTCGAGAACATGTCGATCCCCGAGATCGCGCGGCGCACGCAGCGGTCGAACGACGCGGTCCGCTCGAGCCTGTACCGCGTGAAGCGGATGATGCTCGAGGTCGCCGAGTCGGGCCGCGGGATTTCGCTCGAGTGACCCGCTCTCGCAGACGTTTCGACCGGTCGATCCGGTCGACCGGCCCGTCCCGTGCTCGCAGCGTGGTGGATCGCCACGCCACGGACACCGCCGAGGCGGTTGCGTTGCTCGACGCTGGAAGCTTCGGCACGCACGAGCTCGCCGAGATCGAGGACTTCCTCGAGGGCGACGGGCCGATGCGCGACAGCGACGCCGACTTCCGTGAGCGCCTGCGCCGCGACCTGTGGTGGGACCTGCTCGTGCGGCGCGCGGGCGTTCGCGGCCGTCTGCCGACCGCCTGACCCTCGCCCGCAGCCAGGCTCGACGAGCGGGCATCGCGATGCCGCGGGTCTCGCTACAGTCGCCGCCCGTGAGCGTGCGATCGTTTCCCAGGGGCTTCGCCTGTTCCGGCTGGACCGCGGCGTGTCTGCTCCTCGTCGCACTGGCGGTCGGACCCATCGGCTGCGGATCACGGACGGAGATCGACCGGCAGGGGGCGGTCGCGGAGTGGCCCGAGTACGGCGCCACCAAGGGCGGGCTCAAGTACTCGCCCCTCGATCAGATCACGCCGGAGAACGTCGACGATCTCGAGGTGGCCTGGGTCTACCGCCACGGCGACTTCTCGGACGGCAGCGGCGAGTTCGCGCGCACCTCCTTCCAGGCGACGCCGATCGTCTCCGAGGGGACCCTCTACTTCTGCACCGGCTTCGCCCGCGTCATCGCGCTAGACGCCGAGACCGGGGCCGAACGCTGGTCGTTCGATCCCGGGCTGCGGGCGCGTCGCGGCGAGGGGCCGTACCCGCTCACCTGTCGCGGCGTGGCTTACTGGAGCGGGCGGCCGGGCGGTTCGGCGAAGGCCTGCGGGCGCCGGATCTACACGGGCACCCGCGACTCGGAGCTGGTTGCCCTCGACGCCGCCACCGGCGAGCCCTGCCGTGACTTCGGCCGTGACGGCCGGGTGGCGCTACGCGAAGGGGTCGGCGAAGCCGAGCCCTGGGAGTACTACCCGACGTCGCCGCCGCTGGTGATCGGCGACGTCGTGGTGGTCGGAGCGCTCGTCGCCGACCAGCTGCGCGTCGATGCGCCGAGTGGCGTCGTGCGGGCCTTCGATCTCGTGACGGGCGCGCTGCGCTGGGCCTGGGATCCCGTGCCCCCCGGCTGGCAGGCGGATCCGGAGGAGGCGGCAGCGGGCCGCCGCTATCAGTCGGGCACGCCGAACGTCTGGGCGCCGATCTCCGGCGACGAGGCGCGCGGTCTCGTCTTCGTGCCCACCGGCAACCCCGCCACCGACAGCTTCGCGGCGGGCCGGCGCGGACTCGACCACTACGGCTCGTCGACCGTCGCGCTCGACGCGCGCACCGGCGAGGTGGTCTGGCACTTCCAGACCGTGCACCGCGACGTCTGGGACTACGACGTGGCCTCGCAACCGGCCCTGTTCGAGGCCGACGGGGTGGGCGGGGGGCGCCCGGCGGTCGCGCAGGCCACCAAGATGGGACACGTCTTCCTGCTCGACCGCGAGACAGGCGAGCCGCTCTATCCCGTCGAAGAGCGGCCGGTCCCGCAGGCGGGAGCCGTGCCCGGAGAGCGGCTCTCGCCCACCCAGCCCTTCCCGACGCATCCGGCTCCGCTCCAACCCGATGGCATCACCGCCGCCGACGCCTGGGGGTTCACGCCGATCGACGAGGGCTTCTGCCGCGAGTTGATCGGTCGCTACCGATCTCATGGCATCTTCACGCCGCCGTCCGTCGACGGATCGATCCAGTACCCCGGCTCGGCGGGCGGTGCGAACTGGGGTGGCGTGGCGATCGATCCCGTGCGCGCTCGCCTCTACGTCAACCAGAACCGCATGCCGATGGTCGTGCGTCTGATTCCGCGCGAGGAGTTCGAGGCGCTCGATCCCGGGAGCGTCGTCTATCCCGACGAGCTGTACCCCGCGGCGGGCACCCCCTATGGCGTCGAGCGCAAGAGCCTGCTGTCGAACTTCGGCGCGCCCTGCATCGCGCCGCCCTGGGGCACGTTCACCGCCGTCGACCTGCGAACGGGCGCGGTGCTCTGGGAGGTGCCGCTCGGAACGACCCGCGATCAGGCGCCGTGGCCGCTGTGGTTGACACTCGGTTCGCCGAATCTCGGCGGGCCGATCGCCACGGCCTCGGGCCTCGTCTTCATCGGTGCGACCACCGACCGGTTCCTGCGCGCCTTCGAGGCGGACACCGGCGAAGAGGTGTGGCGGGCGAGGCTGCCGTTCACGGCGAACTCCACCCCGGCCACGTACAGGTTGCGACCCGACGGGCGGCAGTTCGTGGTGGTGGCCGCGGGCGGGCACGGCTGGTCGGAGCCCGGCGATGCCGTGATCGCGTTCGCGCTGCCCGAGTGATCGTGCCGCCGCTCAGCTGCGGTCGACGTCGCGCCAGCGCGGCGTCGCGAAGGCGGTGAGCGCGTCGCCGAGGGTCTTCGTCTCGGTTTCGGGGTCCTGGGCGACGGCTTCGAGCCACGCGGGCCGTTGCACTGCGCAGACCGCAATCGGCCGCTCGATGCGTCCGAGGTGGTCGATCTGGCGCACGTACGACATCGCGTAGTCGGGCGGCCGGATGTCGGTCGACAGCTCGGCGAGCGCGAAGGAATCGGGTGAGCTGGCCGGGGCGCTGGGATCGGGGTGGAGGACGTGCGGGCTGCTCGGATGGGCGCCGCCGCCGGCCAGTCCCGGGCCATCGCAGAGCACCGCGCCGAGCACGGCCTCGGGCCGCCCGCCGGCGATCATCAGCGCCACGTAGGCGCCGAGTCCGCGACCGCAGACCGTCGTGGGGCCGAGTTGGGCGAGGGCGGCGTCGACGTCGCCCATCAGGATCTCGGCCGTGTAACCTCCGCCCCGTGGCAGGCCCGATGCGCCGTGCCCCGTGAAGTCGAGGGCGTGCACCGGGCCCGGCCAGCCGGCGAACTCGTCGGGCAGCGCCTCCGGCGAGCGCTCGCCGAGCCCGTGGAGCAGCAGCAGGGGATGTCCCGTTCTTCCGGTCCGCAGCGCGTGCAGGGCCAGCCGGATCTTGCCGTGCTCGAGCCAGGCGGTGTGTCCTGCGACCGGCTCGCTCACGAGAGGAACTCCCCCACCAGCCGGACGACTTCGTCGGGGTGCTCGATGTGGATGAAGTGCCCCGATCCCTCGAACGAAACGATCTCGGCGCGTCGCGGCAGGTACGGGCGGAGATCCTTCTCTTCCGTCTCCCAGCCCATCTCTTCGGCGATGGTGGCGAGGATGCCGAGCAGGGGCGGTGTCAATCCGGGCAAGCGCTGCAGCTCCCAGGTCGGACTCCAGGGGCCGAAGCCGCCGAAGCGCATCGAGGCGTCGATCTTCCAGCGCCAGCCGTCGGCGTCGCAGCGTGCGCCGCGGGTGACCAGGTAGCAGAGCCATTCGTGGCTGAGGCGGGGATTCATGCGGGCGCGTCGCCGAGCCAGCTCTTCCAGCCCGTCGGCGCGACGCTGCCTCGTCGCCGTTGCGCGACGGTGATCGAGCCAGCCGCTCAGCTCCCGGTCGAGCAACCGCGAGCGTTCGTGGTCGGACACGTCGGGGCGCCGCCAGCGGGAGGGCAGGCCGTCGATGTTCACCAGGTGGCTGACCCGATGCGGAAACGCCTGGGCGAACTGGGTGAGCAGCGAGCCGCCCTTCGAGTGGCCGATCAGCGGGATGGGCTCGTGGCTCACAGAGTCGAGCACCGCCAGGGTGTCGCGCAGGTCGGCATCCCACGAGTACAGTGCCGCGTGGTCCGAGTCGCCGTGGCCGCGCTGATCGAACGACACCACGCGATAGCCGACCCGCGCGAGCTTCGGGGCGAAGACGCTGAAAGTCGCCGCGAAGTCGAACCCGCCGTGGGCGAGCAGGATCGGGGGGGCCGTCTCGTCCCCCCACTCGGCGACCGCGATGCCGAGTCCGTGGCTGTCGACGCGCCGCCGGCGCGCAGGCGGCGCGGCGTCCGGGTAGGCGGCGTACGGTCGGGCTTCCTCGGGCAGGTCGTCCCAGCTCATGTGTGGCTTTCCGGTGGCGTGTGCGCGTCGGCGGGCAGGTGGTCGGCCTCGTAGACGTCGGGCTCGAGATAGACGGTGACCGTGAAGGGCAATGCGTCGCGAATCGCCGACTCGACGGCGTCGATCTCGTGGGTGAGCGCTTCGAATGAGAGCGCTGGGTCGAAGTCGACCTTCGCGCCGACGAGCAGCTCGTCGGGCCCGATGTGTTGGGTGCGCAGGTGGATGATGCGCCGCAGCGAAGGCTGGGCGAGGGCCGCGGCGCGGATCGCCGCCTCGTGGTGGGCAGCCGCCGACTCTCCGATCAGCAGGCTCTTCATCTCGATCGCGAGCACGATCGCGATCACACCGAGCAGTAGACCGATCGCGACGCTGCCGGCCGCGTCGAAGCGCGGATCGCCCGTCAGCGCGGCGAGCGACACGCCGAGCAGGGCCAGTACCAGGCCGATCAGGGCGCCGAGATCCTCCAGCAGCACGACGGGCAGCTCGGGGTTCTTGGTGCGCTGGATGAAGTGCCACCAGGTCGCGTTGCCCTTGACCTTCCGGGCCTCGACGACCGCCGTGCGGAACGAGAAGCCCTCGAGCAGGATGCCCAGGAGCAGGATGCCGACCGCCCAGGCCGGATCGGTGAGGCCGTGCGGATGCAGCAACTTCGAGACGCCTTCGTAGATGGCGAAGAGCGATCCCAGCGAGAAGATCACGAGCGCCACCACGAACGACCAGAAGTAGCGCTCCCGCCCGAAGCCGAAGGCATGGCTCGGCGTCGGTGCGCGCGCCGCCGCTGCACTGCCCCAGAGCAGCAGGCCCTGGTTCGACGTATCGGCCACCGAGTGCACCGCTTCGGCGAGCAGCGAGGCCGCGCCCGTGAACATCCAGCCCACGAACTTGGCGATCGCGATGCCGCCGTTCGCCAGCATGGCCGCCAGCACGGCGCGTCGATTGCCGGGATTCATCCCGCACCCCCTTCGTGGTCGATCGGCTCGTGCGACGACGCGGCAGCATACGCCGGCGCCGCGTTCGGCGACACCTCGGCGTTCGGCCCTCGCCGTGGCGTCGAAGCCGTGATCGTGAAGGCGAGGGCGCCCGACACGGGTATCCACCAGGTCCAGGCGAGCCACGTCTCGCCGAATACGAGCGGATGCAGGAACAGGGCGAGTCCGGTGGCCGAGCCCGCGGCCAGACCGGCGATCGCGCTGCGCGCGGTGCCGCGCCGACGCGTCAGCAGGGCCACGCCGAACACGCCGAGCAGTCCGCCATACACGATCGACATGCTGCCGAGCGCGAACTCGACGAGGTTCGGTGTGTTGCCGCCGCTCGCGAGTCGCTCGTGGTAGCTCGCCATCGCGACGGCGCTGCCGATCAGTACGGCGCTCACCCAGGCGGAGGTTCGACGCAGGCCGGCGGCGTCGCCGCGCGCGGCCGGGCGCACGTCGGTCACCCAGGTCGTCGCGATCGCGCAGATCGCGGAATCGAGGCTCGACATCGCGGCGGCGAAGAGCCCGGCGAAGACGAGTCCGCGCACTCCGCTCGGCAGTTCGTGGAGCGCGAACACCGGAAGGATGCGCGAGGCGTCGTCGATCGGGTAGGCGGGGGGCGTCGCGTACGCGTGTGCGATGCCGGTGCCGATACCCAGGAAGAGCAGGGTCAGGGGGAAGTTCAGCAGTGCCGAGCCGAGCAGCGCCCGTCCGCCGCCACGCCCGTCCCGGGTGGTGAGCAACCGCTGGACCATGTCGTGATCGGTCGCGTGGGTCGCGAGGGTCAGGAAGAACGCGCCGACGATCGCGGTCCCCAGCGCGCGGCCGTCGCCCAGCGAGAACAACGGGTCGAGGTGAGCGACGCGCTGTCGCCCGCCGGCCTCGGCCCAGCTCCACACGTCCGCCAGGCCATCCGGCGCGATCCCCGCCACCGCCGCCACCAATGCTGCCGCCGCCGCCAGGAAGACGGCCCCCTGCAAGGCGTCGGTGTACACGACGCTGCGAATGCCGCCCGCCAACGTGTAGCCGGCCGCCACCACACCGGAGATCACGATTGCGGTGCTCGTCGGGAACCCCGTCACCACCGACAGCGCGAGCGCCGCGATGAAGAGACGTGCCCCCGAGGCGAGCACGCGCCCCACCACGAAGGTGGCCGCCGCGGCGCGGCCGGCCGCCTCGCCGTAGCGATCCGAGAGCAGTCCGTAGACGGTGACGAGGCCGAGCCGGTGGTAGAGGGGAATCACGTGCCGGGCGATCCAGACCTTGGCCAGCAGCGCACCGATCGCCAGCTGCAGGTACGACCAGTCGCCCGTGTAGGCGGCCTGCGGTACACCGATGAATGTCGCTGCCGACAGCTCGGTGGCCGTCATCGAGCAGAGCACCACCCACGTCGGCAAGCGCCGTGCGCCGAGTGTGAGATCGTCGACGCTGTGCTGCCCGCGGGCAGCGAGTCCGCCGACCAGGATCAGCACGACCGCGTACAGGGCGATGACGCCGAGGTCGAGGATCGTCACCGGGCACGTCTCGTGGTGTGCCGGGCGTCACGTGCAGGGGCCGGGCTCCGACCGACCGTGTGGGAACGCCTCCGAGTCCCCGGCGGACGCTTGCCGTGCACGTTGCGGCACGGTCGGGCGTTGTCGTCGTCCAGGGCGCTGCTCCCTTGGGGGTGAGCCGATTGCGGCAAGATTGTACTTGGCAATCGGGCCCGTGCGATGGACACTGTTCTCGTCCCCCCGCCGTCGCTCGCTGGTCCGCTCCTGCCGCTGACTGGCTGGCCGTTCCTGCCGCTGGCTCCCTCGAGCCGCGGAACGCCGGTTCGGACTCGAGCGGACGGGGAGACGTGCGGGCAAGCCGGGGGGGCTGCCCGGCGGACCCATGCACCGGAGGCAACCGGTATGGCGAATCAACTTACCAGGGAGATCGAGTTGTCGATGCTCGGACGGGGCGGCGACGAGGGCTACTTCGATGAAGGAGCGGGGGGTCGCTTGAAGGCTTTCGACGCACAACTGCTACGCGAACCGGTGACGGTGCTGAGCACGCGCTCGCCGCTCATCTTTTCGGAGCAGACGTCGACCAGCGAGGCGATGCGCTCCATGCAGTCGCAGCACCGCGGCTGCGTGCTGGTCACCGCGAACGGCACGTCGAGCTCGCCGCTCACCGGAATCTTCACCGAGCGGGACATCCTGCTGCGCGTCATCAACCGCGGGCGCAATCCCGCCGAGACGGCGTTGACCGAGGTGATGAGCCACGAGCCCGAGTTCCTGCAGGCCGAAGCGCGCGTCGCCTGGGTGCTCAACATGATGTCGGTGGGCGGCTTCCGGCACGTGCCGGTGGTGAACGCTCGCGGCTGCCCGGTCGCCGTCATCTCGGTGCGCGACGTGGTCGAGTTCCTCGTCGAGTCGTTCCCGAACGAGATCCTGAACCTGCCGCCCGACTTCGGCGTGAGGAAGGCGCTGCCCCGCGACGGCGCCTGAGCTCGCAGGGGCTCGAACGGATCAGCGAGTGGGGCGACCCGCCGACGCCGGCGGGGGGGGCGCCGTCGGCAGATCGGTGCCGATCGGGACGCGCCAGTCGAGCGACGGCGGCCACTGCGGCCGGTAGTCGATCGCGAACACGAGCCCGGCGGCCAGGGCGGCGAGGGCCGCGGCGAGCAGCGGCGCCACCGAGCGACGGGCTCCGCGGGCCGACCTCGCCGGCGCGGCCACCTGCACGAGCGTCTCGTCCTCGCGGCGTTCGAAGATCGACCGCGCCCACAGCCAGCTCGCGAGCTCGGTGCGGGCATCGGCGGGCGAGGGCGCGCCGAGTAGCGCCTCCAGGCGCTGGCGCACGGCGCGCGAGGAGGCGGGCCTGGCCTGTGGGCGCGCGCGCAGCGAGCGGCCGACCAATCGACGGAGTCGTCGGGGAGAGCCCGGCGATCGCTTGCGCAGTCGCGGGTAGCGTTCCTTCTGCATGCGGGCGAGCAGCGACTCGTCGGTTCGGGCCGGGTCGGCGTCCTCGGAGGTGTCTCTCCGAGGCTGCGGGTAGGGGGGCGCGCCGGCGATCATCTCGTAGAGGATCACGCCGAGGGCGAACAGATCGCCGCGCGCGTCGACGCGCTCGCCGCGCATCTGCTCGGGCGGCATGTAGGCGGGGGAGCCGATTGCAACGCCCGGCTCGGTGAGCGGTGATCCGTCCGCCTCGAGGGCGAGTCCGA
The DNA here is from genome assembly GCA_964515335.1 of uncultured Spirochaetaceae bacterium. Classification (GTDB taxonomy): domain Bacteria; phylum Myxococcota_A; class UBA9160; order UBA9160; family UBA4427; genus TMED88. The sequence goes on from CAZETS010000018.1 coordinate 16,269, forward strand.
AGTCGGCGATCTTCACCTCGCCGCGGCGGCCGAGCAGGATGTTGGCGGGTTTGAGGTCGCGGTGGACCGTGCCGTGTGCGTGGATCTCCTCGAGGCCGCGTGCGGCCTCGAGCGCGATCAGGGCGGCGATGCGCCAGGGCAGGGCGCCCGATCGTTCGAGTGCGGACGCCAGGTCGAGACCGTCGACGAACTCCTGGGCGATGAACCGGTCGCTCCGCCAGCCGAAGGTGTCGTAGACGGCCACCACGTTGTGGTGGTGGATGCGGGCGGCGGCGCGCGCCTCGCGCTCGAAGCGCTCGGCGAGCTCGGGGAAGTCGGCCAGATCGCGACGGATGCGCTTCAGCACGGCAGGCCGATCGAGCGACGTCTGACGCGCGAGCCAGACGCTTCCCATGCCGCCGCTGGCAAGCTCGGACTCGACGACGAAGTTGCCGAGCGTCCTTCCGACGAGGCTCGTGGCCACAGTGCGCACCCCCGGTCCGGGCGCCCGTGGAGCGGGCTGCCTCGCGGGCGGATCGGCGCCGGGGCGCCGGCGCTTGAGGGGGATGCCCCGCGCGCGTGCAGGGTGCCCCTGGCGTCGCGCGGCGGGCCCGGAGCGTGACGGGCGTCACGCTCCGGGAGGCGGCGCTCAGGTGGTCTCGACGCCCCGCGCCATCAGGATCTTGCCGGAGCGGACGATCTCGCCGACGTCGTACTCCTGCAGGAGCGAGCGCATCGCGTCGAGCTTCTCGCTGCTGCCGTATACGCGCAGCATCACGCTCTCGCGACCGTAGTCGACGACCTTCGCCCCGAAGTGTTCGGCGATCTGCAGGACCTCGGTCCGTTCGTCGGCCGCGCAGCGCAGCTTGATCAGGGCGATCTCGGTCTCGTACGAGTCGTCCTCCGTGTGGTCGACGGCGCGCACCACGTCGACGAGCTTCTGCAGCTGCTTGATCATCTGCTCGAGGATCGTTTGATCGCCCGAGCAGGTGATGGTCATGCGCGAGAAGCCCGCGCGCGCGGCCGGGCTGACCACCAGGCTTTCGATGTTGTAGCCGCGGCGCGAGAAGACCATCGCGACGCGCACGAGCACGCCCGGCTGGTCGTTGACGAACAGCGAGATGGTGTGGGTCTGCTTCTTCTGGCCGCGCCGGGGCGGCCGCAGCTCGACGGTGGCGGTGGTCATCGGGGATCTCCAGACAGGCGGGCGGGTCGGCGGCTCGCTGCGATCGGTCTCACGTGCTGCCGGTCGGCTTCGCGAGCTTCTCCTTGGGCTTCTCGACGATCATGTGGCTGATGGGCGCGCCAGCCGGGATCATCGGGAAGACGTTGTCCTCCTTGACGACCTCGGCGACCACCACGCACGGCCCCTCGTCCCAGGCCTGGGCCTGGGCGAGGATGCGATCGACGTCGCCCGGCCGGCGGATGCGGAAGGCCTTCATCCCGTAGGCCTGCGCGAGCTTCACGAAGTCGGGGTTGCCCTCGAGGTCGACGCCCGACAGGCGGTTCTCGAAGAAGAGCTCCTGCCACTGGCGCACCATGCCCAGGTAGTTGTTGTTGATGATCAGGCACTTCACGTTCAGGCTGTGGATCTGCGCGGTGGCGAGCTCGGCCTGGGTCATCTGGAATCCGCCGTCGCCCACGACCGCCCAGACCGCCTGGCCGGGACGTCCGAAGGCGGCGCCGATCGCGGCCGGGAAGCCGTAGCCCATCGTGCCCGCGCCCCCGGAGCTGAGCCAGTTGCGGTTGCCCGAGACGCGGCAGAACTGGGCGGCCCACATCTGGTGCTGGCCCACGTCGGTGCTGATCACCGCCGTGCCCTCGACCAGCGCGTTCAGACGATCGAGCACGTGCTGGGCGCGCAGGCCCCCCTGCTTGGGGTACTTGAGGGGATAGCGTTGGCGCCATGTGTCGCACTGGACGAGCCACGCTTCGGTATCGCCCGGCTGCACGAGGGGCAGAAGATCCTCGACGACGAGTCGGGCGTCGCCCTCGATGTAGACATCGCAGCCGACCATCTTGTTGAACTCGGCCGGGTCGACGTCGACGTGGATCTTGGTCGCCTCGAGGCAGAACTCGTCGAGCTTGCCGACGATGCGGTCGTCCCAGCGCGAGCCGATCGAGATCAGCAGGTCGGCATCGACGATCGCCTTGTTGGCATATGCGGTGCCGTGCATGCCCAGCATGCCGAGGTGCAACGGGTGATTCTCGTCGACCGCGCCCTTGCCGAGCAGCGTGGTGACCATCGGCGCTCCGAGCTTCTCGGCGAGCTGGGCGATCGCCTTGCCGGCGTCGGCGATCACCGCTCCGTGGCCGGTGAGCAGCACGGGTCGCCGGGCGGCGCTCAGCCGGGCCGCCGCATCGGCGATCCGCTCGCCGTCGCCCCGGCCGGGGACCTGGTAGCCGGGCAGCTCGACCTCGTCGAGGAAGGGGGCGTCGCACGGCCCCTGGCTCACGTCCTTGGGGATGTCGATCAGGACCGGACCCGGCCGGCCGGTCGTGGCGAGGTGAAAGGCCTCGCGGGTGACGCGCGGAATGTCCTCGCTCTGGCGAACCAGGTAGCTGTGCTTCACCACCGCGTAGGTGATGCCGGTGACGTCCGCCTCCTGGAAGCCGTCCTTGCCGAGCATCGACTGGATGCACTGACCCGTGAGCACCACGATCGGGACCGAGTCCATGTGGGCCGTCAGCAGGCCCGTGACGGTGTTGGTCGCTCCGGGCCCGGAGGTCACCAGCACGACGCCCGGACGGCCGGTGGCGCGCGCGTAGCCGTCCGCCATATGGGCTGCGCCCTGCTCGTGGCGCACGAGGATGAGCTTGATCGAGGAGTCGACGAGCGCGTCGAAGATCGGAATCGCGGCGCCTCCCGAGAGCCCGAAGATGTACTCGACGCCTTCACGCTCGAGGCACTGGATCAGCTTCTCTGCTCCGGAGGGCACTTGGGTGTCCATGGCTCTGGTCTCCACGCTCTGGTCGAAGGGGTCCTGTCGAAGGGATCCTGGGGCCGAAATGGCCTCAATGGCTCGGCTGATGGTGATCCGATCCGAAAAGAGCGGCTTCTTGGATCCAATCGGCACTCCCCACGAGGATGATACGAAAAAAACGGCGTATCGAGTCACTAAACTCGACATTTATCTTTCCGTGTAGCAAAAATAACGCCGTTTTCATCGAAATGTCGACGGCGTCATCGCGGATCGCTCACTCGAATCGCCCAGACTGCCCAATGGGGGCGGCTGGGGCCGCCCGCTGACGGATGGACGGGCGCCCTTCGGCGTCTCTTCGGGCCGCTGGCGGACTTGGCGACGACCGGCTCGACGCTGTTGACCGACACCGAGGGCTGATTGCGCTCGCGGCTGCTCTGGCCCTCGCGGGTCGGTTGGGATCGGCAGCATTCGAAGCGTGGTGTTCACGATCGCGCTGACGCTGGGAGACTCTCGTCAGCCGAGGCGGGACTCGACCCGGCCCTCCGCTGCTGCGCGCGTGTGGGTTTCGACGTGCGCGGCTCTTACGATGACTCCACACACTTTTCCGGTCCCGCTGAAGCCTGGCTTCGTGTTCTGCATGCTGGCTGCCGGCTCGAGTCGTTCGAGCTGCGAGTGATGCTGGCGTCTGCGTTCTGGCGTCGCCGAGCGAGGCCCTGCCGGACGCAGCGCTCGTGTCTGTGCGGCGGTGTGCCGATGGAGCGGCTATCCTGCTGAAACGGCGACCCGCGGCATGTGCCGTGTAGGCGTCGTGATCCCGTTGTCGGGTGATGGTGATTCCGTGATGGAGGCGAGGCCCATGCTGCGCACCCCCGCGCTTACTGCCAACGAGCTTCCCTCGGGCCGGCGCTCCGGGCGCGTCTTCGGTCGTGCTGGGCGGTTCGCCGGCTGGCTGGCGGTAGCCGCCCTGCTGCTCGCGTCTGCGCCTGCCGCCGCGGAGAAGTACGACGAATCGAACGCGGGTCACCCGCTTCGCATGCTCGCCTACGCGGTGCATCCGGTGGGCGTCGTCTACGACTACCTGCTGCTGCGCCCCGCCTACTGGATCGGCTCCCACCAGCCATTCAGGAAGCTGTTCGGCCGGACCGACTGATCGCCAGCAGAGCCGTGGCCAGCGCGTTCGCGAAGCAGTCTGTCGCCGACACGGTACGGCGTCGCTCGTCGTGTGCGGAGCTGGCCCTGGTGGTGATGGTCTGTGTGGTGACGGCCGCCGAGGCTGGCGCCGGTGAGACCATACGCATCGGCGGCATGACGTTCGTCGCGCGCGAGTCGGCGGGCCGACACCTGGTCGTGGAGGCGGTGCGCGCCGAGGTCGATCCGGCTACCGAGCTGGCAAAGCTCGAGGACGTGGTGGTTCGCGTCAGCGGCCCAGCGACCGACGGCGAACTCACGCTGCGCTGCGAGACGGCGCGGGTGTCGCTCGGCGGCGAGTCCTTTCGGCTCGACGGTGACGTGCGTGGCGTGGACGCCGCGGGCCGTCGATTCCGCACCGACTGGCTCGAACTCGACGGCGAGCGTGGCGTACTGCGCACCGAGGCGGCGGTGACCGTGATCGACGGAGCCTCCGAGTACAGTGGTGCAGCGCTGGTCTACGACCTGGAGGAGCGGAGGCTGCGGCTCTTGGGCGGCGCGCGGATCGTGCGGGGGGCCGTGCCCTGATGCGGCCCGGGGTCGGACGCTCGGCGGGCCGCGGCGCCGCCTGGCTCGTCGTGCTGGCCTTGGCCTGGACGCCGGCGGCGCTCGACGCCGAGCCCGGAGCTCCGGCGCCCGCGGCGGCGCGGGATGCCGATCCCGCTGGACTCGATTCGCTCCTTCAGCTGCGTGGTGATCGGGACGGGGCGCCGATCACCATCGAGTCCGACGAACTCGAGCTGCGAGCCCTTCCCGACGACGGGCGGGTGCTGCTCTTCGAACGAAACGTCCGGGTCGTGCAGGGTGACGTGGAGCTGCGAGCGGATTTTCTGGAGGCGCACTACCCCTCTGGGGAGTCCGAGCCGAGCCGTCTGGCGGCCCGGGGGAACGTGCAAGTCGATCAGCCGGGGCAGCGGGCCTGGTGTGCCGAGGCCGAGTACTTGCGCGATATGGACCGGCTCACCTGCCGGGGCGACGCCCGCCTCGAGCGAGCCTGTGACGTGGTGAGAGGCGATTCCATCGAGCTCGATCTGGGCACCGAGCGGGCGCGCGTGATCGGTGGGGCGCGGGTCGAGATCCGTTCGCGGGACGCTGCCACGGGCTGCCGGTCCGAGGAGGGGCGATGAAGCCCCGCCCGACGCTCGAGGGGCGGGGCCTGACCCGGCGCTTCGGCGCCAAGGAAGTCGTCTCCAACGTCGACGTGGAGCTCTCTCCGCGTGAGGTCGTCGGGCTTCTGGGGCCAAACGGCGCAGGCAAGACCACGATCTTCGGCATGCTGGCCGGTAGCCTCGGCCCCACCGCCGGTCGTGTCCTGCTCGCTGGGCAGGATGTCACAGTGCTGCCGATGTTTCGTCGCGCGCGACTCGGGATTACGTATCTTCCGCAGGAGACCTCCGTGTTTCGGCGGCTCTCGGTGGCCGCGAACATCGAGGCCATACTCGAGACGGTAGAGCCGGACCGCCGCGCCCGGAGGGCCCGGCTTCACGAGCTTCTCGACGAGCTGGGGCTGGCCGACAAGGCCGATCGACGTGCCGATTCGCTGTCGGGAGGCGAGCGACGGCGGCTCGAGATCACTCGTGCGCTGGTCCTGCAGCCGACCTTCATGCTGCTCGACGAGCCGTTCGCGGGGATAGATCCGATTGCGGTCGCGGACGCGCAGAAACTGGTCCAGATGCTGCGAATACGGGGAATCGGGGTGATGATTACGGATCACAACGTGCGCGAGACGCTGTCGATCTGCGATCGTGCCTACATCATCAAGGACGGGGCGATCCTGAAGCACGGCGGTCCCGAGGAAGTTGCACGGGATCCGCGTGTTCGTGAGGTGTATCTGGGCGAAAATTTCCGACTGGCGTGAACTCGGCGTGCGGCCGAACGCGCAGTCGGCCGATGTTGGATAATGCGAGACGAATCGACGGTTGGTGTGAGAACATGGCCCGGGTGCGGTCACCGAAAGGTCGACCGGGGTCGAGACGAAGAGGCAGCGAGCAGGGCCGCTGACCGCGTATCCGCGCGCTCCGCGGCCACATAGCCATGGCGATCGAACTCAAACAACAGCTCCGGATGTCGCAGCAGCTGGTGATGACGCCCCAGCTGCAGCAGGCCATCAAGCTGCTGCAGCTCAACCAGATGGAGCTGGTCGGTCTGGTCGAGCAGGAGTTGCAGGAGAACCCCTGCCTCGAGGAGGAGGAGCGCGAGGAGCAGACGTCCGTCGAGTTGTCCGACGCGACGCCCGGCGAGGACGGGGCGGACGCCGTCCCGGCCGGAGAGTCGGAGGCCGCGGAGAGCGGTGCGGAAGAGCCCGCCCAGCCGGCCGAACTGCTCGAGGTCGGTATGGAGGAGGCCGCCCAGACCGCACCCGAGGGCGAGGTGGCCGAAGAGCCGACCGACGCAGAGAAGATCGCGGACGTCGAGTGGGAGGACTACATGGAGTCCCACTCCCACACCGGACTCGGTGCGCAGGGTGGGGGTGAGGACGACGAACGCCGCAGTATCGAGGCGACGCTGACGCGACGTCCGACACTCACCGAGCACCTCGAGTGGCAGCTTCGCCTCTCCGACCTCGATGCCGGGCAGGTCGCGATCGCCGACTGGATCATCGGCAACCTCGACGATCGCGGCTATCTGCGGACCAGCGTGGAGGACATCGCCCGGCAGGCCGGCGTTCTGGTCGAGCGGGCCGAGGCGGTGCTGGCCCGGGTGCAGCGCTTCGATCCGGCCGGTGTGGCAGCGCGCGACCTGCGCGAGTGCCTGATGCTGCAGCTGACGGCGCTCGAAATCACCGATCCGCTGGTCGTGAAGATCGTCGACCAGCAGCTCGAACGGCTGCAGAAGAAGGACTTCCGGGGCCTGGGCCGCATCTTCGACGTCACCACGCAGGAAATCGCCGAGGCCGCGCGCGCGATCGGCTCGCTCGAGCCGCGGCCGGCCCGCGACTTCGGCGGTGAGGATCCCGTCTATATCACGCCGGACATCTACGTCCACAAGATCGGCGACGACTTCCACGTCCTGCTCAACGAGGACGGGCTGCCGAAGCTCAAGGTCAACAACATCTACAAGGACGTGCTGTCCGGCAACAAGGCGATCGACGATCCGAAGGGCACGCGGGGCTACGTGCAGGACAAGCTGCGCTCGGCGGCCTGGCTCATCAAGTCGATCCACCAGCGGCAACGCACGATCTACAAGGTGATGCAGAGCATCATCGAACATCAGCGCAACTTCTTCGAGCACGGCGTCGCGCACCTGAAGCCGCTGAATCTGCGCGACGTGGCCGACGACATCGAAATGCACGAGTCGACCGTCAGCCGCGTGACGACCAACAAGTACGTGCACACTCCTCAGGGCATCTACGAGCTGAAGTACTTCTTCAACTCGTCGATCAGCCGCTTCGAAGGGGAGGCGGTCGCCAGCGAGAGCGTCAAGGAGAAGATCCGGCGGCTGATCGCCGACGAGGACCCGGCGAAGCCTCTGTCCGACCAGCGCATCGCCGAGGCCCTCAAGGCGTCGAACATCGACATCGCCCGCCGCACGGTTACCAAGTACCGGGAGGCGATGTACATCCTCTCGTCCACGAAGCGCAAGCAGGTGGTCTGAGGCACCTCTGGTCGTGCTCCTCCGGTCGGATCGTGGGTCGTCGCGACGGAGGCGAGAGTGGGGTAGATTTCGCCCGCCGATCGAGGAGCTGGCATGAAGATCATGGACATCCTCGTCCGGGACGCTGTGATCCTGGACGTGGAATCCGCCACCAAGGAGCCGCTGCTGGCCGAGATGGCGCGGGCACTGGCCAAGTCCGTGCCGGCCCTCGACCCGGATCGGCTCCTCGAAGTGTTGCTCGAGCGCGAGGCGCTGCAGAGCACCGGCATCGGCGAGGGCGTTGCGATTCCCCACGGCAAGATGGCGGGCCTCGATCAGCTCGTGGCCACCTTCGCGCGCAGTCGGTCCGGCCTCGACTTCGAATCGATCGACGGGCAGCCCACCCAGCTGTTCTTCCTGCTCGTGGTGCCCGAGCACTCTGGAGGCGCGCACCTGAAGGCGCTGGCGCGGATCTCGCGGTTCTTCCGCGACTCGGACTTCCGGCAGAAGCTCGTCGAGGCCGAGTCGCTCGACGAGGTGTTCTCGGCCATCGAGGCGGAGGACGCGAAGTTCTGACGGCCATTCGAGCGTGAGCGAGGGCGGCCGCCGCGGGCCGTTCGGGCGCGCATCCGGAGGGCCGAGCCGAGGAGCCCGGGTGGAGTTCCAGGTGCACGGAGCCCTAGTGGAGGCACTCGACGTCGGCGTGCTGCTGCGCGGCGCGAGCAGCATCGGCAAGAGCGAGTGCGCGCTCGAACTGGTGCAGCGAGGGCACCGGCTGGTGGCCGACGACATCGTGCGGCTCTCGACGCGCCCTGGGGAGTCGGGCTCGGACGAACTGATCGGTCGCGCGCCGGCGTTGATCCGTCACTACATCGAGATCCGTGGCATCGGCCTGCTCCACGTTCCCGACCTCTACGGTCTCGACGCAGTGCGCGAGGAGCGGAGAGTGGATCTGATCTGCGACCTCGAGCCCTGGCGCGAGGACGTCGAGTACGAGCGCATCGGCCTCGATCGACCGCGTGAAGAGATCGGAGGCGTCGCCATTCCGCATCTGACGCTGCCGGTGCGGCCCGCCCGCAGCATGGCGACACTGGTCGAGGTGGCGGTGCGCGATCATCTGCAGCGCCGGTCTGGTGTCAACGCCGCCAAGCGGCTCGACGAGGCGATGCGCAGCCAGGCGAGCGGCGCCGGCCGGGGGGCGGGCGTTTGACGGCGGTGGCCAGCGGCCAGCAGCTGATCTTCGTGGCCGGACTCTCGGGCAGCGGCAAGAGCACGGCGATGGCGGCTCTCGAGGATCTCGGCTTCTACTGCGTCGACAACCTGCCGGCGCAGCTCGTGCCGCAGTTCCTGCACCTCTGTGGCCAGGCGACGCCGCCCATCCAGAAGGTCGCGCTGGCGGTCGACGCCCGGGAGGAGCGCTTCCTGCGCAGCCTGCCCGGCGTCATCAAGCTGCTGCGCGAGGAGGGCGCCGACGTCGAGGTGCTCTTCTTCGACTGCTCGAACGAGGTCCTCGAGACGCGCTACCGCGAGACCCGCCGCGTGCACCCGCTTTCGCCGGAGGGCAGCGTCGAGGCCGGCATCGAGCGCGAACGCCGGCTGCTCGTCGACGCGGCGAGTCTGGCCGACCAGCGGATCGACACTTCGACGCTGAACGTCCATCAGCTCAAGGCGGCCATCACGGCCCACGTGAGGGGCGAGGCGCGGCTCACGGTGATCAATCTCGTCTCGTTCGGCTTTCGCTACGGTACTCCCCAGTCGGTCGAGCTGCTCTTCGACATGCGCTTCCTTCCGAATCCCTACTTCGAGCCCGAGCTGCGTGCCTGCACGGGGCAGGACGCGCCGGTCTCGCGCTACGTGCTCGAGTCGGAGCGGGGCGCGGCTTTCCTTTCGCGGTTGCGTGAGTTCCTCGCCTACGTGCTGCCGCAGTACGATCGCGAGGGCAAGGCGTACGTGACGGTGGGCGTCGGTTGCACGGGCGGGCGGCACCGCTCGGTGGCGGTCACCGAGTCGTTGGCCCGCTGGCTGGTCGAACAGGGACGTGAGGTGAATCTGGTGCACCGGGACGTGGAGCGCGCGGCATGAGCGTCGGCGTCGTGATCGTCACCCACTACGGGCTCGGCGAGGAGTTCTTGCAGGCGCTGCGGTTGATCATCCCGGAGGCGCCCGAGTACGCGTCCGTTTCGCTCGACCCCAGTCAGTCGGTCGACGAGATGCGCAAGTCGATCGAGGCCGCGATCCGCGGCGCGAACGACGGCGACGGCGTGCTGGTGCTGACCGACATGTTCGGCGGCACGCCTTCGAACGTGGCGCTCTCGTTCCTCGACGACCATCCCGTCGAGGTGGTCACCGGCATCAACCTGCCCATGCTGATCAAGCTCGCCACACTTCGCGACAAACGTCCGCTGGGAGAGCTGGCCGTGTTCATCAAGGAGTACGGCCAGCGCAACATCTCCGTGGCGAGTCAGCTCCTGCCCGAGGGAGGCGGCGGCGCGTGAGCGAGAACGGCGTGGTCGAGGGAGAGTTCACCGTGCGAGCCGAGCTGGGGCTGCACGCGCGGCCTGCGGGCCGCTTCGTGGCGCTCGCGGGGCGCTACCAGGCCGAGATCGAGGTGGGCCGCGGAGACGAGTGGGTCAACGGCTGCAGCGTGCTGTCGATCCTTTCGCTCGCCGCCGCTCAAGGCACCGCGCTGCGGATCCGGGCGAGCGGGGCCGAGGCCGAGGAGGCCGTGCGCGAACTCGGCGCCCTGATCGAGTCGCCCTGAGCGCCCGCCGGCGCCCGCAGCGGGGGTTTCAGCCACGCTGGCCGTCGCCTAAGCTGCGGGTCCCCTAAATCCCGGAGGAGACCCGAGTCGATGGCCATCCGTTCCTTTTTCACGTCCGAGTCCGTGTCGATGGGTCACCCGGACAAGATGTGCGACCAGATTTCGGACACGATCCTGGACGCCATGCTGTCCCAGGATCCGACGTCCCGCGTCGCCTGCGAGACGGCGACGACGACCGGTCTGGTGATGGTCTGCGGCGAGGTGACGACGAAGGCGCAGGTCGACATCCCCTCGCTGGTCCGGAGCGTGGTGCACGACATCGGCTACACGGGCTCGGAGATGGGTTTCGACGCCGCGACCTGTGCGGTGATGGTGGCGCTCGGCAAGCAGTCGCCCGACATCTCGCAGGGGGTGACCGAGGGCGAGGGGCTCCACAAGGAGCAGGGCGCCGGCGATCAGGGCATGATGTTCGGCTTCGCGTGCGACGAGACGCCCGAGCTGATGCCCGCGCCCATCCGCCTCTCGCACCGGCTCATGGAGGCGCACCGCGGCTGTCTCGAGTCGGGCGAGCTCGACTACCTCCGGCCCGACGCGAAGAGCCAGGTGACCGTGCAGTACGACGAGGAGGGCGCCCCGGCCCGCGTCGACACCGTCGTCGTCTCGACCCAGCACTCGCCCGACGTCAGGCACGACACGCTGCGCAGCGACATCGTCGACAAGGTGATCCGGCCGGTGCTGCCCGCCGAGCTGGTCGACGACGACACGATCTTCCACGTCAATCCCACCGGCCGCTTCGTGGTCGGTGGCCCGATGGGCGATGCCGGACTGACCGGCCGCAAGATCATCGTAGACACCTACGGTGGTATGGGACGCCACGGCGGCGGCGCCTTCTCGGGTAAGGACCCCTCGAAGGTCGATCGCAGCGCCGCCTACGCGGCCCGCTACGTGGCCAAGAACCTCGTGGCCGCCGGCGCGGCGAAGCGCTGCGAGGTGCAGCTCGCCTACGCGATCGGCGTCGCCGAGCCGGTGTCGATCCGCGTCGACAGCTTCGGCACGAGCCAGCTCGACCTGGCCGGCCTCGAGCAGCTGGTCCGCAAGCACTTCGACCTGACGCCGCGTGGCATCGGCGAGACCCTCGACCTGCGCCGCCCGATCTACCGGGCCACCTCGTACCACGGCCACTTCGGCCGCGAGGGCGGGGATTTCCCCTGGGAGCGCACCGACAAGGCCGAAGCGATCCGGGGCGACCTGTAGCGCTCCGGCGCGAAGTCGCGGCGGCGAGAGTCGCGGTATCCCTTGACCCGGCGGGGACTCCGTGCGATATCCCCGCACGCCATGGAGGCGATTCTCTCGGGGGGACGGATCGGCCTCGCCGCGCTGAGCCTGGTGGGCGTGCTGCTCGGGGCGCCGGCCGCGAGCCACGGTCGCTGCGATATGCCGGTGCGCGTGCTGGTCGCGCGCGGGGCCGGCGCGGTGGAGCTGTCCGTGGACGGGCGGCGCCGGGTGCTGGACGCGCAGTCGGGCCGGCTGCGCGTCGACGGGCAGCCGGTCGGCGAGCGCTGGGAGTCCGGGCCGGCCGACAGTGCTCGGGTCGGTGGCCTTCGCGTCGGGGGCCGGCTGCTGGGCTTCGTCCACGCGGGAGCGGTGACGGTCGTCAACGAGGTGCCCCTCGAGCAGTACGTGGCCGGGGCGATCGGGGGAGAGATGCCCGCCAGCTGGGCGGCCGACGCGCTGCGCGCCCAGGCGGTTGCGAGCCGCAGCTACGTGCTCCACCAACGCATCCTACGCGGTGACCGGCCGTGGGACGTAGAGGCCGGCACCCGCAGCCAGGTGTATCGCGGACTCGACGCCGCCGAGCCGGCGCGGCGCGCAGCGCGGGACACGCGCTGTGAGGTGCTCACCCACCAGGGCGAGCCCATCCTCGCGGCTTTTCACTCGGCTTCGGGTGGCCGCACCGCCAGCTCGGCCGAGGTCTGGGGCCGCGACCTCAGCTACCTGGTCAGCCACGAGGTGCCGGGCGAGGACGATTCGCCGGACACCTACTGGCGCGCCGCCATCCCCGCCCACACGCTGGCACGGGCGCTCGACGCGGCCGGTCACTCGATCGGCGAGGTCCGGGGGGCGGCCGTCGAGGAGCGCACGCCGAGCGGCCGCGTTCGCTGGATCCGTTTCCAGGGCGAGGGGGGACAGGTTAGGCTCTCGGGCCGTCAGCTCCGTGGAGCGCTGGGCGAGTCGACCTTGCGCAGTACGCTTTTCGAGTTGCGGCTCCGGGGGGACGTGTTCGTATTCGTCGGCTCGGGGAGCGGGCACGGCGTGGGGATGAGTCAGTGGGGTGCGCGCAGCCTGGCCGATCGGGGGGCGACGTACCGCGAGATTCTCGACAACTTCTACCCGGGCACGACGCTCGGACTCTGGGACGAGGGTCGCACCGCGGCCTGGCAGCCCCGGGCGGAGTGAAGTGATCGCAATGGTGAAGACGGCGATGGCACCGACGAAGGCGTCTCGGACGGCTGCGGAGCAGAGCGGAGTGAGAAGATGAGCGAGCTCGCGTCCTCGATCCTGCTGCAGGCCGAAGGGGCGCCTGCAGGCCCCGACATGAGCTTCTTCCTCATGATGGGCGCGATCTTCGCGATCTTCTACTTCCTGGTCATGCGGCCGCAGCAGCGGCAGCAGCGCGAGCGTGAGGAGGCCGTCAAGGCGGCCACCAAGGGTGATCGCGTGGTGACCAACGGCGGCATCCACGGGGTGATCACCGCCGTCTCCGACGATTCGGTGACGGTCGAGATCGCCCGGGTGAAGGGCGGGGCGCGGGTCGAGGTGGAGGTGGCGCGCAGCGGCCTCGGCAGCGTCCTCAAGGCCGGCGCCGAGCGGGAGCCGGCGTCCGAAGGCAAGGCGAAGGACAACAAAGGAGGCGACGGCTCGTGAGTGGCGGCCTGAGCTGGCGGGTCGGCGCCGTCGTGGCGCTGATCGGGATCTTCGCGTATCTGGCGATCGCAAACTTCGTCCCCAAGGAGCAACGCATCGCCAGCGGGTTCTGGCCCGACGACGGGCTGAGACTCGGCCTCGACCTGCAGGGCGGCATCCACTGGGTAGTGGGCGTGGCGATCGAGGACGCGATCACGCACGAGCTGGTGTTCGTGCGCGACAACCTCCGCGAGACCCTGGGCGAGGACGACATCGGGGTGGGGCGCCTCGAGGTCGAGGGCGACACGCTGACCGTCAGCGCGATCTCCGGAGCGGATCTGGGCAAGATCCGCGACGCCGCCGCCGATACCGGGGTGCTGCGCGAGCGCAGCGCGGTGGCGGACACGCTCCAGTACGGGCTCACCGACGACTGGACCCAGGAGATCCGCGAGCGCACCATGCTGCAGGTCCTCGAGGTGCTGCGGCGGCGCATCAACGACCCGGTGCGCGGCATCCCCGACTCGGTGGTGACGCGGCAGGGCAGTGACCGCGTGCTGGTGCAGATACCGGGCGGCCAGATCGACAGGGGCCGGGCCCGCGAGCTCCTCAAGTCGACCGGCTTCCTCGAGTTCAAGATCGTCAGGGACCGGGCGGACGACGAAGAACGGCTGCGGCTGCGCTATTCGGACGGCCTTCCGGTCGACACCGAGGTCGTCGTCGAGCGCGACCCGGAGACCGAGCAGGTCGTGGCCGCCTACCTGGTGGCGGACTCGGCGGACATCACCGGCGACTACCTCGAGGACGCGCGCGTCGGCTTCGACCAGCAGCAGCGGCCGCTGGTGAACTTCCGCTTCAATCCCGAGGGCGGTCGCATCTTCGGCGACCTCACCGAGGCGAACATCGGCGAGCTGCTCGCGATCATCCTCGACGAGGACGTCTACAGCGCGCCGTCGATCCGCAGCCGCATCGCGACGCGCGGTCAGATCACCGGCCGCTTCAGCTCGCAGGAGGCCGCGGACCTCGCCGTCGTGCTGCGTGCCGGCGCGCTCTCGGTGCCGGTCGTGATCGAGGAGGAGCGCACCGTGGGTCCGGCGCTCGGCCAGGACTCGATTCGCTCGGGCGTGCGTGCGTCGATCCTCGGGCTGGCGCTGGTGCTGCTGTTCACAGGCTTCTACTACATGCTGAGCGGCGCGTACGCGGCGACGGCGCTGCTCAGCAACATGCTGCTGATCGTGGGCGTCATGTCGCTCTTCGAGGCGACGCTGACCCTGCCGGGCATCGCCGGACTGGTGCTCACCATCGGCATGGCGGTGGACGCCAACGTGATCATCTTCGAGCGCATCCGCGAGGAGCTGCGCGCCAACAAGACGCCGCGGGCCGCCATCGCGACGGGCTATCAGAAGGCTACGGGCGCGGTGCTCGACGCCAACATCACCACGCTGATCACTGCGTTGATCCTCTTCGAGTTCGGCACCGGGCCCATCAAGGGCTTCGCGGTGACGCTCTCGATCGGCATCGTGACCAGCGTGTTCTGCGCACTCGTGCTGACGCGGATGTTGTTCCAGCTGTATCCGGGCGGACGCACCGTCCCGCAGCTATCCATCTAGGGAGACGACCCGGTGCCCTTCCAGATCGTCCCGCCCGGGACCAATATCGACTTCATCGGCAAGCGCCGGATCGCCGCGGCGATCTCGCTGGGGCTGATCCTCGCCTCGCTGGTCGCCATCCCGATCCGCGGCATTCGCCTCGGCATCGACTTCGCGGGCGGCAACGAGGTGCAGGTGCTCTTCGACGACGCCGTCGTCGTCGACGAAGGGCGCATCCGTGAGGTGCTGTCGGCGACCACGATCGTCGAGGACCCCGCGGTGGTGCGCTTCGGCACCGAGTCCGACAAGGAGTACCTGATCAAGTTCCGGAGCGTCGAGGACGCGGTCGCGTCCGGCGGCGAAGCCGTCGAAGCAGCGGGCGAGGAGGTGGCGCCCGGTCAGGCCGATCGAGCGCAGCGGCTCGAGGCGACGTTGCGGGAGGGCATCGGCGGGCTCACCGTGCAACGGGTCGAGTTCGTGGGACCGCGGGTCGGCGCCGAGCTGCAGTCGGACGGTCTGATGTCGCTGTTCTGGGCGAGTCTGGCGATCCTCGCCTACGTGGCGTTCCGCTTCAGCTCGCGCTTCGCGCCTGGCGCCGTGGTGGCAGTGATCCACGACCTGCTCGTCACCGGCGGGATCTTCGTGATGCTCGGCCTCGAGTTCGACCTGCGCATCCTGGCCGCCATGCTCGCGATCCTGGGCTACAGCCTCAACGACACGATCATCATCTACGACCGCATCCGCGAGAACCTCGAGATCCACACCAAGGCAAGGCTGCCCGAGGTGCTCAACCTGAGCGTCAATCAGACGCTCTCGCGCACCGTGCTCACGTCGGGCACGACCCTGCTCGCGCTGCTGAGCCTGTTCTTCCTCGGCGGCGACGTGATCCGCCCCTTCGCGTTCGCGATGCTGATCGGCGTCGTCGTCGGCACCTACTCGTCGGTCTACATCGCCTCGCCGCTGCTGCTCCTCCTCGAGGAGCGCACGGGAGCGAAGGCGAAGTAGCAGCCGAGCGCGGGGCGACCGCTTCGCGAGCCGCTAGCCCGCTTTGCGGGCGGCCTCGGGGGCTCCAGGGGGCCTGGGGGCTTCGGCCGGTGTCTTCGCGGCGCCTGCCTGGGCGGTGGTCATTTCGATGCTGCCGTTGATGACCGCGCCCTCCTGAACGAGCAGGCGGGGTGCGCGGATGTCGCCCTCGACCACGCCCGAGGTCTCGACCTCGACGCGCTCGGTGGCCGTCACGTCACCCGAGACGTGGCCGACGATCTGGACGCACTTGGCGACCACGGAGGCCTTGACGTTGCCGTGCGAGCCGATCTTGAGCACGTGGTTGGGCAGCTTGATGTCGCCTTCGACGTTGCCGTCGACCTCGAGATCCTCGTCGCCGCTGAGCTCTCCCTTTACCTGGATCGACTTCCCGATGGTGGCCACGAATCCCCCCTCCGTCGGCGACGTTGCGCCTGTGTGGCTGCGTGAGTGGCTGCGTGAGCGGCTGGCTTCGGCTCGGCCGGAGCGCGCGGTGCGCTCCGGGGGCGTCGCTCGACCGGCGTTCTGCTGCCCAGCAGGGTCCGCCGGCTGATCTCCGTCCGCCGAGCCGCTTCGCTTTCCGAACAGCGACATGCCCGATCTTGCCTCCGCTTCTGCCTCGCTCTGCCCGGACCCGCCGCGCTCAGTCGTGCGCGGAGAGCACCTCGTCGTACCCGAGCTGGCGCACCGAGTCGATCGCGACGTCCCAGGTGTCGAGAATCGTACCCCGCTCGCGCTCGAGCGTCGCCTGGGCGTTCCGAAACGACTGCAGGGCCGAGATCTTCTGGCTCTCGGCGTCCACCAGGTCGCTCTCGCGCTGCAGCACGTCGAAGGGCGTCGACTCGCCGTGCTCGAGCCGGATGCGCTCGGCCCGCAGCTGCTCCTCGGCGGCGATCCGGCGCCGCTCGGCGGCCTCCACCCCGTGGGCCGATGCCAGTAGCCCCCGGGCGGCCGAGCGCACCGAGACGATGATCTGCTGCTTGAGCTGGGTGATCTGCGAGTTGGCGCGGCGTAGCTCGATGCGGGCCTTGCTGACGTTCTTGCGCGCGGTGACGTTGCCGAGGGGGATGGAGACTACGCCCATGGCGGTGACGCCCCGAGGCGCGCCCGTGGCGAAGTAGCTGTTCGTCGTGTCGCCGAACGAGCCCTCGGCGACGCTGCCCGGGGGGGCCGGGCCGGGCGGAACCTGGCTGAAGTCGACCAGATCCGGGTTCTGGCGCCCCTCGACCCCGGCAGTGCGGTAGCTGACGTTGAGATCGACCTGGGGAAGCCGCTGGTTCTTCGCGAACTTCAGCTGCACCTCTCCCTGGTCGAGCCGACGCTGCGCGGCGGCCAGCTCGGGGCGGCGCGCGAACGCGGTCTCTACGGCGTGGTTCAGGTTCACCGGACGGACGCTCGAGAAGTCCGGCCTGGTGGTCGGGTCGAAGGTCAGCGTCGTCGCCGCGCGCAGGCGATTGCCGAGGACGGCCGCGATCAGCGAGTCCTGGGCGTTGCGATACGTGTTCCTGGCGACGATCAGGTTGAACTCGCTGTTGGCGACGCCGGCCTCGGCCTGGACGACCTCGACCTTGCTGACCACGCCCACTTCGTACTGGGTCTTGGTCTGGTCGAGCAGGGCATTGTTGCTCTCGAGGCTCTTCAGGGCGACGCGCACCTGCTCCTTGGTGGCGACGAGATTCCAGTAGGCGCTGATGATCTGCTGGACCGTGTTCATCACCGAGGTGGTGAAGTTGTCGAGCTCCGCGTCGTAGTTGAGCCGTAGTGTCTTGACCTGGGTCCAGGGCTCATTCCAGACGAGGCCGCGCATCAGCGGCACCGTGCCGCCGATGGTGAGGCCGGACTCGTACTTGGGGCTCAGCGCCTCGATGGTGTTGTTCGTCTTGGTCCGTCTTCCGTCGAACGAGAGCTCGACACTTGCGCCCCAGTACGGGATCAGCGCGGTCAGTCCCGTCTGCCCGCCGAGCGCGTCGATCTCGTTGGACTGGTTCCTGTTGATCGCGAACGTGTTGCGGGTTCGGGAGTCGTTGTAGTCGACCTGCCCCGAGAAAGTCGGATCGTACGCCCCCCAGGCCGCCTCCGAGTCGAGCTGCGAGACGTAGGGCTGGTAGCGGTTCACCTCGACGTCGAGGTTGTTCTGCAGGCCCAGCGCGATCGCCTCGTCGATCGAGAGCGGCCGTCCCGGCGGGTCCTGGTCGTCGGGTGGCAGCGAGGCGTCCATCGTCTCGTAGTCGACGGCCGAACCTTCCTGGGACGAGGCCCGCGCGTGCGGGGCCGAGGCTGCGAGGGCGCACAGCATGACGGTCGAGACGAGCGGGGCGATGGCGATGCAGGCATGACGGCTTCGCATGGGATCCTCCGGGCGGGGACTCTACCCGAACGCCCATGCAGCCGCCGTGTGACGGATGCCGCGGCTGATTGCACGCCGGGGCTGATCACATCGTTCGACGAACCCCCGCGGTCGCAGGCGTGTGCGCGGCCGCCGCACTATCCTGCCGGCCATGAAGACCGCGGTTCTTGTCCTCGCCGCCGGTCGGGGCGAGCGGCTCGGCGGGGCGGTGCCGAAGGGCTTCGTGAAGCTCCGCGGGCGGACGCTGCTCGAGCGGTCGATCGCGACGCTGCTCGGGGTGCCGATCATCGACTGCATCCAGCCCGTCGTGCCGGTCGAGGTGCCCGCCGACCAGGTGGCGTCGGCTCTGCCGCTCGATCCGCGGGTGTGCGACGCGATCCCCGGCGGGAGGGAGCGCCAGGATTCCGTCGCTCGCGGTCTGGCGAGGCTGCCGAGCGACATCGAGTGCGTGGCCGTCCACGATGCCGCACGGTGTCTCGTTACGGCGAGCGACGTGGCCCGTGTCGTCGAAGCGGCCCACGACCATCGCGCGGCGCTGCTCGCCGTGCGTGCGAGCGACACCATCAAGCGCGTGCGCGACGGCCGGGTCGTCGAGACGCCGCCGCGCAGCGAGTGCTGGGCGGCGCAGACCCCGCAGGCCTTCCACGCGGCGCTGATCCGCGAGGCGATCGCCAAGGCGGTCGCGGAAGGCTTCACCGGCACCGACGACGCGCAGCTCGTCGAGCGTCTCGGCGTGCCGGTCCGCGTCGTGCCCGGGGATGCCCGGAACATCAAGATCACGCGCCCGGAGGACCTCGCCTTCGCGGAGCGGCTGCTCGACGAGCAGGGGGGCGCAGCGTGAGGATCGGGCAGGGCTTCGACGCACACCGGCTCGTCGCCGGACGCCCGCTGCGGCTCGGCGGCGTCGATATTCCGAGCGATCGTGGCCTCGAGGGGCATTCGGACGGTGACGTGGTGCTCCACGTGGTGGCCACGGCGATCTTCGGGGCCCTGGGCGAGGGCGACCTGGGTCGGCACTTCCCCAGCAGCGATGAGTCGCTCGAGGGGGTGGACAGCGCCGTGCTGGTCGAGCGGGCCGTCGCGCGGATGCGCGCGCGCGGCTACCGGCTCGGCAACCTCGACTGCACGGTGATCGCCCAGGCCCCGCGGCTCGCCCCCCACCAGCCGGCCATGACCGAGCGCGTCGCGTTGCTGCTCGGTTGCGATACCGGGTGTGTCAACGTGAAGGTGACCAGCACCGATCACCTCGGCGCGATCGGCCGCGGCGAGGGCATCGCGGCGAGCGCGTCCCTGCTGCTCGAGGCCGACGAGGACGCGGGCCGGTAGACTGGGCGCCGTATCGGTGCGAGCCCGCACAGGGAAGAGAACGGACAGCCGGGAGCCAGGGGACCGGGAAGCCGGGAAGCCAGGGGACCAGGAAGCCAGGAAGCCAGGAAAGAGAGAGAGAAGAGAGCGGAGTGGGCGAGATCGTCTTCTACAACACGCGGACGCGCTCGAAGGAAGCCTTCGAGCCGATCGAGCCGGGTCGGGTCGGCCTCTATACCTGCGGCCCGACCGTCTACGGCGAGTCCCACATAGGCAACTTCCGCTCGCAGCTCTTCGCCGATTTGCTGAAGCGCTTCCTGGTTGCCGAGGGCTTCGCGGTCACCCACGTCATCAACATCACGGACGTCGGGCACCTCGTCAGCGACGGCGACGAGGGCGACGACAAGATGGAGTTGGCGGCGCGCAAGTCGGGCGAGACCGCCGAGCAGATCGCCGAGCGCTACACCGCGATCTGGCGCCGGGACCGCGCCCGGGTGAACTGCCTCGAGCCCGAGTACAACCCCCGGGCCACCGACCACATCGCCGAGCAGATCGAGCTGGGCCAGCGCCTCGAGGCGGCCGGCTACCTGTACCGCATCGACGACGGCATCTACTTCGACGTGTCGCGCTTCCCGCGCTACGCCGAGCTGGCGCATCTCGATCTCGAGGGGCAGGCGGGAGCCGGGCGCATCGGGCAGGTCGAGGGCAAACGCCATCCGGCGGACTTCGCGATCTGGAAGTTCGCCGAGCCGGGCGTGCAGCGCCTGCAGGAGTGGGACTCGCCCTGGGGTCGCGGCTTTCCGGGCTGGCACCTCGAGTGCTCGGCGATGAGTTCGAAGTACCTGGGCGAGCGCATCGACATCCACACCGGCGGCATCGACCTCGCGAGCGTCCACCACACCAACGAGGTGGCCCAGAGCGAGTGCGCGTTCGGCGTGCATCCCTGGGTGAATTTCTGGATGCACAACGAGTTTCTCGACTTCGGCGGCGAGAAGATGTCGAAGTCGGTGGGCAACGTGAAGACGCTCTCCGACCTGGTCGCCCAGGGCTACGATCCGCTCGCGTTCCGCTACTTCTTCCTGCAGGCCCACTACCGCCAGCAGCAGACCTACAACGCCGAAGCCATGGAGGCGGCGGCCCGCGGCCACCGGCGGCTGGTGGCCGTGGCGGCCGAGCTGCGGGAGGTGCCGGGGGAGGGCGACGCGGACGCGCAGGCGCCGCACCGCGAGCGCTTCCGGACCGCGCTGGCCGACGACCTGAACGCCCCCAAGGCGATGGCGGTGGTGTGGGACGTGGTGCGTGGCGAGGGGCTCGCGCCCGAGGACCGGCGCGACCTGCTGCTGGCCTTCGACGAGGTGCTCGGGCTCGACCTGCGGCACGCCAAGCCCGCCGAGGACGAGTACGAGAGTGATCCCCGCATCGACGGCCTGCTGGCCGAGCGCGAGACGGCGCGCGCCGCGCGCGAATTTGCGGCCGCCGACCGCATCCGCGACGAACTCGCCGCCGAGGGCATCACGATCGTCGATACGCCCGAAGGGCCCAGGTGGAAGCGCGGGTGAGCGGCGCCGAGGTCCGGCACGACGGTCGCCAGGAGAAGGCCTTCGAGCTGGTCTCCGAGTACGCGCCCGCCGGTGACCAGCCCCGGGCCATCGAGGAGCTCGTCGAGGGCATCGAGCGCGGCGACCGCCACCAGACCCTGCTCGGCGTCACCGGCAGCGGCAAGACCTTCACGGTGGCCTGCGTGGTGGAGCGCATCAACCGGCCCACGCTCGTCATGTCGCCGAACAAGACGCTGGCCGCCCAGCTCTATGCCGAGTTCAAGGAGCTGTTCCCGAACAACGCCGTCGAGTACTTCGTCTCCTACTACGACTACTACCAGCCCGAGGCCTACATCCCGTCGAGCGACACCTACATCGAGAAGGACTCGCACATCAACGACGAGATCGACAAGCTGCGCCACTCGGCCACCCACTCGATCCTGACGCGCCGGGACGTGCTGGTGGTCGCCAGCGTCTCCTGCATCTACGGCCTCGGAGCGCCGGAAAACTACGGCTCGCTGCACCTGTACCTGGAGGTGGGGATGAACGTCCCGCGCCAGGAGTTGCTACGGCGCCTCGTCGACATGCTCTACACACGCAACGACCACGACTTCCACCGCGGCACGTTTCGCGTGCGCGGCGACGTGGTCGAGATCTTTCCGCAGTACGAGAGCGAGCGGGCGATCCGCGTGGAGCTCTTCGGCGACGAGATCGACGCGATCAGCGAGATCGATCCACTGCGCGGCAAGGTGGTGGCGCGGCCCAGGCGGGCGATGATCTATCCGGCGAGCCACTACGTCGCCACCGACGAGCGGCTGCGGCGTGCCGTCGAGGGCATCCGGGGCGAGCTCGACGAGCGGCTCGCCCACTACAAGGCCGAGGGCAGGCTGCTCGAGGCGCAGCGCCTCGAGACGCGCACCATGTACGACGTCGAGATGCTCCAGGAGATGGGCTTCTGCCACGGCGTCGAGAACTACTCGCGCTGGCTCGACGGCCGCAGCGAGGGCCAGACGCCGTACACCCTGTACGACTACCTGCCCGAAGACACGCTGGTCGTGATGGACGAGAGCCATATCGGCGTGCCCCAGATCGGCGGCATGTCCCGCGGCGACCGGGCCCGCAAGGAGACCCTCGTCGACTTCGGCTTCCGGCTGCCCTCGGCGCTCGACAACCGTCCGCTTCGCTTCGACGAGTGGGAGCAGCGCGGCGGGCAGCGCATCTACGTCTCCGCGACACCCGCCGACTACGAGCTCGACGCCTCCGGCGGCCTGGTGGTCGATCAGATCATCCGGCCGACCGGGCTGATGGATCCGCAGGTCGAGCTGCGGCCGGCGAGTGGGCAGGTCGACGACCTGCTCGACCAGGTGCGGAGCGTCGTCGACGGCGGTGGGCGGGTGCTGGTGACGACGCTGACCAAGCGCATGGCCGAGGAGCTGTCCGAGTACTACGCGGAACTCGGGGTGCGGATCCGCTACCTGCACAGCGACATCAAGGTGATCGAGCGGATGGAGCTGATCCGCGAGCTGCGCGAAGGCGTGTTCGACGTGCTGGTCGGCATCAACCTGCTGCGCGAGGGCCTGGACATCCCCGAAGTCTCGCTGGTGGCGATCCTCGACGCCGACAAGGAGGGCTTCCTCCGGTCGACGCGCTCGCTGATCCAGACGATCGGTCGTGCTGCGCGCAACGTCGACGGCCGGGTGATCCTCTACGCCGACGAACAGACCAACTCGATCCGCGAGACCCTCGACGAGACGACCCGCCGCCGCGCCGCCCAGGAGCGCTTCAACGTCGAGCACGGCATCACGCCGCAGACCGTCAAGAAGCGCATCACCAGCCTGCAGGACTCGATCTGGGAGCAGGACTACGTGACGGCCCCACGCAGCGACGTCGAGCGCGACGACGGCGTGCCCAGCCACGAGCTGCCCGAGCTGATCGACGCGCTGCGCAACGAGATGAAGTCCGCCGCCGACGAGCTCGACTTCGAACGCGCCGCCGATCTGCGCGACCGCATCAAGGCGCTGGAGGCGCAGCGCCTCCGGCTGACCTGAGCATGCCGGGGGCCGCGGAGCCGCCGGGCGGGCTGGCCGAGAAGGCCGCCAGGCTGCCGACCGAGCCCGGCGTCTACCTCTTCAAGAGCAATCGCGGGGCGGTCCTCTACGTCGGCAAGGCCCAGAACCTGCGCAGCCGCGTGCGTCAGTACGTGGCCGGCGGCGACGGCCGGATCCGCGTGCCCGCACTGATGGAGCGGGCGGTCGACGTCGAGGTGCTCGTCACCGCCAACGTCAAGGAGGCGCTGCTGCTCGAGAACGAGCTGATCAAGCGCCACAAGCCGGTCTTCAACGTCAAGCTTCGTGACGACAAGCAGTACCTCGCGCTGCGGCTCGATGCGCGCGAGGAGTGGCCCCGGCTCACCACGGTGCGGCGTTTTCGCAAGGACGGCGCCGACTACTTCGGCCCCTACACGTCGAGCGTGGCCCTGAAGGAGTCGCTCTCGAACCTGCGGCGGCTCTTCCCGCTGCGGTCGTGCACCGACGGCAGCTTCAAGGACTACGCGCGCCGCGGCCGCCCGTGCATCGAGTACGAGATGAAGCGCTGCCTCGGGCCGTGCTGTGGGCTCGCCGATCCCGACGCCTACGCGGAGCAGGTGCAGGGCACGGCGCTGTTCCTGCGCGGCCGTTCCGAAGAGCTGGTCGAGCGCCTGCGCGGCGAGATGGAGCGCGCCGCCGAGGCTGAGCGCTTCGAAGAGGCGGCGCGCTTGCGGGACCGGACCGGCGCGGTCCAGAGCACTCTCGAGCAGCAGCAGATCGTGAGCGAGCGGAGCGTCGAGCGGGACGTCTTCGGGCTGGCCCGCGAGGGCGGCGAGGTCGAGGTGCAGGTGCTCCACGTGCGCGAGGGCAGGGTGGTCGGCGCCGAGGACTACTCGTTCTCGCGCGTGCGGATCGACGACGGAGCCGTGATGTCGTCGTTCCTCGGCCAGTACTACGGCAAGAAGGAGGCCGACGAGGCGCCTCGCGAGGTGCTCGCCTCGGTCGACGTCGACGACGAGGGCGCGCTCGCCGACTGGCTGCGCGAGCGGTCGCAGCGGCGGATCGAGGTGCGGCGCCCGCAGCGGGGCAGTGTGCGGAGGCTGGTGGACATCGCCACGCGCAACGCGAAGCTCGCCCTCGTGCAGCGCCTCGAGGCCCGCGAGAGCGTGGAGGGCGCGCTCGAGGAGGTGCGCGACGCGTGCTCGCTGGGCGCGTTGCCGCGGCGCATCGAGTGCTACGACGTCTCGAACCTGCAGGGCAGCCTGGCGGTGGCGAGCCGGGTGGTCTTCGAGGACGGCGTTCCGGTCAAGAAGGACTACCGCAAGTACCGCATCAAGCAGGCGGCCGGCGGTGACGACTACGACTGCCTGCGCGAGGTGATGGCGCGCCGGCTGGCGCGCGTCGACCGCGAGCCGCTGCCCGACCTGCTGATGGTGGACGGCGGCCGCGGGCAGCTCGGCGTATTGGAGGCTGCACTCGCCGATGCGGAGCTCGCGGTCGAGACCCTCGGCATCTCCAAGGAGCGGGATGCGGCCTCGCCGTCGCCGCGCGTCAAGCGCTCCGGGGGCCTCAAGGCCGAGCGGCTGTATCGACCGGGCCGCGCCAATCCGATCTCGCTGGCCAGCAGCTCGCGTGGGTTGCTGCTGCTGCAGCGCGTGCGTGACGAGTCGCACCGCTTCGCGATCGAGTTCCAACGCGACCTGCGCTCGCGCACCGGTATGACCTCGATCCTCGAGGAGCTGCCGGGCATCGGACCCGGCAAGCGCCGGGCACTGCTGCGAAGGCTGGGCTCGCTGCGCGCCGTTCGGGAGGCGAGCGAGGAGGCGCTCGCCAGCGTGCCGGGTGTGTCGGCCAACGACGCGTCCACGATCCGCCGCTTCTTCGGCGAGGCGGTCGCGGAGCCGCTCGAGGAGGCCGACGCGGGTGCCTCCGGGCCGCCGGCCGATCCCGGGGCGGATTGACGGTCGGCCCCGAGGGTCCGTTCAAGTTGCACGCGCTCTGTTCCGATTCCGTCCTCGAAGCAGCGGGGGCAGCGGGCCAGCTATGCGGCAAGTCGTGCGACTGCGGATCGGAATCGGCCTCGCGCTCGGCGTCGTGTTGCTCACTCTGCCGCTGGCCAGGACCGTCGACGCCGAGATCTATCGCTGGGTCGACGAGCACGGCAAATTCCACTTCACCCAGGACCTGCGCCAGGTGCCGCCCGCCCAACGTGGCGCCGCGGAGGCGCGTGCGCGGTCGCCGCGGAGCGGTCCGTCACCGGTGCAGCTCTATCGCCCGCCGCCCGCCAGGCGGTCGACGGCCCCGAGCGGCAGGTCGAAAGCCCCGAGCGGCAGGTCGACGGCCGCGGCGTCGGGTGGCGGTAGGGTCCACAGGATTCGCGTGCAGCGGGCGGACAGCAGCCTGTCGGTGTGGGTGAGGGTGAACGGTCGACTCGACGTGCCGTTCCTGATCGACACGGGCGCGACCGACG
This sequence comes from uncultured Spirochaetaceae bacterium, assembly GCA_964515335.1. GTDB lineage: Bacteria > Myxococcota_A > UBA9160 > UBA9160 > UBA4427 > TMED88. The sequence goes on from CAZETS010000018.1 coordinate 41,894, forward strand.
TGGTGCTGCCGCAGTGGGCGGCGGACGACCTCGAACTCGACCTGTCGAACGCGCGCACCGGCCGCTACTCGACGGCCAACGGCGTCGTCGAGCAGAAGATGCTGCGGCTCGACTCGGTGGCTCTCGGGACCGCCGAGGTCGAAGACGTGCCGGCCACCGTCAGCGCGTCGATGAAGGAAGGACTCCTCGGCCTCTCCTTCTTCAACCACTTCGACTACAAGATCGATCCGGTCGATGGCGTCGTGACGCTCGTAGAGAACGACCTCGCCGAGACCGGGGTGCTGCGCGGCGGCAAGAGCCGCCTCCAGTGGGAGCGCTCCTTCGCGGCCGCCCAGGCGCGCATCGCCCACGCGGAGAAGCGGCTCGAGGAGGCGCCTTTCGGCCGGGTCCGGCACCGCGAGTCGCTCGAGCAGGAGGTGGCGCGCCTCGAGGGTGAGATGCGTCTGCTGCACGCCGAGGCCGACGACGCCCGCGTGCCGTTCTCCTGGCGCGACTGACCGGCACGCGCCGCGCGGTCCTTCGGCCGGCGGCTGCGATTGGGAAATGCGTTTCCATTTGGCGGTCGGATTCCCCCCATCGCCGACGTTCGTCCGGCATGCAGCTTCGCCGACAAACGCCCGAGAGCACTCGGCATCCGGTGTGGTCGGAGCCGTGGCATCGATATTGCTCCTTACAGAGGCAAGGGTGGCAGTCGACGAGCATCGCGCCGAGTCCGGAGGGCGGGGGCCATGCTCGATGGACTCGACCAATTGTCCAAGGGAGTGGCGGGAAGATGGCATGGCGTTGGCTTCGAGCGAAGTGGGGCGCAGGCCGCGGTTTCGGGTGGCGCCAGACCTCGCCGGGCCGCGATGAGATCAGGGTGGCCCTCGAGCAGCGGGGGGTTCCCGTTGAATTCAGCGGGGCGCTCGCGGAGCGGACGGCGGTCCAAATCGCGGGCCTCGCTGCGCCGGCCCGCGAGGCGCTGCTCGACGGTGTCGCGATCGCGGTCGAACTGCAGCATTCGACCCGGGATCAGCTGACCAGGAACCTGCGCGGCGTGCGCGAGGTGGAACGGATGATGGGCGCCTTCTCGGGCGAGCTGTCGAAGCTCGACGAGGTGCTCGGCGTGCTGTCCGCCTACGTGCGCCGTATGAAGTCTTCGGGCGACGGGCTGTCGGATCGCGTGCTGCACTGAGGTCGCGGCCGGGTCGCTGCGGCAGGGTTTCTCCGGCGGGCTGCTAGCCTGAGCGGCATCCCCGGTCCCGCTGGTGGATGTGACGTCGCTGCCGGTGTGGATCGCCCTGGCTCTGGCGCTGGGCATCGTGGTCGGTGATCGGCTCGAGCCCGACCCGGTGGCGCTGCGTGCGCTCGCCCTGGCGGTGGCTGCCCTGGGCCCGATTGCCGCCCGGCGCGCGGTGGCGCGTGGGCTGCTGGCCATCTTGCTCGCGGGGAGCCTGGGGGCGGCGGCCCTCTCGGAGCGACTGGGGCAGGCCGTTGCAGGGGGCCCGGCGGCTGGCCTCGAGCTGACCATCGCAGCACGCCCGTGTGGCCTGCCGCCGCTCGGAAACGGGCTGGTGGTCTGCGAGGCCGTCGTGGTGGACGCCGGCCCACGCCGAGGTGACGCCATCGAGCTTCCGCCACGACTGCTGATCTCGGCGCTGGCGGGCAGCCCCGAAGCGCTGGCGCTGTCGCGAGTGGCCGGCGCCCGTCGCATACGGGCGCGGGTGCAGACCGCGCACCCGCCCGAGGCGCGCAACCCCGGGGCCCGCGACCACGCGCGCAGGCTGGTGCGTCGCGGCATCGGCGGCCGCGCCTACCTGGCGGATGCGCGGCTCGTCGTTGCGACCGGCTGGCGGCGCCAACCACTCGCCGACCCGGTCCGCCGGGCGTGGGCAGCGATCGGTCTGCTGCGCATGCGGATCGTCGCCCGGCTCGAGGCCGCGGGGCCGGGCGGCGCGCTGCTGGCCGCGCTGGCTGCCGGCGACCGGTCGGGTCTCGACCCAGCCGTGCGGGCCGAACTCGCCGGCCTCGGCATCGCGCATCTGCTCGCCGTATCCGGCCTGCACGTCGCGATCGTAGTGGGCCTCTGCTACGCGCTGGCTCGGCCTGGCTTGGCGGGCCCACTCACGCGCGCGGGGGTCGCCGACCCGCGCCCGTTCGCCGCCGCGCTGTCCCTGGCCGGTGCGTTCGCCTACGCGGCGCTGGCCGGCATGGGGCTGCCGCTTCGCCGTGCGCTGGTGGTCGCGGGGGTGCTGTGGCTCGCCTTTGCGTCCGGTCGCCGCTGGCCGGCGGGCAGCACCCTCGCCGGAGCCGCCGTCGTGCTGCTGGCAGCCGAGCCGGCCGCGCTCTTCGACCCCGGTGCCCAGCTCTCTTTCGCAGCGGCCGGGGCCCTGATGCTCGGGCTCTCGCCGGGTGGGACCGCGCACCCGTCGGGCCGTGCTGCGCGAATCGTCGAGGGGCTGCGCACCTCGCTTCGCACGTCGGCGATCGCGCTGGCCGCCACTGGTCCCATCCTGGCCGCCCACGGCCTCGTCGTGACGCCCTTCGGCCTGGCGGTGAACGGGCTCGCCGTGCCCTTGACCGCGCTGCTGCTGCTGCCGGCGGCGCTGTTGGCGGTGCTCGTGGCGGCCGTCGCGCCGGTGGCGGTGGCGTCGCCGATCGTCGCTGTACTCGCCTGGCCGGCGGAACGTGCTCTCGTTGCCGCCACCTCGCTGGCCGAGCGTCTACCGCTGGACGGCTCGGGTGGGCCGCTCGGCCCGGCTGGCGTGTGTCTCGGCCTGCTACTCGGCTTGGCTGCGATCCGGCTGCCGGGCGACCTCGTGCGCGCCGCCGCCGTGCTGTCGCTCTCGCTCTGGCTGCGCGCCGGAGCGCCGCCTCCGATCGAGCCGCTTCCACCACGCATCGTCGCGTTCGACGTGGGGCAGGGCGACGCGCTGCTCGTGCAGGGGCGTCGCGGCGTCATCCTGGTCGACGCCGGGCGGTCGATTCCGGGGCGCCTCGACATGGGGGCGCGGACGGTGGTGCCGGCGCTCGCCGCTCTCGGGGTCGGCTCGCTCGACCTGGTGATCGCGAGCCACGCCGACGTGGATCACCGCGGCGGTCTCGATGCGGTGCTGCGCCGGGTGCCCGTCGGGCGGCTGTGGCTGCCGGCCGGCGGGCTCGAAGACCCCGCGTTCGCAGGTCTGCGGGCAGTGGCGAAAGAGCGCGCGGTGGTCGTCGAGGAGATCGTGGCGGACGGTCGCCCCGAGCAGCGCGCGGGCGACCTGTCGATCGAGGTGCTGTGGCCCACCGAGCACGCGGCAGAGGCATCGAGCAACGACGGCTCGATCGTCGTCCGCGTCTCGGTCGACGGTGACGCGGTGCTGCTCACGGGCGACATCGGGCGCTCCGTCGAACGCGCGTTGACGGCGAGCGGCCAGCCCATCGAGGCGCGCATCCTCAAGGTGGCCCACCACGGCAGCGTCACCTCGAGCGGTGGCGCCTTTCTCGATGCGGTGGGGGCGTCGATCGCGATCGTCTCGGCGGGGTGCGGCGCGCGCAGCGGCCTGCCGGCGTCGCCGGTGTTGGATCGCCTGCGCGAGCGCTCGATTCGGGTCGAGTGGACGGGGCGCGACGGCGCGGTCGTGCTGCCGCTCGGTGCCGCGCGAAGCGACGAGGAGGCGCGACGTTTCGGGGCGGTGCGAAAGGGCTGCGAGCGAGCCTCGCCCAGGCGGGCCCCGGTGTCCTGTGTGGCCCACCCGTCGGCCTGCCAGTAAGCTCGCACCATCCATGGCGGACGAAGAGCACGAGTCGGGAGATGACGAGGGGGCGGCGCCCGGCTCGAGCAACGACGGCGGAGATCGAGAACCGAGCCTCTTCGAGCGCGTCCGCGAGGTGTGGCGTAACCCAGCCTACCGCTTCGTGCTGCTCTTCCTCCCCTACCTGGGACTGGTGTCGATCGGGTATCCGTCCTTCGTTCGGCACTACAATCCGGTGGTGCAATGGTTCATCCTGAAGACCGCGCAGTTCGAGGGCCTGCTCTTCGGGCTGTTCGGATCCGATACGCGGGTGGACGAGAAGCTCGTCTTCTTCGGCCACTTCGCCGTCAAGATCATCGACGAGTGCACGGGCATCTACGAGATGCTGATCTTCTCTGCGGCCGTGCTGGCCTTCCCGACGGACTGGCTGCGCAAGGGCATCGGGGTGTTGCTCGGCTGTCCGCTCATCTACCTCTTCAACGTGCTGCGGATCGCGGTGCTGATGATCGTGGGGCGCTACTGGCCATTCGCCTTCGACTTCATGCACCTCTACTTCTGGCAGGCCACGATGATCGTGATGATTACCTCGGTATGGCTGCTGTGGATCATCGTGGTGGTGCGCGCCAATGACGAAGAAGAAGTCGCTACTCCGCGTCCTGCTTGAGTTCGGGGCGATCACGGTGCCGCTGACCTGGCTCTGGATGCGCTGGGGTGAGCAGCTCTACGTCGAATTCTTTCGCGCGGTCGCGTTCCCGATCCTGCTCGCTGCCGGTGTGACGAGCTTCCAGCGGGGTCTGGTCGACGACCGTATGATCGGCTTCATCCCGTTCCTGGCGCTGATGCTGGTGACGCCCCAGATGCGTCTGGCGCGCCGCTGGATCGGCATCGGCGTCGGTTTCGTGGTGCTCTTCCTGAGCCACGTGCTGCTCGCGTGGTGGGCCTGGGTATCCTTCGTTCGGGACGGGAAGTCGTCCGAGAGCATGCTGACGTACTTCCCGGCACTCGTGCTCGCAGACGCGCTTCCGTTCCTGCTGTGGGCGCTGTTCGCGAATCGCTTCCTGCGCGATCTGCTCCAGAGGGTGCTGCCGAAGCCGCCGCCGAAGACCTGAACGAGGCGCGCCCGTCGTGGTTCCGTTCAGGGCGGACGCTTCGAGGCATGCTGAAGCACGCGCGGGTCGGGGAAGTGTCCGCGGCGATTCGTTCCCCATGGAACGTTGTTCTACTCCGACGTGCCTCTACTCCGACGTGCCCACGATAATGGTGCTGCCTGCCCGAGAGCCGGCGCCAGGACCTCCCCTCGCCCGAGCACCCGTTTCGTGACTCCGAGGGCCCTACCAGGTTCCTGCCCGCGGGTCAGGGCAGGTCCGGGCACTCGCGTCTGTGGGTGGCGAAGAAGGTCCGTGCGAGCTGCGGGCCAGAACCAATTTCGTGGGCACCTCCGTCCTGCCACCGCGACCACCGCGACCGCCATCACCGGCCGGATCACGCGCTCGCCGCCGCGCAGGGTCGGGATCAGCAGCGCGACCATCACCAGGCCGAAGAGCCGCTCGAACGCGGTCGCGTCGAGGCGTGAGGTCAGCCACGCGCCGGCCCAGGATCCCGGCAGCACGGCCGCCAGCACGGGCAGGGCGAGTCGCGGACCGGGCAGTCCGGCCCGCTGGAAGCCGCGCATCGCGGTGGCGTTCCGCGCCAGCACGCCGACGCGATTGGTGCCGTTGGCGACGTCGCCGGGCAGGCCCAGGAAGAAGAGCAGCGGCACGGACAGCAGCGATCCACCTCCGGCCAGCGTGTTGATCACGCCGGCCACGCTACCGGCTGAAGCCGGCAGCACGGCGTTCAGGGGGTCCAAAACGCCTCCGTTCTCGGGCCGCTGAGCTGGCGACGACCGGCGCGCCGTCGCCACGGCGGCGGTGTGCTCGATGTGCGACGTTCCGCCGGCGATCGGTCGGGGAGGCCGTTGCGGATCCTCGCATGGGGGCCTGGGAATGAGCGCGGAGGTGCGTCGCTTCGGGAACTGGCCGTCCCCGATCTCGGCCGAGCGGATCGCCAGCGCGGCACTGCGGCTCGGTCAGCCGCGAATCGACGGCGACTTCGTGTACTGGCTCGAGGGGCGGCCGGCGGAGGGCGGACGCCAGGCCCTGATGCGCGCCCGGGCCGACGGGCAGGGCGGTCCCGAGGAGGTCACCGACGGGCGCGCGAACGTGCGGACCCTCGTCCACGAGTACGGGGGCGGTGACTACACGGTGCGAGGCGGGCGGGTCTTCTACGTCCGCTTCGACGATCAGTCGGTGCACGCGCTGTGCGGCGGGCGCGACGCGGTGATCGCGTCGAGTCGGAGCCGCTTCGCGGACTTCGCCACCCCGGCGGACGGGCGCTGGCTGCTCGCCGTCGAGGAGCGGCCGCGCGAAGGCGATGAGCCCGAGAACAGACTCGTCGCCCTTCCCACGCCAGTGGAGGGACTGCCGCCCGGGCCCGAGACGCCGCTCGTGGTGGCCTCGGGGCACGACTTCTACAGCTCGCCGGTGGTCTCACCGGCGGGTGATCGCCTCGCCTACGTGGCCTGGGACCATCCCCGTATGCCCTGGGACGGCACCACGCTGTACGTCCAGCCGTGGTCGGCGGGTGGGCCGGACGGAACGCCGCGGGCGGTGGCGGGCGGCCCCTCCGAGTCGATCCTTCAGCCGCGATTCTCTCCACACGGACACCTGACCTTCGTGTCCGACCGTTCGGGCTGGTGGAACCTGCATCAGCTGCGTGGCGACGCCGTCGAGGCGCTCTGCCCCCTGCCGGCGGAGTTTGCCGGTCCGCAGTGGGTGTTCGGGCTCTCGCGCTACGCGTTCGTCTCGGAGGAGGAGATCCTCTGCGCCTTCGGGACGGGAGGTCGGAGTCGGCTCGGGCGGCTGTCCACCTCGACCGGGCGACTCGACGAGTGGGTGCTCCCGTACGTCTCCTTCGACGGCGTGCGTGTCGGGGCGGGGCGCGCCTGCCTGGTCGGCGGCGCGACCAGTCGGCCCGCCGAGGTCGTGTCCCTCGATCTCGAGAGCGGCCGGCACCGGGTCCTGCGCCGTGGCGCCGACCTCGAGTTCGATCCAGCCGTGCTCAGCGAGCCCGAGGCGGTCGAGTTCGCCTCGGCGGACGGCCGGCGGGCGCACGCCTGGCTCTACGCGCCGCGGCGTGCGGACGTGGAAGCCCCGGCCGGCGAGCGACCGCCCCTATTGGTCAAGAGTCACGGCGGGCCCACCGCGGCGGCGAGCCCCGCCCTCGACCTGCGGATCCAGTACTGGGTGAGCCGTGGCGTCGCTGTGGCCGACGTCGACTACGGGGGATCGGCGGGCTACGGCCGGGCGTATCGGCAGCTGCTGGCGGGGCAGTGGGGCGTGGTCGACGTCGACGATTGCGCGAACGCGGCGCTCTGGCTGGCTGGCGAGGGTCGCGTCGACGGCGAGCGCCTCGCGATCAGCGGCGGCAGCGCCGGCGGCTACACGACGCTCTGCGCCCTGACGTTCCGCGACGTGTTCGGCGCCGGCGCCAGCCACTACGGGATCGGCGACCTCGAGGCCCTGGCCCGGGACACCCACAAGTTCGAGTCGCGCTACGTGGACGGGCTGGTCGGACCGTACCCCGAGGCCCGCGACCTCTACATCGAGCGCTCACCGATCCACTTTCCCGATCGGCTCTCCTGCCCGGTGGTCTTCTTCCAGGGCCTCGAGGACAAGATCGTGCCGCCCAACCAGGCCGAGGCGATGGTGGCCGCGCTCGCTGCCCGCGGCATCCCGCACGCCTACGTGCCCTTCGCGGGCGAGCAGCACGGCTTCCGGCGCGCCGAGAACATCCGCGCCGCGCTCGAGGGCGAGCTGTACTTCTACGGTCGGATCTTCGGCTTCGAGGTCGACGCCGAGCCCGGTCCGGTCCGGATCGTCGGCTGACGGATCGCGCCACCGTCATGTCCGCGAGACGCCAAGAGGCCCGAACGGGACGCCTGCGATGAGCGCCGACCGCGAGCGCCTCTGGACTGCGCCCTTCGTTCTCTGCGCGCTGTCGAATCTGCTGCAGGGGATCGCCTTCAGCCTCTACCTGCACGTGCCGGGCTTCCTCGCCGACCTCGGGGCGAGCCCGGTCGTGATCGGCTGGATCTTCGCGGTGACGAGCGTGGTGGCCATCGCGGTGCGGCCCGGTATCGGCAGCGTGATGGACCGCCGCGGGCGTCGCGGCCTGATCCTCGTCGGCAATGTCCTCAACGTGATCGTGACGGCCCTGTACCTGACCGTGCACGGGATCGGTCCCTGGATCTACGTGGTCCGCATGCTGCATGGGGTGTCCGAGGCGATCCTGTTCACGGTGTTGTTCACCTACGCGGCCGACCAGGTGCCGCGGTCGCGACTCACCGAGGGGCTCGCGCTCTTCGGCGTTTCGGGCATGTTGCCGATGTCTCTCGGCGGCGCGCTCGGCGACTGGATCCTTGCCCGTGCCGGCTACTCGTCGCTGTTCGCCACGGCTTTCGGGTTCAGCGTGGCGGCGCTCGTGTTCGCGCTGCCACTGCGCGAGGTGCTGGCGCCCCGGAACGACGACGACGAGAAGCCCCGCGGCTTCTTCGTGGCGGCCCGGCAGTCCGACCTGCTGCCGATCTGGTGGATCACGACGATCTTCTTCGTGGGGCTGTCCGCGATCTTCGTCTTCCTCAAGACGTTCACCCTGACCCGCGAGGTCGGCAGCGTCGGTGGCTTCTTCACTGCATACACGACCGTCGCGATCGCCCTGCGCGTTGGGTTCGGCTGGCTGCCCGATCGCGTGGGGCCGACCCGTGTGCTGGTGCCGTCGTTGATCGCGCTGGCCGCGGGGATGCTCGCGCTCGCGACGGCGCACAGCGACCGGGCGGTGGTGGCCGCCGGTGCACTCTGCGGCCTCGGTCACGGCTACACGTTCCCCATCCTCTCGGGCCTGGTGGTCGCGCGGGCACGCGAGCAGGAGCGCGGCTCGGCGCTGGCCATCTACACGGGCATCGCCGATGTGGGCGCGGTGATCGGCGCGCCGATCTTCGGGCTGATCGTCGACCGCGCCGGCTACACGACGCTGTACGGCGTGGTGGCTGGCGTGCTGGTGACCGGCCTGCTGATCTTCGTTCCATGGGACACGCGGGTGCACAGGCTGGCGCTCGCGCGCCTGGACGGCGACGGCCCGGTCGACGAGCGCCCGGCCGACGAGGCGCGAGCGTGAGCGCGCCCGGTCGCCTGCTGGTCGCGATCGGAGCCGCCGCCATGCTGGCCGGCTGTGTGCCGGCGCGGGGCGGCTGGGATCACGTGGCGCTCGCGAAGCGCCACCCGGCCCTCGATGGCGAGCGCCACCGGCTACGCGATCTGGCCCCGCACCTCTCGCCCGGCGACGGCGAGCTGATCCTGTTGCTGTGTCACTGGCCGACCGACGCGCCGATCCCGGTGAGGCTTCCGGACGACGCGAGCGGAGACGAGCGGGCGATGCTCGGGCGGGCCCTCGACGCCTGGGCGGGGGCGGGCCTCGGCGTGCGCTTCGTCGAGGCGCCGACCGGCGTCGTTGGCATCGATGTGCGCTTCGTGGAGCAGGGCGATCCGGGGCCGATTCCGGCCGGTGCGGGAGACACGATCGCGGACTGCCGGATCGGTGCGCGGCAGGGCCCCGGTCGCGTGGCGGCCTCGCTGGTGTTCGCGTCGATCCACCTGCGCCGGGACGAGAGCGACTGGTTGGGCGGGTCTCAGCCCCTCGACCCAGAGGAACGGCGGGGCGCCGCGCTGCACGAGATCGGCCACGCGCTCGGCTTTGCGAGTCACGTCGCGGCCGGCGACTCGCTCATGCGAGCGAGTCCCGAGACTGCCCGACACGCGGGCGCGAAGCTGACGGCGGGCGAGTGGCCGGGCGACCGCAACCTGCGTGCCCTGTATGCGGTGCCCTCGGGCACGATCGTCGGCCGGCTGCCCCTGTCCGTGGCGGCCGCGGAGACGCTCGCGCGCTTCGTGGCCGCGGCCGCGTCGGCGCAGCTCGACGGACCGTTCTCCCGGGTCGGTACGAGCGGCGCGCGACTCTTCTATCGCGACGCGCGCGGCCGCCCGTTCGCGCTGCGGGTGCGGCCTTGGCCGCCTGTCGGCGGCGTGCTGCAGGCCTTCGAGCCCAACGCCCGGGCGATCGGGCTGCTCGACGGAGCGGGAACGCCCGCCGAGTGAGCGGGGCAGCGCTCAGGCCACGTCGGCGTTCAGGCGCTTGGCGGCGGCGACGACCTCGTCGGCCTCGGCGTCCCGACCGAGCGCGCGCAGCACCATGCCGAGCCGCAGGTGGGCGGTCGCATCCTCCGGAGCGAGGCGCACGGCCTGGGTCAGCTGGGTACGGGCAGCCTCGGCATCGGAGGCGGGCTGCTTGAAGAGCGCCCAGCCGAGGGCGCTCCGATAGACGGGCTCGTCGGGCCACAGATCCGCGGCGGGTAGCAGATACTCGAGCGCACCCGCGAAATCGCCCATTCGCAGCAGGACCTCGCCCTTGCGGTACGACGTCTCGGCCTGGGCGAGGCGCGTAGCGTCCTTTTCGGTGATCTCTCCGCGCAGCTCGGCGTCGTAGTCCTTGCGCCGCTCGGGGTCGCTCAGCACCTCGAAGGCCTCGGCGATGCGGGCGAACACGTCGGAGGCCTCGCCGCGCACGTCCTCGAGGCCGAGCCGCGCCAGGCTGTCGGGGTGGTAGACCTTGGCGGCCTTGAAGTACGCCTTCTTGATCGCGCCGGCCCGGGCGTCGTGCGGAACACCGAGCACCGCGTAGTGGTCGAGGTCGTCGAGGGAGCCAAGCAGCTTCTCGATCTGCGCGCGCAGCGCATCGCCCTCGGCGTTCGACGAGCCGGCGGCGGGCTTTGCGGCGCCCGCCGAAGCGGCCGGCGCCGCGCCAGCGGCGGAGGAGGTCGCCTCGCCCGTCAGCGAGATCTCGATCGCCGAGTCGAAGCGCGGCTCGTGGTCGCCGGCCGGCGCGTCGCGGTACTCGAGACAGCCGAGCGCGTCGGCGATCCAGACGCCGGCCGCGGCCCGCGGCGTGCCGAACAGCGGTCCGAGGGCGACCCCGAGCGGGGTGCGGCCGTCGAGCGTCCCGAGCCGGCCGGCGTGCTGGTCATCGAGGCGCAGCCTGCCCACCACCCGGGCGAGGCGCTTGCTTGCCACCGGGAAGCGCTCGAGCATGGGCGTCAGGTCGGCCACCATGCGCTCGACGCTCCAGTGCGTCTCGAGACCTTCCTGGGTGAGCGAGACGGGATCACAACGGAACGCCTGGGCGTCCTCGCCGCGTGCGTCACCGGGCTCGATGCGGAACTCGCCGTCGGGCCAGCCGAAGCAGTCGACCATGCGTCGCCTCACCTGGGCCTTCAGGGCGGCGAAGAGGTCCTTCGGTCCGATCAGCTGGAGGGCCAGCAGCGCCACGCCCTCGCGGCAGCCCTTCTGCTCCACGTAGCCGCAGACGCGCTGGTAGTCGGCGCGCTCGAGCTTCCCCTGGTCGACGAGCTGGCTGCCGAGCGCTTCGCTGGCCAGGCCGGACTCGGCGAGCACCGGGGCCCCGCCCTCGAACGTGAAACGCTTCTCGTGTCGCCCGCTGCCGAGCACCAGGCGGCCGTCGAAGCGCCGCTCGTGGAGAGCCAGCAGGACGCGCGGCAGCGGCCAGTCGGCGAGGTGACCCCGGTCGGGCAGCACGTCCGCTCCATCTGCGGCCGATGCGGTCATGTACGGCCCGCCCGGACCGGCACTAGAGCGGGTGCCTCTGTGCCTCGGCGATCTGGAAAGCGGTCGCGACCGCCTCCGGCAGGTCCTTGCAGGTGAGCAGCCGCGAGCTCTCGAGGTCGGCGACGAGCGGAGCCGAAAGCTGGCAGATGCCCGTCAGCACCGCCTCGCCCCCCCAGGCCTCGATGGCTTCGAGGGTCTGCGCGAGCAGTTCGGTGCCGAGATCCCGTTCGAGCGGGTGCTGGCGCAGATCGACCACCACCACCTTCACACCGACGGTGGTGCGGTCGCGGCCGAGCAGGTGCACGGTCGCCAGCGCGTCGTCGGGCCGCGTGAAGGGCAGCACCATGACGGGGCCCCACACGTGGACGGCGTCGTCAGCGGGGTCGAGGACCGGGGCCGTGTCCCGGGTGGTCGCGGTCTCGCCGAAGGGCGCGGGCGCGCGGCGTTCGAGCATGCTGCGGTCGAGGGCGGGCGGGCACTCGGCCGGCCGGTCCGTCTCGAGCAGCCAGGTGGCCCGCTCGGCGGCGCGGAAGCGACAGGCCGGCGCGCCGGTGGCCGTGCACTCGGTCTCGACGGCCACGATGTCGAGGTCGTGAACCTCGGAAAGCCAGCCCGACGTATAGCCGGCGCTCAGCCTGCAAGCGGGACGATCGGCGCGGCCGAGCCCGGCCAGACGCGCTTCGGCCTCGTGGGTCTCCGGCCAGTCGCCCTCGAATGCGAGTCCGCCGCCGGACCCCGGGGCGGGCAGCATGCGCATCACCAGGGAGGGCGAAGTGCACACGACGTCGCGGCGCTCGTCGTCGGTGGCCGCGGGGCCGGAGAGCAGACGCCGAGCATCGCGCAGGCCATGCGTGGCGCCGATCTGGAAGAGGGCTTGCCCGCTGCCGGCCGGTCCGAGCTCTCTCTCGAGCTCCGCGAGCAGCGACGCCAGGAAGCGCGCGTCGACGAAGAGTTTCGGATCGTTCAGCAGCGGCGCGTCTGGTCCCAGGCCGAGCTGGGCCAGATCGTCGGGTGCGACGTCGGACTGTTCGTCCTGCTGCTTGGCTTCCCGGTCCATCTCGTGTGCTCCGCTCAGCCCTCGATGAAGGCGTAGATGTCGAACTGCTGCTGCTGCGAGATGAACGTCTCGCCCTCGTCCTCGAGGAGCCTCAGGAAGGCGTTCACGACGACCGGGTCGAACTGACTACCCGAGTACTTGTGGAGCTCCTCGATCACCGCATCGATCGGCAGCGCTTTGCGATATGGGCGGTCGCTGGTCATCGCCTCGACGGTGTCCGCGACCAGTATCACGCGCGAGGGCAGGGGGATCGCGTCGCCGAGCAGTCCGGCCGGATAGCCGTGGTCCGAGCCGTCGAACCACTCGTGGTGGTGGCGCACGCACGGCACGATGTGGCGGAGGAACTCGACGGGTTCGAGGATCCTGGCGCCGATCTCCGGGTGCTTCTTGATCTCTTCGTACTCGTCGCGGTCGAGCCGGGCGGGCTTGGTGATGATCGCGTCGGGGATGCCGATCTTGCCCACGTCGTGGAGCAGGCCCGAGAAGTAGACGCGCTCGATCAGCTGCTTGTCGAGATTCATCTCGCGGGCGATCCGCGAGGCGTAGACGGCGACCCGCTCGCTGTGGCCGCGCGTGTAGGCGTCCTTGGCGTCGATCGCCTCGGCGAGCGCCCGGATCGTCTGGATGTAGGCGGTGCGCAGCTCGATGTTCTTCTGGTCGAGCTGCTTGGTGCGCTCGCGGACCTTGCCCTCCAGGTTCTTGTTCATGTCCTGGAGCTTGAAGTTCTGTTCACGGGTGACCTGATTGAGCCGCTTGATCTCCCGCTTCAGGTCGTAGTGGTCGAAGGCCTGGCGCAGCGTCGCCTTGACCTCTTCGTCGTTCCACGGCTTCGTGATCAGCCGGTAGATCTCGCCGCGGTTGATGGCCTCGACGGCGATGTTCATCTCCGTGTAGCCGGTGAGCATCATGCGGACCATGTCTGGATGGCGCTCGCGCACGGACGAGAGCAGGTCGACGCCGCTCATCTCGGGCATGCGCTGGTCGGTGACGATCAGCTGCGCGTCGGTGCGGTCGAGCAGCTCGAGGGCCTCCACGGGCCGCGAGGCCGTCAGGACCTCCATGTCTTCGTTGCGCAGCAGGCGCTGGATCGCCTTGAGGATGTTGACCTCGTCGTCGACGAACAGGACGGTGTGCTGGTGCATCCCCACTCCCCTGGCGGCGTCGTCCAAGCGCGTCGAAACCCACCTCGGACAGGACGGGCCTCGTCTGCCTATCGGACGCTGAGGGCGATCTCGTTAGCCTGGGGTGGGTGTTGCCCCGGAGGGCGCGGCGGTTCAGACGTACGTCCCGCCGGGGGAGGAGTGGATGCGGCGCGAGGCCTGATCGAAGCGGTGGACCTCCGCGACCAGGTCCTCGGTGGTCACGCTCTCGGCCTCGTCTCCGCCCGCCTCGCAGCGCGCCTTGCGGCGCAGCACCGCGTGCAGGATGCGCACCCAGTCGCCGGTGGCGCCGATCTCGGCGCGTCGGGCCACCGCACTCCAGTCGACCTCGTCGAAGAGGGTCCGTCCGGCGCGCTTCTCGGCGCGGGCCGCGTGGATCACCAGCGCCGCCACGATGTCGTCCGGGAAGATCGGCGTCACGTCGATCACGCGCTCGAGGCGGCCGGGTCGCGCGAAGGCGTGCCGCAGCGTGTCGGGATGGCCGGTGCTGCCGACCACGAGGTGACCCCGGGAGGCGATCGTGCGGTCGATCAGCTCGAGCAGGAAGTCCATGATCGGGCCGACGGGCAGGTCGGTGCGCGGCGTGCCCAGGTCGTGGACGCCCGAGAATTCGAGCTCGTCGAAGTGCAGCGTGAGTGGCGGGGTCTCCTCGAGGACCTGCGACCAGGCCTGCACGAACTCGCCCACCTTGGCGCCCGCGCGGACCACGTCGAGCACCAGCCGCGGCACGTCGACGTGCACGAAGGAGGTCTCGGTGTGGTTCGCGAGCGCGGTCGCCAGCAGCCGCTTGCCGACTCCGGGTGCGCCGATCAGCAGCACACCGGAGGGCGGAAAGGTGCCCCAGTGCGCGTAGACCTCCGGATTCGTGACCGCGCACGCGTAGGTGAGGATCTCTTCCTTCGCGGTCGAGAGTCCTCCGATACCGTCGAAGGTGAGCTCCGGGGCGGGGACGATCCGCGTGGCTCGCGCGAGCGGCTCGATCCGGCGCGTGAAGCTCGACCAGAGATTCTGGGCGCGCTCGTTCTCGATGCGGCGGTCGCTCATTGCGGCAGTCTATCGGGTCGGCGCGGTCCGGTCCGCGGAGGGCCGGGGAGCCGCCGCGTGGGGCGGGCCCGCGCGCTCTCTGCCATACTCCGGCCGCTGCAGGGCGTGCGTCCCCATCGTCTAGTTGGTCAGGACACCAGCCTTTCAAGCTGGCGACACGGGTTCGAATCCCGTTGGGGATGCCATCCCCCGGACGCGTCGCGGGATACCTGCCGGGCGCCCGTCTGTGGTCGATGCCTCTCGGCTGGGGGGTGCGGCGCGCGTTATGCTCCGGCGCCGTGCTGAGCCTCGCTTTGCAGACAGACCCCGCGTGGGTGCAGCGCGTGGCCCCCCACGTCGACGAGCTGCTCGTCGACCACGCCCACTGCGAGAAGAAGGCGGCGGGCGCGGCCATCAAGCTGCTGTTCGCCTATCCCCACCACCGCTTCCTCCAGGAGCCGCTCGCCCGGCTGGCCCGCGAAGAGCTCACGCACTTCGAACGCGTGCTGGCGCTGCTCGATCGGCGTGGCATCACCTATCGCAGCCTGCCGCCGAGCCCCTACGGGGCCCGCCTGCACGCCCACGTGCGCCGCGACGAGCCCGGCCGCGCGATCGACGTGCTGCTGGTGGCGGCGCTCATCGAGGCGCGCAGCTGCGAGCGCATGCGGGTGCTGTCCGAGCACCTGCCCGACCCCGAACTCGCGAAGCTCTTCGGCGATCTGCTGGCCGAGGAGGCGCGTCATCACGGTGTCTACCTCGAGCTGGCCATGCGCCTCGCCGACGCGGGCGGGGTGCGCGAGCGGCTCGCCGAGCTGGCCGACGTCGAGGCCGCGATCCTGCGCGATCCGCCGCCGTTTCCGAGGTTGCACACGTGACGCGCCGGCTCGTGGTGGGCGGCATCGAGATCGCATTCGAGGACCTGGGCGATCCCGCCGCGCGTCCGCTCGTGCTGGTGCACGGATTCACGGGGCATCGCGACGACTTCGTGAACGTGCGCGATGCGCTCGCGACGCGGCGCCGGGTGCTCGTCCCGGACCTGCGTGGTCACGGCGACTCGGGCCGCAGCGCCCGGCCCGAGGATTACACGTTCGAGGCCGCCGTGGGCGACCTGCTCGGCCTGCTCGATGCGCTCGACGTGGATCGCTGCGATCTGCTCGGCCACTCGATGGGTGGCATGGTGGCCCTGCACTTCGCGCTCGCGCACCCCGAGCGCGTGGCTTCGTTCGTGGCGATGAACACTTCCCCCGAGCCCACCGCCGGCATGCTGTCCGGCGGGCTCGAGAAGGCCGCGAGCATCGCGCTCGAGGCGGGCATGGCGGTCCTGCAGGAGAAGGCCGAGCAGGCCGCCCGGCGCACGCCGGATCCGGTGATCGAGGGCTGGTCCGACCGCTACTGGACCCACCACCGTCGCCGCTTCCTGGCGATGGAGCCCGCCGCCTACGCGGGCTTCGGGGTCGCCATGACCTCGCAGTCCGCGGTCACCTCACGGTTGGGCGAGATCCGCGCGCCGGCGCTGGTGATCGTCGGCGACGCCGACGCGGACTTCCTGCCCGGGGCCGCGCTCCTCGAGTCGGGACTCGCCGCCGCCCGCCGTGTGACGCTGAGTGGCGCCGGCCATCATCCTCACGAGGAGAGCCGCGAAGCCTGGCTCGCCGCGCTCGAGGAGCACCTGGCCGAGCACGGCGCCTGATCCGCGGCGAGGAAGGCGTCGATCAGGCGGGCCAGCTCGCCGGCCGCGTCCAGCATGATCGAGTGCCCGGCCGCGCCTACGAGTCGATCTCGTCGGTGAGGGCGCCGACCAGTTCGTCGACGGCACTCGCCCGTGCGTTCTCGCCCATCAGTCCGACGCGCCAGACTTCACCGGCCAGCGCGCCGAGGCCCCCGCCCACCTCGATGTCGTGGCGCTCGAGCAGGCGTCGGCGTACGGCGGCCTCGCCGGCCTCGCGCACCCGCTCGGGCAAGCGCAGCGTGGTCAGCATGGGCAGCCGGTGATCCTCGCCGACGAGCGGCTCGAAGCCGAGCGGGGCGACGCCCTCGATCAACGCACGGGAGGCCTCGCGGTGTCGCGCAGCGCGCTTCTCCATGCCTTCCTCGGCGACGATCCGCAGGCCCTCGGCGAGACCATAGATGGCGCTGATCGGCGCCGTGTGGTGGTAGGCGCGCTCGCCGCCGTAGTAGCCGTCGAGCAGCGTGACGTCGAGGTACCAGCTCTGCACCTTGGCGGTGCGTGCGCGCACCCGCGCGAGGGCGCGCTCGGAGAAGCTCACCGGCGAGAGGCCCGGGGGACACGACAGGCACTTCTGCGTGCCGCTGTAGACCGCGTCGATCCCCCACTCGTCGATCGCGACCGGCAGTCCGGCGAGCGACGTCACGCAGTCGAGCACCACGCAGGCGCCCGCCTCGCGGGCCGCGCGCGCGATCGCCTCGGGGCGCTGGTGGACGCCCGTCGAGGTCTCGGCGTGGACGAAAGATACGACCGCCGGCGACTCGCGGCGGATCGTCTCGATCATCCGCTGCTCGTCGAGCGGCTCGCCCCAGGGCGCCTCCACCCTCACCACGCGGGCGCCGGCGCGTTCGGCCACCTCCGCCATGCGGCCACCGAACACGCCGTTGATGCCGGCGACCAGCTTGTCGCCGGGCTCGAGGAGGTTGACCAGGCACGCCTCCATGCCGGCGCTGCCCGTCGCGGACAACGGAAGGGTGAAGCGGTTGCGCGTGCCGAACAGCTCGCGCAGCGACTGCTGGACAGCGTCGAGCAGCTCGAGGAAGAGCGGGTCGAGGTGGCCGAGCAGGGGTTGCGAGAGCGCTTCGAGGACGCGCGGACTCACGTTCGAGGGGCCCGGACCGAGTAGCAGCCGTCGAGGCAGGGGCGCGGCGGGGGGCGCGTGGAAATCCGACATGTGGCGATCCTAGCAGCGCGCACTCGGCCGAGGCGGGGCACTGCTAGCCTCGCCGCATGGTGTCCAGGAAGCGTGCGGCCCGCACGAAGGCCAGACGCAGTGCGAAGGGCGGAGCCAGGCCGAAGGGCACGCGCGGTGCGAAGGCGGCGCCGAAGCACGTGTGGTGGATGCTGCCGCTCGGCCTGGCGCTGGCGGCCGGCGCCGCCTGGCTGCTGCTCTCGGCGGGTACCGCGCAGCCGCCGGCAGTGGCGGGCCCGGGCGGCGAGATCGGCGACGACTCGCGCGAGGCGTTGCGCCGGATCCTCCGCGATGCCGACGATCCGGGAGGCTCGCCATGAGCGAGGCCCCGGCCGCCGGGCTGCTCGATCGCGCGCAGCGCGAGCGCGACGAGCTGCGCATGCTCGCGCCGGTGGCCTGCTGCAGCGCGCGCTCGCGCGGTCGGCTGCAGGCGGAGACCGAGCATCCGATCCGCACCGCCTACCAACGCGACCGCGACCGTATCGTGCACTCGACGGCGTTTCGCAGGCTCCAGTACAAGACGCAGGTCTTCGTCTATCACGAGGGCGACCACTACCGGAACCGGCTCACCCACACGATCGAGGGCGCCCAGGTCGCGCGCACCATCGCTCGCGCGCTGCGCCTCAACGAGGACCTCGCCGAGGCGATCGCGCTCGCCCACGACCTCGGTCACACGCCCTTCGGTCACGCCGGCGAGCGGGTGCTGGCCGAGATGCTCTCGGGCGACGGCGGCTTCGATCACAACCGCCAGAGTCTGCGGGTCGTCGATCTGCTCGAGCAGCGCGCCCCGGGCCGCCCGGGCCTGAACCTCACCGACGAGACGCGAGAGGGCATCCTCAAGCACGGCTGTCACTGGACGCATCCGGTGCGGCTGCCGGATCTGCTGGCCAGCCGCCCCCTCGAGGCCCAGGTGGCGGACGCCGCCGACGAGATCGCCTACGTGAACCACGACCTCGACGACGCGCTGCGTGCCGGAGTGATGGAGTACGAGGTGCTCGGAGAGCTGCCCCTGGTCGACGAAGTGAAGCGCGAGGTCGAGGACTCGCTCGGCGACGCCCCCGAACCGGTGCGCCGCTCGCGTGTCATCGCCGCCCTGATCGACCGGCTGGTGAGCGACCTGATGCGCTGCACCGCCGAGCGGCTGGCCGCTCCCGGACTCGAGTCGCCGGACGCGGTGCGGCGGCACGAGGGCAAGCTCGTCGGCCTGTCGCGCGACATCGATCAGGCGCGCCGCAGCCTCAAGTCGTTCCTCTTCGAGCGCTTCTACAACCATCCCCGGGTGACGCGCACCACCCGCAAGGCCGAGCGGATCGTCGAAGACCTGTTCCGGGTATTCGCCAGGGACCCGGGGCTGTTGCCGCCTTCGGTGCAGGCCCGCTTCGACCGGGAGGGCGAGCGTCGCGCGATCGCCGACTACGTGGCCGGCATGACGGATCGCTTTGCGGTGGCCGAGCATCGAAAGCTTCTCGATCCGCACGAGGAAATCAGCCTATGAGGCTGTCTGCGATGAGGAAACAGCCGGGTGGATGTGGACACGGGCAAGCCGGGGCGCGTCGAGTATCTTCCCGGCCGTCTACGCCGCGGTCCGCTGGGGGGCGATCCGCGTTGCGCCACCGTCCCGCACCGGGCCGGTCCACCCGGGCCCGAGCGGCCCAACCGGAACAGCTTCGATGAGTCTTCCCGAGCGCCTCGAGCAGGCCGCCCTCGCGCTGCCCGATGACGCCGATGCGATCCGCCCCGCCAACGGTGATCCCCACCAACTGCTCGCCGGCCTCGACGCCGAGGCGGCGGAGCGGGTGCTGGCCTGGCTGCTTGCCCACTCGCCCGACGAGGCCGCCTTACTGGCGGGCGCCTGGCTCGACGAGCCCGAAGGCCCGGCGGTGCTCGCCCGCATCGACGAGGCCGATCTCCCGAAGGCCGGCCGCAAGGCCCTGCGCCGCGTGCTGCACGGCGCGCGATCGCGCGGGATCGAGATCGCGTCCGGTGCCCGCTCGGTCACCAAGGTGGCGCGTCTGCCGGATCTCGATCAGGAGATCTCGGCGGGCTACGTGTCGCCCCTCGATCCGCGCGGCAGCCGCCTGGTCTACCTCGTCGAGTCGTCGCCGTCGGGCGGGGCGCGGGTGTTCGAGACGCTGCTCGACGACGACCGCGGCATCGTCGACTTCCAGGTCTACCGCGCGGGCCGGCGCCAGGTGCGCGACTTCGTGCGCGACGTGACGCGGCGCAAGGGCGGCTTCGCGGCCGTCGAGGCCGAGCCGCACGCAGTGCGTGCGCTGGTGGCGCGCACCGTAGAGCGACACCCGGCCGAGCGCCCGTTTCCGAAGTCCTTTGGCGAGTGGAGATCGCGGCTCGCCAGGACGGCGGACGATTCGGCCACCCCGGGCGAGCAGGTGCGCGCGGCATTGGGCGAAGGCGCAACCGAGTCGGCCGCGAGCGAGCGTCTCGCCGAGGCGGTGCGTGCCCGTGACATCGGCCCCTGGCCGCCGCCGCCCGCGGTCCTCGAGGAGACGGTGAGCGAACTGCGGACGCGCGCCAAGGAGGCGGGCGACGCAGCGGAGGCCGAGCTGCCCGAGTGGGCGCGTGAGGCCGTGCGGCCGCTCTACGTGGGCGAGCACGCGGGCCGCCAGGCGGAGCGGTTCGAGGAGTGCGCGTACGTGTACTGGCGACGCGCGGATGAAGAGCTGGCCAAGGCGTGCCTGGCCGCGGCCGACGCTCTGCGGGCCGGCCAGGGCGCCGACGTGCCCGCAGTGACGGCGCTCGCCGACGGCGTGGCCGAGGCACTGTCCAGCGATCTGAAACAGAGCCCGGGAGTCGGCGGCGAGCCCGCCGCCGACGAGGATGTGAACGCATGAGAAGGTTTGCGAGAAGACGCCGCGGTGGCAGTACTGGGCGCGGCGATGGCCCCAATCCCCTGGACGCCGGGCGCTGGCTTGGCCGCGTCTGCGAGGCCAGCCTCGTCGAGGCCGAGTCCCTCGTCCCGCTCGTCCACGACGACGTGCCCGCGCACCTCGCGGTGGTCGGCCGGCCGGAGGGCGAGGCGGGCTCCCAGCTGGTCGTCGCGGTTTCGCCGCGTTCGGCGGGTGACGCGCTGCTGGCCGGGCTGGCCACCGGTGCGCGACTCGCGGCCGAGGAGGGCTTCACGGGCACGGTGAGCGTGATTGCTCCGGAGTGGACGCTGGCGGCCCGGCGCCGACTCGGGCTGGTGCGCGCCGAGCTGCCCTACACGCTGCGTGCGCTCGCCGCACCGGCGCTGGCCGAGCGCGAGCTTGCCGTCGAGTCCGAGGCGGCCGTCGAGCCGAGCGTGCTGCGAGTCGGGCAGGTCGCCGCCCAGCTCGGCGACCCGGTGGCGCGCGGACTCTTCGAGCGGGCCGTGGCGGCGCTTTCGGGGCTGGCGGTCAAGCACGGGGGTACGCTGCGTGCGACGCCGCGCAGCATCGAGCTGGTCGTGCTGGCTCGGCGGGTCGCCGAGCTGCGCGCAGACGGCAGCGCCATCTCCCTCGTCACCCTGCACCCGCAGCGGAGTGCGGCGACGCTGTCGCCGGAAGGTCTGGCCGGCGCACTGGACGCGCTCGAGGGTCAGATCCGTCGGCGCCTCAACGATCGTCGCGTGCGCGACGGCGAAGAGGGCATGCGGGCGCGCCTGCTGCCTGTGCTCGCCGAGGCCTGCTCGCTGCGCGACACCGTGGCCTGGCCCGTGGGCGGCTCGGATCACGATGACGTGGACGTGGTCGGCGTGGACGCCGAGGGCAGGGCGGTGGTCGCCGCGGCCCGGCAGACCGTGAGCCTCTCGGGGCTCGGCACGTTCATCGACGCCGTGCAGGCCCTGCGGCTGAGCCTGCCGACGGTGTTGGCCGGCGCCGCACCGCCGGTGCGCACGGAGGCGCCGCGGCTGGTGGTTGCCGGCGAGGCCTTCGCTTCCGGGGCGGTCCACGCGCTCTCGGCCATCGCGCTCGCCCACGAGCTGTTCGAGATCCGCCCGGACCGCGATCACGGCCTGACGGTCGCTTCGATCGGCGCCGAGGAGGCGATGCGCTCGCTGCGCGACCGACCGGCGTGGCGACGCCGCGGGCGCGGCGCCCGGCGAGACGAGGCCGAAGCCGGGGCTGAAGCAGACAAAGCGGAGGAGGCGGAGAGCGAGGCCCCGGGCGGGTCCGCCGAAGCCGAAGGAACGAGCGGCCGCGAAGGAGGTGGCCGCGAAGGAAGCGGTCGAGAAGCAGGCGGGCGCGGACGGTCGCGGCGCCGGCGCAGAGGTGGGCGGGGCCGCGAGGCTGCCCGTCCCGCAGGCGAGGCCGAGGCCCCGTCGCGCGACAGTGAAGCAGAGACGCCCGAGGAGGGCGGCAGCGAGCAGCCGCGCTTCGAGGAGCTGTCGCTGTTCGATCTCGAGGACGCAGGCGACGAGGCGGCCGAGGAGGCGAGCGCTCGGGGACGACGGCCTCGCGGTCGCGGCGCACGACGCGGTCGCCGGAAGGCCGAAGGCGAGGGGCCGGCGTCCGGGCCAGCCGAGGAGTCGGCGTCCGGCGACGACGAAGAGGACGAATTCGCGGACGAGGACCTGGCCGAAGGCCTTTCCGAGCTGCCCGACGAGCTGGAGGGTGACACCGGGGCGGCGCGCGCCGTGGGCGACCAGGAGGAAGGCGAGGAAGACGGAGAGGACGAATTCCTCTCGGCGAGCCTCTCGGTGGGCCCGCCTGCCGAAAAAACGCCCGAGGCCGAGCCCGAGCCGCCCAAGCGGCGGCGGCGCGCCGTCGTGGTGGCCTGCGCGGACCGCGACTCGCTGGTCTCGGCGATCCTGCTCGCCCGCGACATTCGCCTGCTCGAGGGGCTGTGGGTCTATCCGCAGGAAGATCTGATGAGCTTCTTCCGCGAGGTGGCCACCGACCTGCGCGACGATGTGCCGATCCACGTCGTGGGCTTCGCGCCCTCGCCGGCGATCGACGTCCTGCAGGCCGCCAGTCTGTACCGCGACCGCCTCACCTGGTACGACCACCATGTCTGGGCGCCCGAGGACGACATGGCGCTCAAGCAGGCCCTCGGCGAAGAATCGGTGAACCACACGCCCGGCGCCGGCTCGAGCCTGCCCGCGGTGCTGGCGACCTCCACGCGCCGCAGCCGCTTTTCGGACAAGCTCGTCGATCTGGCCACCGGCCGTTTCACTCAGCACGACTATGAGCGCTGGGGTCGGCTCTGGTGGTGGCGGCTTGGCGAGATCGCCGGCAAGCGCGGTGATGTGCGCAGCGACGTGTCTTCGCTGCTCACCGGCCGGCCGAGCGACCTCGCCAAGGAGGCCGCCCGGGCCGAGGCGCCGCCGGTGCCCGAAGAGGTGGCTTTCGTCGCCGGACGCGACTTCCGCATCGTGCACTTCGTGGGCTACGGAATGGTGGTGGCCGAGGTGCCGGTGGCCCTGGACGCGAATCTCGTGGCGCGCATCGCCCGCGAGCGCTTCGCCGCGCAGCTGTCTCTCGTGCGGCACGAGGGCGCCGATCTGTTCCACTTCGGTGGCGACGAGCTGACGAGCAAGCGCGTGCTCGACTTCGGTGCTCTGGTCGACCACCTCGCCAACAAGCTCGACTGGGTGAGCGCGCTGCCCGGCAACGACCACATCGCGCGATTGCGGGTCGAGGGGCTCGACGGCCACCCCGGACGGCTCGACGAGGTGATCGGCGAGATCGCGATGGGGCGCTCGATCCTCGAGCGCTGACAGCGGGGTGGCGGACGACACGGCGAACCTGGTCGAGATCTTCTGGTCCGCCCAGGGCGAGGGGCCGTCGGTCGGCTGCCCCACCGTGTTCGTGCGCTTCGGCGGCTGCGATCTGCGCTGCCGCTGGTGCGACTCGCCGGGCACCTGGCAACCGGCCCGGCAGTGCCGCATCGCGGACCCGGCCGGCGGACCGGATCGCGTGGTCGACGTGCCGGTCTCGCAGCGGACGATCGCCGAGGCCATCGAGGCGCTGGCGTCGGGCCCGGGCGACTTCGTCAGCCTGACCGGCGGCGAGCCGCTCCTGCAGCCCGAGGCCTGTCTCGGGGTGGCGACGCGCGCGCGGGCCGCCGGGCGGCGCGTTCACCTCGAGACCCACGGGCTGGCCGTCCCCGCGCTCGAACGCATCGCGCCGCAGCTCGACGCGGTCTCGATGGACTGGAAGCTCCCGAGCGACGTCGAGCCGGCCGAGGAGTCGATGGATCGCGATTTCACCGCGAGGCACAGGGCGTTCCTGGCGGCTGCGTCGGCCGTCGCAGGGCTCTACGTGAAGGTCGTCGTGACCAACCGCACGACCGACGCCGAAGTCGACGTCGTCTGCGAGGCGGTCGCCGAGCTCGCTCCCGGCGCGCCGTTGATCCTGCAGCCGGTCACGCCCTTCGGCCGCGTGAGGGCGCGTCCCGGCGCCGAGCGATTGCTCGCGCTGCTGCGCCGCTGCCGGGCGCGTGTGCGCGACGTGCGCCTGATCCCGCAGACCCACCCGATCTACGGCGCGCGCTGACGCCCGGGCGCGGTCCGGCTTGCCCGAAAGGATTCTCGGGGCGCCTCTCAGAAGCTGAGCTTCAGCTTCGCGAAGAGCCGATCGTTGGCGTCCCAGGTGTCGAAGGGGATTTGATCGGCGCCGAAGAAGTGCAGGTAGCCGAGGGTGCCGATCAGCCCGCCGCGCAGCTCGTAGTCGGCTGAAAGACGCAGCGTGGCGCCCGCGAAGCCCCGTTCGTTGGCCAGCACCAGGGCGAGCAGTGTCGGCTTGAGGCGCGCGTTCAGGTGCTCGGACGAGACGCGCAGCGCCACCTCGACGTTGTCGCGGTAGACGTAGTTGGGCAGGTACTGCAGCTCGTCCACGTAGCCGAGCACGTGGCGGTGGGCCAGCTCGAGGGCCACGTTGACGTTCGTGATCCCGTAGTACTCGACACCCAGCATCCAGTCGACGCGCGAGACCTGGCTTCGCTCGATCCTGTAGGCGGCGAGCGGCGAATCGCCGGGCGTCGAGCCGGTGTTCGTCTGCAGGTAGACGTAGTCGAGCTCGTCCAGCCAGGCGAGCTCGGCCTTGACGAGCCAGGCGCCGAACGTGTAGTTGCCCCCGCCGCCCACCATCGTGATGCGGTCGTCGTCGGTGAGGATGCCGGGCGGACCGACGGTGGGCAGGTTGATGATGACCGTGGTGCGGTTCTGATAGAGCCGTGCGGCGTACAAGGAGAAGTCCCAGCCGCTGAAGATCCCGGTCAGCGCCAGACCGAACTCCGGAGTGGCCCCCCAGCGGTCCACCCGCTGAGTGGGGGGCTCGGACGCGAAGGCCTCGCCGGCCAGCTGGCCGAGGATCGCGGCGACCTGATCCTTCGTGAGCCCCAGCGCCGGGGGCGGATCCGGGATGTCGCGAAGATCCACCCAGGGAAAGAAGTCGCTGCCCGGCGGCGGATCGTAGTCGTAGCGGATTTCGGGGATCACCAGCGCGCTCACGCTGAAGCGGCCCCAGTAGCCGTCCACCCGGGCCATCGTGCTCGGCAGCCGCAGATCCTCGATGTCGACGATGCCCGGCTCGCGGTTGTTCAACGCATTGATGACGTCGGTGACACGCAGGGTGTCCGACCGGCCCCAGTTCACGACCTGGCGGCCGAGCTTCACGTCGAGGTGGGGGCCGACGCCGCCGGCGACCCAGAAATCGAGAATCTCGCCCTCGAGCTCGTAATCCTGCAGGACCCGCTCGGTGTAGTTCTCCTGGCCGTGGATCAGGTAGGCGAAGTCGTAGTAGCCGAAGGCCTGGATGCGCGCGTCGAAGCCGGCGGGCAGGTCGATGTCGGCCTGGATGTCGCCCCGTGCGCGAAGGCGCTGGAGGTTGCCGTAGTAGGTGCCGAGGCTGCCGGGTGGCGGATTCGGATCGGGGCCGATCAGCGAGTAGTGGGGCACCACGTTGTACGAGGCGCCCAGGCTGACGCTGCCCGTGAGGTCGATCGCGCGGTCGATCCAGGTGGTCTCGCGGCGCTCGGCCGGCAGCGGCTCGCGGGGGTCGTCCGCCGTCTCGTCATCGAAGCCGCCGAGCACGTCGTCGAGGTCGTCGTCGGTCTCGTCGAAGCCCGCGAGCACGTCGTCGAGCGCCGCGTCGCTGGAGGCGTCGTCGGCGCTCGCCGCGGTGGGGGACCCGGCCGTGAGGGCGAGCATCAGCAACGCCCTGAGCAGGGCGCGCGCGTACGCGGTGGGTCGAGGGCCGGCCATCTGCGCCGGAATCCCGCTACAGGCCCTTCTCGAGCTGCCGCACGGTGAAGAGCTGCTCGTCGTGGTCCTGATCGAAGCGCACGTTGGACATCTCGAGCCGCGTGCGGTGGACCGTGGCCTTGCCCTTCCTGGTGGTCATCGTCAGCTCCGTCGCCACCCAGATGCCGTCGATCTGCTCGAGCTTCTTGACCTCGAAGTATTTCAGCTTCTTGCCCTTCTTTACCCAGTTCACGGAGCGGATCACCATGTGGTTGTCCTGGCGGACGAACACGATCGACTTCGTGTAGCCGGTCTCGTCGCTCTCCTTTTCGTTCGGGATCGACTCGACCTGCCAGACCGGGACGCCGGCGACGTCGGTCTCCTTCATCAGCGTGTACTGGTATCGGTCGAGGGGACGCGACGCGAGGTCCGCGTAGGTGAAGTCCGAGCCCATGAAGCTGCCGCTCTTGTCGCCCCCGGCAATGCGCTTGGTCTTCTTGAGAGCGGGCAGGTAGAGCCACTGATCGTCGTCGCGATCGGGATCGTCGTAGTCGTAGGTGAGGAAGCCCGTGTCCTTCACGTCCGCCGGCGCGAGGAAGAACATGATGGTCTGTTCGTCCTCGCCGACGTCGCGGGACAAGCTGCGCAGCTCGCGGACACGCTCGTTGCCCCGCTTGTCGACGAGCACCATCCGCATGTCGGAGATGCCGTGGTCGCCGTCGTCGCGCTCGTCGACCCACTCCATGATCTGTCGGCCGGTCGGCGGCTCGGCCGACGTTGCGGCGGCGCAAAGCGCCATCGGCAGGGCGAGGGCGAGGGCGAGTGCGGGCAGCCTCGTGCGGGCGGGGGTTGCCCGCCCAGGGTTCCGCGGTTCCGGTGGCCGCTCGACCATTGAATCATCCTCCCCGCACACGCGTGGCGTGCCCCCGCGAGTCGGAGGCGAGTAAAGCCCATCGCACTGTCCGGAGAAAGGCGCAATCGGGTCGCTTCGGCCCGCGGGGTGTGGCAAGTTGCCCTGAGTCCACGTCCCGATGGAGGGCGCACCGGACGCGCGCAGTGCGCGCCGTGCGTGTCGTGTGGCCAGCGAGCGCAGCTTGGGCAGGAGGTCTCTTGAGGGCGCTGATCTTCGACACCGAGACCACCGGAATGGTGGAGTGGCGCCTGCCGCCCGAGCACGACAGCCAGCCGCACCTGATCCAGCTCGGCATGCTGCTCGTCGAGACCGACGACTGGCTTCCGCGCGCGCGCCACTCGATGCTCGTCAAGCTGCCCGAGGGCCAGCGGATCGATCCGGGCGCCAAAGAGGCCCATGGCATCAGCGAGGACGACTGCGCGGCGTATGGCGTGCCGTTGGTGGTGGCGGCGTCGCTCTTCAATCAGTCCTGCCTGCAGGCGGACCTGATCGTCGCCCACAACATGAGCTTCGATCAGTCCGTCATGCTGACGGCCCTGCATCGCCTCGGCGGCAAGCCGAGCCGCATGGAGGGCAAGCGGCTCGTTTGCACCAAGGAGGAGTCCACGGACGTCCTCAAGCTGCCCGGCAAGTACGACTCGTACAAGTGGCCGACCCTCGGCGAGGCCTACCGGTACTTCAGCGGAGAAGATCTCGTGGGCGCCCACGACGCCTTCGTCGACACGGAGGCCTGCATGCGCATCCTGCGCGGGCTGGTGGATCTGGGCGTCGTCGTGCTCTGAACCGCGCGGTCAGTGGGCCGCCGGCGTCGGCTCGCCGCCGGGGCCGAGGTCGAAGAACGTCTCCCGTGGGTCGTCTGCCTCGCCGGCCGCCACCAGTCGCGCCACGAAGGCGGCGAGGTCGCCGTCGAGCGCGTCCAGCACGGCCCGGTGGCGCGGCGTGTCGGCCACGTAGGTGCCGCGGAGGGCCAGGCAGGCGTCGCCGAGCCGCACGCGCTCGGCCACCCGGCCGGCGTCGCGGGTAGTGAGCGGCAGGGCGGCGAGGGCTTCGCGGGCCTCGGCGTCGAGGGCGGACCGCCGCTCGTCACGGCGCTCGGCGTCGAGCGGCTGGGCGTAGAGTGCCGCGACGTGGTCGCGGGCAGCCATCAGCGCGACCGAGATGGCTCGATCGTCGTTCACCTCGGCGCGCCGTCGGGCCGCCTGCGCCGGGTCGTCGGCGAAGAAGCGCACCGACGCCTCTTCGCCGATGAAGTTGGCCACGCCTTCGTTGAAGTCGGGCTCGCTCGAGACGAAGACCGTCGCGTGAACGAGCTCGTGGAGCACGGTCTCGACCAGTGCGCCGTCGCCGGCGCGAAGCATGGGGTCTGTGAGGGGGTCGTCGAAGAAGCCGAGGGTCGAGTAGGCGGGTACGGCGACCAGGCAGGTGTCGAGGCCGTCGGCGGACAGACTCTCGGCCTCGCGACGCGCACGCTCGGCGTCGAAGAAGCCCTTGTAGGGCACGGCGCCGATGATCGGAAACGAGAACGGCCGCGGCTCGACGCGACCGGGCTCGGTGACGATCAAGGACGTCACCAGACGGTCGCCGGGCCAGGCCACGTAGCTCGTGTACTGTCCCGACACGTCGAGGCCGAGTTCACGCGCGAAGCCGCGCGCCCGCTCGACGAGCAGCAGCCGCTCGCGCAGCTGCGGCGGGGTGGTCGGATCGGCGACCACGTCGTCGAGTGCGCGGCGGGCCCAGAGGACACGCGCCTGACCGCTGACGAGATGCCCGTAGTAGCAGCCCGACGTGCCGAGCAGCGAGAGGACGAGCAGCCAGGTCATGACCAGCCAGGACCCGCGCGAGGCAGTGGTGCGTCTGACCGTCGCGGCGCCCGGCGTCGAGATCGCCGAGTGTGTGATGGCCGAGGCCTGGGCGGCCGGGGCGCTCGGCGTGGTGGAGCGCGAGGGCGAGGCCGGCGTCGTGCTCCTCGACATCTACGCGCCCCGGGCCGACGAGCCCGCCGCGCGCCGGGCGCTCGGCGAGCTGGCCCACGCCCAGGTGCGCCTGCTCGCCGTCGAGGCGGTCGACGACCAGAATTGGAGCCAGGCTTGGAAACAGGGGCTCGAGGCCATCGCGATCTCGGATCGGCTGGTCGTGCGGCCGTCTTTCGTCGAATTCGACGCCGCGCCCGGGCAGCTGGTGCTGGTGATCGACCCCGGCCAGGCGTTCGGGACCGGAGGCCACGCGTCGACCCACCTCGCCCTCGAGTGGATCGACGCGTGGGCGGCCGGCAGCGAGGGGACGCCGCGCCTGGTGGCTGGCGCCCGGGTGCTCGACGTCGGCACCGGTAGCGGTGTGCTCGCCCTGGCGGCGCTGGCGCTCGGGGCCGACAGCGCGGTGGGACTCGATCTCGACCCGGTCGCCGTGCGCGAGGCCGCCGTGGTGGCCGCCGACAACGGGCTCGCCGAGCGCTGCCTGCTGTACGCCGGCGGCCTCGACGCGCTGAGTGCCGGCTGCTTCGACCTGGTGCTCGCCAACCTGCTCAAGCGCGAAATGCTCGAGGTCGCCCCGGCGATCGCGGCTTCGGTTGCGCCCGGCGGCGTGTTGGTGCTCTCGGGGTTGATCGAGCGCGACGGCCCCGAAGTGTTGCGGCACTTCGCCAGCGAGGGCCTGGCACCCAGAGGAGAGCGGCGCCGGCTCGACGCATCGGGCGAGACCTGGATCGCGCCGCTGCTCATGCGCCCTCTCTGACGACTGTTCTCGCGACCCCGTCGACGACCGCGCCGCTCAGGCGCCTTCCGACCGCACCCGCACCCGCCAGTCGTCGAGCAGCTGGCCCATCGTGTCGTCGATCGAGCGGGTCCACTTCCAGCCGGTCGCCTCGCGCAGGCGCCGGGCGTCGCCGACCCGCGCGTTCGCCGGTCGGCCGAGCTTGGCCGGGTCGCCTGCCACCTCGATGGAGGCGTCGCTGCGCTCGCGGAGCATCTCGATCAGGTCACCGATCCGCGTCCCCACACCGCTCGCCACGTTGTAGACGCGCGCCGGCACCACGGGGTCGAGCAGTCGCACGTAGGCATCCACCACGTCGTCCACGTGCAGGAGGTCGCGGATGCTCTCGAGGTTGCCCACCGTCATGCGCTCGCGCCGGCCCGCCTCGATCTCGGCGACCTGGCGGGCGAACTCCGGCGCGACGAAGACGTCCCGTTGACCGACGCCGGTGTGGTTGAACGGGCGCACGCGCACGACGTCGAGCCCACGCGCGGCGGCCAGTTCGCCGGCGAGATCGGCGGCGGTCTTGGCCAGCGCGTACACCGAGGTCGGCTCGAGGGGCGCCTCCTCGTCGACGGGCGGAGCGCTGGGATCGGTGGGCGCATACTGCTCGCCCGAGCCGACCAGCAGCACGCGTATCGGCCGGCTCGCTGCGGCCACGGCGTCGATCAGGTTGCGCGCGCCACCGAAGTTGATCCGGCAGGCGCGGGCCGGATCGGCGTCGGCCTCGGGCACGAACGCGATGCCGGCGAGATGGACGATCGCGTCCGGGGCCTCGGCGGACACGGTGGCGCGCACCGCCTCGGAGTCGGTGACGTCCATCTCCTCGAAGTCGACGGCGATCGGATCGTGGCCGTCCGCCGCCAGCCGACCGACCAGCCGGACGCCGACGAATCCCTTGGCTCCGGTCACCAGGACGCGCATGGCTGCGCAGCGTGCCAGAGCGGTGGCGTGGCTGCAATCGGCCCGTCACGCGGCGGGGCGGCCTGCTATCCTGCTGCCCACCTTGGGGGGCGGGCCATGATCATCGGGGTCTCCGGTCCGAACGGGGCCGGCAAGGGCGAGCTCGTCGCCTACCTGTCCGAGCGCAGCTTCTACGTACACTCGCTGTCGGACGTGATTCGCGAAGAGCTCGCGCGGCGCGGCGAGTCCGAGAGCCGCGAGCGGATGATCGAGCTGGGTCGCGAGCTGCGCGCGAGGGGCGGGCCCGGCGCCCTGGCCGAGACGCTGGGCGAGCGGCTGCTGCCGGACCGCAACTACGCGATCGACTCGATCCGGCACCCCGCCGAGGTCGAGGCGCTGCGCGATCGGCATCCCGACTTCAAGCTGGTCTGGGTGGACGCACCGATCGAGACCCGCTTCGAGCGCATGCGCGCTCGCGGGCGTCCGGGCGACCCCGAGACCCTCGAGCAGATGCGCGACCTCGAGGCGCGCGAGCTCGGCAGCGCCGACAGCGCCGCGCAGCAGCTCGACGCGGTGCGCTCACTGGCCGACTTCGTGATCGAGAACGCCGGCGCTCTCGCGGCGCTCCACGAGGCCATCCACCGCTTGTTTCGAGAGAGCCTCTACTTCGACCGGCCCACCTGGGACGAGTACTTCATGAGCATCGCGCGCGTGGTGGCGTCGCGCAGCAACTGCGTGAAGCGCAAGGTCGCCGCCGTGGTGACCGTCGACCGTCGGATCATCTCGACCGGGTACAACGGTACGCCCCGCGGCACCCGCAACTGCAACGAGGGCGGCTGTCCGCGCTGCAACGACCTGGCGCCGGGAGGCACCGCGCTCGGCGAGTGCCTGTGCTCGCACGGCGAGGAGAACGCCATCATCCAGGCCGCGTACCACGGTGTGAGCCTGCGCGGCGGAACCATCTACACCACGTTCTCGCCCTGCCTGCAGTGCACCAAGATGATCATCAACGCGGGGCTTGCCGAGGTGGTCTACAACGCCTCCTACCCCCTCGGGGGCTCCTCCCTCGATCTGCTCTCAGAGGCCGGCGTGAAGGTTCGGCAGATCGAACTCGCCGAGGGCTGACCGCGCAAGCGGTCGGCCCGCCCCGTGCCGACAGGCTCGAGCGATCCGTCGTCCGCGGAGCCGGGGAGGGCGGGCTTCGGGTTCCTGACCGACCGGAATCGGCGCTAGCCGCTCAATCGGGCCGGGCGGGTCGCCGAAAAGTCGGAGCGCGCCCCGGCGGCCGGGCCGGCGCGGAGGACGAGCGTGCGACCGAAGCCGATGCAGCTACTCGACTATCGCGAGTTCCCGCTGCTGTACGTCGACGACGAGCCCGACAACCTGCGCATCTTCGAGCTCACCTTTCGTCGCGAGTTCGAGATCCTCACTGCGACGAGCGCCGACGAGGGGCTCCGGATCCTCAACGAGAATCCGGTTGCGCTCGTGCTGTCCGACCAGCGGATGCCCGGCGTCACCGGCGTCGAGTTCCTGAGCCGTGTCCGTGAGCTCGATCCGAAGACGATCCGCATCCTCGTCACGGCCTACGGAGACGTCGACATCCTCGGCGAGGCCATCAACGACGGCAGCATCTACCGCTACGTCGCCAAGCCCTGGGAGCCCGAGGACATGCGGCTCACCCTGCGGCGGGCGATCGAGATGTACGCGCTCGAGCGCGAGCGCTCGGCGCTGCTCGAGGAGCTGACGCTGCTCAACCGCCTGTCGCGATCGCTGCATCGCGAGACGGACCTCGACCGGCTGGTCGAGGTGCTGCTCGGGGCCATGCACCGCGAGCTCGGATTCGACGGCGCCGCATTGCTGTTCTTCGAGAACGGCGATGAGCGGCTGGCCTGGCGAGGACTCGCCCCGCACGACGACGAGGTGGCGCGGCAGCTTCGCGAGATCGATCTCACCCGCAAGCGAGCGCCGCACTTCTTCGATGCGTTGCTGGCGGGCAACTCCCAGGTGCTGGCGACGGACGCGATCGCCTCGCTCGAGCCTGGCGTGAAGGATTGGGTGCGCGAGGTCTCGGCCGACGAGATCCTGGCCGTGCCGCTCGTCGGCAAGAAGGGCGTGATCGGCGTGCTGGCGGTGGACAACCGCAGCGGCGGATGCCGTTTCGGGGCCGACGACCGCACGCTGCTCGACGGGCTCGCCATGCAGGCGGTGATCGCCCTCGAGAACGCGCGGCTGGTGGACGACCTGCGCAGCTCCCGTGCCCAGGTGTTGCGGGCCGACCGCCTCGGCACGCTCGGCACCCTGGCCGCCGGGCTCGCCCACGAGATCAACAACCCGCTGGTCTCCATCCAGACCTTCCTGAGCCTCGCTCCCCAGAAGCGCAGCGAGCAGGACGAGTCGTTCTGGGGCGAGTACCACGAGCTGGCCACCGGCGAGCTCGAGCGCATCCGCGGGCTGGTGGCGACGATGTCGCGCCTCGCCCACGGTGGCAGCGAGACGCCGAGCGCCGAGCGCAGCCTCGTCGACCTGGGCGACCTCGCGCAGGAGGTGGTGGGCCTGCTCGAGCGCGAGGTGGCGACGACGGGCCTCGTCCTCTCGTTGGTCGCCGACCCGGACACGCCGAAGGTGCTCGGGGTGCGCGAACACCTCCACCAGGTGCTGCTGAACCTGCTGCTGAACGCGCTCCAGGCCACGCCCCAGGACGGGCGCGTCGAGCTGCGCGTCGGTCCGCCGGCCGGCGGCGGCGACGAGGTGGAGATCGTCGTCGAGGACTCGGGGCGCGGCATTCCCGAGGAGCACGTCGAGCGGATCTTCGACCCCTTCTTCACCACGAAGGACCCCGACGAGGGAACCGGACTCGGTCTGATGATCTCCCACCAGATCGTGGCGGATCACGGCGGCGCGATCGGCGTGTGCAGTCGCGTGGGCGAGGGCTCGCGGTTCACCGTGAGGCTGCCCGTGACCGACGGCCGGTGCGCGCTCGACCCCTCTGGTTGAACGGTGGATCGAGGATTGTGCCTGGCATGATTTCTGCTTGATCTCGGTTCATGGCAAGAAATCGATCGGGACGCACACGCTTCTTCTGCCCCAACCCGGACTGTGATTCCCGAGCCGATCCGGCCACCTGGCGCTTTCGCAAGAAGGGCTTCTTCTCGCGGAAGCGCCACCCCCACAAGGTTCAGCGGTACCAGTGTCAACATTGCGGCCGGTGCTTCAGTTCACAGACCTTCTCACCCACCTACTGGCTCCGGTACACGAACCTCCTCGAGAGGGTCTTTCATCGGCTGGTCGGAGGCTCCTGCCTTCGTCAGATCAGCCGAGAGCTCGGCGTCGCCCCCGCTACCGTGCAGC